>NZ_JAWHPL010000021.1:0-721798 GCF_032587875.1 Pseudomonas syringae group sp. 243L2
CCACGAACGGTAATACCGGAACGATCTGGTTGAACTGCGCATCGGCCTGTCGCGGTGTGACCTTGGTGCCGCTGAATAACGGCAGGCGAATCGGCTCGCCTTCAAAGGTCGCGATCTGCAGATGAAGACGCGTGCCCTCGATGTGATCCCAGACCTTCAGGGTGCTGCTGAACAGCTCGTTTACCAGCCTTTCCGATTTGGCTTGATAGATACGATTTCCATCAGAGCCGACCAGCAAAACCTGCTGCTGTTCCGAATGATCCTTACCCACGATCTGGACGATCAGTTTGTCCATTTCGCAGGAAGGGCCATCGCTCAGTCTGCCGGTGGTCATTGTAAGAATTCCCTGTTCTGGCGTTGGTGATCGATACCGTCGAGGCCCAGACAGAAACGGACAGTTGGGCTAGTTGAATGCCGTGAGAGCTAACAAGAACAGTGCCAAATATTTTTTATTCATATAAATCAAAAGGTTAACTTTAAGTGTGATTCGAGAGTGATTTCTCAATCGAAAATCCAATAAAACCTGCGCGAGATTCTGCGTGCGATTACAAGATATTGCGCAACGCCGTCAAAGCGCCGCGAGGCGAGGCTCGCAAGCGCCTAACCGATCTAAAGCGACCGCTGATTGCGCAATCTATTGCGCATCACTTCCCAAACCGTAGCGTCGCTTTATCCGCCAACATTTCAACCCCAGAAAAACGTTCTAAGTTAATGACTAAACAGTCTTTTTTATATTACCAAATGCGCTATATCGTCTGCTCCCAATAACTCAAGCTCATAAGGGAATTCACGATGCGGCGTCTGACAGCTCTGGCTATGGCAATCACAATCAGCGGTTCAGCCTGGGCTGCGACGCCCCCGGATACGCTGGTGGTGGCGCGTTCAATAGACGACATTGCCAGCTTGGACCCCGCCGAAAGTTTTGAAATAACCGCGACCAACACCCTGGCTAATATCTATCAGCGCTTGCTTGAGCCAGACCGGCAGAACCCGGCCAGCCTGGTGCCTGCCCTGGCATCCAGATGGAAGGCGGGTGACGACGACAAGAGTCTGGTTTTCGAACTGCGTGACGGTGCCAGATTTGCCTCGGGCAACAGTGTTCGCCCGGAAGACGTCATTTACTCGTTGAGCCGCGTGGTCAAACTGAACAAGTCGCCTGCATTCATCCTGGGTGAGTTGGGCTGGACGGCGGAAAACGTCGACAGCTTCCTGACCCGGGTGGATGACCAGCATGTGAAGATTTCCTGGCCAGCAGCGGTAGGCAGCTCATTTGCGTTGAGCATTCTGTCTGCGACGCCAGTGGGCTTCATTGTCGACGCGGTAGAGGTCGGCAAGCATACGAAAGACGCTGATCTGGGCAACGGCTGGCTGAAAAATCATTCAGCCGGTACGGGTTCCTATGCGCTGCGCAGCTACGTGCCGCACGAGGCGCTGGTGCTTCAGGCCAATCCTAATGCCATCAAGGCCCCCAAGCTGAAAACAGTAATCCTCAAGAACGTCACTGACCCGGCAACCCGACGTCTGTTGGTGGTGCAGGGCGATGCTGACCTTGCGTTCGATCTGGGCGCAGACCAGTTCAGCGCTCTGGAAAAGCAGAAGGGCGTCAGTGTGCAGCGATTCCCGTCCTCAATGATCTATTACCTGGCCATCAACAGTGGCAGCACGCAGGCGCCTGCACTGAAGAACCCGGCGTTCTGGGAAGCTGCTCGTTGGCTGGTTGATTATCAGGGCATTTCCAAAGATCTGTTGAAAAACCAGTACAGCATCCACCAGGCATTCCTCCCTGCGGGCGTCATCGGCTCGCTGGTCGACAAACCGTTCAAACTGGACGTCGATAAAGCCAAGGCCGCTTTAAAGGCGGGTGGTATTGCCGAAGGCACGAAAATCGAACTCAATGTGTTCAATCAACCTCCCTACACGGATATTGCTCAGGCGCTGCAAGCCAGTTTTGCCAAAGCCGGCATAGAGATTTCAGTGCGTCCGCTGGTAGAAAGCGAGCTACTGGCGAAAATGCGCGCCCGGGACTTTCAGCTGATCTTCACCTACTGGGGGATGGATTATCTGGATCCTCACTCCAACGCGAGCGCCTTCACTTACAACGTCGCCAACGGTCCGAAAACCATCGCCTGGCGCACTCAGTGGGATATCCCGCAACTGAGCCAGGAAACCCGCACGGCTGCTGCCGAACGTGACCCGCAAAAACGTGTTGCGCTGTATACCGACCTGCAAAAAACTGTGCAGCAAAGCTCGCCATTTGTCGTGGCGCTGCAAGGTCAGAACCAGGTCGCGGTACATGACGGCGTGCAAGGTGTGTTACAGAACATCACCGTTTCGCTGCCGTATTTTGATCAGGTGAGCAAAAGCAAGTGAGAGCAGGGGCTTCACGCAGAGTGAAAGTGGCGGCCAGCGGACTGTTGTCGTTGTCGATAACACTGATCGGCCTGTTGTTCTTCACATTCATGCTGACCACTCTATCGCCAGTCGATCCGGCGCTAAGGATTGCTGGCGATCACGCCAGCGAATCGTCGCTGGCCCAGGTTCGAACCGATCTGGGCCTTGATCAACCTTGGCCAGCGCGGTTCGGTCGATATCTGGACAACCTGGGGCAAGGAGATCTTGGGGTTTCCATTACCTCCGGGCAGCCCGTGCTGGAAGGTTTGAGCCGTGCGCTGCCAGCCACACTTGAGCTCGCGACCCTGGCCATTCTGCTGGGCAGTACCCTCGGCCTGTCATTGGGCCTGCTGGCAGCGTGGCGGCCGGGAGGCTGGGTTGACGGGCTGGTGCGGCTGGTCTCGCTGATTGGCTATTCGGTGCCGATCTTCTGGCTCGGTCTGCTGATGCTCCTGCTGTTCTACGCCAGGCTGCAATGGACTGGCGGGCCAGGCCGTCTGGACGATTCGTACCTGTACACCCTTGAATTGAGCAGTGGATTGATGTTGTGGGACACCTGGCGCTCTGGCGAAAGCGGCGCGCTGGCCAACGCCTTCAGTCATCTGGTCTTGCCTGTTCTAGTCCTGGCGTTTTACTCGATGGCAGGCATTTGCCGCATGACACGCTCCGCGCTGCTGGGAGAAATGGGCAAGGAGTACGTCGTGACTGCGCTGGCCAAGGGGGCGGGACGTGGTCGGGTGCTGTTGCGCCATGTGTTGCCGAACGTTGCCGGGACGCTGGTGGTCGTCGTTGCCCTGTCTTACGCCAGTCTTCTCGAAGGCTCGATTCTCACCGAGACGGTCTTCGCCTGGCCGGGTATCGGCCGCTACCTCACCACGGCGTTGTTTGCCGGTGACGTACCAGCGATCCTCGGTAGCACGCTGGTTATCGGACTCTGTTTTGTGGTCGTCAACGGCATCGCCGATGTGCTGGCTGGCATGATCGATCCGCGAACACGGGGGGTGTCATGAGTGTTTCCGTAGCGTTCGACAATATAGTGGCTCGCAGCGGATGGCGTCGCTCACCCGCATTACTCATCGGCGCGTCGATTATCGGGGTGCTGGTACTTGTGGCGTTGCTGGCGCCGCTGTTGAGTGGTTTTGATCCCAATACGCAGAATATTCAGGAGCGTCTGCTGCCGCCGTCTGCCACCCACTGGCTGGGCACCGATGCGTTTGGCCGGGATCTGTTCACACGCCTGCTTTACGGCACACGCCCGACCTTGCTGCTGGTAACGCTGGTATTGCTGCTGACCTTGCCCATCGGTTTGCTGGTGGGCGTTACTGCCGGCTTTTACGGCGGCTGGGCCGAGCGAATCCTGATGCGCCTGACCGACATAATCATGGCCTTTCCGCAATTGGTGCTGGCCTTGGCGTTTGTCGCAATTCTGGGGCCGGGCCTGCTCAACGGGGCACTGGCACTGTCGCTCACGGCATGGCCCGCGTATGCCCGTCAGGCAAGGGCGGAAACCAGTGTATTGCGCAACAGCGACTATCTGGCCGCAGCTCACTTGCAGGGCATACGTGGCATGCGTCTGTTGATCGGTCACGTCCTGCCGCTGTGCCTGCCTTCGGTAATCGTGCGTGTAGCACTGAACCTGGGCGGCATCATTCTGGCCGCCGCAGGGCTGGGGTTTCTTGGCCTGGGTGTCGAGCCACCGACTGCCGAATGGGGCTCGATGGTTGCCGACGGCAGCCGGGTCATCTTTGATCAGTGGTGGGTCGCCGCTGCACCGGGAATCGCGATATTGCTGACGAGCCTGTCTTTCAACCTGCTGGGCGACGGTCTGCGCGATGTACTGGATCCTCGTCATGACTCATGAACAATCGCTGTTGAACGTGCAGGGCTTGCGGATCGGTTTTCCAGGCTCGGGCCCGGAACTGATCGAGGTGGTCAAGGGGATCGATTTCACTGTGGGCACTGAAAAGGTCGCGCTGGTGGGTGAGTCCGGCTCGGGCAAGTCACTCACCGCGCGTGCGTTGCTGGGGCTTGTCGCACGCCCCGGTCAGGTGACCGCCGAACACATGAGCCTGGCAGGCGATGACCTGCGCAGTCTGACGGCAAAGCAATGGCAGGGCCTGCGCGGTACTCGTCTGTCACTGGTGTTGCAGGACCCCAGGTATTCGCTCAACCCGGTGCTCAGGGTCGGCATTCAGGTTGAAGAGGCGCTGGTGCTGCATACCCGGCTGGGACGCCGTGAGCGCCGCGAAAAAGTACTCGACATGCTGGAGGCTGTAGGCTTGCCCAACCCGCTGGCGCTGTATGACAGCTACCCCCACGAACTGTCCGGCGGCATGGGGCAGCGGGTGATGCTCGCCGCGATGCTGATCAATGATCCGCGCCTTTTGATTGCCGACGAACCCACCTCGGCACTCGACAGCGGCCTGCGCGATCAGATTCTGGAGTTGATTCTGGGCCTTGTCGAACAACGCAACATGGGGTTACTGCTGATCAGTCATGATCTGCCTCTGGTGGCGAAATATTGTGACCGGGCGCTGGTCATGTACCGCGGGCGGATTGTCGACCGATGCAACTCCGCCGAATTGGCAACTGCCAGTAACCCCTACACGCAGACGCTATGGCGCTGTCAGCCCTCTGCTCTGACCTATGGTCAGGCACTTGCGACCCTTGATCGCAAACTAATGGAGGCGCTGCCATGAGCGTGGTGGATATCAGTGAACTGACGGTAAGTTTCAAACGCGGCCTGCATGCCTTTACTGCACTGCAGATGGCAGAGTTGAGAATCGAACCGGGTGAATGCTTTGGCCTGATCGGCGCGTCGGGCTCTGGCAAATCGACTTTGTTGCGAGTGCTCGCCGGCCTCCAGCGCGACTGGCAGGGCAGTGTGAACCTGTTCGGGCAGCCGCTTCACGCGCAGCAAGCCTTCACGGGAACCTTGCGTCAGCAGGTGCAGATGGTGTTTCAGGACCCTTATGCATCATTGCATCCGCTGCACCGGATCCGTCGCAGCCTGCGCGAGCCGCGGCAGATCAACGGCCTTCCTTTCGACGAGGCCAATCTGGTTGCATCGATGGAACAGGTGGGCCTGTCGGGTGACATGCTCGATCGCTACCCGCATCAACTGTCCGGCGGCCAGCGTCAGCGCGTTGCCATCGTTCGTGCGCTGCAATTGAATCCAGCACTGTTGTTGCTGGACGAACCGACCTCGGCGCTGGACATGACCGTTCAGGCGGAAATACTCAATCTTCTCCAGGCCCTGCGTCGCGACACGGGCATGACCATGATTCTGGTCAGTCACGACATGAATACCGTTGCCCATTTGTGTGACAGGGCACTGTTGATCCGCGAGGGACGTGTCGAGCGACATCTTGATCGTGCGGCACTTGGCGTATTGGCGGGGGCGAACCACTGATCGATTTCCCGGAAGAAATTTACGTCGAAAGTGGTACGAAAAAGATACACATCGCGTTTATTTGTCGCTCGAGTGAATCACTTGCATACAGCGCAGATCAACGCGTTGCGGACCAATGACCCCGATTTTACGCAGCGGCGGCGGGCTTTTTGAAAAAAAGAGCGTGGACTCGGGATATAACACTAATTAGAATCAGTCTCATTTGGCGCACCCATCGCTCAAGGCTTTTGACATGACTGAAGCAGCGACGCTATCACAGCAGACCTTGCATTCCCTTTACCGCGATCATCATGGCTGGCTGGAAAGCTGGTTGCGCAGACGCATGGGCAATGCATGGGATGCTGCGGACCTGAGTCAGGATACGTTCCTGCGTGTACTGTCCAGCTCTCAGCAGATCGCCGATATGCAGGAGCCACGCGCTTACCTGCTGACGGTGGGCAAGCGCCTGCTCAGTAACTTCTATACTCGCCGCAGCCTGGAACAGGCTTACCTCGAAGCGCTGGCGCAGTTGCCTGAAGACAGCGTGCCGTCGCCTGAGCAGCGCTGGCTGTTGCTGGAAACCCTGCAGGCGCTGGACGAGTTGCTCGACGGTCTTTCGGCAGTGGTGCGCCGGGCGTTTCTCTGGAGCCAGCTCGAGGGGCTGGGGTATCGGGAAATCGCAGAGCGCCTGGATGTTTCCGAACGCACCGTCAAACGTTATATGGCGCAAGCCTACGAACACTGCCTGCTGGTGGATTGGTGATTCGCTCGGCACCTTCTAACGAAGAACGCGAGGTAGTACGCAGGGCGGCGCAGTGGTTGGCGCTTCTGGAATCCGGCGGCGCCAGCGAAGAAGATCACGCCATGCTGCAGCACTGGCGCGACAGCTCTGCCAGTCATGAGCGCGCCTGGCAAAAAGCGCAACAGCTGCGGCAGCGTTTTTTCGGCCTGCCTGCCAATCTGGCTATGGCTACTCTGGATCGTCCCGACAAAGCAAGACGCGCGGCGCTCAAAAGGGCGTTGGGCGCTGTGGCATTGGTCCCTACCGCCTGGCTGGTGGGCCGTCAGTTGCCGCTGGATGTCTGGCGTGCCGACCTGCAAACCTCCGTCGGCGAGCACAAACGTCTGTCCCTGGCCGATGGCAGCACCTTGCAACTGAACACCGACAGCGCGGTGAATGTCGATCTGGGTGCACGTCGAGTCACCCTTGTGCGTGGCGAGATCGCACTCAAGGTGCCGGGCAGGGAAGCGCTGACCATCGAGGGCCCCTACGGGCGCGTCGTGGTCAGTCAGAGTGAAGTCTGTGTACGTCTCAACCAGAGCGACTGCCGTGTGTCGGTGGTCAGCGGCGCGGTGCAACTCTATCCGCTGCAGGGGCCGGTGCTGGTATTGCATGCACAACAGCAGGTCAGCCTCAAACAGGGCGGAGCCGGGCCTGTCAGCGCCTTCGACGCCTTGCTGCCCGGCTGGCGCGACGATGTACTGACCGCACAGAACCAGTCTCTGGGCGATTTCCTGCGCGAGCTTGGCCGCTACCGCCCTGGCTTGCTGCGCTGGGAGCCGGCACTTGAAACCCTGCGAGTGACGGGCAGTTTCAGACTCGACAATACCGACCGCGTGCTTTCGTTACTGGCTGCCAGCCTGCCGGTGGACGTGCAGATGCGGACCCGTTACTGGGTCACGCTGGTGCCTCGAAAAAACATTTCGACAAAAAATAATGCGTGAAGCTGTCCCTTTTTTTTGTCTCGCTGGTCATTTCAGGTAAGTGCACAAAAAATACGAGAGTTTCCCTCTATGTCCGCAGTGTCTTCCTACCGTTTGCGTCCGCTTTTGCATTTCAGCCTGTTGCTGACGTTGAGTTCCAGTCCGTTGTTTGTATCGACCAGTTGGGCCGAAACCTCGGGCAAACGTGCCTATGAGGTGCCGGCTGGCAGCCTGAGCGCCGCGCTCACCCGCTTTGCCGGTCAGGCCGGGGTCAACCTCTCGGTAGACCCCGCGCTGGTGAACGGTCGAAACAGTTCGGGGTTGTCCGGCGAATTCGCGGTCGAGGAAGGCTTTGCGCGCTTGCTGCAAGGTTCCGGTCTGCAACTGGTACCCGTCGGAGAGCAGGCTTACACGCTGATCCCGGCACCTGACAGCGCGAGCGCAGGCCTGCAACTCGCACCCACTTCGATTGTCGGTGATAGCGGCTTTACCGATGGCCAGGAATACGCAGGCGGCCAAGTGGCACGTAAAGGCTCGCAAGGCATGCTGGGTTCGCGGGACTTCATGGAAACGCCGTTCAGCATGACCACCTACACCAAGGACGCGGTGAAAAACCAGCAGGCCCGTACCCTTGGCGACCTGATTGCCAGCGACCCGTCGGTGCGTGCCACCAACCCGGCAGGCGGGCGTTACGAACAGTTCACCATTCGCGGCTTCAGCCTGTTCAATAGCGACGTCTCATACAACGGCTTGTACGGCATCCTGCCCACATACACCATCGACATGGAAATGGCCGAGCGGGTAGACATACTCAAGGGCCCGAGCCAGCTGATTAATGGCATTTCGCCGCGTGGCAGTGTCGGTGGTGGGATCAACGTGGTCCCCAAGCGCGCAACGGATAAACCCATCACCGAGCTGACCACCAGCTATGCGTCCAAAGGGCAGGCAGGCGCGGCGGTGGATGTGGCCCGTCGCTTTGGCGAGGACGACAAGTTCGGTATCCGTTTCAATGGCGTGAAGCAGTCTGGCGACACTGAATGGGATCATCAGAGCGTTGATCGCGAAATGGCCGTGCTGGGCCTGGATTTCCGCGGCGACCGCTTGCGCCTGTCGACGGATATCGGGCACACCGAACGCGACACCGATGCTCCGCAGGAACGCGTGCAGGTGGGTGCCAATGCAAAGGTGCCCAACGCCAACGATGTGCGTGACAACTATGCGCAGTCCTGGAGCAAGGCGCGCACCAAGGATACGTTCGGCGCAGTGAATGCCGAATATGACCTCAGCGACTCGGTGATGCTGTACGGCGGTGTCGGCGCTCGGAAAAGTAACCATGACTTCCTGCGCCATGCGGTATCGGTCACCAACGATGCAGGTGACTTCAGCGTTCAGCCGCGCGACTTCACCCGCGACGAAAATGTTCGCACAGCCACTGCCGGCGCACGCAGCTGGTTCAATACCGGACCGGTCAGCCACGAGGTCAATCTGGCTGCCAGCTATTTCTACATGGACTTTGAAAACGGTGGTGCACGCTACGCAGCCGCGCCGAGCAATCTCTACAATCCGGTCGACACGCCGACACCCTCCAACCCCACGCGGGCCGACTCCAAGGTTTACACCGAGAACCGCTTCAGCGGTGTGGCCCTGACCGACACACTGGGCTTTTTCGATGACCGCCTGCTGCTGACACTCGGTGCCCGCTGGCAGCGAGTCAAGGTTGATGACTGGACCGACAACGTCAAGGGCGACACCTCCTACGACGAGGAAAAGGTCTCACCTTCAGGCGGCATTCTGTACAAAGTGACCGACGACTTCTCGGTGTATGCCAACTACATGGAGGGCTTGAGCCAGGGCAAGATCGCGCCGTCGACGTCGGTGAACGAAGACCAGATCTTCCCGCCTTTCGTCAGCCGCCAGATCGAGGTCGGGGCCAAGTATGACCTGGGGTCATATGCCTTCACTGCCAGCGTATTCCGTATCAAGCAACCGGCCTACGAGACCAACACAACCTCGCGCGTCTTCGGCCCGAACGGCAAGCGCCGCAACGACGGTGTCGAGCTGACCATGTTCGGCGAACCGCTCAAGGGCTTCCGTCTGCTGGGCGGGGTGATGTATATCGACAGCGAGCTGACCAATACCGTCAACGGCACGTTCGATGGCAATCGCGCACCTGCCACCCCCGAGTACAACGTCAATCTGGGCGCAGAATGGGACGTGCCGAGCGTCAAGGGCCTGACCCTGACCGGGCGGGGTATCTACACCAGCTCGCAGTACCTGGACCAGGCCAACAGCAAAAGCATCGATTCTTCCGAGCGCTTCGACGTGGGCGCGCGGTATGCGTTCAAGGTCGATCAGAAGGACATCACACTGCGGGCCAATGTCGAGAACGTCATGAACAAGTATTACTGGAGTTCGGCCGGAGCGTCGGATGACAGCGAGCCGGGCCTGACCCTGTCGACACCCCGGACCTATCTGCTGTCAGCGACTATCGGGTTCTGAGTCGACCGCGACGCCCAGGGAAGGGCTCACTCGCGTAGTAAATTAACTGACAGTCCTCATCGAGGAATAACGTGTGCGGCTATTAAATAATTAACCTGAGTATGAGCATAGAAGAGTCTGTTATATAAGACTCTCTTTAGGTGCCTTACATAAATAACAATTGTCCCACCGAGTGATGGCACTTTGAATAATTCCGACTTATAGGGCGGCGTATTCATGTGCCCGGCTATTTTTTTAAGTAAGCAATAACGTTCATTTAAATTTCATCTTGTTTTTTGAAACAACGGGTTGCACTTTCAAGGAAATGATAATAGTTTGCATCCAGCATTTAGCGAGGACTAACCGATGTTGAATAATGGCTTATTGCAGTCTACTACGTCGCAGAAAACCAATGCCAACTATCTGGACAGGCAGAGCAGATTTGAATCCAATGTAAGAAGTTACCCGCGGAAGTTGCCATTGGCCATCGCCAAGGCACATGGCGTATGGGTCACTGATGTTGAAGGCACCACGTATCTGGACTGCCTGGCCGGTGCCGGAACACTGGCTCTGGGTCACAATCACGAAGCTATCATGGCCAGTCTCGACAGCTTCCTGACGTCCGGAATGCCGATGCACACCCTCGACCTGACCACCGCGGTCAAGGATGCCTTCAGCGAGACGCTGCTGAGCCTGCTGCCGGGCCAGGGACGCGATTACTGCCTGCAGTTCTGCGGGCCGTCCGGTGCCGATGCTGTCGAAGCCGCAATCAAGCTGGCGAAGACTGCCACCGGCCGGCACAACATCATCAGCTTTTCCGGCGCTTACCACGGCATGACCCACGGGGCTCTGGCATTGACTGGCAACACCGCGCCGAAAAATGCCGTCACCAACCTGATGCCCGGCGTGCAATTCCTGCCTTACCCTCATGAGTACCGGTGCCCGCTAGGTATTGGCGGTGAAGCCGGCACCGAGGCGCTGAGTTATTACTTCACCCAGTTCATCGAAGACGTGGAAAGTGGCGTGTCGCTCCCGGCCGCCGTGATTCTGGAGGCGGTGCAGGGCGAAGGGGGTGTCAATCCAGCGCCCGCTGCATGGCTGCGGCAGATTCGCGAAGTGACCCGCAAGCACGGCATTCTGCTGATTCTGGATGAAGTACAGGCCGGCTTCGGCCGTACCGGCAAGATGTTCGCCTTCGAACACGCCGGGATCGAGCCCGACGTCATCGTCATGTCCAAAGCCGTCGGTGGCGGCCTGCCGTTGGCCGTGCTCGGCTTCAAGCGCGAGTTCGACGCCTGGGCTCCGGGCAATCACGCGGGTACTTTCCGCGGCAATCAAATGGCGATGGCCACCGGCCTTGCGACCCTTGAAGTGCTGCAACGGCAAAACCTGGCTGCCCAGGCCGCAAAACGCGGGGACTGGCTCAAGGCACAGCTTGGCCTTTTGCAGCAACGTTATCCAATGATGGGCCAGGTGCGCGGACGCGGGCTGATGCTGGGCATCGAGATTGTCGATGAGCGCAAACCGGCGGACCGCCTCGGCAGCTTGCCAATGGATCCGGAACTGGCAGTTGCCATTCAGCAGCACTGTTTCAAGCAGGGGCTGTTACTTGAGCGCGGCGGCCGAAATGGCAACGTGATCCGTTTGCTGCCGCCGTTGATCATTACCGAAGAACAATGCCAACTGGTCATCCAGCGATTCGAGGACGCCCTCAAGGCTGCACTGGCCCAACTGCGCAAGTAAGCAGCTTGTAAACAGCGCGTAAGCAGTACTAACAGTGAGGACATCACTGCGCTTGAAACAGAACACGCACACAACGTTTGACTGAGCGACCCTATCGCACGTCGTGCACAGATTATCAATTGGCTTGTTGCAGATAATAAGCCACACCGACAGTTAAGCCGTTGTGCCGCAAGCGATAAATCAACACTTGTTGCGACGTCACTTAAACAGTAAGCGTCAAGGCGACTGTGGAGCAGACATGACTAATACCGATCGCACCGTTTTATCAAACATGGTGAGCGAGTTGGCAACCACTCGTGCATTACTTAATTGCCTGATCAAGGAGTTCGCACTGCCTGAACAGTGCCTTCATTACACTTGGCCCCAGGGCATGCAAGGTATTGCGCCGGGCAGCTTCGTGGATGGCGGGCAATGGAAGGGCATTCCACTCACCATCAGCCTGCCTAATGAGCAGCAGTTTTTCGTGCTGGTGGACCGCCGCGACCATCTGGGCAGCCATCGCTACCTTTCCGATGTTTATGCGCGGCAGGGGCAGGGTACCTGGCGCTGCCTGGCTTTTGCCGAATTCGCTCGGCAATTGCTGGCCGCCTGCGAGCACATGACCCGGGCCAGCAACGACGAACTGCTCGATCAGGTCCTGCAAAGCCAGCACCTGACTGCCGCCATCGTCGCCCACAACATGACCGGTCAGCACCCGGCACCGCTGAGCGGTTATCTGGCCAGCGAACAGGGCTTGTGGTTCGGTCATCCCAATCACCCGGCACCCAAGGCGCGTCTGTGGCCTGCGCATCTGGCGCAGGAGACCTACGCTCCGGAATTTCAGGCGCAGACCGCGCTGCATCTGTTCGAAGTGCCTCTGGACGGGTTGCGAATCACCTCCAATGGCTTGAGCGAAGCCGAGGTGATGTCAGGGTTCGCGGATCAATCGCGGGCCAGGCCCGGGCATGCGCTGATCTGCATGCATCCGGTACAAGCCCAATTATTTATGCAGGACCGCCGAGTGCAGCGCCTGATCGAACTCGGGCAGATCACCGATCTGGGCACCAGCGGGCCGCTGGCCAGCCCGACGGCTTCGATGCGCACCTGGTACATCGAAGGGCATGACTACTTCATCAAGGGCTCACTGAATGTGCGCATTACCAACTGCGTCAGGAAAAACGCCTGGTACGAACTGGAAAGCACGCTGATCATCGACGAATTGTTTCAGCGCTTGCAGCAGACCCGCCCGCAAACCCTCGGCGGGCTGTCCACCGTGGCTGAACCGGGTTCGATGAGCTGGGCTCCAAAAGGCTCCAGCGAGACCGACGGCCACTGGTTTCGCGAGCAGACCGGCGCGATTCTGCGGGAAAACTTCTGTCGCCGATCCGGCGCGGACTGCAGCGTGATGGCGGGTACATTGTTCGCGCGTGATCTGCGTTCGCGGCCTTTGGTGCACGATTTCCTTGAGCGTTTCAACGGCGGTGAACTTGAGGACCC
This sequence comes from Pseudomonas syringae group sp. 243L2, assembly GCF_032587875.1. Lineage (NCBI taxonomy): Bacteria > Pseudomonadati > Pseudomonadota > Gammaproteobacteria > Pseudomonadales > Pseudomonadaceae > Pseudomonas > Pseudomonas syringae group sp. 243L2. The sequence goes on from NZ_JAWHPL010000021.1 coordinate 13,184, forward strand.
GCACCTGCTGGACTGGTTCGATGAATACCAGGCCTTGCTGCTGCGCCCGGTCATGGCGCTGTTCTTCAATCACGGCATCGTGATGGAGCCACATTTGCAGAACGCGGTATTGATTCACGATAACGGACGCCCTCAACAGCTGCTGTTACGCGACTTCGAAGGCGTCAAACTGACCGATGAACTGGGCATCAAGGCCATTCAGGTCGGGCTGCACCCGCGGATTCGACAGTCATTGCTCTACACCCGCGAACAAGGCTGGAACCGCATCACCTATTGCCTGCTGATCAACAACCTGTCCGAGGCCGTGCTGGCCTTGAGTTGGGAACGTCCGCACCTCGCGCCGCTGATGTGGCAACGGGTCGAGCGGCAGTTGCAACGCATCCGCGACGAGTTGGTGCTGCCTGCGCCAGAACTGGACGCGCTGATCGCCGGCCAGTCAATTGCCTGCAAGACCAACCTGAAGGTCCGGCTCGCCGCCAAGGCCGACCGTGAGGCCAACTATGTGCGCCTCGCTTCACCATGGGCCAAGGAGGCACGTTATGCATAAGTTGCCGGAAACCGTACTGGGCGCCATCAAAGAAGCTCAGGCACTGGAAACCGACCCGCTGGCGGCTTTCGTCTACGATCTGGATGCGTTGCAACAGCATGTCACTGACGTCATGGCCGCGCTGCCTGCGGGCGTAGAGCTGTATTACGCGATCAAAGCCAACAGCGAAGCATTGATGCTGGAAACCCTCGCGCCGCTGGTCAGTGGCTTTGAAATCTCTTCGGGGGGCGAGATCGAGCGTGTGATGGCCTGCCCGACACGCAAACCTTACGTGTTCTCCGGCCCTGGCAAGCTTGATTCCGACTTGCGCTCGGCGTTGCTGAACAAGGTTGAAGCCATCCATCTGGAAAGCCTCAACGAAATTGCGCGTCTGCAACATCTGGCAGAGGAAACCGGGCGCGTGCAGCCGGTGTTTCTGCGCATCAACCCTCAGTTGCCAGCCGCGCAGTCGAGCAAGCTGGCGATGGCTGGCACCGCCACACCGTTCGGCATTGACGAAACCGATCTGGCCGAGGCGATCAGGCGCGTAGACAGCGCCAGCCACCTGACGCTCAAGGGTTTCCATGTACACGCCATGTCCCATCAGATGTCGGTTGAGCGTCATGAGCAGTTGCTGGATTTCTACCTGCAGCGCTGGCAGGAATGGAAAGCACTGGCCAGCTACCCGGAGCAGTTGACCCATTTCAACGTTGGCGGCGGCATTGGCGTCGATTATCTGAACAGTCAGCAGTTCGACTGGCAGCGCCTGTGCCGTTATCTGGAAAAACGCCTGGGCGAGCAGCGTGATGCGCCGATCCTGCGCTTTGAGCCAGGACGTTTCATCAGCGCCTATTGCGGCTATTACGCCATCGAGGTGCTGGACAGCAAAACCAGCCACGGCGAGCATTTTCTGGTCTGCCGCGGCGGCACTCACCAGTTTCGTCTGCCGGTTGCGCAAGGCCATGACCATCCGGTTATCCATGTGCCGTGTGCGCCAGCGACGGGCGCATCTGAGGAGCAGGCCTACACCGTGGTCGGCCAGTTGTGTACGCCAAAGGACGTATTGAGTCGCCGGCAGCCGCTCAAAGGCGTGAACATCGGCGATCTGCTGGTGTTGCCGCTGGCAGGGGCTTACGGCTACAACATCTCCCATGTCGATTTTCTATGCCACCCAAGACCGGTACAGCACTTTGTGCGCAACGGCGAACGGGTTCGCACATGAGTCTGAACGTCCCACGCCGTTGGGTGGTGTTCAATGTGCTGCTCGGTACGCTGACTGTCAGCCTTAGCAATAGCTCGCTCAACCCGGCGCTGCCAACCTTCATGGAGGCGTTTCAGGTCGGTCCGTTGCTGGCCACCTGGATCGTTGCAGGGTTCATGACCAGCATGGGCATGACCATGCCGCTGACCAGCTTTCTCAGTCAGCGCATTGGCCGCAAACGCCTGTACCTGTGGGGCGTGGCGCTCTTCATCGGTGGCTCCCTGCTGGGCGCGCTGGCCAACTCCATCGCATTGGTGATCACTGCGCGAGTGGTGCAGGGCATCGCCAGCGGGTTGATGATCCCACTGTCGCTGGCGATCATTTTCTCCGTGTATGAAAAGCATGAGCGGGGCAGGGTGACCGGGCTCTGGAGCGCAGCGGTAATGCTCGCTCCGGCATTGGGGCCACTGTGCGGCAGCCTGATGCTGGAGTGGTTCAGCTGGCGCTCGCTGTTCCTGATGAATGTGCCCATCGGCCTGCTGGCCTTGCTGTTGGGCGTCGGCGTGCTGCCAGACTCCGAGCCTGTCGAGCGCAAACCGTTCGACCTGATCGGCTATTTGCTGGTTGCCTCGGGCATCGGCTTGCTGATGATCGCCATCAGCCGCATGCATCACGCCCAAGCGCTGCTCGACCCGTTCAATCAGGGCATGGTGCTGGTCGCAGTGGCCTGTCTGATTGCTTTCGTCAGGGTCGAGTTGAGTCGCAAGGCACCGCTGCTGAATCTGCGTCTGTTCAACCTGCGCGGTTACCGTCTGAGCGTGATCGTTGCCGTCGTGCAGTCGGTCGGCATGTTCGAATGCCTGGTCCTGTTGCCGCTGCTGGTGCAGACGGTACTGGGCTACAACCCGATCTGGACCGGCCTGGCCCTGCTGTGTACCGCCGCGTTCGCCAGCCTGTTCGGGCAGTGGGGTGGCAAGGCGCTGGACCGGCATGGTCCGCGCACCGTAGTCGCCATCGGCCTGCTGCTGACCGGTGCTTCAACCCTGGCGCTGGGCATGCTCAAGGCGGATACGGCGATCGGCGTGGTGTTCGTGCTGATGATGATTCGTGGCGCAGGCCTCGGGCTGTCCTACATGCCGGTGACGACGGCTGGACTCAATGCCTTGCCCGAGCCGATGGTCACGCAGGGCGCTGCGATGAACAACATTTCCCGCCGTCTTGTGGCGTCGCTGGCAATTGTCATCGCCTCGCTGTGGCTGGAATTTCGCCTGAACACTGCGGGACCGGTCGCCACGCCTTCGGCCATCAATGAAGTCTTCATTGCCACCGGCCTGCTGATACTGCTGGCACTGCCTTGTGCCTGGCGTTTCCCCCTTAACGACGAACGCACCGAGGCACAGCCCGGCGCGGTCGAACCCCGATAATTTTTCGTTCGAGGTATGAACATGGCTACCCCTTTACCGCTGAAACGCAACACCGTTTCACCCTCAACGGCCACCGGTGCCTGGCTGGCTGATATCAACCCCGAGCGCTACCAACAAGTACAGCGCCGGGTAATCGGTCAATTGCTGCAAACCTTGCTGTACGAGGCTGCACTGCCTTATCGATGCGAAACGCTGGACGATCATCGGCATCGTTTCACTGTCGCTGTCAGTGATGGTGTGGAGTACCACTGCGAAGGCCTGCTGAGTACCAGCTTCGAGCTGATACGCCTGGATCACGCCACCCTTGAACGCTTGGACAGCGTCGGGGAGCGTAGCGTGCCGGATTTGCATCTGGCGTTGAGCGAGCTACTCAGCCCGTTTAAGGACAGCCCGCATCTGGCGCGCTTCATCCAGGAAATCGAGCAAACGCAACTCAAGGACCTGCAAGCGCGCAGTCAGGGTTATCAGCCCGCAAAACCCGCACATGAGCTGGACGTTGACGCTTTGGAACAGCACTTCATGGACGCCCACAGCTACCACCCGTGCTACAAGTCACGGATCGGTTTTTCGTTGGCTGACAACCGTCACTACGGGCCCGAATTTGCCACGCCGTTCGGGGTGGTCTGGCTGGCAGTGGCGAAGTCGAGCGCGTCGGTCGGTCATTCGCGCAACATGGATTTCCAGGCGTTTGTCCGCCAGGAACTGGGCACACAGCGCTGGCAGGAAATCTCCCGGGACCTGGCCGCGCAGGGCAAATCCATTGACGATTATCAACTGATGCCAGTGCATCCGTGGCAATGGGACAACGTCACGGTGTCGACTTTCTACCCGGAAATGGCCAGCGGCGAGCTGATTTACCTGGGCACCTCGACCGACGTCTACAAGGCTCAGCAGTCTATTCGTACACTGGCCAATGCCAGCCAGCCCAAACGACCTTACGTCAAACTGGCGATGAGCATGACCAACACCTCCAGCACGCGCATTCTGGCGCGGCATACGGTGCTCAATGGTCCGATCATCACCGACTGGCTGCACCAGTTGATCGCCACCGACAGCACTGCGCGTGCGCTGGATTTCGTGATTCTCGGCGAAGTTGCCGGTGTCAGCTACGACTATCGCCACCTGCCGGAAGCGCGCTCGGCGCAGACTTACGGCACGCTGGGTGCAATCTGGCGCGAAAGCCTGCATCAGTACCTCAAGGACGATGAGCAGGCCGTACCGTTCAATGGCTTGAGCCATGTGGAAAACCGTTATGGCGACGGCGCGCAGGCACCGTTCATCAATGCGTGGATCCGCCAGTACGGCCTCAAGGAATGGACCCGGCAATTGCTGCAGGTCACTGTGCCTCCGATCATCCATATGCTCTACGCCGAAGGCATCGGCATGGAGTCTCACGGTCAGAACATCGTGCTTATCGTCAAGCAGGGCTGGCCGCAGCGTATCGCCCTCAAGGACTTCCACGACGGTGTGCGTTACTCACCCGCGCATCTGGGCCGCCCTGAACTGTGTCCGGAGCTGGTCCCGCTGCCCGACAGCCACGCGAAACTCAACCGTAACTCGTTCATCATTACCGATGACGTGAATGCGGTACGCGACTTCTCCTGCGACTGTTTCTTCTTCATCTGCCTGGCCGAAATGGCGATCTTCCTGCGCCAGCAATACCAGCTGGATGAGGCGCTGTTCTGGCAGATGACCGCCGACGTCATTCTCGACTACCAGCGTGCGCACCCGCAGCATCGCGAGCGCTTCGAGCTGTTTGATGTCTTCGCACCGTCCTATGAAGTGGAAGAACTGACCAAGCGCCGCCTGTTAGGTGACGGTGAGCGTCGCTTCCGCTCGGTGCCTAACCCGCTGCATACCTACAGGCCGCAATGATGCTGAGGACCAATACACTCAAGAGCAGACTTGGCAGCGGACAGCCTGTGTACGGGCTAATCAGTTCGATCCCGGCCCCGGCCGCCATCGAGTTGATCGCCGAGGCCGGTTTCGACTTCGTGATCATCGACATGGAACACGTGCTGATCAACCCGGAAACCGTGGAGAACATGATCCGTGTTGCAGAGAGCTACGCCCTCACGCCATTGGTGCGGGTCGCCGATCTCAATCCGAAAACCCTGCTGCGCCTGCTTGATGGCGGTGCGCAGGGCATCGTTTTGCCGATGATCGAGAGCCCCGAGCAACTGGCGGATGCCATTGCCGCCTGCAAGTACCACCCGCTGGGCCGCCGCAGCCTCAACGCCGGTCGTCCCGGCTCGTTCGGCAAGCACAGCCTGGCGCAGTACGTGGAAGCTGCCAATCAACAGATCATGGTGGTAGCGATGATCGAAAGCGCCGAAGGCGTGCGCCGCGCCGCCGAGATTGCCCGTGTGCCGGGGCTGGACATGATTCTGGAAGGGGCCGCAGACCTGTCGCAGTCACTCGGGATGCCCTGGCAGATCGATCAACCCGATGTACAACAAGCGTTGCTGGCCACCTGGCAAGCCACCAAGGCAGCAGGCGTCGCCTATTGCACCATTCCCCGTAAAGACGGCGACGCTGCCCGCTGGCAGGCTCGCGGCGTCAATGCCTTCGTCCTCGGCGATGAGCGTGGCATTGCCTTTCGCGCACTTCAGGCGCGTCTGGCCCAACATTCAGCAGAAGGAAAATAATCCGATGAACTTCACTTCACTCGCCGCTGACCTGGTCATGCAGGATCTGGTCGATTGCCTGCTGGCTGAAGATTTCTTTGGCCGCGAGCCAGTGAGCCTGCAGGACACCGCTCACTGGCAAGCGCGCCACCCGCAAGCCCCAAAACTTGAAGGGCAGAGCAGCACACAGCAAATCTGGGAATGGTGCTGCGATGACTCGGAGCAGCGCTTCATCAGCGTCGCGCTGCGCCCAGGCATTACTCAACAATGGGAGAAAGTGCCCGGCACGCCGGTGCTGGGCCGTCAGGCTGAGCGCTGGACACAGTTGTCCCCGGAAGAGTTCATGAAATGGGTATTCGCCGGTAAAACAACCCTGCTTCAGGACAGCGAGCGCCAGGACAATGAAAAGGGCATAGCGCTGTTTCTGGAGGTGTTGCGCATCAGTGTCTGGCAGACCGCGTTGTCGCTGGACCATAAAGTCGACGAGCACAACCTGATGGCACAGGACGGCGCTACGTTCTTCAGGACGATGGAACAGTGGGCTTCGCTACGTGATCGCCCATATCATCCACTGGCCAAAGCCAAGCAAGGCTTGAACGAGCAGGAATACCAACAGTATCAGGCCGAGTTTGCCCGGCCGGTGGCGCTGAACTGGGTCGCCGTCGACAAAACCTTGCTGCAATGCGGTGACGGAGTAGGGGATTTGAACGAGTCTTTCCCTGCTCGCCACCTGCTGCCAGAGAATCTGCAAGCTGTCCTTGAGCAGGAACTGCAACAGCGCGGCATTGCCGACAGTCACGTTGCGCTGCCGGTTCATCCTTGGCAATTCGAGCATGTTCTGCAGGTCCAGCTGGGCGATGCCTTCACCAGGGGCGATTGTCAACGTCTGGCCTTCAACGAGGCCGCGGTATACGCCACCTCATCGCTACGTTCGATGACACCATGCCTCGACAGCCCCGATTACCTCAAATTGCCCATGGCGATCTATTCGCTCGGCGCGTCCCGCTACCTGCCAGCGGTGAAAATGATCAACGGCGGGCTTAGTGAAAAACTGTTGCGCCAGGTTGTCGACAAGGATGAAACCCTGAGTCGCTCGCTGCACCTGTGCGACGAACGCAAATGGTGGGCGTTCATGCCACCCCAAGCCACTCTGTTCGACGAAGGCCCCCGGCATCTTTCGGCCATGGTGCGAGGCTATCCGGCAGCCTTGCTCGACGATCCGGAATGCCGCCTGCTGCCGATGGCGGCGCTGGGTACACCGTTGCCAGGCAGCAATCGGCATTTCTTCGATGAGTGGATGGACTATCGCGACCTGCCGCGCAATCAGGCTTCGGTACTGACACTGTTCCGCGAGCTGAGCCACAGTTTCTTCGACATCAACCTGCGCATGTTCCGCCTGGGCATGCTCGGCGAGGTGCATGGCCAGAACGCAGTCATGGTCTGGAAAGCCGGTCAGGCACAAGGGCTGTTGTTGCGCGACCACGACTCGTTGCGTATTTTCGTGCCCTGGCTTGAGCGTAACGGCATGCGCGACCCGGAATATCGAATCAAGAAAGGCCATGCCAATACGCTTTATCATGACCGTCCTGAAGACCTGTTGTTCTGGCTGCAGACACTGGGCATTCAGGTAAACGTGCGGGCAATCATGGATACTCTGGCCCAGGTGTATGAGGTACCGGTAACAGCGCTGTGGACGGTATTGCGCGATGTTTTGGATAATCTCATTACAACCATCGAATTTGACGACGAGGCGCGTGCCATGATCAGGCATCAACTGTTCGAAGCCCCCAACTGGCCGCAAAAACTCCTGCTTACACCCATGATCGAGCGCGCAGGCGGACCGGGCAGCATGCCGTTCGGCAAGGGCGAGGTGGTCAACCCGTTCCACAGGTTGCGCCGTGCAACCTGACCAACATTTGCATCCTTCGCGGCGCACGGTATTGCGCCTGTCATTGGGGTTACTGGCGCTGCCCGGCATTGCCTGGGCAGAGCCATTGCGCGCAACGCCACCAAGAGTCGTCACCTTGTTTCAGGGGGCATCCGACAGCGCCGTGGCCCTGGGCGTGACGCCGTGCGGCGTGGTGGATTCCTGGAGCGAAAAACCGATGTACCGCTACCTGCGCCCGGCGCTGGCGGCGGTACCGCATGTGGGCCTGGAAACCCAGCCTAGCCTTGAAGATATCGTGCTGCTCAAGCCCGATCTTATCGTCGCATCACGCTTTCGCCATCAACGCATCGCGCCGTTGCTCGAGCAGATCAGCCCCGTGCTGATGCTGGAAGAGGTGTTCGAGTTCAAGCGCACGCTGGCGATGATGGGCGCTGCCATGCTGCGTCAACAGCAAGCCATGGACCTGCTTGACCAATGGCAACAGCGTGTGACGGCGTTACGCAGTCAGTTGCAGGAAAAATTCGCCGGGCGCTGGCCGATCACCGTGTCGGTGCTCGACATTCGTGAAGATCATATCCGCAGCTATCTGCCCGCCAGCTTTGCAGGTTCGGTGCTGACCGAACTGGGCTTCGCCTGGACGCCCACTGCCCGCGAAGCAACGGGCGTTTCCCTTAAACTCAGCAGCAAAGAGAGTTTGCCTGTGGTCGATGCCGACCTGTTTTTCATTTTTCAGCGCGCGGACAGCAAAGCCGCGCAGCAAAACTACGACAAGCTGGTCCGACACCCGTTCTGGCAACAGTTGCGCGCAGCGCAGGATGGTCAGGTATGGCGCGTGGATGCCGTTGCCTGGAGCCTGTCCGGTGGCATTCTGGGTGCCAACCGCATGCTCGATGAAATCGCTCGCGTGGCCATGGCGGATAGTCCCTCATGACCGCTGCGGTAAAACTGGGTCTGGGACTGTTGGTGTTGATAGCGTGCATGGGATTGAGCCTGGCAACCGGAGCCACCTGGATATCGCCCTCTGCGATTGTCCGAAGTGTGTGGCAGCCCGATGCGCTTAGCGCTATCGAGCATGTGCTGCTCGATACGCGCCTGACGCGAACCCTGATGGCCGTCGCCGTGGGTTCCAGTCTGGCGGTTGCTGGCGCGCTGATGCAGGCACTGACGCGCAACCCGCTGGCCTCGCCCGGTCTGTTCGGCATCAATGCCGGGGCGACGTTTTCGATCATTGCCTGTTCGTCGTTGTTTGCGCTTTCGTCCATGAGCCAGTGGCTGTGGTGCGCGTTCATTGGCGCGGCGGTAGCAGGGACTATTGTCTGGATAATCGGCAACCGCGGGCAGGGCAGTCTCAACCCGTTGCGAATTGTGTTGGCCGGCGCGGCGATTACCGCGCTGTTTACTGCGTTCAGTCAGGCGTTACTGGTAGTCAATCAGGACGGTCTGGACACCGTATTGTTCTGGCTGGCCGGTTCCTTGTCGGAACGCGATCTGGCCACCGCCGCGCCATTACTGATATGCGTGGTTGTGGCACTGGCCGGGTCACTGGTGCTGGCCGGGCAGGTCAACGTGCTCAATACCGGAGAAACCATCGCAACCGCATTGGGCCAGCGTACAGGCTTGATTCGCCTGCTGATGAGCATCGTGATCATTGTCCTGGCGGGCAGTGCTGTAGCGTTGGCCGGGAGCATTGGTTTCATCGGGCTGCTGGTGCCGCACATGGTACGCAAGACACTGTCCATCGATCATCGCTGGCTGCTGCCCGGCTGCGCGTTGCTGGGCGCAACGCTGTTGCTGCTGGCCGATACGCTGGCGCGGGTGGTGATCGTGCCTCAGGAAGTGCCGGTGGGCGTGATGACCGCACTGTTCGGCGCGCCGTTCTTTATTGCGCTGGTTCGCCGGGGGGCACGTTATGGATAGGCATCTGACCCTGCGCTACCGCGGTTTTTCCAGGCAGTTCAGCCTGACTGCATTGATACGTCTGTTGATCGGCGCAACGCTGACATTGCTGATCGCACTGGGCTCGCTGGCCGTGGGCAAAATCAACCTGTCGCCCGCGACCCTTTTGAATGTTTTTACCGGTCAGACGGATGCAAGTCTGGTTTTCATCGTCGAACAACTGCGCATGCCCCGACTGGTGCTGGCAGCACTTGTCGGCGCGGCGCTTGCGGTGTCTGGGCTGATCCTGCAAAGCATCATCCGCAATCCGCTGGCTTCGCCGGACCTGTTGGGTATCACCAGCGGTGCCAGTGCGGCGGCAGTGCTGTATCTGTCATTCTTCTCGGCTGCATTGGGGGCGCAATTTCTGCCCTTGGCGGCGATCTCTGGTGCAGGCCTTGCCGCATTGGTCATCTATCTGCTGGCGTGGAATCAGGGCGCTTCACCATTGCGCATGGTGTTGATCGGGGTAGGGGGGTCGGCCCTGCTGGCAGCAGTGACGACGTTCGTTCTGGTGTTCAGCCCGCTGACCACTACCTTGTCGGCTTATGTCTGGCTGACCGGGAGCGTGTATGGTGCCAGTTGGCCGGAGCCTCGCGCCCTGGCGGGCTGGCTGGCGCTGACTTTGCCGCTGCTGGTGCTGCTCGCCCGACAGGTGCGCATGCAGCAGCTCGATGATGATCTGGCTCAGGGCATCGGTGTGCGTGTGCAATGGCTGCGCGCCGGGCTGCTGCTGGTGAGTGTTGCGCTTGCAGGTCTGGCGGTTGCGTGGGGCGGGGCAATTGCCTTTGTCGGCCTAATTGCACCACACATTGCCAAACGCCTGATGCCACCGGGGTTTACCGGACAGGCGCTGATGGCGGCGCTGATCGGTGCCAACCTGGTAATGCTCGCCGATCTGGCTGGCCGCACGCTGTTCCTGCCACTGGACCTGCCTGCAGGAATTTTTGTCGCGGTGCTGGGCACACCGTTTTTTCTCTATTTATTGATCAACCAGCGGCATTAAGGAATTACGGATGGCGTCAATCGCAACCCACGACCTGACCCTGAGTTACCAACGGCAGGTGATCATCGACAGTCTTGATCTGCAGTTACCCGCAGGCCAGGTAAGCGTGCTGATCGGCAGTAACGGTTGCGGCAAAAGCACCTTGCTCAAATCCCTGGCGCGTCTGCTCAAGCCGCAGCAGGGCACTGTGGTGCTCAACGGTGCCGATATCCACCAGAAATCCACTGCTACGGTCGCGCGCGAACTGGCGATTCTGCCGCAAATGCCAAGCGCCCCGGAAGGCATAAGCGTACGTCAGCTGGTGGCACTGGGCCGTTATCCCTATCAGAACTGGATGCAGCAGTGGTCCGTTCAGGATGAAGCCATGGTCGAACGGGCGCTGGCGCAGACCGGTATGCAGGAACTGGCCGAGCGGCCCGTTGATGCGCTGTCAGGCGGCCAGCGTCAACGCGCGTGGATCGCCATGACGCTGGCCCAGGATACCGACATCGTATTGCTGGATGAGCCGACGACCTTTCTCGATCTGGCTCATCAGATCGAAGTGCTGGACTTGTTACGCGACCTCAATCGCCAGGAAGGCAAGACCATCGTCATGGTCCTGCATGATCTGAACCTGGCTTGCCGTTATGCCGATCACATGGTCGCCGTCCACGAGCGCACCGCCTTTGCCCAAGGACGTCCGGCCGACATCCTCAGTGAAGCACTGGTCAAGCAGGTCTTCGGCCTTAATTGCCGGATCATCGCCGACCCGTTCTTTGGTACGCCGCTGTGCATTCCCTTTGGCCGGGAACTGCCGCAATGAGCCTGGCACAGGCTTTCAGCGAGCCTGAATGGGCGCTGCTGTCCGGGGCGCTGCGCCTCAAACACGCAGTTGACCGCGATACCCGCTCGTTGCCAGCCCGTGCATTGCTGGACGACGAGGTGTGCGAACAATTGCTTGCAGCATTGGGGCCGGTCATCGGCTCTCCGACGCAGGCGATCACCGCGTCGCTGCTGGCCAAGCGCTTTTCCTTCCTGAGCACCGGTGCCTGCCTGTACGCCATGTCGGTCTACGACAAGGGCTTGATCCTGTCGCTGGACAATAGCGTGATTGAATACGCACACGAGGAGGGCCTGTGGACCTCTTCAATGCCCTTGGACGACGTAACACCTGTGGGTTATGAGCCGGGCACTCGCGAGGCGTGGCGGGAGGTAATTGTCGGCACCTTGTTCCGCGACCTGCTGCAGCCTCTGTGGGAAACCTTCAACCGCATCACTGGCATCTCCCGGCGCATCCTCTGGGAAAACACCGCCGTACGCGTTTATTCGCTGTACGACAAACGCATGGAGAAAGTTGAAGACCCGGCGATTCGACAGCGCTATAAAGCCGATTTCGACTGGCTGCTGAATCAGGCCGACCCGGCACTTTTCGGCCTGAGCTACAACCCGTTGAAACACTTCCGGCGCCCACCGGTTTTGCTCGAAGCCGAAGGCAAAAGCATCCGTTTTCGGCGCACCTGCTGCTTCTATTACGACGCCAGCAACCCCGTCGAGTATTGCTCGACCTGCCCGTTATTGAGGCCAAAAAAATGTCGATGAACAAGCACATTGCACACCGTCAGCAACAACTCAGTGACGCCGTGATAGAGCAATACCGGGGCATTGCCGCCTCCACCATCGGCCACCTGACTGACAGTGGTTATCTGCCAGGGATCAGACCGCTGTTCGACGGCGCGCGACTGGTCGGCAACGTGGTTACAGTCAAAGTACAGCTGCCCGACGGCAGCATCCTGCGCGATGCATTGCTTAACAGCCTGCCTGGCGACGTGCTGGTCATTGAGTGCGTCGGCGACGATCATTGCGCCTGCTGGGGCGAGCTGCGCACCCTGGCGGCGCTCATCAAAGGCCTGGCCGGCGTAGTCATATCAGGTGCGGTTACCGACGTCGCCGCCTTACGCGAACATCGTCTGCCGGTATTCAGCCGAGGTATCAGTGCGGTGACCACGCGAAGTCTGGGGGAACGTGGCGAACTCAATGGGCAGATCAATATCGGTGGGGTTGTTGTTAATCCGGGAGACATTGCCATTGGCGATGACGACGGAGTGTTCATTCTGAATGCGCAGCAGGCGAGTGAGTTGTTGCCTGGGTTGCTGGCCAAGGAACAAGCGGACCATGACAAACGGGAGGAGTTTTTCCGACGACTGGACAGGGATGAAGCACATGCTGCCGGTTAGCATATTAATCCAGCAGAGACGCATTCTTGAGTAGATCAAACAGCCCTTCAGGTACAAGCGTAGATTCACTGGTAAAACTGGAACCAGAATGCCACGCGGCCTTGAAAGTTGCCCCGTCGCTTTCAAGGCCATCCAGCCAGGGCTTCTTATAGATTTCTGCGTCGTCAAATCTTGCATCGTAGACCTGCACGATCTCGTGCCCTGGCTTGCCCGCGTAGGTAAAAATGCTCTCCAACGTGCCAATCAACCGAACGTTGCTGATCGAAAAGCCCAGTTCTTCATACACTTCCCGGACCACGGCATCGATACTCCGCTCGCCAAATTCTATGCCTCCGCCAAGAGGGCGAAAAAGCGTTTGCTTTGCAACGACGTCGTGGAATTCGTTGACCAGTATTTTTCCCTGGTGGTGAAAAACGCAAAGAGCGAGGGCACGAATGCGCGGTTCTGACATGAATAAATCTCCTTTCCAGCGTTCTGCATGAGGCACACACAGACGTTATCAAGTTGTTGTTCAGCCATTATTCAGGTGAATAGCTGACCGACAGCCACCTTACAATTTAATTCCGTGCAAACTTACAATTAATTGTCATGTATTAACCGTTATCGTACGACCAGACAGGCAATCTGGATCCTAATCAGATTTCGGAATTTACATCAGGATTTTCCGACGTTTAGTTGACCAGCGCGCTAAAGATTTCGATTCGATGACCGATGAAGGTGGCAAGCCCAAACTGTCCCGGATAGCCACAATGTTTAACTCTCAGTTGAAAAAAACCAATAAGGCATTGGAGCGCCGCCTCGCCATGCTTGAACAAGCAGGGCAAATTCTGAATCTGGAGACAGTTGCCGCCGTTCTGGACGGGGCGGGCAAAGTGCAGTCAGTCAATGCCTTGTTCGAGACAGAACTGAGCTATGCACAAGCCGAGATTGCCGGGCGCAGTCTCTCCGAGTTGAGCCCGCCAGAGCTGAGCGCTGATGTTCACCAGAAGCGTGCTCTGGCTGCTATTCGGGACGGCAAACATTTCAGCGGCACGTTGCGCCTGGTCAGCAAAACAGGGGCCAGGGTGTGGCTGAGAACTGTGGTCGTCCCCTTTAAAAACGAAACCGGCGGTGTGGAGCAGATCACGCTGTACTCAAGCGTTTTGACACGCACCATCGAAGCCTCTCGCGAGAACGAAGCCCTCGTGAACGCACTGCAACGGTCAACCGCCGTTATCGACTTCACCCTCGATGGAATAGTCATCGCAGCCAATGACAACTTTCTGAAAGCAATGGGCTACGAGTTGCATCAGATCAAGGGAAAACATCACAAGATTTTTTGTTTGCCTGAAGAGTCCGCCTCGGACGCCTACATGTTGTTTTGGGAAAGGTTGCGCCGGGGTGAATTTATCGTTGACCGTTTCCGGCGCGTCGACAAGTCCGGTCGTGATGTATGGCTGGAAGCGTCCTATAACCCGATTACCGACGCCAATGGCAAGCTCTATAAGATCGCCAAGTTTGCAACGGTCATTACTGAACAGGTTGAACGTGAGAAAGCTGTCGCTGAAGCGTCGGAGATGGCCTATCAAACATCTATCGATACCGACGGCAGTGCCCAGCAAGGCCGAAAAGTCATCAAGGACACCTTGCAGATGCTGGGCCAGCTGACGATTTCGATGGAAGAGGCCACGCGGGGCATCGAGGCACTGGACTCTCAAAGTCAGGTCATTGGAACGATCATAAAAACCATCAGTGGAATCGCCGAGCAAACCAATTTGCTCGCACTGAACGCAGCTATTGAAGCCGCGAGGGCGGGCGAACAGGGCAGGGGGTTCGCGGTGGTGGCCGATGAGGTACGTCAGTTGGCCTCCCGCACGACCAAAGCGGCAGAAGAAATCGTAAACGTCGTGAAGACCAATCAGAGCCTTGCTTCAGATGCCGTGGGCGTGATTGTGCGCAGTACCGAGCAGGCTTCCGAGGCGCTGGTGCTGGCTAACGATGCAGATCGTGTCATCCAGGAAATCCAGCAAGGCGCCAACACAGTAGTTCGAGCCGTCAGTCGGTTTGTCGATCAGCGCTCGAGTTAGTTGCAAACGGCGGAACACTACCGAGCCGGGTAGTGTTCCCGGTCATCATCCTGGCAAGGGTCAATAGGGCGTAGCGAATGCCGACTAGTGTGAAGTCTGGCGACCGCTGAACTGCCTGCAGTCGTACACCTGTCGTCATTTGAGCGTAGCGTTCATGTCATTCATTCGCAGTCCGCACATGGTTCGTAAATACCTTTACACCCTGTTGTGGTTTTATCTGTTTTCTATTTTTTTGGTGGCCATCGCGTGGGAATTCAAGCTTGAGTCCTTCGCCATGTACGCCATGAACTTACCGTATGATCAAGACTTCGAAGATGCCGAGCGCTGGCGTTTTGTATTAACGTCGACCGGGTTTGCATTGCTGTCGATGGTCGTACCGTTCATTCTTTTGAAGCGCCTGATGCAACGCTTGCAAGACAGCTACAACGACTTGCTGAAGTCGCAGGCGCTCAGCGACTCTCTGGCCCGCCACGATCCCTTGTCTGGCCTGCTCAATCGGCGCGTGTTTCAGGAGCAGCTGGTTGCGCGCCTGGAGCAGGCCTCTTCGCAAACCGCCGTTTTCCTGATCGATCTGGATAAATTCAAGCTGATCAACGACACCCACGGGCATGCAGTGGGAGATGCGGCGATTTGCGCCGTTGCGGAAAGCCTGCGAGAGGCGACTGCCGGCTGGCAGGCTTCAGTGGCGCGACTGGGCGGGGACGAGTTCGGTCTGGCGGTCAGTGGTGACTTCACTCAGGTTGAACTGGCAACGCTGGCTGAAAGTGTGTTGGCTAAAATCGCAGCGTCCAGCGCGGATTTGCCGCGTTTAGCGCTTAGTGCGACCCTGGGCATTGCAATTTCGCCTTTGGACGGTTCGGATGCCGACACCCTGCTACAGCATGCCGACAGCGCCATGTACAGAGGCAAGAACGGCGGCCGCGCCATGTTTAACTTCTATGAAGTCAGTTTCGAGCGCGAACAACGCCAGCAGGAGCTATTCGCGCAGGAATTGAGGCAGGCTATTGAGCACAACCAAATCCAGCCGTTCTATCAGCCTATTGTCAATCTTCCGGAGCAACGCCTCGCGGGCTTCGAACTATTGGCGCGATGGCTGCACCCCGAGCGTGGAACTATCATGCCGCTTGACTTCATCCCCGTGGCAGAACAGTTGGGGCTAATCAAGCAACTCACTGAAAGTCTCCTGCTTCAGGCCTTCGATCAGGCGCGTGACTGGCCCAGCGACTTTACGCTGTCCATAAACGTCACTTCATTGATGATCGAAAGTGTCGATTTTCCCGACTGGTTGGCCCACGTGGCCAGTGAAGGTCAATTTCCACTGACTCGGCTGGAAGTGGAAGTGACGGAAAATGCCCTTGTGGCCAATATCGACAGTGCACGCCTGAACCTGGAGCGTTTGCGCGCTATGGGTGTGAGCGTAGCGCTGGACGATTTCGGTACGGGCTATTCGGGGCTTTACCACCTGACCAAACTGGCCATCGACAAAATCAAGATCGACCGGTCTTTCTTTGACACCTCACTGGATAACCAAAATGAGATGGTCAAAGCCATCCTCGCTCTGGGAAAAAGCCTGCGCATGAAAATCACCGCCGAGGGAGTGGAGCACGAGGAACTTGCAGACTGGTTAGCCTCCCACGAGTGCGATTTCGCTCAGGGTTACTTGTTCGGACGGCCCTTGCCTTTGGCCCAGGTGACAGCGCTGCTGGCAATGGCCGAGCCCGAAGTGCCGATAAGGGCGCGCGCCAGTGCCGGGTAGCACGAACGTCGGGCGCACAGGATGTGGCGCGCCACTAATGGCAAGCTACGGTGCCCGCCGAAGCGTAATCCGGGTCAACTCCGAAGGCTGGCCAAGACGAATGGCAAATCCGGGCCAGAGTGCGGTGCCGTTGTTGACGTACAGCTGCATCCCGCCGACATCATAAAGCCCCGACACAAATCCCCCGTTGGCCAGGGCCAGCAGGCGGTGAAGACCGAAGATCATTCCGCCATGGGTATGGCCGGAAAGTTGTAAAGTTACCCCTTTAGCCGCGGTTTCTCGCGCGTTTCTCGGTTGATGGTCTAGCAGGATGATCGGTGTGTCTTTTGCGATGCCTGCTATGGCTTTTTCAACGTCCGGCGCGGGGAAGCCGGTTTTTGGTGCGGTCACATCGGTGACGCCAGCCAGAGCGATCCGTGCGCCGTCGCGCTCGATCAGAGTGTGGCTGTTGGCGAGTGGCACCATCCCCAGCGAGACAAAGTGCTGCATCCACGTCTGGTTATCGAAAAAGTATTCATGATTCCCGGGTATGACATACACGCCGTCAGGCGCCCGTAAATCGCGCAACGCTTCAACATCCTGCTTTCGGTTGTTGAGTGAGCCATCGATCAGGTCGCCGGTGATGACGATCAGATTCACTCCCAGCGCATTCGACTGCTGCACCACCGCCTGCGTCCACGGTGCGTCAAACAGGCGACTGATGTGCATGTCGGTCAGTTGCAATACTTTGTAGCCCTCGAATTGCACAGGCAGGTTTTTGATCGCGATCTGGATGTCTTTCACAGGCGGCACGCGCACGGCCTGCTGGACGCCGATTGCCGCCAGTACCAAGGCTGCCACACCGATGACGTAGCGCAGATTTGCCGGAATGGTCAGTGTTTTCCGGCGCAGCAGCATCGTCAGCAACGTTGCGATATCGACGATGATTTGCAACACCGCAAGCAACAGGATCGCGCCAAACGCCCAATTGAACAGCATCACGACGGAGCGTGGAAATTCTGGCGAAAACACGCTCCCGGAGGAAAACCGGCAATACAGATGATATTGCGAGGCTAGAACAAGCAGCAGAGCAACGGCAATTCTGGTTGATAGCGCCCACGGCATTGGCCATAAGAACCTGGCGATAACGTACAGGCAGGGCAGGCTGAACATAACGTGAAACATCAAAGCGCTCCTTTAGTCATCCGCCGATAGTAACGGCTCGCCTCTCGAGGCGTCGACCGGTGGGCTCCGAATACTCACTTGATTCATAAGCGGATGAAGCAACACCCGATACTGGAAACGTGGTTGGTGCCTCTTTCGGCTGCGGGCCCGGCCTTGCTCGCGATCCTCCCTTCATGGAGCGGGTTTTAAGTACCTGGAGCGTTGACTGAGAATGCCGGAATGGCAGGAAATGGCATCCATAAATAAACGTATGGATGCATTAAGCATCCTAATCGCAAAAAGCCATCTCTTAATTGACGCTAAGGTCGGCACTCATGGTTAATGGCTGCAACGCTATTCAACGTAGAGTTCGCCGCCATGCTCAAATTCTCATCTCGTTTAAACGCTGTTTTCGGAGCCCTGACCGGGTTGGCTTTGCTGATCGGCGCAAACGCCGCGATGGCGGACCAGACGTTACGTTTAGCCCACGCCTCCAGCTCCAGCAGCCTTATCAATCAGGCGATGACGCGATTCGCCGCCCAGGTCAGTGCGCAAACCAACGGTGAGTTGAAAGTGCAGCTCTACCCGGACGGCCAACTGGGTGATGAAGCGCCTATTGTCGATTCGGTCGGCGCAGGAGCCATCGACATTGGCCTGGGCGGCTCGACCGACGGCATCGATCCGCGCCTGAATGCGCTGTCGCTGCCATTTCTGTTCGAAGATTCGGTCGCCGTACATGCCTACCTCGATAGCGAAGCTGGCAAGAAATTCCTCAGCATGGGCCAGGATCATGGCTTCGTCATGCTCTCGGCGCTGGACTCTGGCTTTCGTCAGTTCGCCAACAGCAAACACCCGATACTTCAGCCCGCGGACCTAAGCGGCCTAAAAATACGTACGCCGCCCAACCCCGTGATCCTGGCAACCATCAAGCAACTGGGCGGGCTGGGACAGTCGATTCCGTTCGGCGAGGTGTATACCTCGCTGCAATCGGGTGTAGTCGACGGTGTGGAGCCCGAGCTGCGCGATTTTTACGACCAGAAATGGTACGAGGTCGCCAAATATGTCTCGCTCTCGAACTACGTGTGGTCGGCTAACTTCTGGTTCATCAACAAGGACAAGTACGAAAGCCTGAGCACAACTGAACGGGCAGCTCTCGATAAGGCGGTGGTAGACACCACAGCCTGGTATCGCTCGCAGCTGGAAGCGGTGTACAGCAAGATTCAGCAGGAAATGCAGGGCAAGGGCGTGAAGTTCAATGACGTCAACCCGCGTCCATTCCGCGAGCTGAGCAACCCGGTGTATGCCCAGTTCGGCAAGGTCTGGGGCGAAGACTTCGTCAGCCAGCTGCGACACGACGCGCAAGGCGAGTGACGCCATGTCTATCAGCCCGCATCCTGACCAACCACCCAGCAGCCTGGCTGAACGCTGCCTTGCTGTATTCGGCTCGCTGATGTTCGCCGTGACCTTTCTGTCCATTCTGGCAGGCGTTTTCTCGCGTTACCTGAATCTGCATGGCTTCGAATGGTCGTTCGAGATCGCCACGATCGGGTTTATCTGGGTGACATTTATTGGCGCCGTGATCGCTGAAGTCAGGCACGAAAACGTGCGATTCCAGGGCCTGGTGGGCATGCTGCCAAGGTCTTTGCAAAAGGCCCTGGATGCCTTTGCCAGTGTGGCCCTGCTGGGTATCAGCGCCTGGCTGCTGAGCAGCGGTGTTGCGTTCATTTCACGCACCGGCTGGATGCCAACCCCAGTGCTGCGCTGGCCCGCCGGGCTGAGTTCACTGGCGTTGATCAGCGCCGCCGCGATGCTTGCGCTACTGGCTGTGGTTCGTCTGACACGCCTGATTCGCAACGGAGTACGCCCATGACCGTGCTGATCCTTTTTCTGGCGTTTTTCTGTTTGCTGATGGCTGGCCTGCCAGTTGTCTGGGCGATGGCCGGTGGCAGTATCGCGGCCCTGCTGTGGGGTGATCTGCACATGCCGCTGGCCTGGATTGCCCAGCAAACGCTGCGCGGTGCCGACTCGTCGACCCTGGCCTCGATACCGTTGTTTCTGCTGGCCGGAGAGCTGATGAACCGTGGCGGTCTGACGCTGCGCATCATGCGTGTTGCAGAGCACTGCTTCGGGCGTTTGCGCGGCGGACTGGGGCTGGTGAATGTCGCCACTGCGTTCGTCTATGGCGGTCTGACCGGATCAGCCACCGCCGATACTGGCACCGTTGCCAAGGTCATGATTCCGGTGATGGAGGCGCGTGGCTACCCACGTGCCTTCGCCGCTGCTGTTACAGCAGCCTCTGGAACGCTGGGCATTATCGTACCGCCGAGCGTCATCCTGATCATGTTCGGCGTGTTGACCAACACGTCTATCGGTGGTCTGTTCATGGCCGGCGTTATCCCTGGCCTGATGCTCGCCGCAGTCTTCATGATGACCGCTTACATAGTCGGGGTTCGCGAGGGCTTTCCAAAAGCTGAAGGCAAGATGGACTGGGGCCTGTTCCTACGGGACACCGGTGGCGCGCTGCCTGCGTTGCTGATGCCGTTCATGGTGCTCGGGTCGATAGTTACCGGCTTTGCCACGGCCACTGAAGCGGCGTCGCTGTCAGTACTCTATGCGCTGTTCGTCGGCACCATTGTCTATCGACAACTGGGCTGGCGCGATCTATTCCCGGCCGTGACCGAAGCGGTGACCACCACCGGCTCGGTAATGATCATCATGGCTGTGGCCATGCCGTTTGGCTGGATCCTGACCTTCGAACTGGTGCCCCATACAGTGGCCACCTGGATTGTCGGCCTGCATACCGGCCCGCTGGTCACCATATTGCTGGTGATTCTGGTACTCAAAGTGGTCGGTTTCTGGCTGGACCTTGGCCCGGCAATGATCATTCTGGCGCCGATTCTGGTCCCCGTGGCCAAGGCTGCGGGCTTCGAGCCCTATCAGATCGGCCTTATCTTCACCATGACCCTGGGTTGGGGACTTTTCACTCCGCCTATCGGCACCAACATCTTTGTGGTGTGCAACGTAGGACGTATTGATATCGGTGCCGTATCACGACGATTGATACCGTTCTGGATCGCCACCGCGTTTGCCATCGCCTTGCTCGTGTTTTTCCCGAATCTGACCCAATGGTTGCCCCGCGTCATGGGCTATTGATACCTCCCATTTCCTGAGAATAAAGATGAAACATTTGATCGGTGGAATTTCCAGCGGCGGCCGCGCTTTGCCCGAAATCGACGGCCAGGCTTTCAATGTCGCACGCTCCAATGGGCCATGGCTGTGGGACAGCAAGGGTGTGCGCTACGTGGATACCGCAATGGGTTTTGGTGCAACCATGCTGGGCCATGCTCAGATGGAGGTCATGGCAGCGGCCAGTGCAGCAATGCTCAACGGCCCGATGCCTTCCTTTGCCCACGGGGACGAGGAGGCCGCTGCTGCCGCATTGGCGACATTCACCGGCGATCTCAGCCAGGTGATCTTCCTCAACACCGGCAGCGAAGCCGTGCACCTGGCCTGCCGCACCGCGCGCGTGGCAACGGGTCGCCAGCGCATTGTAAAGTTCGCTGCCGGCTATGACGGCTGGTACGACTCGGTAGCCTTTGGCAATGCGGGGCAGGCCTCGGCCTTGATGAGCGGCACAACCCGGCCTGAACGTGATGGCATGCTGCTGTTGCGCTACAACGATTTTGAGGATGCCGAACAACTGTTTCGCGATTACAGCGACATCGCAGCCCTGGTGGTGGAACCCGTGTTGGCCAACGCAGGCTGCATCGAGCCTGCGCCGGGCTATTTAAAGCACCTCAGCGATCTGGCTCACCGCAATGGCGCACTGGTTATCCTGGATGAAGTGTTGATGGGGTTGCGCCTGTGTCCAGGGCTGACCGGCACGATGCTGGGTGCCGAGCCTGATCTTGCCACGGTCGGCAAGGCGATCGGCAGTGGTATTCCGGTCGCCGCTCTGGTTGGCAAACCCGAATACATGCGTCTTTTCGAGCAGGGAAAAATCGTACGCGCCGGCACCTACAGTGGAGCGCCGCCAGCGTGCGCTGCAGTACTGGCGACCCTCAAGCAACTGGCGACCGCCAACTATGCCGCACTGCTGACACGCGGTGATCAGCTGCGCGCCCAACTGGTCGCAGCCTTTGCCAGCAAAGGCATGGCCGTGAGCAGTACGGGTTACGGGTCAGTGTTCACGTTATGGCCCTCGGCGACGCCACCCAGAACCTACGCCGATGCGGCGCATGTGGCTGACAGCGCGTGGACACTCGCGCTGCACAAAGCGCTACGCCGTGAACGGGTCATGAGCATGCCGTTTGCCTTTGGCCGAACCTATCTGACCTTTGCGCATCAGGAAAAAGCGCTGCAAGCGGTGCTTGAAGGTTACAAGGCTGCCATCGCTTCGCTTTGAGACTCGCTTTCAGAACGGCTTTTGGCCTGAAAGCAATCACGGACGAAATGCGCCAGGCGGCGGGTATTCAACAGGGCATGTTCAGGCACCAGCAGCTCCAGTTCGATGCTTGGCAGCCGGGGCAACTGCTCGGATTTCAGGATGCGCCAGCCAGATGGAACAACTGAAGCGGGCAATACCGTCACCGAGGTGCCCAGTCGAACCGAATGCATGACGCCCGGCAGATGAGATGAAGAACTGACCACCCGCCAAGGCGTGCCCAATAGATCCAGCGCCTCAATGATCTGCGGACGCGCCCGGCAGCTTTCGGTAAATAACGACAACGGTAAAACTTTCTGTTGCTCGGGAAAATGCCCCGGCGCTGCGCACCACAACATCGGTTCGCACCTAAGTAACTCACCCTGCACCTTGGTGCCGGAGCGGGTGATGATCGCCAGGTCGATGCTACCTTCGGTAATCATGGACTCGAGGCGAGAAGAAAAATCACAGATGATTTCTACCTGCAGATGCGGATGGCGCAGGGTGAATGCCTGCATGAGCTCGCAGCCCAGCGACTCAAGATAGTCATCCGGCATGCCTATACGAACGCGAGTGGCTTCCTGCCCGCAATCGAGCGCGGCAAGCGCCTCGTCTTCGAGCATCTGGATACGCCTGGCGTAGCCGATCAGCCGTTCACCATGCTCCGTCAGCGTAACGCCACGGCGAGACCGCTCCAACAGCTTGCGCCCGACCCGGGATTCCAGCCGGCCCAGCATCAAGCTGACAGCTGCCTGGGTCTTGCCGATACGCTCACCGGCAGTGGTGAACCCGCCGCAATCGATGACAGCAACAAAAGCAGCAAGGCAATCGGTATCGAGATGGCGCATGGGGAGACCTCGGGTGAAACCTGATAGGCGAGGTCTATGCACGTTCCATTCCGTTACGGGAAATGAAGCAACTTGAATGTCACGACCGAAGCTTCTCATTCGCCTGGCTGTTGAGCTGACGCTGCATATCCCAGCAACGGTAATGATCTGTCAGCGTTTCCGTGATGGATCGATATTTGATGCCCAGATCATTCAGGCTGCGCTGGTTATCCACCACGAAGCGAATGCCGAGGTGCTTGCTCAGATAATCCTGAGTGAGCCCGAAGAAGGGACCAATCAACCTGACAATAGCGTCGGGAATGCGGTAACGCGGCAATAACCAGGGGCGTCGATGCAAACGGCGCACAATGCCAGCTATCTCCACGAAAGAAATCATATGTTGTTCAGCAAGGATATAGCGCCCCTGAGCGTCAACCTTGTTCGCTGCGATGATATGAGCTGCCGCTACATCCCTGACGTCCACGGTAGTCAGACTCAGGTCGGGCATGCCATAGAAGAAGTAACCGCGGAACATCTCATCCAGAAGAAACAGGCTTCCGGAGTCCGAGGCCGGCGTAAGAGAAGGGCCGAGGATCATGCCCGGATTGATAGTGACCAGGCTCCAGCGAGTCTGCTTCTCGCAGATCCGCCATGCTTCTTTTTCGGCCTCGACCTTGGCGTAGTGATAGGGGTTGGTTTCAAGCGTGCTGCTGGTATTGAAATAGTCTTCGGTAAGGGTCTTGTTCTTCATGTGCAAAACGTCAATGTAATCGCCAAAGATTGCCCCGACGGTGGAGGTCGGGACGACACGAAGGACGCTGGGCGTTTTATCGACACTGCTCAGAACGTTCCGGGTGCCCAGCAGTGCAGGCTCAAGCATTTCCCGGCGGCCGTCCTTTATTTTTTCAGGCAGCAGAAAGGGCGACGCCACATGATGGACGACCGTGCAGTCGTGCATGGACGCATCAAACGCGCCGTCTACAAGAAGATCTGCTTCGAACAGGTAAAGTTTGCCTGGATGTTGCTTTTGCAACGTCAGCAGAGGAAGCACTTTTGCCCTGTTGGTGAGGTTGCGCACGGTGGTATTGACGACATTGCCGCTGGCAAGCAGTTGCTGAATCAAGTGGCAGGCCACAAAACCGCCACCCCCGGTAACAAGCACTCGTTCTGTCATCACGGCCCATCTCTTGTTTGATTATTTATGGAGAGCAGAGAGCTACGATAAACAACCGGTCACAGAACGATCAGGGGTTGAGCGGACACAAAAGGGGGCGGCAGCGGACGTTTGATGATCACGTATGTTCTTGCGAGTACGCAAAAACTCAGGAGGTTGACAGGCCCTGGATGTCTTTTCGAAATTGTTGAATTTCGTATCTGGCTTCGCGGGGTGTTACCCCGGTCCAGCGTTTGAACGCCCGACGGAAATCACGAATATCGCTGAAGCCGGTTTCAGTCGCCACGTCGATCAATTTCGTTTCACGGTGACTCAGGAGTGACAATGCTCGGGCCCTGCGTAGCGAGTCGATGACGCCCTGATAGGACTGTCCCGCCTCGTCAAGACGACGCCTTAAGGTGCGTTCGCCGATATTGAGCTGTTGCGCAAGGTCATTGAGTGACGGCGGAGCGCAGAGACGCTTGCGTATTTCCCGTTGAACGGTTTCGACAAGATCTGACGTGCCTTTATCTTCCCAGTTTGCACTGTCCAGCAACTCTGCCACTTCTGCAGCCACGAAGTCATCGCGCGTCAACAATGGAATGTCCAGCCACAGGGCATCGAATTCGATCAGATTGTGAGCACCGGCAAATACCACCGGGCAGCGGAATATTTCGCTGTATCGTTGCCGGTGCGCAGGCTCTGGATATTCAAGCTCGATGCGGCTGGGGAGCATGTCATGATGCCCAGTCAGATGCCGCGCGATGGCCATCGCGCTGGCGAATGCCTCTTCCAGATAAAAACTGATCACGTCAGGGTCAAAGAACTGCGGCACCATGTAGGTCAGGCAGCGACCTTCATGAAGCTCCATTCGATGGCGGAGCAGGGCACCGGCATGCTTCTGATAACGAATGGCCAGGTCCAGCGCCTCACCCAGCGTGGCACTGGCCTGCATACCCAGCCCGACAATGCCCCATGACACTGCTGTCTGGCGCTCGCCGACCGACAGACCCAAGCCGTCATCACCCAGCACCGTGATTGTTCGGCGTACCAGCAGGTTGCTTTGCCGATGCGACAGAAGATAGCCGGGCTTTTTCAGGTCATCAGGAGCAAAACCCAGGCCACGGCATAGCCACTCGGCATCGACGCCACGTTCGGTCGCGTACTGCAGGAGCATGCGCGATACCTGCGGCGGAGCCGAGGCTTCAGAGAACAGTGGGTCAGCAATGAGCTTCATGTTGATCCGGACCTTTTACAGACAGGTTTTATCGAATCACAGCATGCCTGAAAAAACAGCCGAAACACCCCTCGAATCGTTAAATTAATCATTGATCCGACCCGCCAGCCGAACAAGTCCGTTACCACCCCCTTTTACGTCCATTGGCCCCCTGCATGCTCCGCGCCTCCTTGGCTAACTTAGGGTTCTCGCTGTTGAACCCGAGGAATACAAAGTGAGCCACGAGAACAACAAGATCCACGATTGCGCCGACGCGGTGTGCATTATCGGAAGCGGCCCGGGCGGGCTGTGTATGGCGAGGGCGCTCAAGCGTCAGGGCCTCGATTACGAGCAGTTCGAGCGACACGGCGAAGTGGGAGGCGTATGGGATATCAATAACCCCGGAACCCCAATGTACCAATCGGCGCACTTTATCTCCTCTCGCGATCAGTCAGGGTTTATCGACTATCCCATGCCCGCGCACTTTCCCGATTACCCGAGCAATCGACAGATTTTCGAGTACGTTCGCTCTTTTGCGATGGCGTTCGATCTGTACGACAGGATCCGTTTCAACACCGCAGTCAAAGACGTTGAAAAAGAACAGGATGGACGCTGGCTAGTCACGCTGGCCAGCGGTGAACGACGCCGCTATCGCGCGGTAGTGTGTGCCACCGGCTGTAACTGGGACCCTAACATGCCTGAAGTGAAAGGTCAGTTTGAGGGCACCGTTCGGCACTCGGTAACGTACAAGAACGCCGACGAATTCAAGGGCAAGCGGGTGATGGTCATCGGTGCGGGTAACTCCGGCGCCGATATTGCCTGCGATGCGGCCAAATATGCAGATAAAGCCTTTATCAGCATGCGTCGCGGCTACCACCTCATTCCCAAGCACCTGTTCGGGATGCCGGTTGATGAGTTCGGTGAAAAGGGACCGCAACTGCCGATGTGGCTGGCGCGCCCGGTTTTCCAGACCATTTTACGGGTCATAAATGGTGATACCCGGCGCTTTGGCTTGCCCAGGCCGGACCACAAGCTCTTTGAGAGCCACCCGTTGCTCAATACCCAGTTGCTGCACTACCTGCAGCACGGCGATATTCAGGTAAAGCCGGACGTGTCCCACTACGAGGGTCAGCACGTGGTGTTCAAAGACGGCACGCGTGAGCCACTCGATCTGGTGCTGTATGCCACCGGGTATAAATGGAGCTGCCCCTATGCCGCGAAGTATTTCGAGTGGCAGGGCGGTCGGCCCCGGTTGTACCTGTCTATTTTCAGCCGTGAGCATCACAACTTGTTCGGCATCGGGTACGTCGAGACGAACTCGAGCGCCTATAAGCTGTTTGATAGCGAGGCGCATGCTGTCGCTTGTTACTTGCGTGACCAATTGCATCAGAAAACCCAGGCCAGTCATTTCGATCAGTTGATTGCTACGGACGACCCGGATCTTTCCGGGGGAATCAAGTTCGTCAAATCCCAACGCCACGAGGTGTACCTGGAGGCGCATGCGCTCAAGAAATACCTGCGCAAGCTGTTTCACAGCCAAGGCTGGCCTGCGGTCGAAGAGGGTTATTACAAAAGCCTGCGTAAAGGCACTGGCTATATTCCTGCGCCACTGCAACAGAAGGTCGCCATTCAGGAGACGTGCTTATGAAAACGGTGGTCCTGATTACCGGCGCGGCCGGCGGCATTGGCCAGGCGATCTGCGCCCAGCTGATCCGCAGGGGCATGCAACTGATACTGGCAGACATCGACGAAAAGCAGCTGCGCGTGTTGGCGGAAAGCCTCGGCGAAGATGCTTTTCCCTATGTAGTTGATCTGACCGACCAGGAAAGCCTGGCAGGCTTGATGACCTACATAGAGTCAGAGTTTGGCCGACTTGACGTGTTGATCAACAATGCAGCCATTGCAGTAGTCGAAGCGTTTGATACACGCTCGGTGGAAAGCATCAGTCGAGAGCTCAACATCAATCTCGTCGCACCGCTGATCCTGACTCGTCTGGCCATTCCATTGCTCAAGCGCTCGAACGACGCCCGGATCATATCCACTGTTTCATTGGGGGGCGTATTTCCCACGCCCGAATCACCGATCTACTGCGCCAGCAAGTTCGGCCTGCGCGGCGCAATGCTCTCGATCGGACTGGATCTGGCCGAGAAGGGCATCAAGGTCGGTTCCATCCTGCCAACCGCGACAGACACCCAAATGCTGCGCAAGGAAGCGATCGAAGGCGGCAACGCTCTACAGTTCATAGCACCGCCACAATCGCCGGACGACGTCGCACGTCAGGTGTTACTCATGCTCGACAAGCCTTGCCTGGAACGGACACCGAAACCGAGCGAATCCTTGGCATCCAGTCTGGCTATGCTGTTCCCCAACCTGTTGCCGCGCACCACCCGGTTGCTGCAAAAGCGCGGTGAGAAAGGCATGAAGAAGTACATCGAGTCGCTCGGCGAGCGCGGTCTGGCGCATCGGGTGGAGGGGATTTGGCGTTTGAAGTAGCAGCCGTCTGCGCTGCGGACAACACAGAGCGTTTCAGGGCTAAGGGCTTGCGGACATCGTTCGTCCAGGGGCGAGGTCATCGCTGTAGGCGAGGGCGTCAGTCAGGTCAAAGTGGGTGACCGGGTTATCTGCGGTCACTTCCCGGACTGGCTGGAAGGCCCATTCAGAATCGATGTGTTTGCCCATGAAGTCGGCGTAACCCACGACGGCTGGCTGGCGGACAAAGACGTTGCCGCGCTCGCATCTGCGGGCCTGACAGCCTGGAACGCGCTGATGGAGGTGTGCAAAGTCAAACCGGGCGAGCTGGTACTTTGTCTCGGAACCGGCGGGGTGGCGCTGGCCGCTTTGAAGCTTGCGAGGCTCCACGGCGCGCGCGTGGCAATTACCTCGTCAAGTGACGAAAAACTGGACATCGCCCGCCAGCTGGGCGCGGACATTACCATCAATTACCGAACACACCCTGACTGGGCTGCGCAAGTCATGGCGCTCACCAATAACACCGGTGCGGACGTCATCCTCGAAACCGGAGGCCAGGACACCCTGGGGCAATCAATCGCTGCCGCTGCCGTCAACGGACGTATCGCGGTCATTGGTGTGACCCCGGGGAAGCACTCTCCGATTCCCGATTACCTGTCCCTCATCCTGAAAAATGTAACCATCAGGGGCATTGCCAATGGTAGCCGCGCGATGTTTGTCGACCTCATACGCGCAATCGAGGCAAATGGGATTGAAACCGTTGTTGCCAGGACGTTCAAATTCGCTGATGCCCCCCAAGCCTATGCTTATTTTGCTGCGGCAAAGTGTATAGGAAAGGTATTGATCGAGTTTGAGCGCAACTGAGGGCAGGGCACAGGATCATCCGGAAAATGGCAAAAGGCTTACACGATCTGGAGTGGATCCACTCTGTACGGCGCCACGGCGAAGGAGCAATCTACACCCATCAACTGCAAGCGCAGGAAGCGCTTCACAGGTCACGGATGATCACCATTGCCGGGATGGCTACCGACAGGATGTCGGAATGGTATTGATGGAAAAAACAACCCGCTTCGGCGGGTTTTTTTATGCGCGCAAGTAATGGGCGCGCCTGCAAATGTAATCGAAGCTGGCGGCAACGGTTTTACGGATGACGTGAAGGTGAAGGGCCTATGCAGGCGCATACCCAAGCCCAAAGGCGGAAAAAGGTGTCGTGTCGCGCGGGTGATCGCAAGGCGGCGCTGACCGTCGATTGGCGGTGGTCGTCATTGGCGGGCTATCGGCCTCGACCGTACTAAGCCTGTTGGGAGTGCCCGTTATTTTTACTTATATCGATGATGGCCACGAGACACTAAAAAAATGGTTTCGCAGACCTCGATAAAACAGTGTAATCCGCTATCGTCGCAGGCTCGGTGACTCGGGCTAACGCCCGGTAATACCTGGCACGCCGACACGTTTTCCTACCTGGGTTCTACTTGGAAAACCCTGCGTAGCGGTGCCCGTTTTTCATCTAGTCACCCTCTTTTTATCCAGTAACACCACAGTGTCTATTCATAAAATCCGGTTCATGCCGATAACGACAGGGATCGCGAAAAGTCAGGATGCAGAGAAAAATCAGGTCCTGCTCTGGCACAGAAATTGGATGACTACTTCTGTAGTCCGAAAAATCGCTTATCGCAAAAGTGCGCAAAACCTGCGTTCAACTACTTGCCTCTAGTGCAGTAGGGCTCTCGGACAGAAGTGCCCCCTTACTTAACGATGATGGATAATCAATGAACCTGATAAATCGCACCAGTTTCGCTAAAAAACTCATGGCCGCGTTCATCGTTTGCGCCATGATCACCTTGGCTGTGGGTGGGTTGGGTATGCTCGGTATAAACCGGCTTTCCGACGCCCTTGAGCTGACCTTCTCGAATAACCTGGTTTCAGTGGCCAACACCAACGAGACGATGACCGCCCTGACCACTCATAACCGTGGGCTTTACCGTTTGCTTGATGCCAAGGACAAGGCCACGGCGGATAAAATGCGTCAAAGTATCAATGCCGAGTTGGAGCGTGCGCAGAAAGTCTATGCCGTCTACCGCGCCACGCCATTGGAGGACGATGAACGCGCAGCGGGTGACCAGTACGACGCCTTGATGCCAGCCTACATCTCTGCTTCCCAGAACATCTTTGACCTGCAGCAGGCGGGCAAACTGGAAGACGCGCGCAATCGTCTAAACGCGCTGGCGGACGGGGAGTTCAATAAGGCTCGCGGCTACCTGCAGATCATGATCGACTCCAACAAGCGCCAGATCAAAGAAGGTGCAGAGGCCGCTGACAGGCTGCAAAGCAACTCGGTATTCATGTTGACGGCGGGTATTGTCATCGCGTTTGTGGTGGCGATCATGTTGGGTATTCTGATCACTCGCATGATTACAGGGCCACTGAGAAGCGCTATCGACGTTGCACAACGTATTGCATCGGGTGACTTGACCCAGAGCGTTTCCAGCACCCGAGGTGATGAAGCAGGGCACCTGCTCAATGCGATCGGCACGATGCAGGGCAATTTGAAACGGACGATTCAAGAGATTTCCAGCGCGTCCGACCAGCTTGCGTCCGCTGCCGAAGAGCTCGGCGCGGTCACTGAAGAAAGCACACGCGGTCTTACTCGACAAAATGACGAGATTCAACAGGCAGCAACGGCGGTCAACGAAATGACGGCTGCTGTCGAAGAGGTAGCCCGCAATGCAGTGTCTACCTCGGAGGAATCGAAAGCACTGGCAACCGACGCAGCCAGCGGCCGTGGTCAGGTCGATGACACCGTCAAGGGCATCGGCACGATGGTGAGCGAGATTACCGAATCGACGGGGTCTGTCACAACGCTCGCTGGCCACGTCCGGGATATCAGTAAAGTGCTTGAGGTCATCCGCAGCATTGCGGAACAGACCAACCTGCTTGCACTCAACGCCGCCATCGAGGCTGCACGCGCCGGTGAACAAGGCAGAGGGTTTGCCGTGGTAGCCGACGAAGTGCGCGCCCTTGCACACCGCACCCAGGCTTCTACGGTGGAAATCGAAGGCATGATCGGCACCGTGCAGTCCGGTGCCGACGGTGCGGTCGCTGCAATGAGCAAAAGCCTGGCGACGGCCACCAACACCCAGGAACTCGCTCAGCGTGCCGGCAGCGCCCTGGAAAAAATCACCAGCGGCGTAGGCACCATCAACGAGCGCAACATGGTGATTGCCTCGGCGTCCGAAGAACAGGCCCAGGTCGCACGCGAAGTGGATCGCAACCTGGTCAACATTCAGGAGCTCAGCGCGCAGTCGGCAGCAGGCGCCAATCAGACGAGCGCATCCAGTCAGGAACTGTCACGGCTGGCGACTTCGTTCAACACCATGGTTGCGCAGTTCAAGCTTTAACGGGCTCGTGCAGGTGTATTTCCGGTCTGATTGTCTGGACCGGGAATACATGCTGCATACCTTGTTCTTGTTCTTTCTACGGGTTGACCTCGCCAGTTTACGGGGGCAAAGCGCTTGAGGTAATTTGAGTCTGGCTTAAACGCTGAAGACAAACAGCGATCAGATGTGAAATATCTTGAAACATTCGTGTCACATGTCGAGTCAATGGAATAACCCTCTTCAAGGTTTTCCGATGAAAACGCCTCGTCCCGACACACGCCTCAAATCCCTCATCAACCTGCGCAACCTGAAAATGGCGCGGTCTGCGCACGCGTTCGTTCGAGGCAATACCGAGCAGTTCTATGAGTGGCTTCACAGTCAGTCGGGCAGGCGTCTGCCCAGCGGTCCGCCGGTCTGGATCTGCGGAGACTGCCATGCCGGCAATCTGGGGCCCACTGGGGATTCGAACGGCCGCATCGACATGCATATCCGCGACCTCGATCAAGCCGTCATCGGTAATCCGGCCCATGACCTGGTGAGGCTGGGGCTGTCGTTGGCGACAGCTGCTCGTGGCTCGGATCTACCCGGAGTGACCACGGCAAGAATGCTGGAAGAGATGATGCAGGGCTACGAAGAGGCTTTTATTGGCAACGACGATGAAGAGCCGGATCGTCCTGCGCAAGTGAAAGCGGGGATGCGTAGCGCGGTACAACGCACATGGAAGCATCTGGCAAAGGAGCGTTTCGAAGGTACGCAACCGACCATTCCGCTGGGCAAACATTTCTGGCAGCTGTCACGTGCGGAACGCGATGCAATCAAGGCGCTTTGTGAGACGCCGGAGATTCATGCGTTGGTGACATCGCTAAAAGGCAGGTCCCAGGATGACCGAGTGCGTTTACTCGACTCCGCCTACTGGGTAAAAGGCTGCAGCTCTCTGGGGCTGCTTCGCTACGCGGTGCTGATGGGTGTTGGCGATGAAGAAGATGAAGAGTTCTGCCTGCTCGACGTCAAGGAAGCCGTCGCCGCGGCGGCCCCACGTACTGCGAGGGCGCGCATGCCCAGAGACAATGGCAAACGGGTAGTGGAGGGCGCCCGGAACCTGTCGCCCGGTCTGGGTAGCCGAATGGTTGCCGTGCGAATGCTGGATCATTCGTTCTTCATTCGTGAGCTACTTCCTCAGGACATGAAGTTGGAACTTGATGAGCTCACTGAGCAGGAGGCCATGCAGGCCGCAGCGTATCTCGCCAAAGTTGTGGGTAAAGCCCACGCCAGACAGATGGATCTGGCCACACGTGCGGCGTGGATCAGGGACCTGCAAACCAATCGATCCGATACCCTGGACGCTCCCTCCTGGCTATGGTCGAGCGTCGTTCAACTGGTCGGTAGTCACGAGCAGGGCTACCTTGAGCATTGCCGCCTTTACGCGCTGTAGCGGTTTCGCCGCAGAGCCAGTAGACGGCAAAGCCGGGACGGTTATCTGTTGTGGCGCAGAATGGAAAAGTTCAGCGCCGCTGCCACCGAGAGCCACACCAGATAGGGAAACAAAATCAGCCCAGTAATGATGTCCAGCTGCAAGGCCATTACGATCATTGTGGCGACAACAATCCACAGCAAAGCAAGAATCACCATCGCAGCGACAATGCGGTTCGCACCAAAAAATACTGGTGTCCACAACGTGTTCAGTGCAATCTGAGCAGCCCACAGGGCAAGCACGATCTGGCTGCCGGGGAGCAGCGTCAGGCGATACCCTGCCCAGGCGAGGAGCAGGTAGATCACGGTCCACGCTACCGGAAATGCCCAGTTTGGCGGGGTGAAGCTCGGTTTCTGAAGGGATTCGTACCAGGCTCCTGGCTTGAAGATGATGCCGGTTGCTGCGGCGGCGCTGCAGGCTAGAAGGAAGATCAAAAAGGTCATGGCTTTTCCTGGGTTGAAACGCTGTAGGGCGTCAGATGAGTGGCAATCTCAAGCTTGGACGCCTGTGCGCTGGAAAGGTCCGATCTTTTGAGTGGCGAGGCGAGGCCAGCGAAGCCGATTGAAACAGTCAATGCCCTGCTGCGCTGGCCGAGCCGCTACTTTTGGTCAATAAGCCGCGACAATTCCATCCTTCCTTGGATCGGTCCCGCCCACATAGCCATGCGCCGTGCGCTGGATAATCTGCGCACCGCCAAAGGCAAATACGCCGCTCGGCTCTTCGACATCGATGTCGTGACCCTTTGCACGCAGTGCGCTGACCACATCAGGGTCAAACGCACGCTCCACCGCGACTTTCAAGCCGGTTTCGATCCTCCAGCGCGGCGCATCGGCAGCGGCTTGCGGGTTTTGCTTATAGCGCAGGATGCGCATCATCATCTGCAAGTGGCCCTGCGCCTGCATCGGGCCGCCCATCAACCCGAATGCCATAAGCGGTGTGCCGTCTGAGTTCATGACAAAGCCAGGGATGATGGTGTGGAACGGGCGTTTGCGCGGCGCAACGTAATTGACGTGCTGCGGGTCCAGCGAGAAGCCTGCGCCACGGTTCTGCATGCTGATGCCGGTGCCGGGTACAACGACGCCCGAGCCGAAGCCCATGTAGTTGGACTGGATGAACGAGATCATCATGCCGCTTTCATCCGCCGCTGACAGGTACACCGTGCCACCCGGTTTTGGCGAGCCATGCCCGGGATTGGCGGCCTGATCAGTGACCAGTCCCGCGCGCTCCATCAGGTAGGCCTTACTCAGTAAATCCTCTGAAGGGACGCGCATGTGCTCGCTATCGGCCACATGTTCGTCGAGGTCGGCGAGGGCCATTTTCATCGCCTCCAGCACCGGGTGAACCGTCTCAAGGCTGTCCACCGGGTGCTCGCCGACGCCCAGCGCTTCAAGCATGGTCAGGCCGGCAAGAGTAGCAATGCCTTGGCCATTTGGTGGGAGCTCGTGAACCACAGCGCCCGCGTATGGCACCGACAGCGTATCGATCCAGTCCACGGTGTGCGTCGCCAGATCGTCGAGACTCATCACGCTGCCATTGGCGTTGGCATGGGCGATAATCGCCTGTGCCAGTTCGCCGCGATAGAATGCTTCGCCTTTGGTCCGGGCGATCAGTTCCAGCGTGCGGGCGTGGTCCTTGAGCTGGATTTTTTCTCCGGCCAAGGGGGCTTTGCCACCCGGCATGAAGCATTCGGCAAAGCCCGGTTGATCCTTGAGCAGGTGCGAGCCGCGTTTCCACAGCTCGGCGATAATCGGTGTGACCTGATAGCCATCGCGGGCGTAGCCGATCGCCGGTTCGGCCAGGGTCGCGAAGGGCAGTTTGCCGTAGCGTGCCGAAAGCTCCACCCAGGCCGACACTGCCCCCGGCACGCTGACCGCAGGCCAGCCGCGTTGCGGCATCTGGCTCTGGCCTTCGAAGTATTCCGGTGTCCAGGCCTGTGGCGCGCGGCCGGAAGCGTTCAAGCCTTGCAGCTTGCTGCCGTCCCAGACGATGGCAAAGGCATCGCTGCCGATGCCGCAGCCGGTGGGCTCTACCACAGTCAGCACCATGGCCGCTGCGATGGCGGCGTCGACCGCATTGCCGCCACGGCGCAGCATGTCCAGCCCGGCCTGAGCGGCCAATGGTTGAGAGCAGGCGACCATATTGTTGCCCATCACCGGCGAGCGGGCCGACGCGTACGGTTGGTTGTAATCCAGATCATCGAACATAAGCGTTTCTCTTGGCAGAAGACGAAAGGTTTAGCCCTTGGGGTCCAGCGCATCGCGCAGGCCGTCACCCAGCAGGTTGAAACACAGGACCGTGATGTAAATCGCCACACCTGGCGCGATCGACATCCACGGAGCCTGCTCCATGAAATTCTTCGCTGTATTGAGCATCGAGCCCCACGATGGCGAAGGCGGTTGCTGACCCAGGCCAAGGAACGACAGGCTGGCTTCGGCCAGAATTGCCGAGGCGATGGTCAGCGTTGCCTGTACCACCAGCGGCGACATCACGTTGGGCAGCACGTAACGCAGGATGATCCAGCGATCCGGCAGACCGATGGCGCGCGCACCCTCCAGATAATCCTCGTGCTTGATCGACAGCACCTGGCCGCGGGTCAGGCGGGCAAAGATCGGCATGGCGGACAGGCCGATGGCAATCATCGCGTTGGTCAGGCTTGGGCCGAGAAAGGCGCCCAAAGCGATGGCCAGCACCAGAAACGGACAGGACAACAGTGCTTCCATGACCTGTGAAATAAGCATGTCCAGCTTGCCACCAAAGTACCCGGCCAGCAGGCCCAGCGGCACGCCGATGAGCATGGCGATGGCTACCGAAACACCACCGGCCAGCAGCGAACTGCGTGCGCCATACAGCAAGCGTGAAAACAGATCGCGACCCAGTTCGTCGGTACCCAGCCAATAGATCAGCGAGGGGGCTTTGCGTACGGCGAGAAAGTTGGCCTTTAGCGGATCATGGGGCGCAATCCAGGGGGCCAGAATGGCCGCGAGGACAAACAGCAGCAACACCGCCGCGCCAATCACTGCGCCTTTGTTGGCGAGGAACTTCTTCAGAAAAGGCGAGCGACTGCGCGGCAGGATCGCGCTATGCGGCAGGCTGGCAATAGCGGTCATCAGGCACTCCTCAGGCGTGGGTTGATCAAGCGATAGAGCACGTCGGCCAGCAGGTTCAACAGCAGAAAGCCAATCGCGACACACAACACCACGCCTTGCACCACGGCGTAGTCGCGGTTGAACACAGCGTCGACGATCATCTTGCCGAAGCCCGGAATGCTGAACACTTGCTCGGTCAGCACCGCGCCGCCAAGCAATTCACCAAACAGCAGTGTCGTGAGGGTGACGATGGGCATCAGCGCGTTGCGCAACGCATGCTTGAGAATCACTGTGCGCGGGAACAGTCCTTTGGCCCGAGCGGTGCGGACGTAGTCAGTGCGCAATACTTCCAGCATGGCGCTGCGGGTGTGACGCATGAGAATCCCCGACAGCCCGGCACCCAGTACGAAGGCTGGCAGAATCAAGGTCTTCAGGTTTTGCCCGAAATCCTCGCCCATAGGCACGAAGCCGGAGGCGGGCAGCCACTGCAGTTTCACTGCAAAGATCATGATCAGCAGAATGCCCAGCCAGAAGTGCGGAATGGAAATACCCGACAGCGCCACCACGTTGGCGCCGTAATCCACGGCGGTGCCTTTGCGCACCGCCGAAATGATCCCGGTGGGAACGCCGATCAACAGCGCAATCAGCAGGGCCAGCACGGCCAGCTCGATAGTCACCGGCAGTTTCGACGCCAGCAGCGTGGTCACCGGTTGCTCGGTGCGCAGCGATGTGCCCAGGTCGCCGGTCAATACGTTGCCGACCCAGTTGAGGTACTGCAACGGGATCGGGTCATCGAGCCGGTACTTGTCGCGCAGGTATTCCATGACCGCCGGATCGCGTTCTTCCCCGGCCATGGCCAGCACCGGATCACCCGGCAGCAGCTTCTGTAGGGTGAAGACGAACAGCGAAACCAGAATCAGCGTCGGTATCGAGCTGAGCAGGCGTCGCAGGATGAACATCAGCATACCGGAACCTCGCAGGTGCGCCCGTCAGTCATGGCTTGAACGCGACATTGGCCAGACGAATCAGACCGTCCGGGTTAGGGACGAAACCGGTCACGTTGTTACGCATGGCAATGATTCGCGGGTCGAAATACAGGTAGGCGGTCGGTACTTCATCGGCCAACAAACGCAGCGCTTCGTTGTAAAGCGCCTGGCGTTGTGCAACGTCGTTGACCGTGCGCGCCTTGTTCAACAGCTCGTCGAGCTTGGCGTTGCAGTATTTGCCGTCGTTCTGGCCACCCTTGCAGGTCACGAACTGATGGATATCGCCATCCGGATCAGGGCGGCCCGACCAGGCGCTCATGCCAATCTGGAAATTGCCGCTCGCCTGTTCGCTGAGCATCGTCGCGTATTCAGTGGCAATCAGGTTGACCTTGAAGCCCGCTTCTTCAGCCATGGCCTGAATGATCTGCCCGACCTGTTGCGCGATAGGGTTGTTGGCCACTTTCAGGTCAACCGCCAACGGCAGTTTCACACCGGCCTGCGCCAGCAGCGCCTTGCTTTTCTCGACATCGCGGGCCGGGATCGGCAGGTCCTTGTCGTAATACGGGCTGTTTTTCGGAAACGGCTGAGCGCTAGGGGCGTACAGCCCCTCAAACACCACCTGGTTAATGGCATCGCGGTCGATAGACAGCTCAAATGCCTTGCGTACGCGCTTGTCCTTGCCGATCGGCGAGTTGGCTTTTTCCCCGTTGCCGATGTTGAACATCAGTTGCATGTAGCCCAGGCCGGGTGTGTTGTAGATCGCCAGCTTGCTGTCACCCTTGACCGTTTTCACATCGGTTGGTGCAACACGCTCAATGATATCCAGGTCGCCGGAGCGCAGGTTGGCCAGGCGCACCGAGGTATCCGGAATCGGCAGGAACACCACTTTGTCGAAGTGATACGCCTGTTTATTCCAGTACTTGTCAAAACGCTCCAGCACGATTCGATCCTGCTGCACGCGCTGCACGAATTTGTAAGGGCCGGAGCAGACCGGGTTGGAGGCGAATTCGCCTTGCGCAGCTTTCGGCGCGAGCATCATTCCGGCGCGGTCCGACAGCTGTGAAACCAGCGTGGCATCGGCCTGCTTGAGCTTGATGGCGACGGTTTTTGCGTCTATCACCTCGACGCTGTCCACCGAGGCCAGCTCGCTTTTGCGCAGCGAGTCGGGGAGGGTGCGGGCGCGGTCGAGGTTGAACTTCACCGAGGCGGCATCAAAAGGTTCGCCATCGTGGTACGTCACGCCTTCGCGCAACGTCATGGTCAGGGTTTTACCGTCTTCGCTCCAGTTCCAGGCGGTGGCCAGTTGCGGCGAGTAAGTCAGGTCCGGGTTGACGTCCACCAGTTTGTCGCACAGCGCGGTGTAGACCAGACGGCCGGAGTAGGTACGCGAACGATGCGGATCAAGCACATCGGGATCGTCCTGAATGCCGATGCGCAACGTCGATTCGGCAAAGGCAGCGTTGGCGGCCAGCAATAACAATGTTCCTGTCACGACGCGTGCGATTCTCATGGCTGGCTCTCCACTGCAAGGGATTGATGATGCTTGAACAGATTCAGGCGCTGGGTGTAGGCAGCGCTGGGTGTCGGAAGGATCAGCGTGGCGCTGCCTGCGTTGGCGATTTCACGCCAGAAGTGGCAAGCCACCTGACGTTCGGCCTCGACTGTTTCCATCACCGGCACAGCTTCCTTGCACAGCGCACGGGCATGCGGGCATCGGGTATGAAAACGGCAGCCCGAAGGCGGGCGGCTGGGGCTGGGCATATCGCCGCCGAGGAGCGAACGCGGCTGGCGCAGGTCAGGGTGGCTGACCGGCACAGCGGCCATCAGCGCCTGGGTATAAGGGTGCAAAGGGTTATCGAACAGCGCGTCGACCGGCGCCAGTTCGACGATTTCACCCAGGTACATCACCGCCACGCGGTCGCTCATGTGGCGGATCACGGCCAGTCCGTGGGCGACAATCACCAGGGTCAGGCCGAACTGGTGCTTGAGGTCTTCCAGCAGATTGACCACTTGCGCCTGCACTGAAACGTCCAGCGCCGAAACCGGCTCGTCACCGAGGATCAAGCGCGGTTCGGAAGCCAGTGCGCGGGCAATGCCGATGCGCTGGCGCTGCCCCCCGGAGAATTCGTGGGGATGTCGGCCACCGTGTTCCGGGGCAAGACCTACTGTGCGCAGTAACTCTGCGACCCTGGCCTGACGGTCGCTGCGGCTGGCCTGGCTGTGCAGCCAGATCGGTTCGCCAACGATGGATTCCACGGTCATGCGTGGATTCAGCGAGGCGAACGGGTCCTGAAAGATGATCTGTAAGTCACGGCGTACCTGACGCAGCTTTTCCGGTGTCAGGTTGGCCAGGTTGCGGCCCTCGTAAATCACGTCACCCGCAGTCGGTTGCAGCAGGTTGAGCAGCAAGCGGCCAAGGGTGGATTTACCCGAGCCGGACTCGCCTACCAATGCCAACGTCTCACCCTTGCGGACTGACAGGTTGACCTCATTGACAGCCTGTACCGGCGGCTTCTTCGGCTGCAAAAGGCCGCTTTGCACGGTAAAGTGCTTGCTCAGGCCGATGCCTTCCAGAATGGGTTTCTGCGCGTTGCTGTCGGGGCTGACGCGCCCGGCGATGTCTGGTCTGGAAAGGTTCACGCACTGACTCCCACATGCTGTTCCAAAGGCGCACGGATGCACGCGGCGAAGTGTCCGGGAGACAACTCAAGCAGCGGCGGGCGTTCGTCTCGGCATTGCTGGATCACAAACGGGCAGCGGCCGGCGAAACGGCAGCCGCTTGGCATTTCTGCCGGCGTCGGCACTCGGCCGTTAATCGTTGCCAGGCGACCTTCACGAGGACCAATCGATGGCATCGAGCCCATCAGGCCGATGGTGTATGGGTGCTGCGGATCGTCGAACAGGGTTTTAACCGGGCCGCTTTCAACGACGCGACCGGCGTACATCACCATGACGTCATCGGCGACTTCGGCCACAACGCCCAGGTCGTGGGTGATCAGAATCATCGCTGTGCCAGTCTCGCCCTGCAAGTTGGCGATCAGCGAGAGGATCTGCGCCTGAATGGTTACATCCAGTGCTGTGGTCGGCTCATCCGCAATGATCAGCGCCGGATCATTGGCCAGCGCCATGGCAATCATGGCCCGTTGACGCATGCCACCCGAGAGTTCATGCGGGTAGGCGTCCAGCCGCTGGCGAGCGTCCGGTACGCGGACTTTTTCCAGCATTTCCAGCGCCCGTTGCCGGGCAGCCTTGTCTGAAAGGCCCTGATGACGCATCACGCTTTCGGCGATCTGCTCACCGATGGTGAAAACCGGATTGAGGGAAGTCATCGGTTCCTGAAAAATCATCGCCATGCGGTTACCACGCACATCCAGCAGGCGTTCTTCGGACATGCCCAGCAAGGCTTCATCGATCAGCAGAGAGTCGTGTGCGCCGACCTGGGCAGTCGCAGGCAAAAGTCCCATCAGCGCCATTGAGGTCACGCTCTTGCCGCAGCCAGACTCGCCAACGATGGCCAGGGTCTTGCCGCGCTTGACGGAAAACGACAAACCGTCGACAACGTTGGCGGGCGCACCGGCGAAGCGTACGGTCAGGTCTCTGACACTGAGCACCGTGCTGTCGCCAGTTTCTGTGAGATGGGCGATGGCGCTCATAAGCTGGCCTCCAGGTCTTGATTGATGACGTTATCCAGCGCCTGTTGCAGCGCCCGTAAATGGCCGCGCATGGCCGTGGCGGCCTTGATCGGGTCGCGGCTTTCAATAGCGCTGACGATGTCGTCGTGATCATGGCTGTAAGTGTCGAGGCGGTCGGCGTTACGCGCCCGCTGGCGCAAATCTCGCCAGGTAGGGTCCAGACGGATCGCATCAAGCATTTCGAAGATATCCAGCATCAGCCGATTACCCGCAGCTTCGGCAATTGCACGGTGCAGGGCGCTGTCCCACAGCTCGATGCCTTCGGCATCAGTCTGCTCGGCGACCTGCTGGCGAGTGGTGCGCTCGGCAAGGCGGCGCAAAATCGCCATCTGCTCACCATTGGCCCGCACCGCTGCCAGTGAGGCAAGTGCCGGTTCCAGGTGCAGACGCGCTTCCATGACCTCGCTGAAATTGGTCCGGCCAGAAAGCCGGGCGAAACTCATGGCAGCGCTGGGTGGTGTAGGTCCGACAAAGGTTCCTTTACCTTGCCGCCGCCAGATCTGGCCTTCGGCTTCCAGCACCGACAGGGCCCGACGAATTGCCCGTCGGCTAACCCCGAAATCGACAGCCAGACCCCGTTCAGTAGGCAGCGCCCGCAGGGGAAATGCCGCATGCTGAGCGACGATCTGCCGCAAGGCATCCAGTGCCAGTTTCGAAGAGTTGTCGATGGGGACGTCAGGATCGAACCTTTGCATCGTGGTACTCACACCAGACCAGAAAAAGATGCCCTGAGCTGCCTACACGCAGACATTCAGGGCAAAGGGACCGGTGCAAGAGCGATGCCAATGAAATTGGTTCGATCAACTTCCAGTTGCAGGACGTCTCACAATTGCAGGCGATCAAGCCTGGCGCGCCAATGCTCAAAGGTTCGGCTGATCGGTTCCAGGCTTGGAAGAGGATTGGTTCGCAGGTCTGTGAACCAATTTTGCGAAGGAGGCGTTTTTTTGCATCAATGCGGGCATAGTGCGCCAGTGAGGCGCGCATTCTGCGGGGAGATTCTGGCATGGCGTTAAAAAATGCATCGATCGCTGTGCTGTTACTGGTATTGGCGGCTGGCGTCGGAACTTTCCTCCTGATGAATGAAGTGCCACAAGGGGAAGCGTTATCGTTAATAGCCAATGCGCACATTGATGGTTTGATCAGAGAGCCTTTGCTGCTCAGCGTCCGCTTGCCCGATGGTTCAAGTGCGCTTCTCGATGCTTTTGTCACGCGGCCAGAGAAGCCGGGGCGCTGGCCAGTTGCTCTGATCACTCATGGCACTAACGGTGATTCGAGCGATCGCACCAAAAGCCCCAATCTTTTCTCATCTGCGGCTACCGTATTTGCCCGTCATGGTTATGCAGCGGTAGTGGTAATGCGTCAGGGATATGGACAATCGTCAGGTGTCAGCGAAAAGCGTGATGGAACATGCCTCAGTCCCCATCATGCCAGGGCCGGCAGAATTGCAGCTGATGATCTCATTGCAGCATTGCAAGCCATTCAGGGGGCGCCCTGGTCATTACCGGATGAGGCCGTATTGATTGGTGTATCGTCCGGAGGATTCTCGGTGCTGGCAGCGGGCGCGTCCAATCCACCGGGCGTACGGGCGATAATAAATTTCGACGGTGGGCGCGGGGCCAAGGGGGCTGGCAAGGTTTGTGGCAAGGAGCAACTTC
The DNA here is from genome assembly GCF_032587875.1 of Pseudomonas syringae group sp. 243L2. Taxonomy (NCBI): domain Bacteria; kingdom Pseudomonadati; phylum Pseudomonadota; class Gammaproteobacteria; order Pseudomonadales; family Pseudomonadaceae; genus Pseudomonas; species Pseudomonas syringae group sp. 243L2. The sequence continues at coordinate 55,324 of NZ_JAWHPL010000021.1, forward strand.
TAGCGGCTATTAAAACTTACGGAAGCCTCTCACGACTGCCTACCTTATGGATGTACGCCACCAACGATAAAGTATTTCCACTGCCACTCGGCGAAGAGTTTTTTGCAAGCTACATCGATCATGGAGGACGTGGAGAGTTTTTCCAGGCTCCCGTATTTGGTGAGGATGGTCACACGTTCTTTGAATGGGCGCCTGAAGAAATATGGTGGGGCAGGGTGGCTGATTTTCTGGATAAGAACAGGCTGCCGAGTGATGAGATCATTTCTGCACCTGTCCCGGATCTGGACCCGCCCGAGGGCTTGGCCACATCAGGGAAAGCGTCTTTTCAAAAATATCTGAACAGCCAGGTGTATGAAAAAGCTTTCGCGACCAATGGAGCAGGTGTCTGGGCCTGGAGCGGGGGGCATCGCAGTCAGGATCAAGCAGGCAAAAAAGCGCTAACTCGCTGCGAGAAGATGACACTCGCAAAAAAGGGGTTGCCTTGTACGGTCTATGCAGTAGGTAACACGCTGGTTAACGCGCAGAGAAAGTAAGTTATTTTTTATGAGGACTTCGCGACATCACTTCGCCGCGAGTTGTTGGGCCTGCTGCAACTCGTCGGGTGATATCTTATTCTCGCGTGCCTGTTTTACCAGGGCGTTGTTGGCGGTCGCGAGGCCAGCGCTGAGGGTCGCGATCTCCGTTACCAATGCGCCGACTTTGGATTTTTTGATTTCGGGATCCATATTCTGATCCGCCATAAGCGCCTGTAACTCCTGCTGTTTCTCCTCAATTTGTCGCTTCAACTCGCGGATCATCTTGAGGGTTTTTTGCGTCTGGTCTGGTAAGCCGCTTGATTCGATATCGGCATTCGACTTTGCCTGTGGCTTCTTGTCGTCGGCAGATTTCTGAATACTCGCCTCAGACAATGAGACCTTTACCCCTTCGGCAGGAATTGCAGTTGTAGCTGCAGAAGACGACTCAAGCGATTCATCTGTGACGTTGGCACTGTCAGGCCTGGGCGCAGGGACGACCGTTGGCGTGTAGCTAAAATTGGAGAGCTGAGTGTTGATGTTCAACGTATATGCCTCATGAGATGTCCGCAGTACGCCATTGGTACGGAAATGTAGCAAAACGTATCATTTTTGAATCATCGGCCGATCCTAGCAAATCTTTAGGTTCCGGGAGTGCGCCAATTATGATTCAAGCGCAAACGCCAACGACGTTCGCGATGGCTCGACATTGAAGGCTGTGCTGCCCAATCGGCCGCTGCACACTCCCAGGGCGGAGAACCAGGTGTCGGCATTCAGTCGGCGCACGTCACCGATCTGCAGGCCCATCACTTCAGAACGTCGTTGACCGCCACTGTTCCAGGCAAGAGGAGGAGGGCGCGGTCGCGGATCCCGCGCACCATCCTCGCAGGTCGCGAGCATCGCAGCAGGGGCTCGAGCGCCACCGCGGTTTTCTTACGTACCGCCACGCCTTGCCGCGACTGTGATTTGCGGGCTTCACGCAGCAAGGTTTTCACCGGCGGCGCCTCGGTGGGACTGTCCCAGTCATGCAACCGGCGCCACTTGGTCAGCATCACCAGCCGTTGCCATACGCAGCGCCCCTCGTCTCTATCGGCTGTTCATCGACACTACACACATGCTGTTACTTTCTGTCATAAAAGCTTCATATATAGGATCTATTGAGAATCTTGGGCTAGTCGATAACCGATAAATCCCTCATGTAGCCCTGCTATGAATCTTCGAAGCCTGAAAATTGCCTACCGCAGCCTTGCCTGCTTTGGCGTCCTGATAGTGCTCACGCTTAGCGTTGGCCTGTTCGGATTGAATCAATTGTCACACATTCGTGCGCAGGGACTAGCGCTTGAGAACAACAGCATTCCGAGTATTGTCGAGGCCGACAACTTAGCCTTGCAACTGGCCCGCACGCGCATAGAGGCACTGCGTATGGTCGCAATGCCTGACGCTGCCAGTCGCGCCGCCATCCTGAGCAAGATAGACGGTATATCCGGTCTGGTGAACAGCAGCTTCAAACGCTATGAGCCACTTGTGAGCAGTGATGAAGAACGTAGGCAACTGGAAGCCTTGCAACAGCATTACACGAGCTATCTCAGCTTGCTTGGCAAGCTTACAAACCTGATGTCCATGGGGCAGATCGATCAGGCTCGTCTTGTCATCAGTGACGAAATGGCGTCTGTCGGTGCAAAAATGAACGAGGGCACGGAAGCACTGCGAAAGATAAATGAGACTGCAATCAAAAACGCTGCAATAGCGTCCGATTCGACTTACTCGCAGTCACAGCTGGTAACCGGCATTGCGATCACGCTGGCGGTGGCTCTTACCCTGCTCTTGGCATGGCGGCTCACCGCAAGCCTGGCGCAGCCAATCACTCAGGCGGTTCAGGTCGCCAGAACCATCGCCGATGGGGACCTCACGCAAGTACTCGATGTACGCGGTACCGACGAAGCGGCTCAGCTCCTCCAGGCGATGCAGGTAATGCAAAACAATCTGCGTGAGACGCTTACGCACATGGGTCATTCGTCAACTCAGCTGGCAGCATCGGCTGAGGAAATGTCCGCAGTCATGCATGAGAGTGCACTAGGACTGCAGCAGCAGAACACCGAGATCGAGATGGCCGCGACCGCTGTTACTGAAATGAGCCAAGCGGTAGAGGAAGTCGCTAGCAATGCAACGTCAACTTCCACAGAGTCCAGAAAAGCTGCCGAAACAGCCCGAGAAGGGCAGACTCAGTTGGGCGCAACATTAGGGGCCATCGAAACCCTAACTGAGAACGTTTTGGACGCCCGAGAGCAAGCGCAGTACTTGGCCGATAAAACCCTCAACATAAGCCAGGTACTGGACGTCATACGATCGGTGGCGGATCAGACCAATCTGCTTGCACTCAACGCCGCGATCGAAGCAGCCCGCGCGGGTGAGGCAGGGCGGGGATTTGCCGTAGTCGCTGATGAGGTACGCGCATTGGCACACCGTACGAGCGAGTCAACCCGAGAGATCGAGTCGTTGATTGGTAGCATTCAAGACGGTACCGCACGCACTGTCGATGCACTTGAGTCCAGCGCAGAGCAGGCCCGTCTTACGCGAACTCAGGCTCAGTCCGCAAACTCGGCCTTAGCAACAATCGCGCAGTCAGTCTCCGGTATCGATGATTTGAACATGGTGATCGCCAGCGCGGCTGAAGAACAGGCACAGGTCGCACGCGAGGTAGATAGGAACATTGTAAGAATCCGCGATCTTTCAGTACAGACGGCCACAGGCTCCGAGCAAACCCGGATTGCCAGTCAGGAACTGTCTCAGCTCGCTGCCGGATTAAATACGCAGGTTCGCCGTTTTCGCGTTTAACCAACAATCCTTTCAAAAGCCTTGTCAGGTTGGGGGTCTTCCCCCAACTCGCGCGTGCCTTAAATCAAGCTCGCGCGACACTCATCAATGAGCTTTGGCTATCCAGAGCTCATCAACCCGCGTGGTATAACTCTGACTCATCAAGTCGCGCCGCTTAGCACATTCCGGTGTAGTCGGCACTGTCGCTGTGCGTAACGTCCCGCGTCCCCATCGACTGTTGATCGAGTCCATGACCGACATCAGCCGAGTGTCATTGGTAGCGTAGGGCAGCTCGATCACGACACCGTTGGCATACTTCGCTTCGTCCGGATTGAACATGCCCGTACGCACGCTCAAGCGCATCTTCTTGCACACTGAGCCTTGAGCTCGCAGCTTCTCCGCAGCTCGCGCTGTGTAGGTGGCCACCGCCTCCTTGATGGGCCCAACTTCGCTATGTTTGGCGATGTTTTTTTCATAGTCGCCCGGCGCAGGGTGAATTTGCGCGGCGATCAGCTTGATTTGCCCTTTCTCTTCCAAGTGTGGGGACAGCGCTGAGGCGAATGAATCTGTGCCCGAGCACTGCCTTGGATCCAACGGACGCTACACGATCGGCAGCCTGATGAAAAATATATGGAAGGGCATGCGCATCAACACCGGAGGCCAAGAGCGGACGCAAAAATATAAGGCAAGCGTCCTCCAAACTGTGCGGTGATCGCACAGGTTCTCTGTTAACCGCTTAAGTTTTAACGCCTTGGCGTAGATAGCGTATTACAAAAATCTATTCGGAGTCGGGATATTCCCCATGTTCGCACACTTGAAAGTCCGCACAGGCATGATCGGCGTGTTGGTGTTATTCGTCATCGCGCTGATGTTCTCGATCGTCAACAGCTGGTCATCGGCAATGCGCAGCTATGACCAGGTCGACGAGCTCAGACATACTTCACAACAGATTGACGGCATCAATAACTCACTGCTGTTGGCCATCCGTACCAGTGCCAATGTGTCATCGGCCTTCATCGAAACCGTGGGTGGTCGATTTGAGGATGCGGAAGCCCGGCTGATGCGAAGTGAAGGCATCTGGAACGACGCGATTGCCAAGCTCGATGCATCGACGGCCGATATTCGCGACTCGAAACTTCAAGCGCTCGCCGACGAATTGAAGGCCGCGTTCGCCGAGTACGGCAACGCCATCGTCGGCCAGCGCGCCGCCACCCGTGCACGCTCGGCGGACCAGTATTTCGTGGTCAACATCAGCGCTGGCAAGGGTATGACCAAACTTCAGGAAATCCGGGTGAATCTGGTCGGCGCCTTGGATGCCCGTGCCGCTGAGATTAACCGGGACGCCAGTGAACGCCTGGCCACCGCCAAGCGGCTATCCCTGGTACTGGCGTGTATCACTCTGGCGCTGGCGGTGATTTGCTGGATGTTCATCTCCAGCCGTGTACTGCGCCCGCTTCGTGAGGCCGGTGAGAACTTCAAACGCATCGCCAACGGCGACCTGACCCAAGAGGTCGTGCCCCCGGGCCGCAACGAGATCGGCGACTTGTTCGTTGAGCTTCAGCGCATGCAAGCCAGCCAGCGCAACACCTTGATCCTGATTTCCGGTTGCGCGACCCAACTGGCTTCGGCGGCCGAAGAGCTCAACGCAGTGACCGAGGAAAGCAACCGTGGCCTGCAGCAACAAGACATGCAACTTGAACAAGCCGCCACTGCAGTCAACCAGATGACCAGCGCCGTCGAAGAAGTCGCGCGCAATGCCGTCTCCACTTCGCAAGCGGCGACAGCTTCAAACACGCTGTCGGAGAAAAGCCGTCAACAGGTTCGCGAAAACATCGCGGGTACTCAGTTGATGACAACTGAAATCCAGGGCAGCGCAGAGCGTATCCAGCACCTGGCCGGCGAAGTACGCAACATCGGCAAGGTACTGGACGTGATCCGTGCGGTATCGGAGCAGACCAACCTGCTGGCCCTCAACGCCGCCATCGAGGCCGCCCGTGCCGGTGAAGCGGGGCGCGGCTTTGCCGTGGTCGCCGATGAGGTGCGAACGCTCGCCTATCGCACCCAGGAGTCCACCCGCGAGATCGAGCAGATGATTGGCAGCGTGCAGACCACCGCCGAGCAAGCTGTCGACTCGATGCGAGGTAGCACCCTGCGTGCGCAAGGGACCCTGGAAATCACTCAAGCCTCCGGCGCGGTACTTGAAGACATATTTGCTGCCATCGGCCAGATCAACGAACGCAATCTGGTCATCGCCAGTGCCGCGGAAGAGCAGGCTCAGGTCGCCCGTGAAGTGGACAGCAACCTGGTCGCCATTCGTGACCTGTCCGCGCAGTCTGCGGCTGGCGCCCTGCAGACCAATGCGGCGAGTCACGAGCTGTCGCGTCTGGCGGTCGAGTTGAACGACCTCGTGTCTCGTTTTCGTACTTGAGTGAAGCGAGATCAGATATAGGCCCCGACCACCCGCTTTAGGGTGGTCAGCGCTTCACGCAGGGTCTCCGTACTCACTGAGCCCAGGGCCAGCCGTAACGCATGAGGGACGTGAGCCGAGGTGCAAAACGGCCCGAGTGTCGCGACCATCGGTTACTGGTCCGGTCGATTCCCCTGAGGCCCCAAGTCGCCCAAGCCCGGCAGAAGCGTGATTGCTGTGCCAGAGAGGTCCTATTAAATTTCAAAGATCCTCAATGTGATCGCGCACTTTGGCATCCGCTGTCGCCGAGGTGTGTCGCAACCAGTGAAGTGACGCAGATCTCAAATGCTTCACGTCGTCATCGGGGAAGCCTTTACCTTTGACGAGGCGTAGAGCTTGGAAATGGAGACCATGGCGCGTGGATCTTAGGTTGCTGTCCAAATTCACATACCTCCGTTCACCACTCAGCTCCTTGAAATTGCACCATTTTTTCAAATTTCATCACTAACATCCGTTTTTTTGTCACAAGAAAACGGAGATTAGTGAAGTGGAGCTCATATAAATCAATAGGTTATGAACCTCCGTTTTTTTGGATCAGCGGTACGACCATGCCTCCGAAGGCGACCTATGCTTAGGCGTCAGGTGCACGATTGGAGCATGAATGGATGGTCTCTGTCGGCGATTTTTGCTCAGTGGGTACGGCGTCCGACCTGCTGGTCGTAGAAGCTATGTGGAAGCAGCGCGGCGGGGTCGTACGTCTCTGCAAACTGTCTAATGGGCTCCAGTTGGCTCTGCCCGAGGAGCGGCTGACCCTGTCAACAGATCCGGTCGGGGCCTTCCGAAAGCATATGGACAAAATCGTCCGAGCCTCTCGCAAAAAGTCCAGGGCCTCAGCTAAGCCCGTGTTCGAATCAAATCCTGCTTGCGAGTTTGCAGAGTACCTTGCCATTACTAAAGACGAAGGGGCCACATATCGGATCAAATCAATCACTTACTTTCTCACCCTGCTGGAATCACAGTATCTGACCCCTCACTACTCACTGAAAGCTCTATGGCGAGACGTCTGCGTCAAATGTGACCTGCTGGACATCGATCCGCCAACACTCGGGTTTGTCAGAGACCGGTTGCATAGCCGGCATCGTTCATTGCTCCTCGAAATGATCGGGCGATAGCTATGGAATTTTCAATAGGCGAAGCAGTTTTTGTGGATGGTATGGAGGGCATCTACCTAATAGTCGGCGATGTTCCGGAGCGGGGCTGTTACCTGGTCAAACTCTCCGGGTTACCTGCGTCTCCAATTGAGGTACCTAAGAGCAAGGTTCACAAGATCAGCACCAAGGCCGTTGAACAAATCCGCGCGGCAAGTGACGTTGGTGTCGAAAACGCCGAGCCTGACAATGAGGTCAGGCCTGTTTCCCCGTATACCCCTGAACAAATTCTTGTGGGGACTGCACGGGAGGAAGTGATCAAACCACTGTACCTGGAACAGATCACCAAAGAGCAGGCTGAGCAAAAACTGAGCATCGGGCGAACGGTTCTGAATGATCTGCTGCGCCGCTATCGAGAATGGCAATCATGGGAAGCGCTGGTGCCCGGTGTTTCTGGACGAAGAAAGGGCGATACCCGGCTAGAGGATGAGGTTGAAGAGATTCTGGCGAAAGCGATCGATGAAGACTACAAGGGGCCGGGTGCGTCTGTAGTCGCTGTACTCAATCGTGTCCGGTGGGAGTGCCAGGCTATTTCGAAGAATCCGCCTTCAGCCTCCACGGTTGAAAGACGGTGTGCCCAGTCATCCATGCGCAAAGCAGTTGCTAATAACCAAGGCCCCGTTGCGGCCCGGGATAAATTCGACTCCTTTCCGTTTGGTACAGTCACGCAGCGTGCCCTTGAGCTTGGGCAGGCTGATAACAGTCCACTCGACTGCCAAGCGGTCGATCCTGATACTGGAAAAGTACTGGGGCGACCGAACCTGACTATCATCAGTGATGACCATACCGAATCCTATTTAGGATTCTGGTTATCGTTCGGTGCGCCATCAAGAAACACCCTCGCGAATGCTTTTTTCATGGCACTGCAGCCTAAAGATGAACTGCTGGTGGAGTTTGGGCTTTCTGCAGTTTTTAAATGGATACAGTACGGAAAACTGTCTAGGCTGAGGACGGATGGAGGAAGCGATCTCAACGGCAAAACTGTCCTTGCAACGTTTTCAAAAAATGACATACGTCACGAGCGTAGAATGCGGCCGCAGAGCGGCGGCAAGGTAGAGCGTAAGATTGGTGTGGTGAACCGTTATTTCATTCAGACGCTGAACGGAGCGATAGCATCGAGTAGGAAAATCGCACGGGGAGAAAACCCAGAGAAACTTGCGGAATACACCATAAAAGACCTGTTTATTCTTATTATTAGCCAGATTTGCATTCTGCACGAGCGTCCTGGTGAGGATGGTTTGACGCCAAATCAGCGTTGGATGAGAGACTTTGGCGAAAAAGACGGTGTAATACGAACGCCCCCAGTTGTCAAAGATGCAACCCAGTTCAAGATCGACATGCTCCATCAGAGGAACATCCATGTAAGGCGTGAGGGGCTTCTGACTCTTGGGTTGTTGTATGAGCCCGGCCCGTACTGGAACAGAGTCGGAGAGCCGGTAACTCTTAAGCTCGATTACGGTAACTTGCATAGGGCGTGGGTGATGGACGAAGGGCTATGGGTTCCTGTCAAACTTATCAACGCAGATATTTATCCGAAAACGATGATGGAGTGGAATATCCAGCGTAAATCCGGACTTCCAGTAGGCCAGCATACCCCTGAAGGACTCCAAGCTATGCAGGAACAGCATCACCTCAAGCAGTCCCTTCTGACTCAACGGCAGGAGCGTCGGCTGCAGGAAAGCCGGGATCTTGAGGATAAGATGTGCAAGATCAATCAGCGTACATCTAGCTCGCTCCTGGAACCCAAAGCGCCTGCAAAGCCTCACCAAGGCCCTATACCAGTCATGATGGGGGATGATCTGTGACCCACTTAAGCCCCCGGGCATTGGCGCTACTGGAACTACCTCGTGAAGAGCGGGCGCTTGCGTGCATGCGTGACGTATTCCTTAACTACCCCACAGCGATGGCTGTGGAGCACAGCGCCAAGCGGCTACTCGCATCACCCAGAAATACGTCAAACGCCGGGATGTCGCTCATCGCTCTTCCTGGCTTAGGCAAGTCGACGATTGGAGTGAGCTGGGAAAAGCGAAGCTTTGATCCTGCGTCAGATTGGCCGGGCAAGGTCATTTATCTCGACCTGGTTAAAAACAGTGCAAACCTCAGCGTGATGAAGCTGTTCCTGGCCGCAATCGGGGAACGGTTTCATACACGCCCTTTGAATCTCAGCTATCGAGATGTGGGCTTGGCTAAGACTTTGGTTCGGGAGCATAACGTACGCGGGGTTTTTGTTGACGAGGCTCCGATGTTAAGGCTCGCTTTAACTGGGGCGCCCGTGAATCGTGAGCTGGGCTCAATAAAGGGGCTGGCCGGGCACGAATGGCAGCTAAATGTTTTTTTGGCTGGAACGCCAGACGAAATGTATGCTTTATTTGACAATGATGAAACACTAAAATCAAGATTCAACATTCGGGTAGGTTCTCTAAGCTATTGGAAGAATGATGTTGAGGGCAGGTCTTTTATTAAAGGTTACTTGGCGCTCATGCCGCTAGGGCAGCCCTCCGTACTCAATGATGATTTCTTTAGGATACTTGAAGAAAATACGCTAACAACTACCACTGTTCGAAAGAAATTGGTTATTTATAACTCGCGCCGTGCGGTAACTGACCTGACTCGTGAAACATGTCGCGCGGCAGTTGAGTCCGGGCAAGAATATGTCAACTCGGAGATATTGGTTAGCACTGTTCGCGCAATGAAGAATGTCATCGAAGAGATAAATCTCAATGACTATGCTCGACCGGACTTGGGCCCTTTTGCATGAGCACCGTTCTCGTCAGTGCGACTGAATGTTGTCTGCTCGGAAACGACGTTGCAGGGCTGACGGGAGACGAAGCTGCACGGGCAGCAGCGATGACCCCAGTGTCCTGTCTCGAAAATAAGCCGGTCACTTTTGGCGGAGTCTTGGGGGACTGCCCGGCATTGCCCATAGCCCTGCGATGGCTCGTCGCGGCGCCTTAGCGGAACACGCGAGCCACTCGCCTAGAGAACGTATTTCCGAGACAGGGCTCTAGCCGAGGTGGTACGCGTGATGCCCTGGCTGCCCTGAGAGCACAGAATTTGAAAAATTTGGATTCAAGGATTCATGACTACGGGATTGAGAACCAGGCTCAATGACGATCAAATCAGAGAAATGGTCAGATGCCTCAGGCAACCAAAAGGTCTTGGAGCAGTGCCTTGAGCACTTTCGTACAGTCACTCAGCCAGCCGAGTCACAAAGCGCTTCACATGTAGCCCCCTGCGCGCCTGAGCGAGAGGTTCTGCTGCTGGCTGCTCCGGCAGGAACTGGAGCCACCGCATTGCTGCTTCACCTGGCTTCTCTCCTAAGTCAAGAAGGGCAGAACGTCCTCTCGGTACTGGGAGGTACGACGCTAGAACCGACTGACTTCAGGCACGCGCTGAGTATTGCGGCTGGCATGCCTGGCGAGCTCGCAACTAAGGTTGACACCGCCGTGACCGAGCTGGGCCAAGTACAGCATGCCGTGCTGAGCGCCCGAAACTACGAGACGTCTATAGTTCATGATGTTCAGACTTATCTAAAGGGTAGCAAGGACGCAAATACCAACTTCTGGATCATGTCTCATTGGGTAAAGAGTTTCAGGCAGAAGGGCTTTTTGTTCTGCGGTCTGCCAGATGCCATTTCCACGCTGAGCGTGAGCTTCAAAACCGCCTCGATCAAGCATCGCATTTTCACACTTGAACCTATGGTGGAAGGCCTGGGTTTTGACCAGTTTCTTGCGGATGTAAAAGCTGGGCTAGCGGACAGGTACGCCCCAGACGTTTTGGTTGCAGTGGATACGACCATCGTTCATGGGCGCTCCGGTGGTCGCATCGGCGCTGCTGTAGATGTCATGGATCACCTCCTCATGGAGATGACTGCGTCGATTGACACTGTTGGCGAGCCGGACTGGTACTGCCTGGGTGCACACGAGGTGAGCCAGGAAAGGAGATACGAACCAGATCACGATCAGGTACCTATTCAGGAACCAGTGACTCCCGTATTGGATGAAACGTTTTCGTCTTGGGCAGCGAGAAGCAGCTTGGTGCCCCGGAATTCTGCTGACAGCCTGTTTGCGGAAAACTTCATGCTGCTATGCAGCAAAGGTAGCGTCGACCCTGATCGGCAGTACGCGAATCTGGAGCTTCTTAGCCATTTCTCTCCTCGCGAGCGATTGTTGATTTCAAAGCAGTTCAAGGAAACGGATGATGCCTTAGTAGACTATTCAAACGCCTTGAACTATTGCCCACAGTGCTTTCACACAGACCTCAGTGCGGGCCTGAATCCCGTGTGGCGGCTGTCGTGGCAAAAGTCGCGTAGCTGCGTATGCGTGAATCATAAAGGCGGGGTGATGCTGCAGCGGCTTGAAACGCGGAACTTCACGGTCTTGAACAAGGCCTGGGTCGCTTTCAAAGAGCATGTGCAAAGCCCGGCAGCTCGGTTGACGTCCAGCTTTCCGCTTCAGCACTCGAATCCGGAATTCGTCAGCGGTGATAACTCGTGCCTCGTCCATCTAACAGAGCGGGTTCAGACCTGGTTCTACTCGCTGTCAGAAACATCCACTCCGACCAGGCGCGCAGCAGAGTTCCTGCTGGCATTTTGGCTACAGGATTCAGATGAGAGCAAGACCCAGGGTTTTGCTCGCTCATATTTCTTCTATCGATTAACCAAACCTCATGCCGGGCTCAAGAAAAAACTACATGGCGAGGTTCGGGATCGTCTTAGGCCAGACTCTGCTAAGCCTCGTGATCTCGCGGTTGCGTATTGGATGCTTGGGGTGAGTTTCGAGCTGATCTCTGATGTGGAGGCTGGTTTTATCAGAGACACGACTCGGGCCTATTCGACACCATTCCCCGTGAACAGATCGGAGATTGCTACCTTGGGCACACTGGCGTACAGCTGGTCACAAATCTCTGCATACTTGAGGCATGCGCGGGTTATCTTCGATGAGAAAGACCTGAAGGCAGTTGCCTGGGCCATTGATGAGACCATTTTTCCCGCGAGTCGTCGAAAGTAATGTGGAAGGGCAGGGCAGTAGTAACCGGATCAGTGTCAACCTGTTTCGAGCTTCCTCGGGGCTCTGAGGCAACGGATGGAAATTTATGCCGCACGGGGGCTTTACACTTCCAACTGTGGCTGACGACAAATAATTCAAAGGAGAGAACTCTAGAAAAAGTTGAAGATTACGGTGGAGGCAGAGAGTGCGTCATGCATATCCAGCCTACTCGAACTTGCACTGACCGAATTGAGGCGAGAAAGCCGAATGCTGGTTGAATTCGACAGCAGCATGGCCGGGAGTCAGGAAGGTACATTTGGCAGTTACGTCGTTGAATATGCGGTTTCGGAGACGTCACAAGATGCCTCTGACCCTGATGATCCGTTTGGTTTCGCTGATGTAGATAAGCCTCGATCGCCAAGAAAAGTCGCAGGCTACGAGCACCCGGAAGGTTGGTACGAAGACTCGATCTTACTCATCAATGACCCGAGCCAACCCAAGCTGAAGGAAGGGCAGCTGCTGAGCTACATGCGTGAGGTTCGCGGACTTCACATTTATGTACTACTTACTGATCAGGGCTTAGCTACGGTCGCCCGAGATTATCTTCAGCTCAAGTAGAAAGCGTAGGGCGCGTTCTCCAATTCTTAATCATTAGGCGATGATACAGGTGGTCAATAATGCCTACGTAGCGCGCGGCTCCAAGGACGAGCTGCGCGTCATGAAGAATTGATCAAATGGACTGACCGCGTAGGGCAGGATTCAGGGGTACATCCTTGGCGCCGCTAGCAATGGCTAGAGGTCAGGAGGGTGCTGAAGGGAACAAACGACCTGAATGCTCTGGAACCGAAGCGGGCAAGGAGGAACGGACATAAATGGGCTCGGGTGGGGCACAGGAGGCGGCGTTCAATATCGGTTTTCAATTAAATTGAGTGGTGCTTCTGTCCGTGGCCGCAGAAAAATCGTAGTCGCAAAAAATATAGTTAATTCAATAGACTAGAGTGCCGAGCGCTAGTCGATACTTCTCGGCGTTCCTTCAAAATGTGTTTTTTCCCTGAAGAACGCTGGCTGGCTGAGGCTTTCTGGGCAGCACCGACCGTCAGTCGTAACCAAACTTAATTGATAAATTGACAAGAAGCGATTCAAGGGTGGCGCCAGCATGCGAGTGGGATTGTTGCGTGGGTGCGAACATTCTGCCGAAAGGGTTCTGGCGATCTTGAAACGCCTTCATGTTGAATTTTCTGCTCATGATCCAGCGCAGTCTGGTGTCCGACCAATGGTAGCGGGTGGTAACGATTAGCCATCTAACTTATTGAATGTTATGCATTAATTCCAATTAGAACGGCGCCCTTGCAAGGGTGTTGCTTAGCTCTTAACCTCACTATAATAAGACAGGAACCTCATGAGTCGCCCAGGGGTAGGAGTACCAGATAGCCGGAGCCATGCATGGTCAGAACACACACGCTCGTTGAGTTTAGACGCAAGCAGCACGAGCTTGAATTGGCCTTGCGCGGGCTAGAGAAGCAACAGGAAGAGGTTGATTACAAACTCGACGTCGAGTTTTACCTTCGGCTGGAGGCGCTAGCCAAGGAGCATGGCTACACGTTCGCTCAGGTATTTGATCTTCTTGAGTCCAGGTACAAAAGCTCCGCTGGCAGTGCAAACGTTACCGTAGCTGGGAGTAGAGGAGCTGAAGCACCTGACGGCCCTTTATGCATGAAGACGCGCACGACCTCAGGCTTGCTGGACTTGATCGACCGGCTGCAGCCGAATGGCGGTAATGGTACTCCCTGCGTTAAGAGGGAGTCCGTGCTCGACAGTGATGCCATGCTCACTGTGGGCTTACCCCCTAAGTCAGTCATCGATTCACCAGTGCCGGCCCTGGTGGTGGAGGCAGATAGTGATGAGCCTGCCAGTGAGGAGAAAACCAATGACTAGTGTTCAAGAGTTCTTCGAATTGAGCAATAGAATCACTTTGGAGTACGAGGCGATAATTCCTCTTCTTCGAGATCCAGAAGTAGTGAAGGCGGCCCGCTTTCTTGCGGAACTCGACGCCCTTGCGAACGATTATGACTTTAAGCCAATCGACATAATGACATTGCTTGATCCAGGTCGCGCAGCAAGACTCCCAGCAGTCACTGAACAAAAAAGCAAAGCGACACCCAAACGGCGCAAGAATACTAAATGAGTTTAGGGCTACGCGTTCAGGCTCGTAGCAGGGGCACTTTGAAAAGGAGTCGATGATCTGGCTTTCTCGCCGCTGGCATTAGGAGATTACTTGGTCTGCGTCATGCGCTCAATTTTTTTCTGTAGGGCAGGCCGAAGACATAAAAGCTAAATCTGTGCAAGGCACGTGCAACTGGTGTGTTTCTTAGCTTTCGTTTGTGACTTTCTTAGCATAAAAATGGAGTTTTATTTTGAGCCAAGGGCGCTATTTGCTTTTTCTTGATATCCTGGGTTTCAGCGAGCTTGTAGAAACAAAATCCGTCAAAGAAGTTTACGCCGTCGTCGATAATTCTCTTCAGGCTTTTGGGCGATGGGAAGAACTCAATGCCTTATTTAAAACCATCTATTTCTCTGACACGTTTGTGTTCTACCAAGACCCAAAAGGGTATGGTGACTGGGCGTTCCTGGATATCTATGCCATTGGCGGAATGGTCTTGTCCGCCTTGCTAGCTGCTGGTATTCCCGCTAGAGGCGCGATTTCATTCGGTGAGTTCGAGGTCGAACTCGACTCTTCTGGCCGACATCAGGTCTATTTCGGTAAAGCTCTGATCGAAGCCTACCAGGCGGAGCAGAAGGAAAAATGGATCGGGATCACAATTCTCCCTTCAGCCTGGGAAGCTTATGACGCTGCGAATCCAGGAATTATTGATGCGTTTGCCCGCGAGAACGCGTGGCGGCGTCGGGACGACGGGGTTCTACTTCTGAACCCATTGATCAAGCTGCGAGCGTGGTATGACTTGGCTAGGATGGGGGAGGTAGACAAACCTTATTCGAAATGGGATGCCCCCGAGTTTCCTAACGACATTCTTGCGCTGAAATTCATCCGCGACAAAGCCACCTCTTACGCTGCGATCAACGACTTCACCAGCCCAGTCGCCGTCAAGTTCCACACAACCCATGATTTTCTGAAGAGCATGCTTGGTGATGAATGCTAGGCGTGGGCCCAGATGGCGGCGCTGCCAGGAAATTTTTAAAACTCACCGGTGGCCTCGGCTACCATGGAAGGCCGTTACGTCCCCGGCGCGTCGCGATGCACCGTTCGAACACAGGAATTCATCAGACAGGGAGTGCCCATGCTGCAAGCTGCGACAGGAAAACTGTTCACGAACCGTGAAAATCCACGTTCAACCCTTCTCAAGGGTGTCGTCTACACCAACCTCGATCTCGCAGTCGTAGACCAGATCACCACCAAGGTGGGTAGGTTGAGCAGCATGGACACCTCGCATACCCCGACAGCGCTTGGGTATGAGATGACTGAATACATGGAAGCTGCCGATCCAGCTCCTGGCATTCTTCACTCCAGGACGATGGGTGCCTACATCGATGACTTTGCCGACGTTGCCTCGTTCAGCTTACAGGTCATTTGCTCCCCCGATGTCCACATTGTCGAGCGATTGCTGAATCAGAAACGCCGGCCTGGTGAATCGCACCCGCGTGAGCGCTTGATGCGGTATTACGACCCTTCAGTGCGCGCCACCCTTCTAGAAATGAAGGCGTTTGAAGACTTCACTGAGCAGTTGATCGGGCTGAGGCGCGAGACTTATCTCGCCGTCATTCAGTCGATCAGAACCTATGTTGCCGCCGTCCATAGGATGAGTGACGACCTCAATCTGGCCTACACGCTCCTGGTCATGTGTATCGAATCTCTGGTGCAGAAATTTGATGGGCATGAGCCTAAATGGCCCGACGTTCCTGAAGACAAACGGCGCGGAGTGGACAAGGCGCTGGCGGGTATCGATGACGAGCCTGCGCAGGCGGTGAAGGATGCGGTTCTGGACGTCATTTATCCGCGCTTGGGCCATCGCTTTGTGCAGTTCATCTTGGCGCACCTGCCAGCGGACTACTTCACTGCTCAGGCCGATGCTCAAAAGCATCCGATTGGCCGGCGCGACCTGGAGTCGGCTCTGCAAAATCTGTATGGCGTGCGCTCCAACTACGTCCACACCCTCAAGCCGCTAACCAAAGAGTTTCTTCATTTCACAAGCCACGGCGAAACCTATGAAGATGCTGACAAGCTGACTTTCACTTTCCAAGGGTTGTTTCGACTCGTACGGGCGGTGATCATCGAGTACGTGCGCAAGGCGGACAAGGTGGAGCATGAGCCATATCACTACGAGTGGGATAACCCGCACCTGCTGAGGATCAAGCTTGATCCTTCGGCCTGGCTTTACGATCCCCAGGGTCTGAACGCCCAGACTCCCCGACAGTATCTGGAAGGGCTCGTACACCTCCTTGATCAATGCTTGGTCGAATTTCCCAACCGCAAGCTTCGCCATCCAACGCCTGTCATAGACAAAGGATCCAGACTGCAGGCTCAGATGTCCGCGCCCATGAGGGTGTCGTTTTTGGCATTTGCCTATTTGGCTAACTATTTTCTTCAAACTGCGCCCAACCGACGGGAGTTCACAAAGCCGGAGGTCGACCTACTGAATCAACCAGGTATCCACTCGCTGATTGCCCAGGCCTTGATGGGAAGTGATACGGGGTGGACTCCTTCAGAGCACCAGGAGCAGTTCGATCAGTACTACAAAAAACGGCATACAAACGCCGGAATCAAGGTACCGCCCAACGTGGAAGCCTGCATGGCGTTAGCGCTGGCTGAGCGATACCGTCTTTCTGGCGACATCACTGAGGCATCGGCGGCGCTAGGTGCGGCAACAAGGGACTTTCCGCACCTCAAGCAATTGCGGAGCATGGAACAAAATTTCGATCCGAACGCGCCGATCGACTGGCTATCAACCATCTATCCCAAGCTGGCCGCGCCGAGAGCCACATTGGAATGCTACGGTCTGTAACCGCTTTGTAGACGACTGTCTACAAACTGCTAGACGACTGGTCAGCTTGTAGTTAGCATGGCCCGCATGAACAAACCATCGACTGAAATGCGCCAGCACATTCTCGAAGTAGCCCGGGCGTTGATGACCGCCAAGGGCTACACAGCAGTGGGCTTGGCTGAGGTGCTGAGCAATGCAGGCGTGCCGAAGGGCTCGTTTTACTACTACTTCAAGTCGAAGGAGGAGTTTGGAGCTGCGCTGCTGGAAGAGTATTTCGGTGAGTACCTTGCACGCGTTACCCCCATTCTTGAAGGGCAGGCAAAGGCCTCAGACTGCCTAGCTGCATACTTCGCCCACTGGATAGAGACGCAGGGCGCAGACATCCCTCAGCAAAAATGCCTTGTCGTGAAATTGGGCCCAGAGGTTTGCGATCTCTCTGAGGCCATGCGCTTGGTTCTTGACCGAGGCACTGTCCGAATCGTCAGCTTGATCGCACGATGCATTGAACGCGGCATGGAAGACAAGAGCATCCAAACGGCATGCGATTCCTCAATGCTAGCCCAGGCCTTGTACCAGCTCTGGCTTGGCGCCTCTTTGCAAGCAAAGCTGCAGATGTCCACTAAAGCCTTTGATGCCGCTGTTCAAGCTACCCAAACACTCGTGCGCTAAAAAATTTGCCTATTTACTAGACGACTGGTCGACTACTAGGAGATCTCTATGCATAACAGCACTCACACTGATCTTTTCTCACCCGTTTCATTCGGCGCTATCAACGCCTCGAATCGGATCGTAATGGCACCGGTCACGCGCAGCCGCTATTGCGAGGAGGGTATCCCCAATGAGCTGCATGCCCGGTATTACGCTCAGCGAGCAAGTGCAGGGTTGATCATCGCTGAGGCAACCAACATTTCACCTCAAGGACGTGGTTATGCCGCTACACCCGGCATCTGGAGCGACGAGCAGGTGGCCGGCTGGAAATTGGTGACTGATGCTGTGCACGAGAAGGGCGGGAAGATTGTCCTGCAGCTTTGGCACGTCGGGAGGTTCTCCAGCGTAGAGCTGCAGCCTGATGGTCAGGCGCCAGTCGCTCCTTCAGCAGTGAAAGCAGAAGGCAACACCTATACCGTTGACGGCTTCGTGCCTGTGTCCATGCCTCGTGCCCTGGAAACCAGCGAAATCCCGGGCATTATCAAGCAGTACGTCCTGGCGGCTGAGAATGCGAAGCGAGCTGGGTTTGATGGCGTGGAAGTGCACTCGGCGAACAGCTATCTGCTGGATCAGTTCTTGCGTGATTCGACCAACAAGCGCACAGACGCGTATGGTGGCTCGATAGAGAATCGGTGCCGGCTGACGCTCCAGGTCACCGAAGAGGTCGTTAAGATCTGGGGGAGTGACAGGGTAGGTATCAGGCTGTCTCCTGTGACACCTGATGCCGGTAACACTCCGCCTGACAGCCAAGTCATGGATCTCTACGGCTATCTGATTGAGCAACTGAATTCGCTCAATCTGGCTTACCTTCACTTCGTTGAGGGGGCCACTGCCACTTCACGGAACGTGCCTGAGGGGGTGGACATGGATGCTCTCAGCGGCCGGTTTACAGGCCCCTTCATTGGCAACAACAACTACGATCTGGAAATGGCCGTGCAGCGCCGCGCTGAACGAAAGATCGATGCGGTCGCGTTTGGGCGTTTGTTTATCTCCAACCCGGATCTGGTCGAGCGGTTGCGTCAAGGGCACGAGCTGACGATCGCGCCTCGCGAGTCCTATTATGGTGGTGGTGCCAAGGGTTACACCGACTGGCCAACAGCGCAGTGAACCCCGCTGGTGCACGCTAGGTGTTCAAATTCGACGAGATCGTCGAGGCGCATCGTTACATGGAATCTAACAGCCAGGTGGGCAAAATCGTCGTAGAGATTTAAGCCGGCACTGTGCCGGGCGGATGCAATGTCTGCCCGGTACACAAGACCTGTAGTTGCCGAGGGTGACCACTCGGCGGCTGATGCGGGCCAGTATTAGGCGTCGTATTTGCGCACGTGGCGACTCGCCTAGCCCAGCTTCCAGTATCTGTGGACAGTTACCTTGTTCACCTGCAGTTCCGTAGCCGTTTCAGCTTGGGTCATACCCTGGGCTTTGCACGCGAGCACCTTGGCGAGCAGGTCGGCATTTACGGTTGTGCCTCTGGGGCGGTCGACCAACTTTCCATCGACCACCTGGGCGAGGGCCTGCGTCAGTTGTCCTGACGCCTGAATGGCGTTGAGCTCTTCAGAGAGACGAGCGAGGATCGCTTCAATACTCCCGCCATCCTTTATGACCATGGTCGCTGCGACTACCGTAGCGGGGCTTAGCCCCAGCGAGCCAGAAAGCTTTTCAAGTTTGTCGAGCGTGACGCTTGATTTGCCGTGCTCAAGATCGCTGATGTACTGCCTAGCACTCCCTTCGTCAGGCAGTGCTTCCTGGGGCAAACGCTTAGCGGCCCGCAAAGCTCGGAGTACTGCAGCAAGGGGCACCTTCAGCGACATGTCCCGTCCTCAAAAGGCAGGATCAGGCCACGTTGCGTAGTTACACTCTACCGTATATATTTGCATTGATGTAACTCGCTTTGGGTTCGGACTCATGCGCGAATTTCTGCCATGGCAGCCAATGGGCGATTGGCGGACGGTTAATGCAGTCCGGCCGGACGGTTCAGCACAGCGATTGGGCGAGTCGGCCAAGCTGCTCACTGACCAAACTGGCAGGTCGCGCCATCCAATATAGGCCTAAACCGTTCGGCGGTGGATCTACCGGGAGTCAAAAAGCGCCGCTACGGAATCCCTTGCCCAGCCCTGGCCAACACGTCAACCGGTCGTACCTCACGCCTTCAAATTGCCTCAATATTGCTTGCGCCTACATTATGAAAATCCGAATTTACTCAGATCTACACGTCGAGTTTCACCGCTTCGATCCACCTCCGTTGGACGCGAGCATCGACCTAGTGATCCTCGCCGGGGATATCGACAAAAAAGCCCGGGGCGTCCGGTGGGCCAATGACACCTTCAATTGCACCACCGTGTATGTCGCCGGCAACCATGAGTTTTACGGTGGCCACCTCGATCGCACACTCCAGAAAATGCGCGATGCAGCAGCACCTCATGTGCACATTTTAGAAAACCAGTCCCTGGTCATTGGCGACGTCAGAGTCCTTGGCACAGCTGGATGGACTGACTTTACTTCTACGGGTGATCAAGTGGCCGCCAGCAAGATGGCCCGGGAGTCGATGAACGACTTCACGTACATCCGTACCGAGGCGAGTTATCGGCGCATACGCCCCTGGGACATCATCGAAAAGAATCGAACGGCGAAACAATGGCTGACTGAAGAGCTGGCCAAAACCCACTCTGGCAAAACCATTGTGGTTACCCATCATGCGCCGACACCAGCAGTAGTTGGCGAAAAGCATCAAGGTCATCTCAATGCGGCCTATACCAATGACTGGCCCTCGCTCATTAAAAAAGCAGATCTTTGGGTTTTTGGCCATACCCACGAAAGAGTCGACGTTGAGCTGGCTGGATCGCGGGTCGTGTCGAATCCTCGTGGCTATCCCGGAGAAGTTACTGGCTTCAACGACGCCTTTGAGATTGAACTCTAGAGCAGAAGCACATGAGCAGAGCTCCAGGAACAGCCAGATACCAACCGATTAATGAACAGCCTTGTGTTTTGAAATCAAACGTATACCCCATCAACACCTTCACCCCCCCGTTAGCCGAGTTGGCAATGCCCGCTGACGTGCCAGTCGAGGTTAGACAGGCGATGGAGTACGACTGGGAGGTCTTCGTGGACGCCTTTCTCGTCAACGGCGCGAGGGTAGGTGATCGATACGCCGCAACTGCTTACTTCGGTCAGCAGGGAAAGATTCCAGACGGTATGACCGTGGCCACACATTCCGTAAGGCACGTGACGACGAAGGGGACGTTTAAATTGCTCCAAACCTTGGACGGTGCAGACCATTACGTACTCGTCTCGGAGCACAGCGTTGGAGACATCGATGGCAACGACGCTTGAATGGCCCCCAGCGGTGCTGGCCGCAGTGTCGATTAAATTTACGGCACCTGTCAGTGCTATTCTCTGGCTGCCGGAAGTCCAGTACCCCTGTTTGGTTGGGCGCGTCTTTATGGATCTGAGTGGTAGGTTCGCTGATGGTAGGTTGATCCGCACCTCTGGGATCATCGCGCTCATAGAGGAAGGTAACCACACGATCGCGCGCACGTTTGCGGGTAGCCACTACCTGTTGGTTGAGCCCGCAGGGAATCTCTTCGCTGGATTGCAGCTCCTGCCTCAAATACATCCGCATTCACCTGACACTGTCCACTGATTTTCTGCCTGGGTGACCTTCCAGAGATTGCTGCCCGGATAGTCAATTATGCGAAAACTATTGTGTGCTTGGAGGGCTCGTGCAAGAGACTGATCTGTACCAGTTGTTGAGTCTTCACGGAGAACGCATGGAGGGAGCATCTTATGCCGACGCTTCCACGCTAATCTCGCTTGAGGCGGCAACATCGAAACCTCATTGCGCTGTTCACTCTTGGATAGTGTTGGACTTGCTGAGTGATGACTCGATGTCGCCCGGTACGCGACAGAGCGATCAGACTGACAACCCGTCAGAGGCTGCTGGCAGTGCCGGCGCGTCGGAAGCGATGCTGCTGCCGATTGTGCTATTTAGCCACTACGTCGAGTTTCACAGCACCGGTCAGTTTCAGAAGGGGGACTCCATCCGGACTGGCCTGGCTGCGAATTACGACGGCCGAGGCATTTTTGAGACCCAGGATGCCATCTACGTCCTGCTTGGTCAGGGAGTCCGGCGTGAAGCGCCTATA
This sequence comes from Pseudomonas syringae group sp. 243L2, assembly GCF_032587875.1. Taxonomy (NCBI): domain Bacteria; kingdom Pseudomonadati; phylum Pseudomonadota; class Gammaproteobacteria; order Pseudomonadales; family Pseudomonadaceae; genus Pseudomonas; species Pseudomonas syringae group sp. 243L2. Next base: position 77,100 of record NZ_JAWHPL010000021.1, read on the forward strand.
GATTTTCTACAGGCTCTGCCACAAGGGCTCGCCCTCCATGATTACTCACTGCCCATTCAGGCGGAGCCACGGCGAGGAATTTCTGCGCTGAGAGGCGACCAAGACGTAATTTATTGCGATCTCCAGATGTCACCAGAGCAGGGGCGAGAACTGATATCGCTGATCGAAGGGTTACGCGCCGGGGGACTGCACCCAGGTCTGGAGAGCGTATTCCTCGACATTACGCAGGAGCTCAGTCATTCGAGTCAAAGACAGGATCGTCGAACGCCAAAGGGGTAGCGATCAGGAGATCGATCACAGCTTGTATGATTAGCATTCTCGCATTGACGGAGACATCATGAGCTCTAGGGTAGTCATATTCGACGCGTTCGGTACGATCCTTAAAATCCAGGATGGAGTTCACCCGTACCGGCAATTACTCCGTGAGGGCATGAAACACGGCCGCCGGCCTAGACCTGACGATGCGACTCAGATCATGACCTTCAGTGGCGGCTTACCTGCCTGTGCTGAGGAACTCGGAATCCAGATCAGGTCTGAGCGCTTGACCGAGATTGAAGAAGCACTCGAACGGGAGGTGACTGGAATAGAAGCTTTCCAAGACGCGTTAGACGCCGTCGAGATTCTTCGAGAGCATCACGTACCGGTTGGCGTGTGCAGCAACTTGGCGCAGCCGTACGGGTACGCAGTCAAGCGACTATTTCCCACGCTGCAGGGATATACCTTCAGCTTCGACGTAGGCGCTGTCAAACCCGATCCGCGAATTTATGACCGTGCTTGCCAGGATCTTGGGGTTGAGTTCTCTCACGATCTCGATAGTCGGCGAGTCGTGATGATCGGGGATTCACTGCGCTGTGACTGCCATGGCCCAAGGAGCATGGGTATTACTGGTATCCATCTTGAGCGATCGTCGGTGAGGGGAGTGAATAACCTAGTGGCCTTTGCGAAACAGATCGTCGGAGCGAGGCTGTAAGGAGTCATGGTATTGCGGGCGTGCGAGAGGCCGGCGGTGTTATAGCGGCAAATAGCGAGACGAATGTCCAAGCCCTTTTGCTGCGAAGGGCGAGTATGACGACCTCACTGATCCATGGACTCACTATGGCCATTGCTGAGGTTGGAAAGAAAGTGGGGAGTGATCATTCAGCGAAGCAAAACTCTGTTTGCTGAAGAGCCTTCCCAATCCGGCGGCTCTTTGAAGCTTTAGTGTGCGCCGCATTCCAGGGTTCACCGGGCGGAATCTTAAGCTCCTTCAGTACGCCGGCTTGAGATAGCTCGTCGATCTCACGTTCAGCGTGCATGATCAGTGAACTGATGGATTGTCCAGATTCGGCTGCCAGCGTGAGCGCAACCAATGCGAGTGGACTCAAGCCTAGCGGCGAGCTCAACGTCGACATCATCTCCAGAGTAGGGCTACTTTGCCCGCGTTCGAGCTTTGAGACGTATGTACGGCTACTTACCTCGGCCAGCTTGTACTGTGATAGCCCACGGGCCTTTCGGATCGCTTTGAGGGCTGCGGCTATAGCGTTTTTGATCGGCATAAAGCTTTCCTGAAATCTAGTCTCGCGCTTGGCCCAGCCTCGTTAAAAGTGGCATGACGGATGGTCAGGCGACAGAGCCTATCACACGCTAGTGTGACCGTTAGGAGGCCATGTCCGCTCATGCGCATCCTAAAGATTCTCTTGGCGGCCTGGTCGAGGACAGGATGATCAGATGTTGAGTGCAGCCAAAACTTTATGAGGTTGCTGGAGCTCTGTCGTGAAGCAGGTCAGCCTTTTTCCTTTGCAGGCGTTCATACCTATGGCCAGTAAACCGAGTAAAATGGGAGCGTTCTTACATGACCCTCACCGAGAAATTCGATGACTTCTGATCTGAGTGAAGAAGAGATGCGCAGGGCGCTTTTTGGCGACGCTGAGCCCGCACATCCGGTTGCTGTCCCCCTGAGCCCTGAGCCCATTCCTGAGGTCGTGTTCGTGAAACCGTCCGCGCCCGCGCCAAAGAAGAAGGCAGCGAAAGCTTTCATGCCCAGACTGCGAGTGCTCTTGAGGGTCGGTAATGAATTTGAAGACAAAATGTTCGACTTCATCCATGAAGCAGACACCCTCAGCACGCTCTTGGCAGAACAGGAAGCGGTGAAAGCGGCCAGGAAAAAATTCCGCTATGTCGAATTCGTGGAGGTAAAGTCGATGTAGCGGTCGATACGAAACTGCCCGCCGAAGATTTCGACGCTCGCAGCGGCTGTACTTTTAGCGTGGAGAAAGCTCGACCCAGTGAGCAAGCCGTTAACATTCGTGGCGGGGCTGCATCAGTCACTGTCCAGTGAGCAAAAACTGATGTTCAGGATCATGGTTCATTGAGCCACTACCCATTCGTCCTTCCAAGCAGAGAATCGAGCGGCACTCTGTGCCATCTAGTATCCCCATTTGCAAAACCTTAGGCTGTGTCGACAGATAAGGAGAATTGCTATGTCCCCATTTGCCGTTGCCCTCATGAACTCGCGAATCGAACATTCAATGTCCAGATTCAGGGCCGCAGAGTGCGCTGGAGTAAGCGAGAGAACCTGGAGATCCTACGAGCAGGGGTCGCGAAAACCAGGCAAGAGCGTCGTTCGAAATTTTTATAACCGTTCAGGGATCGCCATGCCCTCAACTACCGTGCAGATGCTTAACGCTACTCGGTCAGCGCGCGTATTAAGCGTTACATCGTTAAAAGGAGGAGTGGGTAAGTCACCTATCACAGTGGACATTGCCGCGTGCCTAGTAGAGCGCGGGAATACCGTGGCTGTCATCACACACGATTGCTGCTATGAGGATGGTGTTTCCAATGGGGCGCAGCTCAAGGCACGCTCGCTGGTCGCAGGCGTTGACTTCTTTGGCTATGCAGATCTGTTCTTCTCCGTTGCGGAGAAGGAAACCTTCGCTAAGCGGCTGCGGCACATCGTGGATCACGGATCCCCCATGGATCGTAGCGGGCTTGAATTTGAAATGGGTGGAACGCTTGGGTCGATGGTGGAAAGGATAGGATCATGCCAGATGTTCAAAGACATGAAAGCAAATTACGACTACATCCTACTTGACCTTAACCTCAAGGTAGATCTAATTCGCGCTCATGCAGACCTTGTAGCAATCATCATCGACAGCTCCTGCCCCCAATCAGTGGATAGCGCCCAGAGATTGAATCACCGATTGCTTGAAAGAAAGCGTGGGCGGCGGGTACCGAAGTGCTTCGGCCTTGTCACTCGTAATGATATCGGGGGACGTAGCCAAGAGCTGGAGGAATACTGTGGAGGTCTGGATATATCGCCGGATTTGGCCGAAGGCCTAGAGGAACAAAGGTTTGTCTCCAGCAAGTTCCGAGAACGTATTCTAGGCGATATCAAAGCTCTGCCATTGACCCGCTTGCTGACCCACCTGACCAACGCTCATGAGATCGTGATCGACAAGTACAATACTGATCAGCCCTTCATGGAGGGCTATACCTATTTCGATTCAGTCCTGGATATCTCCCCGGGTTCCCACGCTGCGGACGAGATACGTCGGCTGACCACCGAAATCGTCGATTTGCGGCTCTGAGCAAAGCAGCTTACCGAGTGAGCCACGCCCGCTCGATTTCTACGGATCAGGTGTAGCCCCCACGGGCTACACATGCGCGGCGTCTACGTTTCAAATGCGGTAGGCGCCTGCGCAGGACATCAAGTTCAGCAGCTCCTCGTTGATAGGGAAGCCCCGTACATCTTCGGATTTTCCATAGAGATGGAGCCCTGCTGGGGTTGTGGCCAGCCAATCTTTCGACATCGGCCACATCGAGACAGTACAAGACAACCTGAGCCGAGTGATCTTCAGGCGTTGGGCGAGTCCATCTGGCGCTGAAGGGCTACGCAACTCTCCCAGCGCAAATCCTAAGATAGGTTTGGCAGGTTGATTTCAATCGCACGGCGCGTTGAAAAACACTCATGAATATCTGGGTGACAATAGCCATCTGACTCAATGACTGCGCCCGAGAACTGCGCTAGTCCATTTCGATAATCCGCCGCACACCTCCAGGTGCTCCGATTTCTGATCGGTGTCTCGGCGCGATTTGGAATCTCAAGAGTACGCCGTTGACGATCGTCGACCGATCTCTCACACCGCTTTTTTGGGGATAGACAGTTATGAGAACGACCGCTTTGGCCATGGTGGCCGCGCTTAGCCTGTCGAGCGCAACAGCATTTGCTCAAGTCATCGATATGGAAGATATACCGACCAAGGGGACACGCGCGCCGGATGCGAATATCAAACCTGGACAGCCGCTACCCCGCAACGCACCAATCAATCCCAAGCAGCAGCCCGCATTCATAGGTCAGACTCAGGCGCCAGCAGTCGTCACAAAGGCTGCTATCGACACGAAGGTGATGACCCGAAATCTGAATCATCCTTGGGGGCTAGCGTTCATTGGGGAAAATCGCGCGATCATTACTGAAAAGCCTGGAGCTATGAGGATCGTCGATCTTGGAACGGGAGAGATCGTTGGTGATGTTCAGGGTGTGCCGCGAGTGGTTTATGGCGCAGATGCCGGATTACTGGACATTATTACCGATCCCAAATTCTCAACGAACGGCATGGTGTACTTCACCTACGTGGAGCCAAGAGGAGGGGAAGAAAATGGGATCGTCGTCGCCAAAGCCAAACTGGCAGTCGAAACCCGCGCGGGTGAGCCGCCTCGCTACAATCTTGCCGGACTTAAAACGGTTATCCGGGTTGAGCCGGGTATCGTTGGAGAAAAACACTATGGTTCGAGGTTAGCTTTTGACCGAGAGGGCTATCTCTACGTATCCCTCGCGGAGCGATTCTTCTCCCCATACCGCGATGAGGCTCAATCGCTCTACAGTTGGCTGGGCAAGATCCTGCGAATTACTACCGACGGTGAAGCCGCGCCGGGTAACCCCTACGCTGGCGATCCTAAAGCTGAAAACCACACGCGGCCAGAGATTTGGAGTTATGGCCAGCGCAACCCGCAAGGACTCGCTTTCCATCCGGAAACGGGAGAGCTCTGGGATGCGGAGCATGGCCCGCAAGGTGGAGATGAGATCAACCTCATCAAGCGCGGGCATAACTACGGCTGGCCACTGGCAGCCTACGGAACCAATTACGACGGCACTGCGATTTACGGCGGTCGCTCGCAGCTCGAAGGAACAGATCAGCCCCGCTATTACTGGGATCCCACGATTGCACCTGGCGGCATGACCTTCTATTCCGGCAAGCTAATTCCTGAATGGAAAAATAACCTGTTTGTCGCTGCGCTGGCCGGTCAACATCTAGCACGATTGGTCATTCAGGGCGACAAGGTTGTTGGTGAGGAGCGGCTGCTTCAGGATCAACATCAGCGAATCCGCGATGCCAAAGAGGGCCCGGACGGAGCGCTCTGGGTGATCACTGATGATGCTGCGGGCCGATTGATCCGTATCACCCCAAAATAAAGAATCTGCTCAGAATACCCAGGAGGAGGCTGCTCAGCGAAAGCTCAAGCAGTCTGCCTTCGCAACCTGGTCGCCGATCCTGATTCCGACCTTTTGGAACGTCCCCTTGGGCACTTCGATGATGGCTATGGCAGGTTCGAATGACGATCGCTTTTCCATAATTTGCGGCTCCAACTCCAGGATGGTCTGAAGCTCACCCTTTGCACTGATCCATCCTGCGGAGAGAGGGGCTGGCGTGTTTTTCATCCATACGCCTCGGACACCGGGCTCAGGCCACACGAATATCACGCCTGGCCCCGGATTGTCTTTTCCCATCAAGCCCTGCTTCATCGCGTCAGCCGTTCGGGCTACAGGTAAGGTGAGCTCGCTGCCGGTTTCGAACTGGATCGTACAGGTCTCCGTCGTGGGGGGTTGGGGTGTAGGGGCTGAAGTGGAGGCGAGTAGGGTGCACATATGAAAAACAATCGTAAGCGAAACCGTGATCTTCAGCTGGCCGTAAGCCTTAGAGCTTCTACGCATAGTGAGTCACGGAACCTGGGTAGCCGAACGCAAAGCAGTGATGAGGATGTAGAAGTGCACATTTGAAAACAGAGTCCACAGACCGTCCCAATTTGCAGGCTGTACAGATCAGCCTTGTTCCACTCAAGCCGCACCCGCTTTCATTAGAGATGTTGGACATTTATGGCTCACTCGCTTAACCCCAAAGTCTATGCTCTGACTTTCACCACGTTTGTCATGCTTTCCTCAGAATTCATCGTCGCAGGGCTGCTACCTGAAATCGCGTCTGCGCTACAGATAACCGTGGGTAATGCCGGCTGGCTTGTCACGGCCTTTGCACTGGGCATGGGCGTGGGTGCGCCGTTAATAGCGGCGTTCACGCACAGAGTCAGTCTACGCTTGTTACTGATCACGGCCTGTGTCGCTTTGTTCCTCGGCAATACCATCTGCGCGCTTACTGACAATTTCGCCTTGTTGATGATAGGCCGCGCATTGGGCGGGGTAGGTGTCGCGATGTTCTGGACGAATGCTGCATTGGCCGCTGCGGCCATGTCCAAGCCTGAGGCTAAAAGTCTTGCAGTTTCCCGAGTGCTCATCGGTGCTTCGATCGCATCGGTGGTAGGCGTTCCTCTGGGTAAGGCCGTGAGCGATGCCTGGCGTTGGGAAGATGCGTTGCTGCTGATGGCGGTGCTCAGCGCTCTAGCTTTGGCAATGGTCATTCGCTGGATTCACGTGCCTGAGAGAGATGGGTCTCAGCTCCAATCTACATTGTCAGAGCGACTCAGGGCGGTGTGCCGCCCCGACATTGTGCGGGCACTGCTGAGCTACTTGTTGATTTTCGGGGGGATAATGGCGGTGTTCAGCTACCTCGCTACCTTCCTCGTCCGTTACACCCATTTCCCATTCGCATACGTCACACCTGTCTTGGCGTTATACGGTGTAGCCGACATCGTGGGTAACCTTGTTGTCTCCAGGCACATACCAGATCCACTTGAGGGCATGTTTAAACGCCTGCTTATCGTGCTCGCAATTTCGTTGACGGCCTTATCCCTGTTCGGCACCACGGTGTGGATGATTCCTTTCGTCATCGCAGCAGTGGGCTGCTGTCACGCAGCTGCGGGCCTCATGACAGGGATCGATGTGCTACGCCGGGCCGGTGCCAACGCTCAGCTCGTAGGCGCATTCAATGTCAGTGCAATTAACGTTGGAATCATGCTTGGCTCTGTCGCCGGAGGGTTGTTGATAGACCATATCGGTTTAGCGTTCATAGGCTGCCTGGGTGGCGGTTTCGTATTGCTTGCATTGCTCGTCAGAGCCCGGCTCACGCCTGCCTAGCTAACTCAATCGGCGCAGCAGGCCCATTCATGTGCGGTTGGCTTCATGATCTTTTTGGCGGATGGGAAGTGCCGCTAGCGCTGTTGCTGGCTTGTGCGGCGCTCCAGGTCATCTTCGCGGTTTTGGCTGGGCGTAATCACTTTGTTTGATCATCTAAAATTTTTGCCGGAACCGCACCTGAATGTCGGGGCATTCGCTTGATGTCACTCTGACTTAGAGTACCGCAGAGCTTCGACGAGTAACTGGAACGCCGAGGTGTTTTGTCGGCGGCTTGGGTAGTACAGGTAGTAGCCAGGGAAGGCAGGGCACCAATCGTCCAGCACTCTCACCAAGCGTCCCGCTTCGACTTGGTGAATGACTTGAGAGTCCAGCAGGCATGCCAGCCCGTATCCCGCTACGGCGGCCTCTAAGATCATCTCTGGTCGATTGAAAGCTACCTGACCCGACACCCGAACCTGTGTCGCTTGGCCGTCCTTTTCAAAGTGCCAGGCAGACTTACCGTTCAAGCTGGGGAAACGGCGATTGATACACAGGTGGTTGACGAGCTGATCAGGGTGAGTAGGCACGGGGTATTTGGCCAGATACGAAGGCGAGCCGACGATGACGCAGCGCTCCATCGGCCCGATCGGAACAGCGATCATGTCCTTGTCCAAGTTTTCGCCAAGCCGGATACCTGCGTCGAAGCGCTCGGCGACAATATCCACGAATCCATTGTCGACGGTGATCTCTACCTCAATGTCAGGGTATTTGGGCAGCCATCGATTGAGGGCAGGCCATAAAATGGTCTCAGCTACATGATCCGCTGTGGTAATCCGGATGGAACCGGCAGGCTTATCCCGCACATCAGTCAAGCTCTCAAGCTGGGCAGTGATGTCAGCTAGTGCAGGCTTCAGTGTTTCTAGTAATCGCTCGCCAGCAGCGGTTGGTGAAACGCTGCGAGTGGTTCTTGTGAGAAGACGAACTCCCAGGCGTGCTTCTAGCCTGCGAATTTTATGGCTCAGCGCCGATTGGGAAGTGCCCAGTCGGCCTGCCGCCCGCGTAAAACTACGCTCCTCTGCCACGGCCACAAAAGCCATGAGGCTACCCATTTCATCTTGAAACATTTAGTTACCCATGTCATAAACGGCGTGCCCATCCCGTGAGCGGATCATATCCCGGTGCGGTTTTCCGGGCCATACTCATTTCATTTATGACGCAACGTCATAGCCCCATTCGATTTTTTCGCCCTAATTCTCGGTGACTTCCCAGTGAATAATTGAGTTTTGCAGCTTCGCGCTGGACGCTCTAATGACTGAAGGACACCTCATGAAAAGCAGATTCAACGCCCCTGTCGCCTGGCTAACCTCGGGCCTTTTTTCAGTACTAGGCGGGTGCTCCTGGGCTGATCAGTGGAAGAGCGAGTCTGATGCCTTCGATATTCTTACTGACAAACCAACGGAGTTTTTCGTGGACGCCACATCCACGAATGTACCGATCGCCCCGAGCCTGCATGCAACCGATTCAGTTTTCATCGATGTGGATAAGGATGGCGACCTTGATGTTGTCGTCTCGGTAGAGCACGGCGTAAATCGCCTTTATCTAAACGATGGCCAGGGTCGCTTGGTAGAGCGGCCAGGTGCTTTTGGTAAGGGCATCCACGACAGCGAGCATGTTCGAGCGGCGGATTTGAATGCCGATGGCAACATGGACGTCGTCTTCGTCGCCGAGGCGGATGAGATCCATCAACTATTTCTAGGTGATGGAAAGGGTGGTTTTACCGATGCCAGTGAGCGTTTGCCTCAAACAAGCCAAGGTAATGCGCTAGCTCTCGGCGACGTGAATGGGGACAAGCTACCTGACATCGTGATTGGCAGCACAGGTGAGACAGCCTATGCCCCCGATGCGAAGATCATCCCTGCACGCAATCTGCTTTTTCTAAATGACCCCAAACGCCCAGGCGACTTTATCAATGCCACGAAGACCCATCTCCCTGATACCAACGATCAGACCGAGGGAGTAGCGCTTGCAGACATGGATGGCGACGGCGATTTGGACATGGTATTGGCCAGTCCAGCGCTCCCAAATCGGCTGCTAATCAATGACGGCAGTGGTCACTTCAAGGACGCCTCATCGCAACTCGACCTGCGAGTTCCGATGGAGAGTCGAGAGGTTCAGGTCGTCGACGTGAACCAGGACGGGTATCTCGACATTGTCTTCTTCAGCATCACCAGCAATAACTTCGGCTGGGACAAGGATCCCCAAACTCGCATCCTGGTGAATGACGGCAAAGGTCATTTTCGCGATGAGACTGCCGGGCGTCTGCCTGCGCACAAGTTCTCAAGTTGGGGTGGAACCGTGGTGGATTTCAATCACGACGGAAATCCCGATTTGCTCGTCGGCGCCATTGATGTGCCTGGGTTCGTGCCTCTCCAGGTTCGTGCGTGGCAAAACGACGGAAAGGGCCAATTCCGCGACGTCACAGGCGATGTGATGCCTGGTTCCACAGTTGGCCGCAGTTGGAGCATGGGTCGTGGCGACCTAGACGGCGACGGTCGAGAAGATGTGTTCATCGGCGGTTGGGGTACGCAAGCCCGTCTTCTACTCAGCGATACAAACGCCTATGAGGCGACACGCCCGGCTGTGACTCCTTTGAACTCTCCGAAGGCCGAGACCCAGTAGCCATCAATGGGGTTTGAGACGCCGCTCGCAGTAGCGTTGATCTCTTCTGCAAGTAATTCAAAGCGCAGTCGACAAACAAAAATCCACGCATCGTGCCCCAGAGAATTCAGCGCCTGGGGGACGTTGCCTCGCGCCTCGGAGCTTCCGAGGCTAGCTGCCAGTCACGAATGAATTTTAGCGATTGAGACTGAGGTTGATATGTCCCGTGCACATGTAAACATGGTTTTTCGAGGAGGATTCGTAGCCTCACTAATGGTATTAGCCGGGTGCAGCCAGCCTGAGGCAGCGGCTCCGCCAAAGGTGTTTGAAGTGGGCGTTATCACCGTCAAAACCAGCTCCGTACCAGTCTTCAGCAATCTTCCAGGGCGTACCAATGCCTATCTGGTATCCCAAGTCAGAGCGCGAGTGGACGGTATTGTGCTTAGGCGAGAGTTCACGGAGGGGGCAAACGTAAAAGCAGGTCAACGGTTATACAAGATTGACCCTGCCCCCTACGTCGCGGCCTTGAACAGCGCAAAAGCGACCTTAGCGCGGGCTCAAGCCAGCCTGGTCGCAGAAAATGCACAAGTGCAACGCTATAAAGTCTTGGTTGAGGGCAATGCGATCAGTCGGCAAAACTATGACAACTCTCTCGCAGCTCAGGGCCAAGCTGTAGCGGATGTCGCAGCCGGTAAGGCCATGGTTGAGCGTGCAGAGATCAACCTGAGTTACACAGATGTCGTATCACCCATCAGCGGGCGCATAGGCCTTTCAGAGGTCACACCAGGTGCCTATGTGCAGGCTACCGGTGCGACGCTAATGACCACCGTGCAGCAGCTTGACCCCATGTATGTCGATCTCACGCAGTCAAGCGCCTACGGCTTAAAGCTTCGTACCGACATTCAGGAAGGCCGGCTTCAGACCCAAGGCAACGATGCTGCCAAGGTCACACTGACGCTTGAGAATGGCCGCCAGTACGAACAGGTAGGCAAGCTTCAATTTTCCGATGTCAGTGTCAATCAAGGCACTGGCTCCGTGACAGTAAGAGCCGTTTTCCCGAATCCAAACGGGACGCTATTACCTGGCATGTTTGTGCGGGCACGTTTGGAGGAGGGGACGAACAATGGCGCAATGCTGATCCCCCAAGTAGGCGTAACCCACGATCAGTCAGGCCGGCCTATCGCTTTGATCGTTGGCTCAGATGACAAAGTCTCCCAAGCCGTCCTGACAACCTCAGGCACGCGCGGCACTGACTGGATTGTTACTAGTGGCCTGAAACCTGGCGATCGAGTGATCGTGCAGGGAACCGACAAAACTCGACCTGGTGCAAAGGTCAAAACCGTTCCCGCCCAGCTCAATGGCTCAACCGCTGACGGTACACCACAAGGTGGCGACACCCGCACTAGCCCTAGCGCATAGCCCTCACTCCTCAACCAGCGAGCCCGTGCCATATGGCTAACTTTTTTATCGATCGACCTATTTTTGCCTGGGTCTTGGCAATCATCTTGATGCTAGCCGGCATCGCCGCCATTTTTAATTTGCCGGTTTCTCAATTCCCAACCATCGCACCACCTACAATACAAATTCAGTCCCGTTACCCAGGTGCATCCGCCAGCACGGTGGAGAACACAGTAACCCAGGTAATTGAGCAGCAGATGCGGGGCCTGGATCACCTGATGTACATGTCATCGACTAGCGATGACTTCGGTCAGGCGGCGATCACGCTGACATTTGCTCCGGGCACGAACCCCGATATTGCCCAGGTTCAGGTGCAAAACAAGCTTCAGCTTGCCACCCCCCAGCTCCCACAAACGGTGCAGCAGACTGGCATTGAGGTCACCAAGTCCAACAGCAGCACGCTATTGGCTGTGGGCTTCATCTCAGCCGACGGCTCGATGAATCGAGACGAGCTCGCCAACTATGTCGCCTCCAATATTCAAGATCCGGTAAGCCGTCTGGACGGGGTCGGGCAGGTTCAACTCTACGGCCGCCAGTTCGCCATGAGGATCTGGCTCAACCCGCTCAGGCTCAACAACTACAAGTTGAATCCCACAGATGTGACCAATGCGATCGCAGCTCAGAATGTGCAGATTGCAGGCGGTTCGCTGGGAGGAACACCGCCTGCTCCAGGCCAGATGCTGCAGGCCACCATCACCGAAGCCACCCTTCTGCGTACGCCAACGGAATTCGGCAATATCCTTTTGAAAGTTGAGCCTGACGGATCGCAGGTGAGGGTCAAGGATGTCGCCCGAGTCGAGCTTGGCGGTGAAGACTACAACTATCTCACGCTTTACAACGGTAAACCTGCAGCGGCTATTGGTGTTCAGCTGGCTACCGGTGCGAATGCGCTGGAGGTGGCCGAGCGCGTACGAGATCGCGTGAAAGAGCTCGCGCCATTTGCGCCTCCGGGTGTTGTCATTGAGTACCCACAAGACACGACGCCTTTCGTGACAGAAGCGATTACAGGGGTCTTCCACACGTTGCTGGAAGGTATCGTCCTGGTATTTCTGATCATGTACCTGTTCCTGCAAAATTTCAGGGCGACGCTAATTCCGACCATCGCTGTCCCAGTGGTGCTGTTGGGCACATTTGCCGCGATGGTGGCTGTAGGGTTCTCCATCAACACCTTGTCGATGTTCGGCTTGGTGCTCGCAATCGGGCTATTGGTTGACGACGCGATCGTCGTGGTTGAGAACGTGGAGCGGGTCATGGTCGAGGAAGGTCTTGGCCCGAAGGAGGCGACTCGCAAGGCGATGGGCCAGATCACCGGAGCGCTGATTGGCGTTGCAGTAGTTCTGGGTGCCGTGTTCGTCCCTGTGGCGTTTGCCAGTGGTTCGGTCGGCGCTATCTACCGTCAGTTTTCGCTCACCATCGTGGTGGCGATGGTGCTGTCGGTGCTGACAGCCGTGATCCTCACACCGGCACTCTGTGCAACCATGCTGAAACCCGTTGGGCGTGACCATCAAAAAAAGACAGGTTTCTTCGGCTGGTTCAATCGGATCTTTGATCGCGGCCAGGCTCATTACCACGTCGGTGTACAGCGCGTTATTCGAGCTTCATCTCGATACATTTTGCTCTATGTTCTGCTTACCGGTGCCGCTGTCTTCATGTTCCTGCGTGTACCCACGGGCTTCCTGCCGGACGAAGACCAGGGCCGGATATTCGTTATGGTCACAACGCCACCGGGGGCAACCCAAGAGCGGACGAGTCGAGCACTCAGTGACGTAAGCGCATATCTGCGTGAGGATGAAAAAGACATCGTCACGTCCACTTGGGAAATCAATGGCTACAGCTTTCCAGGACGCGCGCAGACTTCTGGGGTGATCTTTGTTCAGATGAAGGCATTCGAGGACAGGCTCGGCGATGCACCTAGAGCCCAGGATCTGGTGAACCGACTGAACGCACGCTTTGCGGATTACAAAGATGCCAACATCACTGCGGGTAATCCTCCAGCGATTCCAGGGCTTGGAAATGTGTCTGGTTTTGACCTGGAACTGATGGACAGCGGTGGTGTAGGTCATGACGCGCTCATGAGAGCAAGGGACAGCGTGATGGAGCGGGGCAACGCCTCGCCAGTGGTTCAAAACGTTCGCCCCAACGGCCTGAACGATGCCCCGAAATTCAAAGTGAACATTGATCGCGAGAAAGCCAGCGCGCTGGGTCTCACCGCTGCCGGGATAGACCAGGCGTTCTCTGTTGCTTGGGGTTCGGCCTATGTGAACAAATTTCTCGACCTCGACAACCGAATCAAGAGTGTCTATGTCCAGGCTGATGCCCAATGGCGGATGACACCTGAAAATCTCAACGATTGGTACCTCCGTAATGATGCCGGTGAGATGGTGCCCTTCAGCACGTTTGGTACCGGCGAGTGGATCTACGGGTCGCCTCAGCTCGAACGTTACCAAGGTGTGCCGGCGGTTCAGATCAATGGTAATGCTGCAGATGGGTATTCCACCGGGCAAGCGATGGATGCCATGGAGGAGGTGTTGAAAGACCTTCCGGAGGGAATCAGCTACGCGTGGACAGGCATCTCCGTGCAGGAGCGGCAGTCGGCATCTCAAGCCCCCATCATGTATGCCATCTCCATCGTTTTCGTCTTCCTCTGCTTAGCAGCGCTTTACGAAAGTTGGTCGATTCCTGTTTCAGTCATCCTGGTAGTCCCGCTGGGGATTCTTGGCGCCCTGGCAGCGGCTTTGTTGCGGGGCCTGGAAAATGACGTGTTCTTCCAGGTGGCATTGCTGACCACCGTAGGTTTGTCTGCAAAAAACGCGATCTTGATCGTGGAGTTCGCAAGAGACCTCCAGGATCAGGGCCGAAGCGCGGTGGAGGCAGCGATCGAGGCCGCACGTCTTCGTCTTCGTCCAATCCTGATGACCTCGCTGGCGTTCATTCTGGGTGTTTTGCCACTGGTATTTAGCAGTGGTGCGGGCTCCACCAGCCAGAATGCCATTGGCACTGGTGTGATCGGCGGTATGCTGGCCTCTACCTTCCTTGCGATATTCATGACCCCGCTGTTCTTCGTTTTGGTGAGCAGGCTCTCTGGTGCAAAACAAAATGCACAAGCGGCTCCTGAAGTACCGCAGCGTACAGCACCACAGACGCAAGGAGGGCAGTGATATGTCGAGGGCAAGAGCCTTTGGGGCGATTACCTGTTCATGCCTCGCAGTCGCGCTGGCTGGATGTAATCTTCAGCCCTCATATGAGGCGCCGGAGCCTGCGATCGCTAACAGCTTTCCATCGGGATGGGCTTATCAGGGCGGGCTCGTACAGCCGCCCAACAATGGCGCGCAGCAGGCAAGAGCAGAGCAGCCTGCCAGTGAAGTAGGGTGGCGTGAGTTTTTTCGCGATCAGCGACTGCAAGCACTCATCGCACTGGCTTTGCGGAACAATCAAGACCTTGAGATCGCCATGCTGAATGTGGAGGTCGCCCGGGCTCAATATCGGATCACACGCTCCCAGTTACTGCCGTATGTGGATGCAGCTGCTTCAGCATCAAGGGAGCGAACGCCTAGCAACCTTTCGAGCGACGGGGCAGAGCTGTCAACCGAGTATTCAGTGGGACTTAATGTCTCGTGGGAGCTGGATTTCTTCGGTCGGATCGCAAGCCTGAAGGATGAGGCATTGGCGCAATATTTCTCCTTAGCTCAGACGCGCGAAGCCGCTGAGATGCTCTTGGTATCACAGGTGGCGAACCAGTACTTGGCAATGCTAGGGAGCGACGATCAGCTTGCAGTGACCCGATCCACGTTAAAGAACGCTGAGGAGTCATACCGCATCACGAAACTCAGTTTTGATAACGGTATCGCGACCGAGCTCGATCTTCATCAGTCCCAAGGCATCGTAGAACAGGTATCCGCCAGCCTTGAGGCCTATACGCGGGCGCGCGCCCAGGATGAAAATGCGCTGGTTCTACTGATCGGTCAGCCCATCCCTGAAGGGCTTCCAGTTGGGTTGTCTCTATCCGATCAGGCGCTATTGTCCGACATCCCGGCCGGCCTGCCGTCCCAACTACTAAAGCGCCGTCCAGACATAGCAGCGGCGGAGCAGTCGCTTATTGCCGCCAATGCGAGTATTGGCGCCGCACGCGCGGCATTCTTTCCGACCGTATCGCTCACTGGCAGCTACGGCACTCTATCGCACTCGACCCGGGGCTTGTTTCAGGGCGGGCAGGGGGCATGGAGCGTTGTGCCGCAAATATCCGTACCTATCTTCGCAGGAGGTGCCAACAGGGCGAATCTCGATGCCGCCCAGGTTCAGAAGCGCATAGAGGTTGCCAACTATCAAAAGGTGATCCAGGTAGCCTTTCGCGAGGTGTCAGACGGGCTTGCAGCCCGACGCACCTATGACCGGCAGATTCAGTACCTGCAGCAGTATGAGAGCACACAGACCCGGCGTCTTGAGCTGTCCGACCTGCGATACCGCAGCGGCGTCGATGGCTATCTTTCGGTACTGGAAGCCCAGACGGATTTGTTTGACGCCAACCAGAGTCTTGTAGCTGCTCGGGTATCACGGGCCAGCAACCTGGTGTCGCTCTACAAGGCGTTGGGAGGTGGATGGACGGAGGGCACTTCAGTCTCGGCAACAGACGCCTCCATTGTGAACTAGCGCGTCTGACGTCACTGATGAACCGTTGACCTGTCGATGGACAGGTCAAGCTTGACGCAGCACCTTCGCCCCGCGAGGTGCTGCGAAAGAGCTGGCATGGACGACTAGGACGTGATTCCAAGTCTAAGGGTATCTATTAGCTCTCGAAGACCTGGTGGCATCTGACGACGCCCGGGGTAGTAGATGTGGAAAGCCGGTTCAATAGGGGCCCAATCGGGCAAAACTACCTGCAATTCTCCGCGATCCAGGTAGGAACGAACCCGCGCCTCCAGGCAATACGTGATACCGCAATGTGCGAGTGCCATCTCCACACCGAACGTGGTCTCGTTTGAGCAAAGCTGGCCCGGTACATCAATGGCTCTGTGGTCACCATCCTTTTCAAAATCCCATCGGTAGATGACGCCATTACCTGTGCGAATCTGAATGCAATTCTGGTCTTTGAGGTCTTCTGGAACCTCTATCCGAGGCCGTGTGTTCAGGTACTTTGGAGAAGCCACTGCAACCCAGCGAAGCGGGTCGCTTATCCGTACGGCGATGAAATCCTCCGGGATCGTGTCGCCAAACCTGACGCCCGCATCGAATCCCGCAGATACGATATCCACCATCTTGTCATCCACGGCAACCTCGACCGAGACATCAGGATAAGCCTCAAGAAAGCGAGGGAGGTATTCAGAGAGAAGAAGTCTGGCACCGTCACACAACACGTTCAGTCGCAGTCGACCAGATGGGCGATCACGATGGTTATCCAGCGCGGCCAGCGCGGCACTTATCTCGGTAAACCCAACGGTTAGCCGTTTGGCGAGAACGGCACCAGCGTCAGTAGGGGAAACGGTTCTGCTCGTGCGATTAAGCAACCTGACGCCGAGCCGCGCCTCCAGGTTTCGAACCGAGTGACTTAATGCAGACGTCGTTATCCCCAACTCCACAGCCGCCTGAGTGAAGCTCCTGAGCCGTTCTACTGCTAGGAAAGAATTCAAATCTGCGAGATCTGCTCGTGACAGTCGGCTGGTGGGAAGTACAGGCATGGGCGTATCCACTGTTGAGCAAAATTCAATGACTGATGCAATTCTGCTAATCAATCTTCGCTTTCGAATAGGTTACATTAATTTACCTCAACGATTGCAAGATAAATTGGCTTTGCGGGTGTCGTACTGTGTTCCACGTCTATCTCTCTGTTGCTTATCTCTATGTGCTGTGGCGCTTTGTCATGCCGTTGCCGATCAGCGCTGCCTGGCGGTTGTTGTTGGGTGCTGCGCTTCTGGCTATTTCCAAATATCACCTGATTCTCATCGGCGTTTTCGGGAACATGTTCTCGCCCGAGATGCCACGCGCTGCGGTGATTGCTGCAGGCTGGCTGTTTTGCGCTTTCGTCCTTCTCATGGTGTTGACGCTGCTGGCCGACGTGATCGGTGTTGCGTTCTCATTGGCGCGCAAGACAGCGTTGAACACGTTCTTCGGTGTTCGACTTAGGGGCGCCATTGCAGTATTGGCGTTGATGCTGTCGGCTATCGGCGTTCATGAAGCTATCCAGGTACCGGAGGTGCGCCGGCTAGAGGTTGAAGTCAAGGATCTACCCAAATCGATGGATGGCCTTAGAGTCGTTCAGCTGACAGACCTTCACATCAGCAAGCTTTTCCAAGCGGACTGGGTCGAGCAAGTCGTTGCTCGCACGAACGCTCTCAAGCCTGACGCGATTCTAATCACCGGGGATCTCATCGACGGCACCGTTGAAGCTCGACGCAGCGACGTTGCGCCATTGCGTAACCTGCGTGCTCCGCTTGGAGTGATCGCAATCCCCGGGAATCACGAGTACTACTTTGACTGCGACCGCTGGGGTGCTGAGTTTACGCGCTTGGGTCTCAAAGTACTTTTCAACGAGCACGTTCTGCTCCAACGGGGTGAGGGCAGCGTGGTTGTCGCAGGTGTAACGGATGAAGCAGCACCTTCGTTTGGTTTTCCCGGCCCGGATCTAAATCGAGCGCTGTCTGGTTCCCCTAAGGATGTCCCCACGATTCTTCTTAAGCACCGGCCAGTCGGCGCTGCTGCAGCTGCGGCAGCGGGTGTCAGTCTGCAGCTTTCCGGGCATACCCATGGGGGGATGATACTCGGCCTAGATCAGGTGGCTCGATACGCGAATCAGGGGTTCATCGCTGGAAAATATGACGTTGGAGGAATGACGTTGTACCTGAACAATGGGACGGCCTTATGGAACGGCTTTCCAATCCGACTAGGCGTTCCCGCCGAGATCACTGAGATCGTGCTGAGATCGAGCCCGTCGGATGCGACCACTGCCAACTAGGAGACCTACCATGAACCATCCAGCTATCAGGAAAGATGCCGTCGCAGTCATCACAGGTGCGGCCGTAGGGATTGGCTATGCCATCGCGTACCGAGCAGCGGCGGAGGGTATGAAGGTGGTTATCTTCGACCGTGACGAAAAGGCACTCAATACTGCGACCAGAATGCTCCTCAACGAGTTTCCAGGTCTCAAGCTGCTGGCAATTTCGGGAGATGTGACGTCAGAAGCGGATCTTCACAGTTTATACGAGCAGTCGTGTGAGTTCGGAGAGGTGTCTCTATTGGTCAACAACGCGGCGGTGATTCAAGGAGCAGGCCCTTGGAGCGGACTCGGTAAATGGCGAAAGCTTATGGACATCAATTTCTGGAGTGCGCTAACCCTACAGTCGCTTTTTGTGGAAACGATGTTTTCCCAGAGTGGCGCCGCCGCCATTGTCAATCTCGGTTCCAAGGAGGGTATCACTACGCCGCCAGGCAACGCGGCGTACTCAGTTTCTAAAGCGGCTATCAAGGTGTTGACTGAACAACTGGCTCATGAGCTGCGCGAGAAAGTAGGTGACCGAATTTCTGCTCATTTGTTGATCCCTGGGTACACCTTCACACCCATGAATTTTCCTGGAATGACCAACACTACTGAGAAGCCGGCGAGCCCTTGGACGCCCTCCCAGGTAGTGCAACGACTGTTCGACGGGATGGCGGCGGGGGACTTCTACATCTTCTGTGAGGATAACGAGTCTACTTGGGGGCTCGACCAGCGGCGGATGCAGTGGGCTGCCGACGACATGATTCAAAATCGGCCAGCGCTCTCGCGCTGGCATCAAGATTTTTCGGAAAAGTTCTCGGCCTACACCGCAGACGTAACCAAGTAATCCACTCTTGGTGTTGCGCCCTAGCGCGAATTCGCTCTTCGTTCCCACGAGGACTGATCACTAATCGACAACGAAAGAGGTGCCTGCCGTGTGGTTCACGATGCGCGGCAATATCAAATGACCAGCCAACTCTCCACTGACTCACTCGCTATTCCCTCTACGCCCAACCAAATCGATGCTCCTTACGGGGTGTGGGCGGCGATTCTGATGCTTGCGCTAGGTGGCCTATTTATCGGCACAGGCGAATTCGCATCAATGAGCCTGTTGCCTGGCCTGGCGTCAAGCACAGGTGTCTCTGTTCCCGTTGCCGGCGGTTACATCACGGCTTATGCCCTTGGAGTCGTAGTTGGCGCACCTCTGATCGCTATCTTGGCCGCTCGTTGGCACCGCAAGTCGTTGCTACTCGCACTCATGGCTATGTTCGTCATAGGGTATGGCGCCAGCGCTGTTGCCTGGAACCATGTCTCGCTGCTCATCGCACGCTGCCTGGCGGGGCTGCCGCACGGTGCCTATTACGGCGTGGCCTGCCTGGTTGCTGCCAGGCTCGTCGCAGAGAACCGTAAAGCCCAAGCCGCAGGTTACGTCATGGCGGGACTTGCTGCTGCAAACGTCATTGGCGTTCCTGCTGCCACATGGATA
Organism: Pseudomonas syringae group sp. 243L2; assembly: GCF_032587875.1. Classification (NCBI taxonomy): domain Bacteria; kingdom Pseudomonadati; phylum Pseudomonadota; class Gammaproteobacteria; order Pseudomonadales; family Pseudomonadaceae; genus Pseudomonas; species Pseudomonas syringae group sp. 243L2. The sequence goes on from NZ_JAWHPL010000021.1 coordinate 96,930, forward strand.
GGTCAGCTATTCGGTTGGCGAGGTGCTTTTGGGATGCTCGCAGTGGGAGGTGTACTGGCTGTGGCCCTGTTTTGGTTTTTCATTCCATCCGTCCCTCGTGATGACTCTGCGAGCCCGAAATCCGAATTGGATGGCCTAAGACGGCCGCAGCTTTGGATCACGCTTGCGGTAGCGTCAATTGGCTTCGGAGGAATGTTTGCCGTCTACAGCTACATCACTCCAACGCTCACCGAAGTGACGGGCTATAGCTCTGATCAGGTGCCAATGGTGCTGGCTGTCTGGGGAGTTGGAATGATCGTAGGCAACCTGGTAGGCGGATGGTTGGCCGACCGCGCTTTGGTGCCGGCAATTTTCTACATCATGATCTGGAACATGGTTTTTCTTGGTTTCTTTTCCCTGTTCACATCTTCGCCGGCAGGTACTGTGGTTGTGTTGTTCTTTGTCGGTTGCGGATTTGCTCTGGTGCCTGCGCTTCAAGTTAGGCTGATGAACGTCGCCGGCGAAGCCCAGACCTTGGCGGCTGCGCTTAACCACAGTGCATTCAACATCTCTAACGCTGTAGGTGCCACGCTTGGCGGATTGTCCATCGCGAGCGGATGGGGGTGGGCTTCCACCGGATGGGTTGGAGCTAGCCTGGCGCTATTGGGGATCATCTTCTTTGCCGTTTCCATCAAGGTTGAGAATCGTCAAAGCGCGGAGGGAGATGAGGTGTAACTCAAAGGTTGGATATGTGAACCTCATGCAAACGCATGATTTTTTGAAGTGGAGCGAATATTGATGAGTAATCCTCAACTCACGGTTCAGCTATGTGACGGCTGCACCATTCCTCAACTGGGCTTAGGTGTATGGCAAGCCAGTGATGCAGAGGCTGCATCTGCGGTGAAAATCGCGCTAGAAGAAGGCTATCGGCATATTGATACAGCAGCGATCTACGGGAACGAAGAGGGGGTTGGCCGGGGTATACGCGCATCTGGTGTATCTCGTGATCAGGTTTTTCTGACCACCAAGGTGTGGAACGATGCGCACGGATTCGACGCGGCCAAAAAAGCATTGGATGCAAGCCTGGCTCGACTCAACGTCGAATATGTGGATCTACTGCTGATCCATTGGCCTGTGCCTAGCAGAGACAAATTTGTTGAAACCTGGAGTGCGCTCATCGACTTGCAGCGTGCCGGCAAGGCCAAATCGATCGGCGTGTCGAATTTCAATAAGGATCACCTGCAAAAGCTGATAACGGAGAGTGGAGTGGTGCCGGTGCTCAACCAGATCGAGCTCCATCCATTCATGCAGCAGAAGGAAATCTGCAGCGTGCATCATGAACTGCAGGTTGCTACCCAAGCGTGGAGCCCGCTTGGCCAAGGTAGTGCGCTAACAAATCCAGTCGTGCTGGACATTGCTCGCAAGCATGACCGAACGGCTGCCCAAATCATCATCCGTTGGCATCTTGAGCTTGGGAATATTGTTATCCCTAAATCCATCACGCCTGCGCGAATCAAGGAGAACCTACACGTATTCGACTTCTCTCTGAATGCTTCGGATATGTCTGCCCTCGCCACGCTGGATAACCGCAAGCGACTAGGCCCGGATCCCAGCGCATTCGGCTAATTTGGTCAATGCCGAGCAGGGAGGCAGACCCTGCCCGGCCGGTCGGCTCAAGAAAAACCAGTTACTGCATGCGGCACATAGAGTTCTTCGAGACGCCGGATCTCCTCGGTAGAGAGGGCCAGATCAAGTGCGGCAATCGCATCATCTAGGTGGTGAGCTTTGGAGGCTCCCACAATGGGGGCTGACACTGTTGTCTTGCTTAGAACCCAGGCCAAGGCAACCTGAGCCATAGGCACTCCTTTTTCTTTGGCTATCTGCTCCACACGATCAATGATCCGCCCATCTTCAGCTTCGGTCGCATGGTAGAAAGACTGCCCAGAAACATCTGTCTGCGTGCGTGTTGTTTGCTGGCCCTTAGGACGTGTCAGCCTTCCGCGCGCCATCGGACTCCAAGGCATGAGTCCAACACCTTGATCCATGCACAGAGGGATCATCTCGCGCTCTTCTTCGCGATAGATCAGATTGAGATAATTCTGCATCGAGACAAAACGACTCCAGCCGTTTGTTACCGCCACCTGCTGCGCCTTTGCAAATTGCCAGGCATACATTGATGAGGCACCGATATAACGTGCTTTACCTGACTTAATCACGTCGTGAAGCGCTTCCATGGTTTCTTCAATGGGCGTGTGATAGTCCCAACGATGTATCTGGTACAGATCAACGTAGTCAGTGCCAAGTCGTGTCAGGCTCGCATCAATGCTCGCCATGATGGCTTTTCTAGAAAGCCCCTTTTCATTGGGCTTCGAGGAGCCCTCCCACATGTTGGCTGGGTAAAAGACCTTAGTGGCGATCACGGTTTCTTCTCGGCGGGTAAACTCTCTCAGCAGCTTACCTATGATCAGCTCAGAGGTTCCGGCGGAGTAGCTGTTCGCTGTATCGAAGAAGTTAATGCCTTGCTCGACCGCGTGTTTAACAATAGGACGACTGGCGTGCTCATCCAACGTCCATGGGTGTGTACCTGCATCAGGCTCACCAAACGTCATGCAACCAAGGCAAAGCGAGGATACGTCCAGTCCTGTCGAACCTAGCTTAACGAACTTCATGAGGCCTCCTACATTTCCGAGATCAGCAATGAATGCTCATCTCTACCCTGACAAGGTAACGTATCCAGGCGTCCGTGTTGTCCTCTCATCGTTGAGAAAATCTCAACCACGCGTTGATTGGAATGCAAGGCTCTTTCTGATACCTCCAAGGTCAGTTCATGAGTAGGCGAATTCGCCGTCATGAATCTGGAGAAATGATGTCTCAAGTAATCAAGCGCGTTGCAGTCACCGGAGGCCACGGCAAGGTTGGCAGAGTGTTAGTTCCGTACCTCAAAGAGCGGGGATATGAAGTATTCATTATCGACAAAGACGATCCACTTGATCCGGATGAGTTGATGATGAAAGCCGACCTGGAAGATTTTGGTCAAACGCTCGACGCGCTTTCATCCGTTGGTGAAGACGTTTATGCCCGCCCAGAACCGCAAGGGTTCGATGCAGTCGTGCACCTAGCGAGCATGCCGCATCCGCGCATGATTCCTGACAGCGTTGAGTTCCGGCTGAACATGGTCGCGACCTATAACGTGTTCGAATCATGCCGTCGCCTGGGCGTCAAGAATATTATCTGGGCTGCCAGCGAGGTTGGGACAGGCGTTCCTTATGACAAGACCGACGCCCCCTACGTACCAGTGGACGAAGACTACCCCATGCGAGGTTACAACGTGTATTCGCTTACCAAGGTGCTGGGAGAGGAAATGGCAAGGCAGTTCTGCCTCAACGATCCGACCCTGCGAATCACCTGCCTGCGCCTGTCAAACGTAATGAACCCTGAGGAATACGCGAAATTTGAAACCTGGCAGGATGACCCGACTGTCCGACTGTGGAATTTCTGGACGTACGTGGACAACAGGGATGTGGCGCAAGGCATCGAGTTAGCGTTGCACTATGACGTTCGCGGCAAGGACGAGTTCTTCATCACCAATGATGAGACGGTCATGCGTACTCCGAGCAGCGAGCTGCTTGATCGCCACTACCCGAATATCGAGCGTCGAAAGCAGATCACCGGAAACGAAGTTCTGCTCTCGAATGACAAAGCCAAGCGAGTGCTCGGGTTCAAACCTATGTACTCCTGGGTCAGCGAGGTTTCTAAACCATAATTTGTGGCTGACCGCTCCTCCCACTCAGGAGGAGCGGTCTGAATCCTGCAGCGAACCATGAGAGTCGATATGAGCAAGCTAGACGATATAGGTTTTCTTGGATTCGATGTCTTCGGCACGGTTGTGGACTGGCGCTCAGGTGTTGCCAGGGCAGCTGAGCCTTTCCTTCGCCGCCACCAAATAGACATCGACCCATTGGAGTTCGCTGATCAATGGCGCTCCCTTTACCAGCCTTCGATGGATCGTGTCAGGAGCGGCGAGCGTCCTTTTGTAACCCTGGACGTTCTCAACAGGGAGAATCTGGAAACCGTTCTCTCAAAGCATAGCGTCGATTACGGCAGGATTGCTGAAGCGGAGCTAGCCCAGCTTAACAAAGCATGGGAGCAGCTCGATCCGTGGCCTGACTCGGTAGCGGGCCTGGGCCGGCTCAAACGCAAGTACTCAATAGGGCCGCTTTCCAATGGGCATATTGCCGGAATGCTCAACTTATCCAGGTTCGCCCAGTTACCTTGGGACGTCATCGTCGGTGCGGAGGTCGCTCATTCGTACAAGCCACAGCCCCAGACTTATCTTAAATCGGCGCAGACAGTGGGTCTCCCACCAGAGCGGGTAGGGATGGTTGCAGCTCACAACTCGGATCTAGCTGCCGCTCGCGCTAGTGGATTGAAAACCATATTCGTGCGCCGCCCGACCGAACACGGCCCTGATCAAGCGTCGGATTTAACGGCCGAGCAAGACTGGGACGTCGTAGCTGAATCCATGACCGAAGCCGCAGACGCGCTGGGCTGCTGACTTAGCAGCTGGAGAATTATGATGAGTGAACAAAGACCGCTTGCTTTAGTAACGGGTGCATCCAGTGGGATTGGCTATGAGCTAGCAAGGCTTTTCGCGGCCGACGGCTACGATCTTGTGATTACTGCCACGGGCGCAAATGATGGACTGCAACGCACGGCTGAAGCCGTCGCAGCCACGGGGGCGGCAGTCACAATCATCAACGCTGATCTGACCCAACCTGAAGACGTTGATCATTTAGTTCGCGCTATCCATGCACTGGAGCGATCTCTCGACGCCGCTGCGTTGAACGCAGGCCTAGGGCTGGGCGGATTCTTCCTAGGCGGTACAGCCCTTGAAGATGAGATGAGACTGATTCAGCTCAACACCGCTTCCCAAGTCCATCTCACCAAGTTGTTGCTGCCGGACATGGTCGCGAGGGGCCAAGGACGCTTGCTATACACGGCCTCGATTTCTGGAACGATGCCCACGCCGTATGAGGCGGTTTATGGCGCTACGAAGGCATTTCTAATTTCTTTCGTGGAAGCAGTAAAGACTGAGGTCAAGGACAGCGGTGTCAGTTTTACACTGCTATTGCCAGGGGAGGTCGACACGAATTTCTGGCATCGAGCGGGCATGGACACTACGACATTGGGGCTCGGCCCAAAGGCCGCTCCGACGAAGGTCGCTCAGGAGGGTTATGAGGCTATGAAAGCCGGGAAAGATCGGGTGGTAGCGGGTAAGCCGGACAGTAAGCTCATTGGCAATGTGATCAACAAGATCCTCCCCGACTCCACGACAGCAAGTTTGCATGCGAAGGGCGCTCGGCCTTGTTCCGGCCTCAAAGATGCGGACGAGTGATTAGATTTTTTAGTACATGGAATGGCGGCCCAAGAAGGCCGCCATTTTGCTGTTACCAGTCCTGCTTAGTTGGGTGAATTACGATGTCGTTGATGGTGAGATTGGTGGGTTGGTCAAGCGCATAGGCGACTGCATCAGCCACCTGCTCAGGAGTGATCGCAATCTCGTTCAGCGCTTTCGCAGCCTCTCTGCCTTTGGCATCACTCACCTTGTCAGCCCAGCCAGTATCGATAACGCCTGGACTGATCATGGAAACTTGAACCCCGCTGTCCACGCCAACTTCTTTTCGCAGGCTCTCTGTGATGCCACGGATGAAAAACTTCGTTGCACTGTACACGCCGCTTGAACCACCGACGTGAAGGCCTGCGACCGATGACATGTTTAAAATCTTGCCATGACCTTGTTCCAGCATTTGGGGAAGCGCTGCCGCGATAGCGTAGAGATAGCCCTTGATGTTGGTGTCGATCATCTTTTCCCAGTCATCGACTACGACGTCTTTCCAGTCGGAAAAAAGCATCAACCCGGCGTTGTTGACGAGACTGTCGATACGACCATACTGCTTAATCGCAAACTCGACCAGGCCTACCAGGCTCGTTTTGTCGGTGACGTTTGTGACGTAGTAGGACGCCTCACCCCCCGCATTTCTGATTTCGGCAACCAAAGCCTTCAATTTTTCCTCATTGCGTGCGGCAAGAACCACTTTGCCGCCGAGGCTGGCCAATTTAATCGCAGAGGCCGCGCCAATACCTGATGACGCACCAGTGATGACGATGACAGTATTTTTCACATTCGACATTACTCGCACCTTTCCTATTTAGTAACGGTAAGGGCTCTGACTGTTCTTTCACCTGGATGACCTTGCGCTAAACCCAATGCTACGTTGAATGCAATTCACGGATCATGGCGTCGTCATGGCGTTCAGAGATTGGGTCACGCTAATTTCATTCGAGGAGACAGACATGACAGCTACACGCCCACTGGCACTGGTCACTGGAGGTTCATCAGGTATCGGCTTGGAGCTTGCCAAGCAATTCGCTCAGAACGGTTACGATCTGGTCATCTCTGGATCCAGTGACAAAGTTCACTCGTCGGCGGATGAGCTGAAAGCGCTCGGAGTTGAGTGTTTCCCTCATCAGGCCGACGCGGCTACCTACGAGGGCGTTCAGGGGCTGTGGGACTTTGTGGTTTCGTTGGGCCGACCGCTTGAAGCAGCGGCTTTGAACGTAGGTATCGGTCAAGGTGGGGCCTTCGTGGACAACGATCTTGAAGATGACTTCAAACTGATCGCTATCAACATCACAGGCACCGTGCATATGGCTAAGCGCGTGGTTAAACATATGGTCGATAACGGCCATGGACGTATCCTGGTCACGTCGTCGATTTCAGCGACTCAACCGACTCCTTACGAAACCGTGTATGGCCCATCGAAGGCCTTTGGTTTTTCTTTCGCAGAGTCGCTCCGTGAAGAGCTTCGCGATACCGGGGTCACCGTCACAGCACTCTTGCCAGGGGCTACCGATAGCGATTTTCACAAGAATGCCGGTATGAGCAACAGCAAGATTGGCGAGTCAAAGAAGAACGATAAGACCGAGGTTGCTCGTCAAGGGTTTGAAGCACTTATGAATGACGTAGACCATGTCGTCGGTGGTGATGAAGCCACCAAGCGCAAAGCGATCGAAAATCGTACGACCCCTGAGGTGGTTAAAGCTCACAATCACGCCAAAAATGCGCGCCTCAACTGACATTGTTTTCGGCATGAGGCTCAGCTCTAAGCTGAGCTTCAGCTCGACTCGATAAACAGCACCTTCTTGCCCGGAGGTGGCTACTTGGCTAAAGAGGACACGATGGACAGTTCAGAAATGAATAGCATGCAGTGGGCGTCCGTGGACGTTGGCAACGGCGTGAGGCTTCGTTACGCGGTAGGGGGTACTGGCCCTAAAAATATACTGCTGATCCATGGTTACCCGGAGACGGCGATCGCTTGGCGTCGCATCGTAGGGCCACTTATGGAAAGCGGTTACAGAGTTATAGCCCCGGATTTCAGAGGTGCTGGCGGTTCGACTCGCCCAGCAGATGGATATGACAAGGCTCAGATGGCCCGCGACTGTTTTGCAGTGCTACAGGATGCCGAGATCAAGGCTCCCACTTTCGTAGTCGGTCACGATATCGGCATGATGGTTGCTTACGCATTCGCCCGGCAGTTCCCGGGCTCCACGAAGGCGTTAGCGGTCTTAGACGCACCATTACCCGGTACCGAAGTGTTCGACCATGTTTTGCTTGATGATAAGCGCGTCTGGCATTTCCATTTCCACCAGGCTCCGGATATCCCAGAAGCTTTGACCGCTGGCAAGGAGGCTTTTTATCTTGAGCATTTTTGGCACGATCTTGCGTACGATGCCGGCGCTATCGACCTGGCCACGAAGCAGCGCTATCTAGAGAGCTTCAGCGGGCCGGGTGGCATGCGAGCTGGTTTTCAGCTGTATAGAGCTTTTGCTCAGGACGCGGCGTTTAACCGAACTCAGCTTGCGGAGCACGGCAAAACTGCCGTGCCCGTTCTTGCGGTTGCAGGAGAGTCGAGCGCCTTTGCGCCAGTCATGGAAAGGATGATGAAGGAGGTGGCGAAGAGTGTGAAATTCTTATGCCTTGCACAGGCGGGGCATTGGCTCGCAGAAGAAAACCCAGCGGGTCTGGTCGAGGCCTTGCTGAATTTTGACCGTGCTAACTAAATCATTACAAGGTCTTGATCTCACACCAAAGCATCGTAGATGGATGTGGTCTGTCCCGGGCTGAGTGGGCACTGACTTAAGGTGGATAATGCCCACCGCAAGGAGTGTTCATGACCCAGACCAGACGACGTTTTCCAGAATCCTTCAAACGCGAAGCGGTCGACCAGGTGCTTGCCGGCATGACGCTTCGTCATGTCGCCGAGACGCTCGGCATCGCTGAAAGCCTGTTGGGCAAATGGAAGCGCCAGTCTGAGCAGCAAGGTGACGATGCATTTCCGGGCAATGGCAAGCAGCGGGGCGAGAGCGCGGAGCTAAGTCGCCTACGCCAGCAACTGGCTCAGGTCACCATGGAGCGCGATGTTTTAAAAAAGGCGCTCGCCATCTTCTCGCAGCCCACGAAGTGAAGTTCCGCGCCATTGAGGCGTTGGCCGGTCGCTATCCCGTAGCGCCAATGTGCCGGCTGCTGCAGGTATCGCGCAGCGGTTTCTATGCCTGGCAGCAGCGGCCTCCATCGGCGAGAGAGATGGCGAATCGGCGTCTGAGCAAGGAGATCCGCACCATCCACCACGAGGTGAATGGGATCTATGGCCATCGCCGAATCAAGGCCGAGTTGGCGGCCACGGGGCATGTGTGTGGTCGACACCGGGTTGCTCGACTGATGCGCGAAGCCGGTCTGCGCGTTCGCTCGCGCAAGCGTTGGCGGCTGGTTTCCAGCAGTCGCCATGCTCTGCCGGTTGCCCCGAACCACCTGGATCGCCAGTTCGTCTCGGATCAAGCTAATCGGCACTGGGTCTCGGACATGACCTACGTGCGGACGGCCCAAGGCTGGCTGTATCTGGCCGTCGTGCTCGATCTCTATTCACGCGCTGTCGTCGGTTGGGCGATGCACCATCGGATGCAGCAGGCTCTGGTGCATGCTGCTCTGGAGATGGCCGTTGCACGCCGACAGCCGAAAGAACAAGTGCTGCTGCACTCCGATCGTGGCAGCCAATACTGCGCCTACGACTACCAGGCCTTGCTTCGGCGACATCGAATCGTGCCCAGCCATTCACGTCCGGGGAACTGCTGGGACAACGCCGCGATGGAGAGCTTCTTTCGTTCGCTGAAGGCCGAGCGGGTGTATCTGACTCGCTATGCTAGCTACCAGGAGGCGAAAACCGACCTGTTCGACTACATCCGCTTTTACAATCACCGCCGCCGCCACTCGACGCTGGGCTATCTCAGTCCCATGGAGTTCGAGCGGCGAAATGCGAGCAGTAGCCATTGCTCAGGCGTCGCCGAGCTTGGTAGTACGCCCGATGTTACGACCTCTGCAGTTAAGAGGCGAGTGGCCAGCACAAGCCTCCCCAATTGCTGGCTGTCAGATGAGTGACTTTTCGCTCGACGACGCTGCTTACTGGATGCTAGATAGTTTGAGGGCTCGTGTATGCGAGATTCCGACGCCACCAGTACGGGGCGATCAAAAGAGGTAATTCAGTCAAGCCCTTTGCGCAGCAAATAACGCCCGCGTTTGGCGCTTCTACTTCGGGAGTAGAAAGTCAAAGGTAGCAGCGGGGCGGAGAGGGAATACGAGCAAGAACACATTATGTTTGGTGTCAAATGCCTCCCCCAAGCATTCATACAGCGTGCCATTGAGGTCTTTGATATACACCCTGGCGTCGATCACCATTCGCCGCCCATGCTTAGGAAGCAAGCGGCCAAGCGTATGACTGAGCGTGATGAAGCTATCATCCGGTCGACCAAATTTCTGTACGTAAGCAGGTGAGAGCTCAATCCGTCGTACCAAGGCGATCAGCTCATGGTCTTCATGGATCTGAATGGGTTCGAGCACAAAGAGTGCGCACGCCTGGTCATGAGTGCGAACGAACTCCCGACACGACGCGTAAATCGACGCACCGTACTGCTTGGCGAGAGCCATCGGAGTCTTGATCGCATTTGCCATGTCCAGGGCATGCTGTTTGTAGCTGTCCCCTTGGAACAAAGCGAATCGAGCGAAATTGTTCGCCTCACGCTCGAAGAGATCGGCGATCGAGGGGGCCAGTGTCTGCTCACAATCCTGAAAAAATTTGAACATCTGGCGGTGGCTCGGGAGCCGATGATGACCGGTTTCATGGAGCTTGAGGAAGGTCTGCTTAGATTCGGTGACAGTGGGATCGATGTGGATGAATTGCTCATCCGCGTCATATACACCTAGCACCTTCGACAAGGCTGATTTCAGGCGATGCCCGGCGGCGGCCGTCTTTTGGGCCACGTAGGCCAGAAAGGTTTCGACATCGTGGATGGCGATAGGGGCGACCCGCAGCTTGGCGGCATCAAGGATGTCGGGGACGGGGGTTGGGAACCGTCCCCATGCATTTGCTTCATCGAGCAGTTTCTTGGCTTTGGCTTCTACAGCAAAAAGCTCATGTTCCTGCAGGCTACTGTCGTCCGGCTTGGCCATCCTTACGTCGACTCCTGATGAACTGCAAAAACTCCAAAAGCTCACCTTCCTCATCTTGAGTGAGGTTGTGCTCAGCAAATGTTGCAACTCGGCCGTGACGCTGCGAATCCTCCCGTTCGGCGGGGAGGTAGTTAGCGAGCTGCATGAGATATATGTAATCGATCCCATACAACTCAGCCAGTGTGTGGAGCACATTAGGGCTGGGCTGCGTAACCTTGCCGGTTTCTAGCTGGCTCAGGTAGGCATTGGATACTTCCTTGCCGCTCTGCTCCTCAACCTGCCTCAGGGATAGCTGCCTATCCCGGCGAATCGAAGCCAGGTACTGTGCAAGTGTTGGTTTCACATGTGCCTCTGTTGTTACTGATCTTCAGAAAATATCGGCAATCAGCCGCGATCTGACAACCTGCCAGTACGGTGATGTTTGATGCAGTGTAGCGCTCTGCTACTCAAGCACAAACCATTTTCTCGCGAGTGCTTGATATATCAAGCGTGCTTTGCTAGCCTAACAAACGTAGCGGTTAACTGCCCCAGCGGGGCTAGGAGTTCCATCATGGCTTCTGGTTTTGCGTTAGACGTTGTGGATTTGGCGGCCGTAATCGCCAAAGGTGAACAGCCGCCCGAGCAGGGCCCTTATCGGATTTTGGTGGGCAATGAAGCGCTGTGCTTCACCTCGGTCGTGATCGATGACCCCATCGTGACCGGCGGCCAGATCCTCGAAAGCATCGAGGTTCGCCCTGCGCCGGGCATCATGGTCTTCCAAGTGCTTTCGACGGGGCGCCTGGAAGAGATCGATACCAACGAGCGGGTTGATCTGCGCCATGCTGGGGTGGAGCGCTTCCTGGTGTTCTTAGGCGATAGCTCGTACCGGATCGTGTTGAACGACCAAGTACTCACCTGGGGTGGTCGCCAGATCAACGGAGCAACTCTTAAGGCCCTGGCCGGTGCTCCCCAGGATCACGATGTTTGGGAAATTGTGCCTGGCGGGCGCGACATCCTGGTTGGCGACAAGGACTACATCGACCTGACCAAGCCCGGCGTTGAGCACTTCGTGGTTAAGCCTTTTGAGGCAACCATCATCATGAACGCCAAGCCTCGCGTGGTGCACACCCGCTTCCTGACCTATCAGCAACTGGTCGAGCTGGCGTTCCCTGGTAGCCAGCATCCTCCGCAGACGGTTTACACGATCGACTATGACCATGGCCCTCACGACCACCCGGAAGGTTCGGTAGTGGACGGTCAACAAATTCGTGTCAAAGAGGGGATGGAATTCTATGTCTCGGTCAGTGATAAGTCTTAACCCCACGCTCCTCGATCTCCGCAACCAGGGGTTTGAACTGGAAGTGCGCGAAGGGCATTTGGTCGTGCACTCCATCCCCTACCTCAACGCGCAAGGAGAGGTGAAGCTCGGTACATTCTGCTGCCCGCTTGATCTGGTTAGCCCTGAGGTGGTGGCTGCCCCAGCCACCCACGTCATTCACTTTATTGGTGAGTACCCCCACAAGCACAACGGCGAAAAGATTGCCGCAATCGAGTATCAAGCGGGGCCGCTCCCGTTGACGCAGACGCTGACGGCGAATTTTGCATTCTCGAACAAGCCACAAGGTACCAATGGGTTTACCAGCTTCTACGACAAGGTGTGGCACTACACCCGGATCCTCTGGAATGAGGCGCGGGCTGCTGCCGCCGACGTGACACCGTTGACGTACAAAGTGGTGGAGGCGGAATCGCCTGACTCCGCCTTCCAGTACGAGGACACGGCCTCAGCACGCTATGGCACCACTGCGCTGAATGGGATTTTCACCTCGCAGCGCATCGCCATTGTTGGCTTGGGCGGTACTGGTGCTTACGTACTGGACGCGGTGGCAAAGACGCCAGTGGCTGAGATTCACCTGTACGACTTGGACAAACTTCAGCAGCACAACGCCTTTCGTGCCCCGGGTGCAGTGAGCCGAGAAGCGTTGGATGCTCAGTACACGAAGGTGGACTATTTCGGGCAGCTGTACTCAGCCTTCCGTAAGCACATCGTGCCGCACTGCATAAACGTGACGGAGGTTAACGTTGATGAGCTGAGGGACTTCGACTACGTCTTCCTGTGTGTGGATAAAGGCGATGTGCGCAGGCTGATTTATGACCGTCTGGCCGACTCCAAGGTTGTGATCATCGATACAGGGATCGACGTGATTCGCACCGAAGATAACCAGTTGATTGGCACTGCCAGGGTTACGATGAGCCTTCCAGGCCAGCGTGATCATGTGTTTGAGCGGATCTCTATGGCTGATGGCAACCGCGAGGCTCTCTATAAGGCTGCTGTTCAGATCGCAGAGCTGAACGCGATCAACGCTCAGCTTGCTGTGCTCAGGTGGAAGCGGCACTGCGGGTTCTATTACGACAGCGCGCGCGAGCTGAATGCGACACTCACCACCGCCAGCAACAAGGTGGTCAATTCCGAGCAGTTGCCATGAAGCTACGGAACGCATTTGTCGAGTTCATTCCGGACGAGCTCGAAGCCGGGGTGCTGTACGTTTCCATGAAGTACCGCACCACCACTCATTTGTGTCCCTGCGGGTGTGGCAACGAAGTACCGTTGCCCATTTCCAAGACTCAGTGGAAGCTCACATACAACGGAGAGGTGTCGCTGGATCCTTCAGTAGGCAATTGGAGCTTCCCTTGCCGCTCCCATTACTTCATCCGCAACGGATCGGTGCTCTGGGCTGGAGATATGTCCGACGCTGCGATCAAAAGGGGAAAGGTGCATGCTGATGAACAGCGAAAGAGCTACTACGAGGATCGCTCTGGTTCTGTATCTGTTCAGCCTGAACCTATCGAACAAATTGCGCCCGAGGTAGAAGGAATCTGGTTGCGTCTCAAACGCTGGTTCAATGGCATAAATCACTAGTGACGGCTAGGTGAGCGCTAGCCGTGATCCTTGAGAGCTTGAGCGTTTAGGCGCTGCACGAATCAGCTTCAGCATGTTCAGATGAAATGAAGGTTTTCCAGTACTTGTCGAGTCGGTGATCGGCTGCGTGGGCAGCTGCTCGGACACGTGGGTTCCCATCATTTTTCAGAAGATTGCAAAGCATTACCAGGCGCCACGCGAGGTGACGTTTGTCTTCCTGCAGCGCGTGGGTCACCAATAGTTCGAACTCGTCGGGACGATGTGATGCACAGATGAACAATGCCTGCATGAGTGGCTCGACGATGCCGCTATTGCCGCAGAGCACGGAGCCCACGCCGGGGATGTCGTGCTTGTGCAGGCCAAGCATGTCTCTGAGGTTGTAAGGGGCCGGCTTGAAAATCAGATCTTCACAATTGCCTAGAGCAGCGAAGATCAGGAGATTGACGGATGTGCCTCCATCCCCTCTGTCCATGAGTTTCATCGCCAGGTGGCTCAGAATCAGCCAAGGCTGAGTATCCCCAGGAACGCGCCCGCCCATCCCTTCACCGAGTTTGATGCGCGCCCCTTTGATATCCTTCGCAAGCACTTCGAGCACGGCTCCCTCCGCCAGGAAGGTTGGCTCAGGCTCGCAGCCTATTAGAGAGTCAACGATCTGGTATAGGTGTGCACCGTTCTCGATTCGCGAGATGGCAGCTGCTGCGCAGATATCTCCATCAGGCACAAAATGTGACTGCTGCAGTATGCGGTGCAGGGTGGAATCTACACCAGCTTCATCAACTTGCTTATTAAGATCCGCCGTCCACTGGAGGGAGATGTAATGTGCCAGCTGTTCAGGAAAACGAATGACCAACCTTGGGCCCATCGTTCGTGTGTCAATCCAATGGATCATACCGCTTGCGCGTAGGCGCTCGATTCGTGAATCCCCCAGTGATTGCTCCATCACATCGGGATCGATCGAAGGTACACCATAGGTTTCGATGATCCTCTGGAGGTCTCGTCCGTTATCCGCCACATCGGCCAGATAGGCTGCAGCGAGCTTAGAGAGATCATGTTTCAATTGCGGATCCGCTCCGATGAGGTTGCTCGCCCATTCCAGCATCCGGAGACCGGGAATTGGTGGGATTACGAGTCGGGTTTCAAACTTTGAGCCGTTAGGCCCTGACTTCCTTTCCGGCGCGTGGTTGGGCAGTAGAGTTGCAATGAGACGGAGCAGGCGTGGGCGGCGCAGTTCCGGAATCAGCTCCGCCCCACGTATGAAATGAGCCTGCTTGAGGTTGATAAAAATCTGACAGGCCTCTCTGAATTCTTCGTTTGACAGATCCATGAGCTCGACCGGTTTAGCCAGGCGACCGAGCTTCGTTTCTTCGATGCGGCCAGCCAATGTACGAAGTGCGTCGAATGTACTGCTGTCAGTTCCGAGAACGAGTTGTAGGTGCTTCAACTCTGCAAGGTGTAGCAGCTCCTCAAGCTCACCGGCCGGGATGCCGTCCACCACGAGGATGAGTCCAGCCAGGGGCTGTCCAGTTAACAGCCATTGCCTGACGTCATCCCGGGACACCCCGATAGAAAGCTCCCGGGTCAGACGGGACGAAAGAAACTGGAGAACATCCCCCGAGCTTCGGCGGTCGAGGTAGAGGACAGGGCCTTTCTGGAGTTTCTCAACCAACTGGATCAATGTGCCAGTGATGCCAGATAGCGGAGCGCCATGCAAGATGACAACTTCCGCTCCCTTTTCCACGTGTTCGCAGACTTGGCCGACAGCTTCTCGTGGGATATGGAAGCCTTCGGCAATCGCTCGGTGCAATTCGGAGACGGTGCCCGTTCGACTGCTAATTTCCTCGGCATTCCATTTTTTGACAATGGCTGCCCAGACTCTGGAATCGCGCCCCAGCAGAGTACGTATTGCGCTCTCGGTCGAGCTGCTAGCCAACTTCGATGCCGCCGACAGAATCTCCGCCAAACCTGCAGCATCAGCTTTGTCGTTTGAGACGAGTGTTCCATCGTAGGTCAGCACAAGCCGGGTCGACGCTTGATTGCCGTTCGTGACCAGTACAAGTGGCACCATGGGCTGGTGGATCCGAGCGTAGGAGAGCCCTTGGTCGACGTCTTCATCAGTGATATCCACAGACGGAGCTTTGAGCTCAGCGAGCAACAGCGGTTTATCATCGAGAAACACGACAACGTCCGACCGCCCCCTGAAGAAATCTTTAGTTTTTCCGCTACCATCGATTGCGATCTGATGGTGACCAAGCTGCAATTTCAAATAGCGCTCGGCACGGATGTTAGCCGGCAGCAGGGGAAGGGCTTCACGCAAGCGTGCGATGATCGCAGCCTGGAAGTCAGCTTCGTTTACCGATGGGCTCGCCCCGGAATGGCTGGCAGGTTGCGCCTTCGTCTTAGGAGCGCGTTTCTTTTTCGAGGCGGCCATATCGTCCTTGGAATGAGATCTGAGGGGCGCATAGCGTACCCCATACGGTCTAAGTGGTGATCATCTGAAGAACTACAGCTCCTAGCCGACCTCGCCTAATTTCGGAGCGAAGCGCATCAGGGGGATAAGCGCCAAGGCTGCGAATCCGAACAACATATACGTTGCCGCCGACAGGCCTACGAGATTCCCTAATGTACCTCCTAGCAGGACGCCGGCCATCGAGGAGAGGTACGTCACTGCAGCGTACTTTGAGGACAAAGCAGCTTGTTCGGCCGGAGTCGCATGTCTGACACACGCCAGCAGGCACAGTCGATAGGCCATCCCGAACCCTAACCCGATCATGTCGCTGCTGGCAGAAAAGGGTATTCGCGCCATGGCCCAAGGGCTTCGCGCGCTCAAGCATGACTCCGCCAGCACCGAGGCTCGCAACGCTTGCCTGTACGGCGCCTGGTTGTGCGGCACAGTGCTCGGAAACGTGGCATGGCGCTTCACCACAAGCTCTGCCACACCTTGGGCGTTACGTTCAATCTGCCACACGCCGAGACACATACCATCGTGCTGCCGGATGCCATTGCCTACAACGAAGACCATGCCAAGGCCCAGACCGCCCGTATCAGCTTTGCCCTGGGCGTTGAAGGCACTGTACCAGGCGCCGCGCTGGCGCTGTATGACCTGGCCGTAGAACTCGGTGCGCCGACGGCATTGGAATCGCTGGGAGTGGGCGAGGGCGACATGCAGCGGGCGGCAGATATTGCCCTCCAAAACCCGTACTGGAATCCCGCGCCGATCGAGCATGACGCAATCCTCAAGCTGCTGTCGAACGCACTGCAAGGCAACAGGCCTGCCTAAACACGTTGCTCGCCATCACTGCCAATTCGGTAATGTGCGGGTACTTGGCAGATGTGATGTAGCACCTTTGGTGCCGTTAGCTTCCTCCGCTTTCGGCATCTTTTTTGCCCCTGATTAGTCTGATGATCGCGACACCTATCGGGTGTGTCACGCAGGCTAACAGCGCTGATTCCGCACCAGCTGTCAGCGTCCAGAAAAATCCCTTCAGACTGCGTCATCTGATGTCGGACTAGGCCAAGGTCGGTCTATGACTCTGCGCTGTCTGCCGCTACTCTGTGCACCTCAAATTCAGGGCGCGACCATGGCAGATCGAAAGTACATTCCACAGGAAACCAAGCTCCGGCTTTTCTCAGAGGCCGCAGGTCATTGCCAGCACCCGGACTGCCTACAACCCCTATTCCCCGCTGAAATGGGGGGTGACAAGCACATCGCGGAGATGGCCCACGTGATCCCCCATGGTGAAAAAGGGCCACGTCACGAGGAGCGCCCTGATGGCGAATTCGAAGCTGACTCCTTCGAGAACCTCCTGCTCCTGTGCCCGACCTGCCATACGAAGATCGACAAGAACTCCCCGTCGTACAATCGAGTCACGCTGTTGATGTGGAAGAGCAACCACCTAGCGGCACTGGCCCATAAGCAAGGCGTACACGCCTACGAGGAGCGCTCGCAGGTTAGGAACGCCATAACCGCTGCCATGGCGGAGAACAAGGCGATCTGGAAAAGGCTAGCGCCTTGCGAAGGTACAGATTTTGAGTACGACCCTGAGTCAGAGTCCGCGAAAACCTGGTCGGACAGGATGCGTAACGTCATCCTGCCCAATCACCTTCGTATCCAACGCATCATTACGGCGAACCAGCAGCACATGAACGAGGCCGAACATGAGGCCTTTGCCCAGTACCAGGAGCATGTCCGAGGGCTGATCGAACGTCACGTCTGTGGTGGCTCCGGCCGTGCTATTCGCTATCCAGTACAGCTAGACGGAATCTTTGCATGAAGTGGCAGGTGAAATATGCGTTGGAGAATGCCCGGCGTGAAAGCGGAGTCATCTCGGTAGAGCACGCTGGGGGCGACGCTATTCGCATCTCGGTTCATGAGCAGCCTGACGTTTTGGCTGTCATCAGTGACGCCTACAAAATGGACGCCGAGTTGGCTGCTCGATACTACGAGCAATGGCCAGAGATGGATTTCCTCTGCGGCTATCGCAAAGAGTGCTTATGGGATGGTAGTGCGATCGCCTTCCTAGAAGACAAGACCGTAGGATGGGGAAACTACGGATCACTTGGGTCAGCAATTCCAAAAGGCTCGGCGAGGATGGCGTCCCACAAAAACTACATGTTTCCTTACCGCCTGATTCTGCAGCAAGGTTACGTTTCAAACGTCCGCCGTGAGTTCGATCGTGTATTCTCTCTGACCCTTTCGCGTGGCCGCTCACTCAGGGTAGGCATGATCTGGGAATATGAGCCGACAGCTGATGCTGTTCGCAGCCTCTGGGACAGTTGTGGTGCTGTGGACGTTGCGTGGAACACCAACCCCAATGGATCGCCCGCCCCGAGCGCCATTGAGGCAGGGCGGCAGCTGGGATGTAAGGTACTGAAATGGGACGAGCTGAGACCTATCTTGCTGAAGGGCTGATGACAGCAGCGGAGGTGGCAGGCTTTCTCCTCGAAACCTGCCCGACACTGCGGTACTACAAGGCCTTCATGTTTGGCTCATCGCTCCACGGCATCGGCAGCGATTACGACGTCTTGGTAGTGGGCCCTTCTGGCGCGCCATTGGTTCGACTGAAGAGCGAATTAAGAGCCGCTGGCGCTGAGCTCCCGCTCGACATCTTGTACATGGTGCCGGAGGAGGCTGAGGACACAGCGTTCGTCGCTAGGAAAGGGTGTATTCCACTCTCACTGCTGGCTCGCTCACTGTGCGAAATTCAGAAGCGAATTTGAGGCTCCTGTGGCCCTCGCTTGACAGGGTCGGCAGCTCTGGATCTTTGAGAGCCGCCAGAATGCCTTGGAAAGGCCCGGATGGGAAAATTCGGATACCGACTCGCTCAGACCCAATCGCTTCCACCGCTGCGTCGACAACCTCCTGGGCAAAGCGAGCTCGATTTTCCAAGCGGCCACCTTATTCGTCAGTGCGTTTGTTCGACGCGGAGGACAGGAACTGGTGAAGCAGGTAGCCGTGGGCACCATGCAGTTCGCAATACTCGCCGGCTGTCTTTGACACCTGCGGGCCATGAGCTCTACGGGAAGTGCAGGTTCCTGCTGGGTGAGTTCCGCGATGCCGAAGCCGCCGTCCACGCAGCGACGACCGAGGCAAGCGGAACGCTTACCATCACCTCGACTATCTCTTGTGCAAAGCTACACATCGTCCCGATCCTGAGCGAGTTTCGGAAGCGCCATCCCAAGCTCAAGGTGAAGATCATTGGTGCGAACCGTTATTACGCATCATGGATACCGAAATCGACCTGGCGATCCGCACTAGGGAATTCGAGCCTGACTCCAATATCACCACTCGCAAGCTAGCTGAGACCAAGCGCGTACTGGCGGCCTCTCGGGCCTACCTGGCGGAGCGGGGGCGACCTCGTACAGTCGAGGATTTGCTCAATCAAGATTTGCAGATCTATAGTCATGCCAACCAGCCCCGCGTGATTCAATTCACCAAAGGCAAGGAATCCAAGGTAATCGAGATCGATGCTGTCCTCGAATGCAATGATGGCCAGATCATCCGGGTGCACCAAGGCTCACGCGGGCATTTTGATCCAACCGCTGTACATCATCTACAACGAGATCGTCTCAGGCGAACTCATTCCAGTTCTGACCGAATGGGAGCTGCCCAAGCTCATCATCAACATCGCGTTCCATGAGCGAACCTACATACCGGCAAAAACCCGACTGTTCATCGACTTCCTCGTGGAAAAATTTAAGCCCAACAACTTCGAGCGTCTTTGGAACGAGGTCTGATCCAGGGAAGGCTCGCAGCCCCATTATCAAGCCTCCTGGAACCTCGAACGAATCATGCAGCCCGAAACCTTCCTCCGTTATATAGACATGCCGAAATTGGCCGAGACCGAGCGAGCAGTTTGCGCCCGCCTGGATGTAAAAATCCGCCCCCAAACGGATTTTGCGAAGGCCTTGAAGCTTGCCTCTGAAGCCGAATGTATCGCGTCAACCGGGCCCTCAATTGAGCTTGGTCGTGCGCAGCGAGTGTTGTTGGCCATCGAGGCTTGCCAGCACGAACCTGAGCTTCGGGAGCCGTTGCGACGCATCGCCAGTAACCCGCTAGACCCTGCTTCGCTGATGCACTCTCCCGGGAAGGATGCAGTGTTCGAGCTTGAGATGCTCCAGTATGTGCGCCACCGCCAGCTGGTAGGGCGTCTAGGGGAGCCAGATGTCGTAGTTAGCGCGCCTTTCGGTGACTATTACGTCGCGTGCAAAACCATCAACTCCATCAAAAATTTTGAGGGCCAAATACGCGCGGGTTGTGATCAGGTCGTCGAAAGGGGGCATGGGTGCATTGCATTCAATCTTGAGCCGCATCTCCTGATCCCTCAGCCTATTCAAGTTCAGTCTGAGGCCCGGCTCAGGCAGATGATCCACCCATGTTTGGAGAGCCTCTACAAAGAACACCAGCGCTTTGTAGATGCTCGACTCAAGGACGGGCGGCTGGATGGCGTTCTGTTCCAGATATCCTGCTTTGCGGAAATCGCCGACAGCCATTCGGACATGGATGTGTTTACGCACACCGTCTTTTACTGCCGCTCGCACATGCAAGAGCGCGCGGCTATTGACCGATTCGAGGGTTTCCGCCAATCCATGCAAGGCCCAATGAGACATGTTTGGCCCTAAACGTTAAACCTTGCCTTCCAGAACTGGAAAACTGAGGTCGTGCCACTAGAGAGCATCTCGGCATGTAGGAGCATGGGGCTGGGGGCGAAAGCCCCCTTGGCTTCAGGGCTCATGATCACCCTTTGACCTGATGCATTTCTTATCAACGAAGGTCAGAAATTCCGCCCAGATGGCTAAATCACATGGTCGGGCATTCCGCCTAGGACACAGTGTTTTTCCACCTAGCGAAAAACAGATAACCGATAATGTGCGTTGACCCGTGAACGCGAGTTTCTTTAGCTGAAATCATGTTCTCGAGCTACAAGCGCCAAGGCTCCCAACGCTCTGATGTCGTTGAGCTAGAGCGCAACAGCCGACAGGCAACTACCTCAATAAATAATGCCAAGATGAGGAAAATCATGACTGCTATCCAGCCAACCAAGCCAGAGGCACTGCTAGGTTTCGACAACCTGCTGATCACTCCTCATCTGGCGGGATGGTCTCCAGAAGCTACTGCCGCACAGCTGGAAGTGTTCATGGCCAACGTAACCGGCCACTTTTCAGGCAGCGGCGCCGTAGTACCTGTCTGAACGGGCTCAAACTCTTTCAGGGTGGGATGTGCTTCTGGTTTTCGGCAGCAATCCTACCGGCCAATCTGCAGCTCAGATCCACGTTTCCCCACCGCCAGTCCCGCAAAGGAAGCGCTCGCGTCGATGTAGCGCAGCGCCGACTGCATATCCTTCCACCCCACGTAGGTCATCAGCGCTTTGATGTCCCACCCATTCGCCGTCGCCCATGTTGCGAAGCCTCTCCGAAGGGAATGGCTGCTGTACATGGCAGCAGGTAAACCCGCCTCTGCAAGGATCCTGCGCAACATCGGAATCAGGCTATGAGGATTGATTCCCTCGGTTGAAAGATTGCCCCAGCGATCGATCCCCCTGAACACCGGCCCACTGGCCAGGCCAGCAATGGTGATCCAATTGATGTATGCCTCCACAGGGCAGAGCATCTTGAGCGCCGGCGTGTGATAGGTCGCACCCTGATGCTCGCGATCGCTCTTGGTGTACGGAAGAAAGAATGAAATGCCTTCCCCAGACACCGCGTGGGTGTGCTCGATCTCTAGACGAGCGAGCTCGTCACCTCGGAAGCCACGCCAGAACCCGATCAAGACCAGGGCGATTGATCTCCTTTGCCGAACCTCACACTTGTGATCGCCTCGATGGTGAGCGCCATTTGCTTCGGTATCTAGCCAGCCCACAACTTGCTGCAGCTGGCTCAACTGAAGAGGGGCAGCTTGCTTTGTCTTGGCTGGATGGACAGCTCGAATACCTTTGAGCACCCGTCGGACGTCTGGCGTCTTCGTTGGATCTGGAAAGCCTTGAGTGATGTGCCATTGGGATAGCGCCGCGAGCCGCTGCTTGAGTGTATTGATCGAGTGATGCCCGGCATAGTTGGCCAGGTAGCGGACGATGCCGTCACCCGTGGTAGGCAGGTAGCCACCCCAGTCCATCTCGAAATGCTCAATGGCTGCTCGGTAGCTTTTCCGAGTGTTCTCCCGGGCTCCAGCCTTCAGGTACAGATCGGCTTTGCCCATGTGATGGCCTCCAGATCGAGGGAACTTGGCATTCGTACTGCCTGGGTGTACTAAAAACCGATTCTACCGAACTGAGAAGCCATAACTCTGCATTACTTCATACCAGTTGTCGGCTTCTTAGTTGCACTTTCAAGCATTTTCGTATCATGTAATTACATGACATGTGATATGACACGAAATAGTACGGAGGGCGTATGGCCCGTGGCGGCGTTAACCTGGCAGTGGTGCAGAAAGCGCGGAACAGCCTGCTGATGCGTGGTGTGTACCCCAGCATTGATGCGGTGCGGGTCGAGATTGGAAATACAGGCTCCAAGACCACGATTGCTCGTTACCTGAAACAGCTGGAAACGCCCGGGCCAGACGCAACCACGCGTGATCGCATGAGCGGTGCACTGCGCGGGGTGGTCGAGAACTTGTTGGATCAGGTGCAGGAGGAGGGTAATCAGGTCTTTCTTGAGGCACGGGCAGAGTTCGAGCATGAGCGCAAACAGTTGGCCGCCCGCACAGAAACCCTTGAGAACGAGCTGGCAGAACTTCAGCGCTGTCATGAGGCGCAGGCGTCCGCACTGGCGATCCAAGCTGAGGAGCTCAAGACCACTCATGCTTCGCTACAAGCTGAACTTACACGCAACGCCGGCCTATCCCAGCAATGCGCAGACCTCAAGGTTCGCCTAGGCGAGCGGGACGCCCAGATCCAATCCCTCGAAGAAAAACTGCTTCATAACCGCAACGCTCTGGAGCATTACCGTGAGTCGGTGAAGGAGCAGCGCGATCAGGAGCTGCGTCGCCACGAGGCACAGCTTCACCAACTGCAGGTTGAACAGCGCAAGCTGCAGGAGACAGTTTCGGTCAAGCAGGACGAGTCAACTCGGCTCAATCGAGATAACGAGCGCCTGCTGGGTGAGGCCAGGCAGCATGCCAGGAAGTCCGCCGACCTGACGGACACTGTCCAACGCATGACCTCAGATGCTCAGGTTACCCAGGTGGCGCTGGCGCGAGCGGAAGGTGCTCAGGAAGCGCTCAAGGAACAACTGCTTGATCAGAAGCAGGACACTGAAGCATTGCGCCAAGCCCTGATGGCAAGCACCACCACTGTCACTGCGCTGCAGCAACAGATAGGGGCAGTGGAAGCCGAGAATGCCACTCTCCGGCAAGCACTAGAGCAGGCAGTGGATGCATCAGAGTCAACAGATCATTCGAGCGAGACGGGCGGGTGAGGGTGGTCACCCAGGGCCCACCCAGTGACTTTGCGAATTTCTAGCACACCCCTTGGGCAGTCGCAGCCTCGTCGTCAGCCATCAGGGCCTCGGCCAGCGCCTCGAGCGCATCGGCCAAGCGTGCGTTCTCCCTGGCATCGCCACTTGCCGGCACGAACTCCTTGCAGTGGCGAAGCAGTGCTTCCCTGTCATTGTGGTTAAGGTCAAACGAGATGTGCATGCACGAACTCCTACGTGTTGAATCAAAGGAGCGGTTTACCCGAAAATTGCCGGCGTATGTAGCGCGTCTGGAAGAACAAAGAATGGATGATGACCTGGAGGCCGAGGTTTGGCGCGCTGCCGCAGATTTTCACGGCCCGGCGCTTGAGCTGATTTTGCGTGAGGTGCTTAGCAGCTACCAGCGCAAGCCTGGATTCGACCCGCAAACCCGGCTCTACGAGAAGGCAATAGGCGTCGCTGCGTTCAAGGCGCTAAGGACGGTCATTGATCGCGAACATTTCAATCCGTCGACGACCGGATATCCCATGATCCGGGAACGCCTGCGCTTCCACCTTCGAAATGAGCTGCTCCGCCACCTAATGCAGCAGGGCCATGCCAGCCCCATTCAACAAGATACGTTGATAGCTGTAGATCTGGGGATCTGAATCACCCTGAGGTATCCCACCCAGATCATCATCGGTACAAATCATCCTCGCAGGCCAAGCCTGGATGCTGAGATTGCCCGGGCTATACCGTAATGCCACTATCACAGGATCAGTTTGCGTGAACCTGCAGGCCAGATACGCCCGGCAGTCACGTCATTTTCGTTGGTAACCGGCCACTAGAAGGGATTCGCATGTATCTACGGCAATTGGATGTCACTGGATTCAAATGCTTTGGTGAGCCGTTCACCATCGAATTTCGAGACGGGCTGAACGTGCTCGTGGGAGAGAATGGGGCCGGCAAGACTGGCGTGGTCAGTGCAGTGCGCCAGCTCTTCAACGACTCGGAGTCAGGCAAGCGAATCATTAGTGAGCGCGATTTCTACCGGGGTTTTGAGCCGGGCGCGGTCGCTGCTGAAAGCATCCAGATTCAGGCGACGTTTTCAGGTCTGGATGATCAGGACGCCATTGCGTTCGAATCCTGGTGTGGAAATCACGACGAGGCCAAGCTGACTTTTGAGGCCCGCAATCAAGAGTCTCGCGGGCGCTTCAGGCACCACACCTACGCGGGGCACGAGCATGCCAAACCGTTCGAGTCCGAGACGCTGGACTACATCCATTGTATTTACCTACCTCCGCTGCGCGATGCCGAGAACAAGTTGCGCGAAGGTCGCCAGTCCCGCCTTGCCCGGCTCATGAAGGCCCTCTGCCGCAAAGAGCTCGCTGAGGCCAGGAAGGCACAGACTCTTCACCCGCTGGAAGAGCATGTCGGAAACTTCAATCGTGAGCTTTCACAGAGCGACGAATTTGCGATCAAACAAGCCAATCAGCGAATCGGAGACAACCTGAAGGCAGCGCTGGGGCTCAATCTCTCTCAGGGCACCATGATTCAGTTCTCAGAAGTCAGCTTCTCCCGGATCGTGGAGGGCTTGCGGCTTCTGTACTTCCCTAACCTCAGCGAGGCTGACACGACCCAGTTCCGATCGCTGGAGGAGAACAGCCTTGGCTACAACAACCTCCTGTACATCGCGTCGATCCTGGCTGAACTGATCCTGGAGGAAGAAGAGGATCGAGGCGAAGAGACCTATCTGCGGCTCCTGTTGATCGAGGAGCCAGAGGCGCATCTTCATCCTCAGCTTCAACTGCGCCTGCTGCGGCATTTGAAAACGGTGGCTGAAGAACGTGGCATCCAGGTCATCATCACCACGCACTCAACGGTCATCTCTGCCGCTGTCTCCCTGGATCACCTCATCCACATTTCAAATGACGCAAGGCCAGTAGCAATACCGCTCAGCGCGTGCGGCCTTCCTGAGCACAGCCGCCGCTTTGTGGATCGCTGGTTGGACGTCACAAAATCCAACCTCCTTTTCTCCAAAGGGGCACTGCTCGTAGAAGGAATCGCTGAGGCGATGGTGCTGCCAGAGCTGGCGCGTATTGTCCTGCGCCCCTACGGAGAGGGGAAGAACTGCCTGGACGACTACGGCGTCTCGGTGATCAATCTTGGTGGCATCTACTTCAATCATTTCATGCAGCTGTTTTGCGATGTCACGGGCGGCCAGCCAGGCGAGAATGTCCCAATCAGGTGTGCAGGGCTTACCGACAATGACCCACCGAAATCTATCAGGTCGGTTGCAGGCGATGACGGTAAAGAAATCCCCGTTCCGTTTCTTCCCCATGATGATGACCTCCTTGTAGGCGACAATCCGGCCTTGGCATTGATAGGGCC
Organism: Pseudomonas syringae group sp. 243L2; assembly: GCF_032587875.1. NCBI lineage: Bacteria > Pseudomonadati > Pseudomonadota > Gammaproteobacteria > Pseudomonadales > Pseudomonadaceae > Pseudomonas > Pseudomonas syringae group sp. 243L2. The sequence goes on from NZ_JAWHPL010000021.1 coordinate 122,642, forward strand.
GATCAGCCAGTCGCAGTTCGGCAGGTTGTTCGTAGGTAAGTACAAGACCCTCGAGTACGACATCGCGATGGAGGGTAACAACCTCAGATTGATGTCGACGGCTGCGGCCACTCTCTGGCCTGTGCAAGGCGGGGAAGTGGTGAGAGAGCTGACAAGGCGGGCTGGACTGGACTACTCGACCATGAGTTCAGGGGAGAGGGCGCCGTACGCGAATGACATGCTTGATCGAATCGAAACCAAAGAAATTGGCAAAGGGTTCTATGCGCAGGCATTCGCGGACGCGCTGGCTAACGTGAGGGATGACTTTATCGTGCCGGAATACATCCGCTTAGCCGTCCTCTGGGCTTGTGGGATCGAGGAACAAGCCGAATGACCCGGGTCAGGCCTGAAGGCTCGAGGCCGAAGGATGCCAAGCGATGAACTTCACCAAGGAGCAGTTGGAATACATCGCAGCGCCGCTTGATCAGCACAGCTACCTGAAAGCATGCCCAGGTAGTGGCAAGACCGAGGTGGTGGCTGCAATGGTCTCGCAAACCATCCAGGTGTGGTCACGTTCGCCTTCGGGTATCGCTGTTCTCACGTTTTCTAACAGTGCGACCGACGAGCTCCGGAGTAGGGTGCACAAGTACTTGGGCGGGCCTATCGGCTTACCCCACAGTATCTCTACCTTCGACAGCTTTGTTCTCACTAGGTTGGTGGCCAGCATCGCCAGCGAGCTGACGGGCTATCCAGGCAAGGATGGCGATTTCCGTATCCGTATCCTTGAGAAGGAAGCGAATATCTTCCAGACCCAGCAACGGATTTGTGGTCGCCGCATCTCAGCCTGTCGGTACAACTATGACTTGGAGGCGGGGCGCTTCAAGTTTTCGACCGGCGATCGAGCGCTCGATCATCAGCTCAACGCCGTGGAGGTTACTGACAATATGCATCGGGATCTCGTAGCCACGAAGAGGCGGTTCTGGCTCGGTGGTTACGCTACCCATGGTGACATCGATATGCTGGCGCTTATGGCCTTCAAAGATCACCAGTTTGACCGCTACTTCTCCCGAGTTGCCCGTCGGTTTCCCGTTGTGATCGTGGATGAGTGCCAGGATCTCTCCGCTGAACAACTGCAAATCGTGAGCAAACTCAGCGGCTTTGGGATCAAGTTTCACTTCGTCGGTGACCTGAACCAGTCGATTTATGGGTTCCGCAAATCGAACCCGGCCAACGTCAACAAGCTCATGGGCGTACTGCAGTTCAAGCAGTACGAACTGACCACCAATTGGCGCAGCGGCCAGGCCATAGTCGATCTCTGCAGCAACATCGTCGGTACCGGGAAGGTTTCGGGGAATCCTGAAATCGCATCCATCCAGCCCAAAATTCTCGAGTACGAAAGTTGTCCATCCGAGCTGCTGCCTACGATCCGAAACCTGACAGCTGCATACAATGAGGTGGTACTGGTTGCCCGAGGGCATGCAACCCTTCAGCGCCTGCGCAACGGGAAGACCTTTGAAGGCATTGAGCTGCTTGCAGTCGCCTGCATTGGCGCCAGCTCAGGGAGCCTGAGCGATCTCAAAGTGAGTCTCAGGACATTCGCCCAGTGGCTTGCAGGGAAGCTAAAGCTGGAGGTCACTAAGACGGGGCCCTATTGCCCAACCTCAATGGAGTCGAAACTGGCCTGGCGTAAATTCATCCACCAAAGCCTGAGGTTCATGGTTGCCAGCGGCGCCGGCAATTCCGATCAAAACTGGTCAGCGTGGGTACGCTGCGCAAAACTCGCACTGCGACAACTCCCTGACCAGGCGTTCGTGCCCGATGAAATTCTTAATGAATTGCAGGAATTGAGAGGACTCAACCTCGTCACCAAGCGTGGTCAAGGTGATAAGCCAGTGTCGATCCGTCTCTCGAGTCAGGATATCCAGGATGGCGAATCGGAGACATTGCGTTACGAGACGATTCACCAAGTCAAAGGTGAGACTCACGATGTCACTGTGGTTGTGTCCTCACGTAAACGCGGCAAAGGTGAATCACACTGGGCCGACTGGCTACAGAACCGTGAGTCTGAGGCCGCCCGTTTTGCCTACGTCGCGAGCTCAAGACCTCGGCACATGCTCATTTGGGCAGTCAAAACGCTGAAACCTCGCGAGCGTCCAACCCTGGTCAATTTGGGCTTCCAACTGCCGTGAAGGACTTGAGCGTGCCTTCAATGACCGGAAACCTGTTCAATCCCACGGGCAACGAGCGCCCTATCATCGACGGCTCAAAACAACTGATTGAGTGGATCTGATTTCAATGACGTTATCGAGCGCGGCGTGCTTTAAATGCGTACACGACACTTTTCTCAGTACATGGGTCACTGAAACTGGGGCGCTCGACCACTGTAACCTCTGTGGTGACATGGCCCAAAGCGTCGCACTCGTCGAGATCACTGCGCGGGCGCGTGCCGTTCTCGACCAATACATCTGGGAGGCGCGGAATCATCGTCATTGGGGTTCCGACGGTTCAAGACTGGAATCACCCGGCGAACCATTGAAATACTGGGTCGCCGAAGTCTTCGCTTGTTCCCCTGGTGCACCTATCGTTCAGGCAGTTTGTGGTGGACTGAGTGAGGAGTGCGAAGCACTGCCCATTTTTTCCACCACCATCCACTACAGCATTCGTCCGGCTGGGGTTAAAAGTGCGCTTAATCGGTGGTGCGACATCCAGGAGGGCATGCGGCACAGCAGTCGGTTCTTCAACGACGAGGCCAGGCAGCTTCTCAGCTGGCTGTTCGACGACCTGGGCCAATACGCAGAGTCAGCCGAGGCTGACCATGTCGTGCAGACCCTCAAGCCGGATGATTGTCCCGCAATCTACCGCGCGCGGCGCAGTCCTGCTGAAAAGGTCGAGAGGATTCGGGACAACCCCGACACTGAACTGGGTTCACCACCAAAAGAAGTATCGGGCGAGGGTAGAATGAACCCTGCTGGAATCCCGGCGTTCTACGGTGCATTCGATCGTCAGACATGCATCGCAGAACTGCGCCCGCTTCCACAGGACAGCTTCATCAGTGGGCGATTCCAGCTCATCCGCGCGGTTCGAGTACTCGACTTCGAACGCTTCGAAGGCGCTAATCTAGGGCCGATTCCAAGCTTCTTCGACCCTGAGTACTTCAAGCACCTTGATCGCCAAGGTTTCCTTCACAAAATTCACGAGGAAATAAGAATTCCAGTCGATGAGGAAGAAAAACGAAACTACCTGATTACCCAAGCTGTAGCCGAATACTTGGCCCTCAAGTGCTCCCCGCGCTTTGACGGCGTCATCTTTCGCTCTGCTCAACGCGCTGAGGGGCGGAACATTGTACTGTTCTCGCATGCCGCCGCTAAGCCAACGTCATCCACGGTGCGTTTTGCAACCGGATACCGGGTGAGCGGCGCAAAGGCGGGTGATCCATTGAGTATCGAGTACGTGGCCGGTAGCATGATTCTTCACACCATCGATAAAGACAATGTGGGCACGATGGATGAGGTGCTGAAAGAAACAGAATCTTCCAACGCCATACCCGAGGCATAAATAGCCCGGGCTGGTAGCAGGCACAGCCCAAACAGGTGAGGGTGGCGCCTACGCTACGAAAAGTACAAGACCATCATCCATACTGAAACGCTCGGAAAATCAGCGAGACCAGGGAGGGCGAGAGATGAAATATGCCCACGTGGGCGACACCCGAATGGAAGCCGAACCGAAGCTGCGCGGGGTTTGCCCATCTTGTGAATCTGAGGTGATATCCAAATGTGGCAAACATGTGATCTGGCACTGGGCACATCGATCAAAACTCAGCTGTGACCCGTGGTGGGAAAACGAGACGGCCTGGCACCGGGAATGGAAGAATCGATTCCCAGCAGAATGGCAGGAGGTCATGCATCAAGACCCGATCAGCCGTGAACGCCATATCGCCGATGTGAAGACCAGTCACGGTGTCGTAGTTGAATTCCAGCGCTCGACGATCGATCCCGAGGAAGTGACAGCGCGAGAGCAATTCTACAAGCGGATCGTTTGGGTGATCGACGGGACACGCAGCGAACTGGACAGCTCTTTTTTCAATCTTTCACGCAGTGGAATCTCCACTGAGGGCTACGCGTACTTCAAGTGGCTGGGGCGTAGCCGCCTATTCCACCGCTGGCATACCCGCACACCCGTTTTTGTGGACTTTGGGGGCGCGGGGTTTTGGAGGGTGTGCGCGTTCGACCCTACGACCAAAGAGGGAACAGTCGGAATTGTTGATCGGGATTTGTTTTGCCAAGGCTTAATCCGAGGCGAGACCGATTTCAGCCGGGGTGGTGGCCCAGCCGGGATGCTTTAGATGCATTGCGCACCTGAACGTATGGGCAACACCACACGCTCATGGCTCAACGGCTTCCTTGATGCCGGGGCTTGTCGCAGGCGAGCTAAGCGCTCTACAGCTTGCTCGAGGCTCGACCGTTGCCTGGAGGCTAAGGTGTTTCACTGATTCGAATTGCAAACCTGAGATCCGACGCAGTGATTTCGAAAGCAACCACCTGCGCAACCTGACGGCCATACTCTAGTGAGTGGCTCCAAAGTATCCGTGCTGGGCCATGGTCACCCAGATTTCTTGCACACGATTACCCGTCGGATGATCGTCCGGCCAAGGTCAAGCCGAGGTTGCCTCAGCACGCAGTGCTCCACCATGAGACCTACTCGGTCGCCGGCGAAGCTGATGCGCTCGCTGAATACGACGAGCGCCTTGGTGCGTTCTATCAACGCGAAGGAATGAAGGCATCGGGCTGGTCTGAGCAGGTGGTCAGCAGGCTGCGGAGCGTCTCGAGCCTGCACGGACGCGAAGAGCTTGTCGGAGAGCTTAAGCGAATGGGGTTCGGTCTACACTAAAGCAACCTTGGCCACAGCCGTGCACGCATCGAGGATACTCAGGAACAACTGCACAAACGTTTCCACACCCATTTATACCCATTTTCAATGGTCACTCTGATGAGCTCGGTAGCGCCTTGCTAGATCAATCTGCTGTCCTGGATGAATCAAGCGACTCCTTGACCAGCTTACTAGCAGAAGTGGACGCAGATCACGATCTGACAAATAGACTCTTCGATCACACGACCTGTGACCTCCACACACTCACTGACGCCCCGAGATATCTTTGGGCAAAGGCACTTGAGAGTGATCGCCTGGTGGCCAAAGCTGACGCCGTTTGGATTTTTTTTGAGAAAGTCGTTGGGCCAGACGGCAACGTCTCGGACGAAGAGATCGGATCGGATCCCACAGCGGTATTCACCGGCTTCATCGCTCGGAATGCTTCGTCTCTCAAGGGCACCCTGTGGCAGTCAACGAGCGCAGACTGGTCGCTGCAACAGTATCTTCTGAGCTCCACCGGTATCAGTAATGACGTGCTCCAGGTATTGCTCGATGGCGTCGTGCTACAAGACGTAGCAATGATAAAAACAGCGCTACCTGAGGGTCGCTGGGGCATGCTGGTAGCCTCATCATTTTTGCCATACAGCTCGGAAGTCAGGGAGACCGTACTGAATACTTGCCCACAGCTCGAAGGCAAGTACCTGGTTGAACGCTGGGATCTAGCAAAAGCAGAGATCGAAATCAGCTCGCTCCAGCTCGACACGATGCTCACGCTGAGCAAAAGCAAAGCGCTGTCACTCACACAGAAAATTCAGATGTGGTCAGGGCTTAACCTGGAGACAATCGAAAGCAAACCGGAAGTGGTTCCAGAGCTCGGCCGTGTATCTATGCTGGCTAATCAAGCCGGCGCAAGATTTGCTGATTCGCTGATGCCTGTGCTGCGACACCTGGTTCGCAACGCGAGCCTCACCACGGAGCAGCGCTCTGAAATACTGACACAATGTCTTCCCGGGATGAAGTGGCCGGACATTGCTGCAGCTCTAGGGTTGCTCGACGATGAGGACTTCAAAACCGTGAGCGCGAAGGTCAAGAAGATCAAGGTAAGAAACACCGAGTCAAATCGGAGGTTGGTCAACGCGATGAAATCTGAAGGGTACTTGGCAACGGTGACGACTGAGGACGACGTCATCATCGCAACCACCAGGCCCTCGTCAATGACATCTGAGAACGGATGGCTCTAGGCTGAGCGCTGAAAGTAGCAGCTCAGCGACCACCGTAGAGCGCCGATAGGGCGTGACGCTGACCTGCATGGGAGTAACCTGACCCTCGCACATGACTTATCAAGCTGCTCGTAAAAGCAGCATGGGCGAGGGGAGTGAAGACGTGAACCATGGGGCTGTTCTTGTGTCAGCAGGTGGGCGATGCTGGAGCGGTAGCGTGGATACATAACAATTCGATAGGCCCCTCAGCCCTGACGCCCCAGGACTGTTTGTCCCGGAATAGTCTGAGCGCGAAAGGGCTCGCTTAGCATCCATGGCAGGCCCGAACCACCATCGGCATATGCGTCGGGTGGCCCAGGCTTCACCGGCTACTTGTCGTACTTGGAAGGCAATGGGCAGTCGTAATTAACGTCAACCATGTCCAAGTTCTTCAGCTCGAAATTGGCGTAGCTCGTCCCCTGTGACGTCCGTACTGTGGGTTGTCCGTACAGAAACACAAACGCAGTGGGCTTGGGCTGCTGGGAGATCTTTGCAAGCCTGGTAGCCATGAGGTTTTTGAGTTTGTAGCGCTCGACGAGCGTGTCCGAAACGAAGCTTGAGGTCGTCAGGCTTTCGGTTCCGCGCATCAAGCATTTCTTGAACTTGATCCGGTACGCGTCATTTTTTCTAGTGCGATCGATGTAGGCCCACCCATAGTAAATGACAGGGTGGTCGGGGAGGTCATTCAGATCCTGCTCCCAGATGCATTTAAAAATGCTGTCGTAGGCCACGTCCTGGCCGGCAATATTGAGCCGGCGAAACTCCAAGGTGTTGTCGGTTCGATACCGGATATACCGGCTTACTACAGAGCGCACGGAGTAAATGGGGCCTACGATCCCGGATTCACCCAGCTTGGTCGTGTAAGGCCTTGTGTTTCTAGCGCGTTGTTTCGCCACATGCACATCAGCGCTGGGATCCTGAGTCGGTTCGTCATAGTACGAGTCAGGTCGAGCAAGCTTGAACACGTCAACAATGGACTTATCGACGGTTTTGCGCTCTTGCCCATCGGGGCCGCTCGGTTCAACCTCAAGGTCGATCGCCTTCCCGTTGATGATCCCGCATGCCTCACTATGCTCTCCGTAAACCTTGAAGTGCGGCACGACCCGCATGCTCTGCACGTCCTTGTCCAAATTCGCACAGGTCACCTGGGCCGCACAGTCCGCTCCAGGGCAAACGAAGGCTCGTTTATTGGTAATTACACCTGCCCAAAACAGGTCATAGGCTCGATCGGGATCGACAAAATCTCCAGCCTCAATGCTGAACGCAACATCCAATGCCATGCTTCTTGTCAAACCTCCGGTAATCCTTTCGATGGCCCCCAACGCTACAGCGGGCGACATCAAGGGTTCGATGTGTGGATAGCGGTCTGGCACGCCCTCATCGGCCACCGCCGTAGCCGAATCCTCGCACACAATCTGGAGCAGGGCGAACCCAAAGATAGCGAAATGAAATCACCTTATTTCTTGTGCCAAACCCCTCCACCGTTCATCTGAAAACCCATTTTGTGGTTTAGCCATATATTGAAACCACTACATATTGGGCTAAATTGTTTTTGAAAGCCTACATGTGGTGTTCTGCCATGAACGAAGCTTCAATCGAGAAAGCAGCTACTGACCTGCTAGTGCAGATTTACCGTGATCGCCGGTACCTGTGGCCAGATCAAGAAATCCCACCGATGATGATGCGCAGCCCCCGGATCGCCGCCATGGTCTGCGGCTACGACTATCACGAATATCCCACCCTGGGAGACACCCAGTTCAACCGGCATAAAACCGGTACTCGCATTGCAGGCCTGATTGACCGTCAATCCAATAAGATCGCTGTCGCGACCGAGTTTGGTGACAAAGTTCAGCTCTTCACGGGGGCCCATGAAGTCGGCCATCTTGTTTTGCATGAGGACACCGTCATGCATCGCGACCGCGCGTTTGATGGCAGCCCGTTGCAAACACCACGTGCACCCGCAGAGCGACAAGCCGATCGCTTCGCGGCCTGCTTCCTCATGCCTCAAAAGCTGGTGAAGGAACGCTTCGAATTTATGTTCTGCTGCAAGGGACAGCTGCGCTTCAGCGACGTGATTGCCTATCACCTCGACCCCAACAATCCGGATCGACTCCTCTACGCCCCAAAAGAGTCGGGAGAACGTGAACTGGCTCTAGCGCGATGCACCCGCTTCAACAACCAGAACCTGGTGTCACTTGCCCAGCAATTCGGCGTCTCGGATTCGGCGATGGCCATCCGGCTCAAGGAACTGGAGTTGGTGCGGTGGCCATAAGGCGGGCAGGGGTCAAAGCATGCAAGTAGAGGCATCCCTGGACGCGACCTGCATCCAGGCTGTTACTTGAATGGGCGCTGATTGAATGCCGGTAGCAATTCCAATATGGCCTGATTTAGTTCTGCAAAGATGAAGAAGCGACGGTGACGCAGGGCTGCCAGCAGCTAGATCTACTGCACAACCTTGATGGATTACCGCCCAAGGCATATCAGATTTACCGACAAATCAACCGGCATCTGCAGGGCTATCCGCTTCTGATTCGGCCAATGCTCTTACGGGCCGAGGCGTAGTACCGATGTCGAGAAAAAGCGCGGGGGCAATGGGGCGGTAAGCGCTCTGGTGCAGACCGTCCCGTGCAGCTAGCCGCAGAGCCGTTAGCTACCATGCCAGTTTCGGTAACCTGCGTGGCTTCGATGCTGCGCGTGACTCGCAGGCACCGAGACGCAGGCCTTTTCGTTAACCGATCTCTAGTGTCAACATGCCAAAGATTTTTGCGAGTGGTAGATCTGGGGCAGTCCCTCGGTACATTCTGGCAGTCTCGAATAGGGGTGTGAGCTCATAACTCTCTGCGAGAAGAGTGCCAACCTTGTTAGGTTGTGGGACATCAAGAATCACGGATGCACCATCAGCCCATGCAACAAGCGAACAGAAAATGGATTCCGCTATAAATTCGTTCTGAGCAGATAATGGGCCAATCTTATAACCGCTCTCAGCTGGTCGGATTGCACCGAAACCTTTAACCACACCCTCCTCGACGTAGGCAACAGAGTAAGACGAGTGCTTGAGAAGCCAGTGTCGAAGAAAAGTCTCTCGACTGGCTGGAAAAAACGACCAGTCATAGTCCAATACCCGATCAATAAGTTCTTCGCCAATGCTTTGTACACAAGGATTATTAGACTTCAAAACCTGCGGGATCCCGGCATAACGCGTGGTCTTGAAAGCCATTTCAAAGCCTGAGCGCGCGTAGTTCCCCTGCTGAGCAACAACCGCATCCAAACCTACTGTCCTACCTTCGAGAGAGGTCATTGCGGCTTTCCAGAGTGGATAACCCATGCCCTTTCCACGTAAATCCTCTCTGACAATATATAGGCCCACAAAGCCTATGGTATCGCCGTATTTGACAGCGGAGATAGCCGCGACGGGATCATCGTTCAAGCAGGCAACGAACAACCCCGTGGGATCTGCGACCTGAAAAGCCCTTCCATCGTTAAGGCCCAAATTCCATCCTTCCTCAGATGTCCATTGAATGACTTTATCTAGGTCGCTTGGCTGCATCGGGCGAATGGATAGCCCATTTGGTGTGTGTGTTGTCATATCGGTCTGACCGTAGAAATTGAATCGTGGATAAGGGGGGGAAGCTTTTTCCACACTCAAGCCGACGCTTGGACGGGGTGTATCAGCTCCAGGCGGAAATCTTAAGAAGAGGAGACAAATCAATACAGAGTCAGATAGAGTGAAAAGATACCAATACAGGGGGGGGGGGAGAGTCGATGCTGCGCTATATGGCCCTTGCTGAGTCGCTGCGTACCCAGATCGAGCGAGGCTGGTTGAGGCCTGGCGAGCGCATTCCATCAATTCGTGAGCTAGCCACCAACCATGGTGTCAGCACTGCCACTGCGGTTCAGGCATGTCATCAGCTGGAAAAAGAAGGGTTGATCTTGGCTCGGCAGCGCATGGGATTTTTTGTATGCAGCTCCACACCGTCCGTCACCTTCAAAACGCCCTCTGCACGTGAGCCAGCGTTTATCAGCAACCCTGCATTGCGAGAAATGCGTTTCATCGATGCAAGTGCAGACGTATTACCTCTGCATTACGCTCGTCCTGCCGCCGCACTATTACCTGATGCAGCTATTGCTGCTGCTCTTTCGAGATGCTTACGCAGACAGCGGAGCAGCGCTCTGGACTACTCGCCCCCTCAGGGGCATGGCCCGCTACGACGTCAAATAGCCCAGCGTTACGTGAACCTTGGAGCCCAAGTGGAGGCGGAAGAGATCATCGTAACTGCAGGCGCTATGGAGGCCATCTCATTAGCGTTGCGTGCCACTACTTCTCCTGGGGACTTGGTATTGGTCGAATCCCCTGCCTATCAGGGCATCTTGCAAACACTCGCCGCCTTGAACCTAAGGGTCGTCGAGTTTCCTCAGGATCCTGTCGGTGGGATCCATATGGCGCGCTTGGAGGCAATCCTTGCAGAAGAGCCCGTTCGGCTAGCACTTGTTGTACCGAACTTCTCCAATCCCTCTGGCCGCCTGCTTGATGATGCGACTAAACAGCAACTGCTTTCAGCGTGCCAGCGGCACGGCACTATAATTTTGGAAGACGATGTTTACGGTGAGTTAGCGTGGGACGACAGCCGCCCATCTCCATTACGGCGCTGGGACTCAGGTAGCAACGTGATTACCTGTAGTTCATTCTCCAAATTTTTAGCACCTGGATTACGAGTTGGCTGGATTGTAGGGGGGCGCTGGACAGAAGAATTAAGCAGGGCAAAATACTTCTCCACCATCGGCAATACCGCGCTTCCCCAGCTCGCAATCAGCGACTACCTTGGGCGCCACGATCTTGAGCGCGGACTGCGAAGACTACGCCGGGAGTTGGCAGAAACCTCGCTTCGTATGCGTGATGCAATCAGCCGTTATTGGCCTAAGGAAACACTTACAAGCCAGCCGCGTGGAGGACTGTCGTTGTGGATTCAGTTACCTGCCGGAGGCGACGCTCAGCAGTTATTCAACACGTCGCTGGATAATGGCATTGGAATCGCGCCAGGGCCCCTTTTCTCAAGCAACGGTAGCTACGGTGATCATTTACGCCTGACTTGCGGCTTGCCATGGGGTGAGCGGCTCGCCCAAGGAATGATTAGTTTGGGGAAGCTTGTGCACGAGAACGTTACCAATAACAGGACAAGCATCTGATCAGTCGATAGTCAGTATGAATTCCCTCTGGCTTCATTGAGACTCTCGGGCCTCATGGATGTGTCTATCCATCGATTGTTAGACCGACTGCTTTTGGCCGAGGCAGTGTAAAAGCGTTTTCGGGCGCGCCAGGTACTTAAGACCAGACTGAAATCCGCGCACCTAGGCTGAATCTACATCTGCTGTCGTGCCGACAATTTTCATATATTACGTAGGTGCGCGCACTTCAATTTTGGCGATGCTTTTTTACAAACTCTGGGCCGATAGCTGCCCGTCATCCTCGATAGCTATCGGCCAGAAGCGGTTCTCATTCCAACAGAGGGGCCAGGAAATTTCGACGTCCGCTGCCTATGGCTTGGTAGGGCAGGATCGTCGGCGCAGTGGATCACAACCGCTGGATTGGCTAGGAAAAACCTGCGGATCGGATGACGCACAATCAATGGAATCGGTTGCCACGATCACCGGGAGTACACAGGTACAGGCTTGCGACTAACCAACATAACCGTCAAACCGCGAATCTTCTCCGAGGCGCTGGAGATCTCTGGATCATCAGACCCAGCTGCGCTGTCAGCCAAAGCGTCTCTGATGGAAACAAGGATGCGTCCGAGCGCTTTGGGATAGTAAGAACTCCGATCATCTTTGGGAAAAATTGGAATCGATGGGAGAGGGTGGAGCGGATCAATATTCAGGTAACGCAGGTAACGACCAAAGACTTCATCGAAATGGGGTGACAGCGGCAGCCAGCCATCCTTGGCTGAGCGAAGCTCAACCCAACGTCCGTCCGACCTACGATTGAACTGATCGAGAAGTCCGGGAGACCTGGCGTTTCCCATGACGCTCCAGAGCCGGCGGCCTGAGTATCTAGCCATGATCAGGTACATCTCAATTATTCGGAATTCATGCACGCCGATGAAATTTGGAAGCGACTTTAAGACCCATTCCAGCTCAGCATCGGTCAAGAAACCGATCGCCTTGGGTTGCTTGAAAGCAAGATCAGCAAGGGGCTGCGCGGCAACGTTTTCACGTGAGGCTGAAGTATCCTTGAGGTAGAAATCCAGAAACTGCGTCGCGCATCGAATCTCTCGCTTCCACACATTTTTCTCGATTTCGCCGTCATCACCAATTGATCTGGAATCAAGGAACGGACGCCAGATTGGGTTTATAGGCCATCCCTCAAATGCGACGCCGGGTTCCTGCACGAAGCGAGCCTGTTGGCCGTACACAGTCCAAGCTTTTGGCGGGTTGAGCACAAACTCTGCGTAGTTCTCAAAGTCTTTGCGGCGCCAGTCAACGAGCGATAGGCCATGAGCAAAGCTCCAATTGAGCATTTTCTCCAGACCCATAATGCAGCTGTGGTACTGGCGGTGAGGATTTTCTGCTCCCCAATTGTGAGCAATCCAATTCACATACCTGTCGACGTACCAGAGGTTGATGAAGGGATGGGCTGCCGGGTCTATCTGGGCTAACCGATCAGCCACAGCCAGATTCGTAGGAAAGGATCGAAGCTGATTTGGTCTCCAGTAAACGTAGGGAGGGAAAATCGGGAATGGGATGAACGGCCGAGTCATGACAGAACCAGGGGGCTAGAATGAGTGATGGCTCCTTTAACCTGTAGCAGAAAGCTGCAGCATTGCCATGGTGGATGTCGTGGTCGAATGGGGTTCAGGGTCGAGTGGGGTCAACCGGAGGTTAGTGAAGGGACATGCGCAGAGATAGGATTATGAATGGAACCCAAGCTTTTGAATTTCTGGGAAACGGGGGTTTGTGGGGATTTGACCGGAGGTATGTGGGATTGGACATTAGGTTGCTGGTAGGAGTTACAAATAGATACAATTTAACATAATATACATTATGCGTACCTACACGTACATCCTTGGTGAGCCTTGGCCACCAGATTTGAAGCCCGCGAACTGCCTCCTGTGTATTTCAAGAACGTGTAAATCGAAGCCCCTCACACTTCAGTGTCCGACCCATGTGCAGCGTAAATTTCAACACATCGTGATCGACTGTTTGAGACGATCCACAATGACGGACCGAGACATTGCGCCTGGCTCACGTACCCAAGTCAGCACTCGAATTCAAAACGTTTTGCGGTAAAGTGTCCGTCCGACGGTACCAACGCCTGCTAAACCTGAAATCAAGGACTGATGATGAAACGGATAATAGCGACTCTGATTGCCTGCATAAGCTCACCAGCATGGGCTGTAGATCCCGCGACCCTGCCAATGGTCGTGCAGATGCAAAAAGCTGCAAATGCAGCGACATGCGAGTCATATAAAGGCGATACATCGCCGCTGGGCAAGGCTGTTAACAAACAGTGCCGGAACCGAGCCAAAGCTGAGTTTGAAGACATGCAAGACGAAAAGCCGCTAAGGGACTGCATCAAGCCAGGCAACGTTATAGACGATGATGTGCGCAAGTGTATGAAAGGAATGTAACAGCATGGCCAAAACCAATCCTGTAGCCTGATGACCTGATAGGTGATAAATATGACAGTTCCGAGGTTTGGAACAGCAACCCTCGCCCATTTATACTTATGCAACAAGCCATATCCTATATAACTCAACTAAACAGACATTTAGTTGAGTTATATAGGTGACCCGATAATGCCTGATCCTCCACGCCTCCGTTCGCTCCACTAACTGATCTGAGCAAACTGTCAGACGCACTGCCGACAGCCGTAAGGCAGCCTACCGCCGCATAGGCCCAATCATCCCGATCTGAGCATCCGGGCACTCAAGCTGCTGCCTGCAGCCAGCCATATAAATTCGCATTCCGGTCATGAAAGCTTCATTAAATTTCAATGGCATTGTCATACGTAACGTCACTTATAAACGTCCACAATTAGCATGACCAAGCTGAACTCAAGCTGTCTGTCTGCGATTACCTAAATGAAAGCTGAACACCACATTAATAATTCTACATATTGTCATGACGACATTGTTATCCCCATATAACTCACCCTACCCTATGGCTGACAAGCGCTGCAATGCGCTACAAAAAACCAACGGCGTCTGGACAATATTTTGATGTTTGAGCCCCTATCTTCGCGACACTTGCTTTCGTCAGCAGGCCGTTTCTGGTGTGCAGCGAGTGTGCCCATACACATAGCGCCACTTGCAGCCGCTACCGGTATTCCCGTCCTGGCAGCTCGTTATTGATGCACGCCTATGTTTGGGTACCCGTGTTATGCGTTTTTTATGTATTGGCTATGAAACGTAAAGTGGAAAAATATCTATGAGCCAGGCTTTTCTTGCTTTTTCACGGCCTTCCATAGGCGATGAAGAAGTTGCTGCGGTGACTCGTGTGCTGCGTTCCGGGTGGATCACAACCGGGCCGGAATGTCAGAAGCTTGAGGAGCAATTTGCGGCTCGGTTTGGCGCGCAACATTCGGTTGCGTTGTCGTCTGCTACCGGGGCGATGCATGTTGCGCTACTGGCACTGGGGGTCGGACCTGGCGATGAAGTGATTACGCCTTCGCAGACCTGGGTGTCGACGGCCAACATGATTTGCCTGCTGGGGGCCACTCCGGTTTTTGTCGACGTCGACCGTGGCACTCTGATGAGCAGCGCCGCGCTCATTGAGCAAGCCATCACGCCACGAACCAAAGCGATCGTGCCGGTGCATTACGCTGGCGCCGCATTCGATCTCGACCCGCTTTATGCGCTGGCAGATCGGTACGGGATTACGGTGATAGAAGACGCTGCCCATGCGACCGGAACCGCTTACAAGGGTCGTCCGATTGGCAACCAGGGCACCGCGATATTTTCATTTCACGCGATCAAGAACATGACCTGTGCCGAAGGTGCAATGTTCGTCACTGACAATGCACAACTGGCTGATCGGGTGCGCCAACTTAAATTTCATGGTCTGGGTGTCGACGCCTACGACCGGCTGACGCTGGGTCGCAAACCCCAGGCAGAAGTCATGGAGCCAGGCTTCAAATACAATCTGGCCGACCTGAATGCGAGTATCGCCCTGGTCCAGTTGCAACGCCTTGACGCAATCAATGCAAAGCGTCAGGCGCTCGCCAGCCACTATCTCGAACGGCTGGCCTCGAACCCGGTCCTGCCCCTCGCCCTGCCCCGCTACGCCCAGCATCACGCCTGGCACTTGTTCATTCTGCGCATTGATCCCGAGCGCTGCGGGCTGGATCGCGACGCGTTCATGAAGGCCTTGCAGGCTCAAAACATCGGCACCGGCATCCACTTCATAGCGACTCACCTGCACAGCTATTACCGCAAACGTTTCCCTGACGTCTGCCTGCCAGACACCGAATGGAATTCATCAAGGCTTTGCTCTATCCCCCTGTTCCCTGACATGACGCTGGATGATGTCGAGCGGGTTGTCAGTGCCATTGAATCGACCGTGGAATCCAGCCATTGAGACCCTACCCAATCAAGTTTGTGTCGATTGTCATCCCTGTCTACAACGAGCGCCAGAGCTTGCCCGAGTTGCTACGGCGTACTGAAGCGGCCTGTAAACAATTGAATCACCGCTTCGAAATCGTGCTGGTGGATGACGGCAGTCGCGACGACTCGGCAGAGATTCTTCAGCAGGCCGCCGAGCGCAGCGCCAGCCCCTTCGTTGCGGTGATTCTGAATCGTAACTACGGTCAGCACGCAGCGATTATGGCTGGGTTCGAGCAATGCAAAGGTGATGTGGTGATCACCCTCGACGCTGATCTGCAGAACCCTCCCGAGGAAATTCCCCGGCTGGTGGCGCTTGCAGAGCAGGGATATGACGTTGTCGGCACAGTGCGCAGCAATCGTCAGGACTCCGCATGGCGACGTTGGCCATCAAAGATCATCAACGTGGCAGTACAGCGTTCCACCGGCGTGGCTATGAGTGATTACGGCTGCATGCTGCGCGCGTACCGGCGCACGATTGTCGATGCAATGCTGGCCTGCCGGGAGCGCAGCACCTTCATTCCGATTTTGGCTAACAGTTTTGCGCGGCACACGACGGAGGTATTGGTCGATCACGCTGAACGTGAACATGGCGACTCGAAATACAGCCCCATGCGCCTGGTCAACCTCATGTTTGACCTGATCACCTGCATGACCACTACGCCCTTGCGCCTGCTCAGCATTATCGGCTTCAGCATGGCGCTGCTCGGTGTGCTGTTCGCTGCGTTACTGATCATTCTGCGTCTGATCTTCGGTGCGCCATGGGCCGGTGACGGCACGTTCGTGCTGTTTGCGGTGTTGTTCGTATTCACCGGAGGGCAGTTCATCGGTATGGGATTACTGGGTGAATACCTGGGCCGAATGTACAGCGATGTCCGCGCGCGCCCGCGCTTCTTCATTGAAAAAGTCGTGCGCAGCTCGTCCGAAGTTGTCAGCGAAAGCGTCGATTCCTCTGTAACTCCCTATATGAACAAGGTTGCGCCATGAGCCCTAAAGCTGTCGTTTTCGCCTATCACGATATTGGCTGTGTCGGCCTGCAAGCGCTGCTGGGCGCAGGTTATGAAATTGCTGCAGTTTTCACTCACGCCGACGACCCCAAGGAAAAAACCTTCTTCGGTTCCGTGGCTCAGCTGTGCGCGCGACATGGCATTCCCGTACATGCTCCTGAGGACCCTAATCATCCTTTGTGGGTAGAACGCATCGGTAAACTGGCCCCTGACTTCATCTTTTCCTTCTATTACCGCCAACTTCTCGGTGATCCGTTACTGGCCTGCGCGAAAAAAGGCGCATTGAATCTGCATGGCTCGCTGTTACCACGCTATCGCGGGCGAGCACCGGCGAACTGGGTGCTGGTCAACGGCGAAAGCGAAACCGGCGTGACCTTGCATCAGATGGTCAAACGCGCCGATGCAGGGCCAATAGTCGCTCAGCAACGCGTCTCGATCAGTTCCACCGATACGGCCTTGACGCTCCACGGCAAACTGCGTGAAGCCGCCGCTGACCTGCTTAGTGAAACGCTACCGCTGCTTGCCCTCGGGCAACTTTCAGGCACGCCGCAGGACGAAACCCTTGCAAGCTGTTTCGGTCGCCGCACCCCGGCCG
This sequence comes from Pseudomonas syringae group sp. 243L2, assembly GCF_032587875.1. Taxonomy (NCBI): domain Bacteria; kingdom Pseudomonadati; phylum Pseudomonadota; class Gammaproteobacteria; order Pseudomonadales; family Pseudomonadaceae; genus Pseudomonas; species Pseudomonas syringae group sp. 243L2. The sequence continues at coordinate 139,941 of NZ_JAWHPL010000021.1, forward strand.
ACGGTTTGATCGACTGGTCGCTTCCGGCCATTCAACTGTACAACCTGATACGGGCAGTCACGCAGCCCTACCCTGGCGCATTTTGCGCGGTAGGCGAAAACAAGTTGATTGTCTGGGCCGCCAGTGCCGAAGCAGGCAACAACGGCGAAGCACCCGGCACGGTCATCAGTCACGACCCATTGCGTATCGCCTGCGGTGAGGGCTCGCTGGTGATCAACGCAGGGCAGCGCGGCGACAACGGCTTGTACCTCAGTGGCGCACAACTGGCTCGCGAGTTCGGGCTGGTGGAAGGCTCGCAACTGCTCGATACAGAAAAGCGCCGCCCGGCCCGCCGTACCCGCGTGCTGATCCTCGGCGTCAACGGTTTCATCGGCAATCATCTGTCAGAACGCCTGTTGCAGGACGATCGTTACGACATCTACGGCATGGACATCGGTTCAGACGCCATTGAGCGCCTGCGAACCAAGCCGAACTTTCACTTTATCGAAGGCGACATCAGCATCCACACCGAGTGGATCGAGTATCACATCAAGAAATGCGATGTGGTGCTGCCATTGGTGGCCATCGCTACACCGATTGAATACACCCGCAACCCGTTGCGAGTGTTTGAGCTGGATTTCGAAGAAAACCTGAAGATCGTCCGTTACTGCGTGAAGTACACCAAGCGGGTGATCTTCCCGTCAACGTCCGAAGTCTATGGTATGTGCCAGGACGCAAGCTTCAACGAAGACACATCGAACCTTATCGTTGGCCCGATCAACAAGCAGCGCTGGATCTACTCGGTGTCCAAGCAACTGCTGGACCGCGTGATCTGGGCCTATGGTCAGAAAGGCCTGCAATTCACCCTGTTTCGCCCGTTCAACTGGATGGGCCCACGCCTGGACCGACTGGACTCGGCGCGTATCGGCAGTTCTCGGGCCATCACCCAACTGATTTTGCACTTGGTGGAAGGTACGCCGATTCGGCTGGTGGACGGCGGGGCCCAGAAGCGCTGTTTCACCGATGTCGCCGACGGTATCGAGGCGCTGGCGCGGATTATCGAAAATCGTGATGGGCGCTGTAATGGTCAGATCATCAACATCGGTAACCCCGACAATGAAGCCAGCATTCGCCAATTGGGTGAAGAGCTGCTGCGCCAGTTCGAAGCGCACCCGTTGCGCGGCAACTTCCCGCCATTCGCAGGCTTTCGCGAAGTAGAAAGCCAGTCCTTTTATGGCAAGGGTTATCAGGATGTCAGCCATCGCAAACCGAGTATCGACAACGCCCGACAGTTGATTGGCTGGACACCAGGTATCGAGCTGAGCGAAACGATTGGCAAAACCCTGGACTTCTTCCTTCGCGAAGCCATGGCTGAAAAGGCGGATATGCGCTGATGCAGGCAGGCTTAAGAATCGATGTCGACACATATAGGGGCACCCGTGAAGGCGTGCCGAGGTTGCTGGACATACTCGATGAAGCTCAGGTCAAGGCGACGTTCTTTTTCAGCGTCGGCCCCGACAACATGGGACGTCACCTGTGGCGTCTCGCACGGCCCACGTTTTTCTGGAAGATGCTTCGCTCCAGAGCAGCAAGCCTGTATGGCTGGGATATTCTGCTGGCGGGTACGGCGTGGCCGGGCAAGCCGATAGGACGTGACCTTGGCCCGTTGATGCGTCGCGCTCTGGATGCAGGCCACGAGGTCGGCCTGCATGCATGGGATCACCATGGCTGGCAAGCCAATGCCGGACGCTGGAACGATCGCCAGTTGACCGCGCAAATACACCGTGGGGTCGACTGCCTGAGCGACATTTTAGGCAACCCGGTGATCTGCTCCGCAGCAGCGGGCTGGCGTGCCGACCAGCATGTCGTGCAGGCCAAGCAGGCGTTTGGCTTCCGCTACAACAGCGACTGTCGCGGCGCTACCCTGTTTCGCCCGTTATTGGCTGATGGCAGACTCGGCACGCCGCAGATCCCGGTGGACTTGCCGACCTTCGACGAGGTGGTCGGCCCACAGCTCCAGCCAGGGGCCTTCAACGAATACATCCTCAACCGCTTCGCTGCGCAACGGCTCAACGTCTACACCATTCATGCTGAAGTCGAAGGCATTGTCATGGCGGACGGCTTCAGGCAGCTTTTAAGGCAGGCCGATGCACGGGAAATCGAGTTCAACCCGCTGGGCCAGCTGCTGCCGGAATCCATCGAGCAACTGCCTTGCGGACAAGTTGTTCGCGGTCACCTGCCCGGTCGCGAAGGCTGGCTGGGGGTGCAACAGTGATGCACTCCAGATACCGTGATGGCGCACTCCTGTTAGCGGCATTCTTGCTGGCCTACCTGCTACCACTGGGTTTCCATGGTTTGTGGATTCCCGATGAAACCCGTTATGCCCAGATAAGCCAGGAAATGCTTCACAGCGGCAACTGGATCGCGCCGCACTTCATGGGCTTGCGTTACTTTGAAAAACCGGCTGCCGGTTACTGGCTGATTGCCTTGGGCCAGGCGGTGTTTGGCGAGAACCTGTTCGGCGTGCGCATTGCTTCGGCGATAAGCACCGGTTTAAGTGTCTTGCTGGCCTACATGCTGGCGGGAAAGATCTGGCGCGACCCGCGCAAAAGCTTCGCCAGCGCACTGCTGTTCATGAGTTTCGGTTTCGTCGCCGGCCAAGCCGGTTACAGCAATCTCGACCCGCAATTCACCCTCTGGACCAACTTGACGCTGGTAGCGTTCTGGTACGCCGTGCACAGCATCGGCCGAGCCCGCCTGCTAGCCTGGACGTTGGTCGGCGTAGCCTGCGGCATGGGGTTCATGACCAAGGGCTTTCTCGCCTGGGCGTTGCCGGTCATCATCACCCTGCCCTACATGCTATGGCAAAGCCGCCTGACTGAACTGCTCAGGTTCGGCCCGCTTGCAGTGGTGATTGCCATTGCAGTCTGTCTGCCGTGGGCGCTGGCGGTACACCAGCAAGAGCCCGATTACTGGCGTTACTTTTTCTGGCACGAGCACATTCGCCGATTTGCCGGGGACAATGCGCAGCATGCCCAACCCTGGTGGTTCTACCTGCCTCTACTGATCGCGGCTTGCCTGCCTTGGGCGCTGCTGCTGCCCGTGACGTTGAAGCAAGCCTGGCAACAGAAAAACAGGCCCGACACCGCCTTCCTGCTGCTATGGCTGGTCCTGCCGCTGGCATTTCTGAGCCTGAGCAAAGGCAAGTTGCCGACCTACATACTGCCTTGCCTGCTGCCGCTGGCATTGCTCATGGCTGACGCTCTGGTCGAACGTCTCAATCAAGGCCGTGGCACGGCGTTGCGCGTTAACGGAATAGTTAACGCAGCATTGACCTTTCTCGGGCTTTTAGCGCTGATCTACGTGCAGTTGAAACAGCCCGTGTACGAAAACGAACCGATGCACTTGTTGCTGGCGATCATCGTACTTACCGGATGGACACTCACCAACGCCCTGCAAGGCATCCGCCCTTTGACCTTCTGGGCTCTGCCAGCGGTGGGAAGCTGGTTGCTGATCGTATTGCTGCCTGCGGCACTACCAAACGACGTGGTGTACAACAAGACTCCCGACCAGTTTGTCGCCAGGCATCAAACGGAGCTGGCAGCCTGTACACATTTGCTGAGCAATGATCTGGGCGCTGCTTCTGCCATGTCGTGGCGCCTGAAACGACCGGACATCGCGCTTTTCAATACTTGGGGCGAGCTTGAATACGGCCTGGGTTATCCGGATGTACAGGGCCGCCAAGTCCGTCTGCAGGACATCGACGCCTGGATTACAAAAGCCCGAAGCGAAGGCAGGGTCGGCGTGATCATGCGTGGCAAGAGTGATGATGAGCTGGAGGAGCTTGAAATGCTTCCCAAGGACGGCCAGCGTTACGACGAAGGCAACCTGGCCATCCTCATTTATGAGAAGTCAGCGTTATGACCTGGCTGATGCTCCTGAGCGCATGCCTGCTGACGTGCCTGGGCCAAATCGCACAAAAGTACGCAGTGGAAGGCTGGCGCGGGACATTTCCCGGCGTATTTGCTGCACTGCGTTCAATATGGCTGTGGCTGGCGATTGCCTGCCTCGGGCTGGGTCTGCTGGTCTGGCTGTTGGTGCTGCAACGCATGGATGTAGGCATCGCGTACCCCATGCTGGGCCTCAACTTCGTGCTGATCACCCTGGCGGGACGCTATGTTTTCAAAGAGCCGGTTGACCCACAGCACTGGCTTGGTATTGCGCTGATCCTTGTCGGCGTATTTCAGCTGGGACGCCAGGCATGACCCGCCGTAGCGCAACGATGTACGCCATGACCAGTGTTGTACTGGTCAGTTCGGCGCAATTGGGCATGCGCTGGGGCATGAGCCGCCTCCCCTCGCCTGGGCAATGGCTCGACCTGCAGGATATCGGGCAGGCTCAGTCCAGTGCCGTCGCCGTCATCTGCGCCTCGATCACAGCCTATGCACTCTCCATGCTTTTCTGGCTGCTGGCGCTGCGTGATTTGCCCCTCAGCCGTGCCTATTCGCTCCTCAGTATCAGCTATGCACTGGTTTATACGCTGGCTGCAACCCTGCCATTTTTCCATGAGACGTTCACGGTATCGAAAACTGTGGGTGTCACGCTGATTGTGGCAGGTGTCTTGACCATCAACCTGCGGCGCATCTCCAGCCCGTCACTTCAGGATCTTCCCCATGAGAATCAGCGTTTTCGGTAGCGGATATGTAGGTCTGGTACAAGCGACCGTACTTGCCGAAGTCGGCCATGATGTTGTCTGTATGGACATTGACCAGGCCAAAATCGATCAACTGCGTCAGGGTCAGGTACACATTTACGAGCCTGGACTGGCCAATCTCGTGCGTGACAATCTGGATCATGAACGTCTGCACTTCACCACCGACGAGCGACTGGCGGTGGAGCATGCCGAGGTGCTGTTCATCGCGGTTGGCACGCCCTCCCGAGCAGATGGCTCGGCCGATCTCGGCGGTTTTTTTGCGGTAGGCGAAGCCATTGCCCGGCATCGCTGCGAGCCGCTGATCATCGTCGAGAAGTCCACCGTGCCGGTCGGCAGTGGCGACGCCTTGCGAGGCCATATCGACAAGGTATTGCGTCAGGCCGGTCGCCTGTTGCAGTTCGATATAGTGTCCAACCCCGAGTTTCTCAAGGAAGGCTCGGCGGTCAACGATTGCCGGCGCCCGGACCGGATTGTCATCGGCTGCGAAAATGAAGCGGTGCGCAAAGTCATGCGCGAGCTGTATGCACCGTTCAACCGCAACCATGACCGCATCATGTTCATGGACCTGCGCAGCGCCGAACTGACCAAGTACGCCGCCAACTGCATGCTGGCGACCAAAATCAGTTTCATCAACCAGATCGCCGAGCTGGCAGAACATCTGGGCGCAGACGTTGAGTCCGTAAGGCTGGGCATCGGTGCCGACTCACGCATTGGTTATGACTTCATCTACCCCGGTTGCGGCTATGGCGGCTCATGCTTCGGCAAGGACATTCGCGCCTTGATTCACAGCGCCAGAGAGGCGCATTGCTCCAACGATCTGCTGTCTGTAGTCGAAGCAATTAATGAGCGGCAGAAGAACAAGCTGTTCGAGCGGGTCAATGCGTTCTACCAGGGCGACCTGCGCGGCAAGACGTTTGCCTTATGGGGGCTGGCGTTCAAACCCAATACCGACGATATGCGCGACGCTCCCAGCCGCATGCTCATGGAAGCACTGTGGGAAGCCGGGGCCAGCGTGCGGGCATTCGACCCCGAGGCCATGCAGGAAACCCAACGCATATATGGGCATCGCAAGGACCTGATTCTAATGGGAACACCTGAGTCCGTTCTCAACGATGCCGATGCGCTGATCATCTGCACCGAGTGGCAACAGTTCAAAGCCCCGGATTTCGAGCTGATACAGCAGCGGCTGAATGCACCGATCATCTTCGACGGCCGGAATCTGTATGACACCGAACGGCTGGCAAAGCGCGGCTTTCACTACTTCCCCATTGGTCGTGGTGAATCGTGCGATCTGCCAATCCCGCAGAAACGGTGGACACCCTATGACCAGTTAACCAGCAGTCAGGCCATATGAATGGCCCTGCTCCACCCGCCGTACAGAGGGGCTGTCAGTTACTGACAGCCCCTGCCCCTGGTGCCTGACTGACGAAATAGTAGACACGATCCCCGACCTTTACGCTGTCAACAATCTGCAGAGGCGGTTCGGGTGGCTGCATGCTTTCCATCACAGCGACATTGCCGTCAGCGCTGGTAAGAAAACCAGTCAATTCAGAGTTACTATTGAGTGTTTTCAGAAGGCTCTGACTATAGAACACGCTGGCCCCCGCCAGCCGTTCGCTGGGCTGGAACAAGGCAACCTGCCGTCCCTGCACCTGCAGGGTATGGACTTTGTCGGTCAGCGGCAGAAATGACAACTGCCTGTCGGCTTGTGGCGCGAGCCATAGGGCTGCACTTAGATAGCTCACTACAACCAGCACAACGCCTGCAGCCATGAGCGCCTTTCCATTCCTCACGATAGACGCCGCAAAAAATGAGCGTCCCGACCGAGCCTGCAATCGCTCACCCAGAACAAAAGCATATTCCGCAGCAATCACTGCCGCAGCAGGTGCCAGCGACATCAGATAAACCATGCGTTTACTGGAGGCCAGCGACAACAGCAGGAACTGCGCGCCCAACCACAGGGCGAAGAACAGCAGATAACGATTGGCCATTAACCGCTTTCGAAAATGCCACAACCCCAGATAAACCAGGATATTCCATGGCAAAAATGCTTCAAGCAGTTTTGTCAGGTAGTAATAGGCAGGTTCGTAGTGCCCCGCCTCTTCGAAGGAACCACTGAAGCGTCCAACGCTGTTGGTCCACAGCACGTCCTTCAATGACTGCGTGCCACCCTGTCCGTACAGGAAACACAGCCACACGAGCAGCGGAATCAGAGCCACAAGGGTGAGCATTGCCGGGCGCAACCAGTGAGCAATAACAATGCGTTTGTTCCGCACTGACTCGCAACCAAGCCAGGCGAAAATCACCACGCCCGGCATTGCCAGCCCCAGCACGCCCTTGCTCAGGGTCGCCAGTGTGATACCCAGCGTGAACAGCAACCAGGGCCCTGTAGAGAGCCCATTACCACGCAGGCGATTACTGGCATGGAAGAATGCCAGCAAGGCGGTGGTTACCCCCAACGCCAGCAAGGCATCCTCGCCCACTTGCCGCGAATTGCTCCAGAAGCTGGCCTGGGTCGCCAGCATGAAAGCAGCCACCCAGGCCACGGATGCCGGCCGGCCGAAACGCCGCAGCATGGTGTAAAGCAGCAACACGCTGAGCAGGCCGGCGCAGGCAGAAGCCAGTCTCAACGCCCATGGGGCAGGACCGAACACCCGAATAGCCGCCGCATCCAGCCACACACTCATCGGCGGTTTTTCCAGGAAAGGCTGGTTGTTCAATTTCGGCGTAATCCAGTTGCCACTCAAGTGCATTTCCATGGCGATGCCAGCCACGCGCGGCTCCGTCGAATTTTGCAACTGGTGATTTCCCAGTGCGAGAAAAAACAGCAAGACACACAGCAGCAACAGCAATGGCGAACGCGCACGAGACGTCATCAAGGAAGATACCGGTTTGATGAGAAAGAGGATACCGACAGGCACAGGGCATTAAATTATAAACAGTGAGTTGTTGAATAATTGTTGAACAGCTCTTAAACACTTTTCACGCCTGCACAACCCAAGACTCACCCTTGTGTATAAATAAACAGAAATTTGACAACGCGAAAATACACCTGGGTTCAATGCCACAGCAGATGAAGCCGGGAAAGTTGCGTCCAGTCCTCCGGGTTTATAACCCCTCGGATAACCGCTTTACCCCGACTGTCGAGCGAAATGAAAAGCGCACTGTCGTACTCGCTGGTGGCTGCATGAGGATACCCATGCAGGCTTTCCAGCTGACCGATACAACCGCTGTGCGTCACCAGAATCAGATTTCGATTCAGAGACTTGTGCGCCATGACCTCATTCAGCATCGTCTCATCACAGTTGTACAACCATTCCTGGGCCTCCACCGGATGGCCAAACATGGCTTGTGCAGTCTGGGCGGTGCGGGTCAAGGGGCTGGTTATTACATCGGTGTGTGCAAGCCCGAGTTCGCTGAACGACCGGCCGACATCTGTCGAAACGGAACTGCCGTAGCGAGTGATGCCGTCGTTTGCACCAAGGCACTCGTTGCTGGAGCGGTCGCAGCGTTCGCCGTGGCGAACCAGTACCATCACATCACCTTTGTTCCAGCTGGCATACAAACCGGACATGGCCAGATTCTCGCCCTGAACAAGCCGAACTGGCGAACGCGGCCAATAGGTGTACCCCGTCAACACGAGCAAGGAAATCACAATGGCGGCCGCCATCAGAACAGCGTTTATCCTGCCGCTCAGAAGCGAAGATGCCCTGAACGCGGATTTACCATAACTTTTCATCAAGTTGCCCCGCATGCCTGCCTGTTCAATGGACAGCCGAACACGCTGGCTCTGTCCTTATAAGGCCGCCAGCTTGATCAAGGACGCGTCATCGTCGGGTCAATAACATGTGAAAAAAATGCCAAAGCTGAATGAAACGGTTTTCATGAAACTCCCGCTAGGAATTGAACAGGTGGCTACGTATATTCTGCCTCGCAGAAGACTTGCGCACATCGATATGAACTCTCAAACCACGCAAATGACTACGGAATAAAAAAGAGTGCAAAGCGAAAAATCAAGATTCTATGCGTGGAACTTCGGCGTGCCGATGGCAATAGCGCTGTTGACCTTTGTCGTTTTTGATCTTACTTCGCTCGACGAAGCGATCAGCAACTGGCTGTACTACCCGCTTCAGGTATTTCCGTTTGAGCATGACCGCCTATTTGAAAATCTGACCCACCGCTGGCCCAGGATCATTCCCGACTGGACGGGAGAAGCCGCAGTGATCGGGCTGTTGCTGTCCTTTATATGGCCACTGCTGAAACCCGGGCGCAATGACCGAATGATTGGCCTGCTGGAAACTGCTCGGGTAGCGCCATTGTTACGCTTCACTGCTCGTCACCGTCGTGACCTGCTGTTTGTCGTGGTCTCTTTCGCGGTGATCACCGGCATGATCCACTTTTTCAAAAGTCACACGAGCATTTACTGCCCTGTGGAAACCACTCTGTATGGCGGCACAATGGAGAAAAAGGAGTGGTTCGAAAACTTCAGGCTGTTCCATGAAGCGGGCGCGGGTCGTTGCTGGCCAGGAGGTCATGCCTCGGGTGGTTTTACCATGGTGGCATTGTATTTCGTTGCACGCCGTTACTGCTGGCGCCACGCCAAGGCAATCCTCTACGCATCGACCGTACTGGGTGCAATCTACGGCACCACGCGAGTGGTTCAAGGTTGGCATTTCATGTCCCACACGTTCTGGGCTGGTGTGATTGTCTGGCTCAGTGCGCTGCTTACCGCGCTCGCTTTTTATGGCTGGCGGCAGTTGGCACAACCGCTTGAAACCAGAACGGATAAACCACTCAGCTGAATCTGACGGACTCATTGTCCGCATCCTGCGTTGAGATTGAATATATATCCGGCAGAATGCTGTTAGAGTATTTGCTCTTTGAAAGTTGCCCTGTTACCAGCTGTAGAGCCTCACGATGATGAGGTAAAAGATTGAGGGATGGACTTTACCAACGTGTAGCCGAGGAGGATCTTCACCAACCTGATATCGAACGGCTGAAATAAAAACGGGGAGCGATTAACGCTCCCCGTCTGGTACTTCAGTTCAGTCTTGCTGCATTAGATCAGACAGCAGCAACAACTTTGGCTGGCGGCTGAGTACGACGACCCAGTACACCGGCACCTGCTGCTACCAGACCCGAGATCACCAGAGTGATCAGCAGAATCCAGGCACCTTGCGAAACACGTTTGGCGGTCACTTCAGCCGCTTCACGGGCTTTCTGTTCTGCCTGAGCTTTCAGCTCCTGATACTTGGCATAAGCCTGGCGATAGCTGGCCTGAGCCTGATCGACGATCTGATTGGCTTCGGCATCAGTCTTGTTGCCACGCGCCTTGATCAGATTAACCAGCGCCTGACGGTCAGCAGCATCCCACGCCTGGTCACCTTTGGCTTTGATGCGGTCCATCAGGCCACCCAATTGCTCATCGGCTTGCTGAGGATTTTGTGCACTTTGTTTGGCAGTGTTCTGGGCATCTTCCTGGGTTGCCTGAGCTTCCTGCTTGACGTTGTCAGGGTTCAGCTCTGCTTTACCGGTCTGGCGCATGGCTGTTTCAATTTCACCCTGGATATCGTCCAGATTGAAATCAATACCCTGAGCGCGCAACTGATCCTGAATCTTGCCGCCGACGGCCGGCGCTATCTGAGCAATACCGCTGCCCAGTGCCGACATACCGCTGCCTGCCAGATTAAGGCCACCACGCACGACACCTGTTACCGCACTGGACACCAGATAGACAGTGATCAGCGATACGCTCGCCCATACCAGAAGACCATGAAAAGCGCCTTCACGCTGAGCCAGACGGCCAGCCGCCCAACCACCGACAAACAGCGAGATGACCGAGCTGACAACAACCCAGATACCCGCACCTGTACCAATTCCGGACAACGGATTGGCTTCCTGCATTGGATCAATACTGGCACTTCCAATGGCCGTGCCCAACAGGTTCAACAACAGCGAAACAACCATGGCCAATACAACACCGGCCAGAATAGCGCTCCAGGAAATTCGTTTAAGCAGAGGAGCCATGGCATGCGTGTCTTGATACACAGGGGAGCCTGGAGCGATGCGGTCGTCGCGAATCATAATAAGAGTCCTTTGAGTCATTGGCAGTGAACGCTGAAATGTGTGGCGTACACTTTAATGACCCGGGCGACGTTCAAGAAGTTTAAAACTTTTATAGACTTTTTTTCAGGCCTGCAAAACCACATAAAAAGGCGACGAACAGTGATCTCTATCAATGGAACGGAAGGAGACGACTATGCTCCACACGCTTTACAACTTCCCGGCCTCATTATCTGCTTTATTTTATAAGTGAAGTTGTCTGATGTCTGTTAATGCTCGACAGGCATTAACAATCACCGGCACTTCATAAAGCACAGTCAACAGTGGGTATAACCACACACTCATCGGCCTGACCGAGAACAGTCAGGCCTTCAGGTCTTCGTTAGCGGAACAATCAAGCGATACCGTTAGGTCCGTCCAGCACCTGCCTGACCTTCCGGGCAAGGTCTTGAGGCATGCAGGGCTTGGATACCACATCAAACTCGGAACCACCGATATCAGTTCGTTCGATCGAGCTTTCAGCATAGCCGGTGGTCAGCAGCACCTTGATCTTCGGGTACCTGCGCCTCACTTCCCGCGCGAGCATCACGCCGTTCATGCCGCCCGGCATGATCAGGTCAGTGAACAGCAAATCATACCTGCTGCCGGATTCGAATTTCTTCAGTGCTTCACGAGCGTTGAGTACGATTTCGCAGATATAGCCATAGTCATCCAGCACCATCTTCGCCAGCTCGGCGACGTCGGGCCGGTCCTCGACAATCAGAATCCGCTCGCAGCTGCCAATGCGTCTGTCGACAGCTTTCGGTGGCTCCGCATGGGTCAGCATTGCCTCGTCTACCGGAAAATACAGACGCAGCGTTGTGCCAACACCTTCTTCGGTATAGATTCGCGCCGCGCCGCCCGACTGTTTGGCAAAGCCATAGACCATCGAAAGACCGAGCCCTGAACCCTTGCCCTCTTCCTTGGTGGTAAAAAACGGGTCCATTACGCGGTCACGAATACTCGATGGCATGCCAATGCCATTGTCCGTTATGGCAATACTGACGTAGCGGCCAGGCAGCAAGCCGTCATAGGACATGTTGGCCAACTCATCGACGACCAGATTGCGGGTTTCAATGGATATTTTCGGGTCAGGCCTGCCGATCAACGCATCCCTGGCGTTGATGAAGATATTTAGCAAGGCAACTTCTGCCTGGGTCGGGTCGATACGGCAGTTCTTCAATGCCGGATCCAGATCGGTTTCGATCGTCACGTGCGGCCCGAACGTACGCTCGATCAAGGGCTCTGTGCTGGAAACCAGGCCATTGAGGTTGAGCACCCGTCCCTGCAGTTTTTGTTTACGGGCAAATGCCAGTAATTGCTTGGTCAGCGTACTCGCGCGTTCGACAGCAGACTTGGCGTGATGAACGCTGCGCTGGACACGCTGCACATCAATAGTGGGCTTCTCTGCAGCGCTACCGATCAAATCAATATAGCCCCCCATGACTTGAAGCAGGTTATTGAAGTCATGGGCGATGCCTCCGGTAAGCTGCCCCAGGGCTTCCATTTTCTGCGCCTGACGCAAGGCATCCTCAGCATCCCGACGTCGACTGATATCCAGTTGCGACGCAAAGAAATAGATCAGGTCTCCGGCATCGTTATAAACCGGAGAAATAAACAAGGCATTCCAGAACGTAGAACCGTCCTTGCGGTAATTGAGAATTTCAGTGGAGATATCGACACGCTCGTCAATCGCTTCACGAATGGACTGCACCACGGCCCGATCCGTTTCCGGCCCCTGAAGAAACCGGCAGTTGGTACCGATGATTTCTTCTGACGAATAGCCCGTCATTTCCAGAAACGCGCGATTGGAAAAAATGATCGGGTTGTCCGCACGGTTGGGGTCCGTCACGATCATTGGCATCCGTGTCGTTTCCACCGCCGCAAAAAAGATATCTTTTCCCTGATGCTGGATATCTCCCGTTGCAGCATTGTCGACACGGGCTTTTTCTTCCGACACTCCAGAAACTCCACACATATTGGTTGGGTGTAATACACGTTCTCAAAGCTAGGACTGGCGGAGCCTTGAAAGGGTTCTCAGATTTTGGACAAAAAACGAATTATATTCATATGAGGGGCTAAACACTCAAAAAGCGTTCACGCCGAGAGCCGATTTTTCGTCCTTTTGTCGAATGAGAGCCGCAAATTCACTCGCACTCTCGCGTAACGCCACCTGCAAAGGGTGAAAGGAGGCCCGTTTGCCCTGCCCGTCTGCATAACCCAACAGGCCTGTCGGGCAGTATCGGGCGTCGTCCCAGCCCGGATAATCGAGAATGGGGTACCAGCAGATGCCTTCTACCGGTAAGCCTGCCCTGACAGCCTTGCTGACCTCGGCACAAATGTAATTGAACCAGGGCAAACGCTGAACATCTTCGGCACCGGTTTCAGAAATCAATATCGATCTTGCGTACCGTGTATGCAGCTCGCTCAACATGCCCTGAAAAGGCCTGTATTGCGGGTCGTCCTGAGTGAGCTTTCGACCCTTGAATTGCCATTGGTTATGGGGGTAGAAGTTGACGCCCAACACATCCAGATACTCGGATCGGCCGCCCAGCCCAGGCAATTGCCGCCCGGATAAAAGATCCCAGGCTTCAAACTGCGCTTGCCTATAGCACTCTGCTGCCGCTATTTGCGCACTACCGCGCGTAGCCGGTACGACATGAATCAATGGTTCGGCCTGAATAAAACGCGCGCCTGGCTCTATTGCACGTATCGCCTCTATTGCCGCAATGCTGGCCCGGACCAGTTGCTGTTTGAGTTCCATGCCGCGCTGCCGACTACCGGGGTTGAAATAAGCAACTTCACCTCCCGCCCAGCTCCAGAACGAAATTTCATTGATTGGCGAATAAAAAGGGGCGGTCTCCCCTTCTTCTTTGACTACCTGAGCCACTGCAGCGGCAAAACGCGCAAAGCGCTCGACAAACTCCGGCCGCCAGATATCCAGATCATCAGGATAACCGTAATGGCATAAGTCCCAGATAACCTGAGTGCCCTGACGCCGCGCGGCTCGTAACATGGGCAGAAAACTGCTCCAGTCGTAACAGTTCGGGCTGGTTTCAATCAGGTGCCAGCGCATACCGTCACGCACGGTACGTATTCCGTGCTCCGCCATTGCGGCAAAATCTTCCGGTGCCCAACGGTCGTGCCCAGTGGAGCCAAGCAGATCGAGTCGCACGCCGTCGCGTCGTCGATGGCTGGCACACTCGAATCCGCCTATGAAGAAGCTGTCAAACAGACCGCCCATACTCAACCTCGCGCAGGTTGTTCAATCGGTTCGGCAATCTGCTCCGGCAACTCATGAGCCAGCCGCTGGTACAGCGCCAATGCCTGACCGACAACCTGGTCCATGTTGTAATACTTGTAAGTACCGAGCCGCCCAAGAAAAGTCACCTGATTCGACTCATCGGCCAAGGCTTTGTAACGCTTGTACAACTCCGCGTTTTCCGGTCGCGGAATGGGGTAGTAAGGGTCGCCCTCGGCACTCGGGAATTCATAGCTGATACTGGTCTGGGCATGCAGTTGACCGGTGAGGTGCTTGTATTCCGTAATACGCGTATGAGCAACTGCCTCATCCGGATAGTTGACCACGGCCACGGATTGAAACTGTGCCTGATCAACGGTCTTGTGCTCGAAACGCAACGACCGATATGGAAGACGGCCATAGCAATAATCGAAGTATTCATCGATCGGCCCGCAGTAGATCAGGTGCCGATACTGCACGGCCCCGCATATATCGGCAAAGTTGACCCCCAGTGCCACGTCGATAAGCGGGTGATCGAGCATCCGTTCAAACAGGTGCGTATAGCCATGCAGCGGCATTTTCTGGAAGGTATCCGTGAAGTAGCGATTGTCCGAAGTGGTACGGGTAGGCACTCGAGAGGTGACCGACCTGTCCAGTTGCGACGGGTCCAGCCCCCATTGTTTGCGGGTGTAGCCACGAAAAAACTTCTCGTACAACTCCCGGCCCACCTGATTGATCACAACGTCTTCGGAGGTTCTTATCATCTCCACCGGCTCGGCCCGGCTGGCAAGAAAGGCTTCGGCTTGTTGCTCATTCATCTGCAAACCGTACAAGCTGTTGAGCGTATCGAGGTTGATCGGAATAGGTAGCAATTGGCCATCCACGCTGGCAAGCACACGGTGTTCGTAGTCGCGCCATTCGGTAAATCGCGAAAGGTATTCCACAATGCGCTCGGCATTGGTGTGAAAGATATGCGGCCCGTATTGATGAACCAATACCCCGGCGCTGTCCAGGTGATCGTAAGCGTTACCCGCAATGTGTGGACGTCGGTCGATCAGCAAAACGCGTTTACCCAACCCGGCTGCCAGCCGCTCCGCCACTACACTTCCCGCAAAACCTGCACCGACGATCAGAAAATCATAATGCGTCTCTGCAAATGCGGCTGATTGAGGATTTATCCGAGGCATTGGGTTTGCTCCCCGATAGTTACCAGGCCGATTTGCGCCTTCATGGCAGCGCACGTGTTGTCCCAGGACTCACCGGCCAGCACTGCATCAACCTTACGCAGAAAATCAGCAGGATCCCTATGCGCCAGTGCCTCGCGAATCGCGCGCACAAACGCATCGGTATCATCGGCAATTGCGACGACACCGGATTCACCATAAGTTCTGACAACGTCGGCAATCCGGGTTGATACCACTGGACAACCGCCAGCCAGGTACTCTGGCGTCTTGGTCGGGCTGATAAAACGTGTGGAATTGTTCAGGGCAAACGGCATCAATGCTACATCCCAGCCAGACAGATAGGCTGGCAAATCGCGATAAGGCTTGCTGCCCAGATAATGAACATTGTCCATGTGCGGCAGGGTTGCCGGATCGATTTTCACCACGGGGCCGATCAAAATGATTTGCCATGTGGGCTGTGATTCCGCCACTTCTCGAATCAGTTCAATATCGAAACGCTCATCAATGACGCCAAAATAGCCCAGCCTTGGGTGGGGAATGCATTGTTGATCCTCCGGAACGGCAAGCACGTTGCGGGCGGCTGCAAAATGCCCGATATCGACGCTGCTGGGCATGGAGTGTGCATTTGCATGCTGTAGGCGCTTGGCCTCCCAGAGGCTGAAGCCGCCGGTAAAGACAACATCTGCGCGCTTCATCAGCGCTTGCTCCTGCTCGACAAGCTCTGGCGGCGCATCTTTGAATGCAGACAGCTCGTCCATGCAATCGAAGATCGTCACTTGCGCACGGAGGTGATCGGTAAATACTAGGCTCATCGGGGTGAAATACCACAGCAGCAGGTCGCCAAATTGTTGCGCATCCATAAAGCCATCCAGCAACGTGCGCTGTGCAGCTATGACCTGGTCAGGCTGCATCTGCAAAGGCAGGTGCGGCACCAGTACGGTGACACCGCATGCTTGCGGCAGTGACTCAAGCCAGATGCGAGGCGAGTCTGAAAGAGCAGGCTCCTCAAGAAACAACACCTGATAATCCTGCGCCATGCGCGACATGATGTGCTGCGGGCGCTGATACACAAACCCCCACCTGAGGTGGGACAGGCACAGCAGCAGCGGTCTGACTGCTGCCTCGACCCTGGTTAAGACTGACGTTGCGGATTGAATGTCCTGGACACCGTTCATGAAGTTTCCCTTTTGCTAAAGTCCTGGATGAAACTGAAGGGCTCTGTAAAGGGCTGAACTTCGACGGCATTCATGATGAGGATGTGAGTTGGCGGCTGTTGCATGCATGGACAATCACGTGCATAGAGCAACTATAGATATTCTCATTGGTTTCGAGCACGCGCTCGGACCGCTGTTCACTGATTCCGATAAAGGGTATGCGCCGTCGGGAATGAACCGTTGAACTCGGCGGTACAAATACGCCCCTAGTCTTGAGCGAATGTTTTTTGGCACCTGCGGTACGTTTTCCCCACGCGGTGGTCTGGTCCTGATTTTCGCAAGCAAGGCTCCTCTGTCGTCCTGTTGATAAAGGTCACGACGTCGAGCCCTCAGCGCGCCTCTTACCGAGGCGGCGAACATCCAGGAAGGATAATCATGATTCTGGTTACCGGTGGTGCGGGATACATTGGCGCTCACGTTGCGCTTGAATTGCTTGAAGATGGCCACGATGTCGTGGTGCTTGATAACTTGTGCAACAGTTCGCGAGAGACGTTGAGCCGGGTGGAGACACTCAGCGGGCGACAGGTGGACTTCATCCACGGCGATGTACGCAGCAAAGCGACGTTGAACCGGCTATTCGCCCGCCACCCTGTGAACGCTGTGGTGCATTGCGCCGGGCTCAAGGCCGTGGGCGAAAGCGTCAGAGAGCCGTTGCGCTATTTCGAGACCAACGTGAGTGGCAGCGTAAACCTCTGTCAGGCGATGGCGCAGGCAGGCGTGTTCAACCTTTTGTTCAGCTCATCAGCGACTGTATACGGCGACTGTGAACAAATGCCGCTGGATGAGAACTGCCCACTGGGTTTACCGACCAATCCTTACGGGCATTCCAAACTGATGGCCGAGCATGTGATGAAAAGCGTCGCTCGCTCGGATCCACGCTGGTCCATCGGGCTGCTGCGCTACTTCAACCCCATTGGTGCCCATTCTTCCGGCTTACTGGGCGAGTCGCCCTGCAACACGCCCAATAACCTGCTGCCCTTCCTGCTGCAGGTTGCCAATCGACGACGCCCTGCCCTGCACATTTTTGGCACCGACTACCCCACGCCGGACGGCACAGGTGTGCGTGATTACCTTCACGTAGTGGATCTGGCCGAAGGCCACTTGAAGGCGCTGGACAGAATACGCAGCGAACCAGGCGTATCCGTCTGGAATCTGGGAACCGGACAGGGTTATTCAGTCCTCGAGGTGGTGCACGCTTTCGAACGTATCTCCGGCAAAACCGTGCCTTTGATCTTTGAGCCGCGCCGGGCCGGAGACATTGCGGTGTGTTGGTCGGATCCGGGGAAAGCATTGCGTGAGCTGGATTGGCGCGCCAGGTTCAACCTTGATTCGATGCTCACTGACGCCTGGCGCTGGCAGTGCATGAACCCACAGGGTTATATGCCGACAGCACTGGTCAGTTGAAGTGCGGCCAAAGGTGTAAAGTGGCGGGGAATTACCCTCGCAGCAGGCTGCTGTGCGCTAAAAATTGGCCGGTGTGTTGGAACTGATGATCTCGGCCTCGTCCTGGCCAATGTTGCGGAAGCGGTGTGGCAAGGTGGTCGGGAAGTAATAACCGTCCCCGGGACCGAGAATATTGACCTGCCCATCGATGGTCAGCTCCACGGTGCCGCGCGTCACCAGCCCGCACTCCTCGCCTTCGCTGTGGACGATGGGCTCTTCACCCGAATCTGCGCCCGGCGCGTACTGCTCGCGCAGAAAACGCATCTGGCGGCTCGGCAGGGTTGCGCCGACCAGCAGCAGGCGAACACCGTTACGCCCCAGGTCAGGCTGGTCGCCGGCGCGGAATACATACTGATCCTGCCCCGGTGGCTGGTCGAAGGTGAAGAAATCCGCAAGCGTCATGGGGATGCCCTCAAGCAGCTTCTTCAACGAGCTTATAGAGGGGCTGACACGATTTTGCTCAATCAGGGAAATCGTGGCATTGGTCACACCACTGCGTCTGGCGAGTTCGCGCTGTGACAGCTTGTAGCTTTCACGCACCAGTTTGAGTCGTGCTCCCGTATCCATAATGGCCTTGTGTGAAAGATATCCGATGAGTGAAGCAAAGCCCAGTTGGAATGGATTGTCCATCGCCCAAGGCCGCAAAGCCGGATATTAAATCACGTTTGCCAGCAACACTCAGCAGCTCATCGCACTACCTGCCCTGACGGTTCCGGGCATACGCCAGGCAGGCTTCACGGAATGCCGTGAACAGGTTCAGCGACACAGGGTTGTTCATGAACTCCCACTCCGGGTGCCACTGCACACCCAGCACAAAGCCTGGCGCACCGGGCAGGGAAACCGCTTCCACCAGACCGTCGGGTGCCAGTGCTTCCGCGCGCAGATCCGATGCCAGACGATCGATACCCTGACTGTGCAGGCTATTGACCTCGAACCCCGGCGCCAGCCCGAGCGCCTCCAGCAACCCGCCAGATTGCACCTGCACCGGGTGTTGCGGCGCGTACTGCACGGCCAGTACATCGCTTTGCGGCTCACGGTGATCCAGATAACCGGGCAATTCCTGGACCCGCTGATGCAGGCTGCCGCCCAGTGCAACATTCAGCTCCTGAAAACCACGACAGATGCATAACACCGGCACACCCTGGGCGATAGCGGCCCTGAGCAGCGGTAATGTTGTGCGATCCCGAAACACGTCGTGGGCAGTGCCTTCCACGCTTGCCGGGCCGTTGTAATGATGCGGCTCGACATTGGACGGCGAGCCGGTAAACAGCAAACCGTCCAGTGAGGCCAGCAACTGCGCAGGCTCGGTGGGCACGTCGAGCGCGGGCAGAATGACCGGGACACCCGCAAACGCCGCCGCTTCGACATATTTATCGCCTGCGGTATGGGAGGAATACTTGCCCAACTGCTGACGGCAGGCAGTAACGCCGATCAAGGGAGGTCGTGACATACGTTGAATCCTTGTGAATCTGGTGAGCCAGCACGTCAATATGACGCTATCCAGGCGGTATAAAACCAGTCTAGGATACTCATCTGCGCAACAAACATAGGCATTCAGGCAAAGGAACAATGCAGCGATGCAATATGAAATCACCCATGCCGATCTCTCTCTGGTACTTGCGCTGGTACGCGGCCGAACTCTGGCGCGTGCTGCAGATCTGCTGCACGTTGATATTTCTACAGTGTTCCGCTCGATCCGACGCCTGGAGTCAGCCCTTGGTGCTGCGCTGTTTGAAAAGAACCGCCGCGGCTACATTCCGACGGATGCCGCCCAGGCCATGGCCGAGCAGGCGGAACACGCCGAACAGGCACTCGCCGCTGCCCGTATTGCCTTGCAGCAAGGCGAACAGGTCGTCAGCGGTACGGTACGCCTGACGTGCACCGACGCGGTATTGCACAGCCTGCTGCTGCCAACGCTCGCGGACTTCATGCCGCAGTACCCTGCTCTCACGCTGGAACTGGCCACCTCCAACGCGTTCGCCAACCTCAGCCGTCGTGATGCCGACATCGCGCTGCGCCTGACCAATACCCCGCCCGAACACCTGATCGGACGATGCCTGGGCAGCGCGGACTACTTCATTTGTGGCCGCCCAGAATACCGCGACGCACTGACGCACAGCCCCGCCTCCATTCCCTGGATCAGCCCGGACGACTCGATGCCCGACCACACCTCGGTGATCTGGCGTAAACAGGCGTTCCCGGCGGTGAGCCCGCGCTATCGCTGCAGCAACATGTCGGCGGTCTCTCAATTGGTCGCTGCCGGCCTGGGCGTGGCGGCCTTGACCGATTTCACGATTCAGGGCCTTGGCTCAGTGGAACGGCTGAGTGGACCACTGCAAGGGTGCAGCACCGATCTGTGGCTACTGACCCGTCCCGACTGCCGCGCATTGCGCTCCGTGCAGACCCTTCTGGAAGCACTCGCGCCCCGTCTGCGAGCAGCATTGCTGGCGTCCAGATCCGCCTGATCGCCAGCCTGTGGATCCACTAAATAATAGTTAATAAAATTAATCATTGGATTAATCTCGATCCTGTGGCATTAATAATCACGAGGAAAAGAACATGATTCATTCTGTGGATCCATAAGACCAATAATTGAACCGTGGAGAACCGTCATGCACCCGAAAAATGCGTGGTACGTCGCCTGTACAGCGGATGAAGTCGCCGACAAGCCTCTGGGCCGGCAGATCTGCAACGAAAAGATGGTCTTCTATCGCGACCAGAACCAGCAAGTTGTCGCCTTGGAAGATTTCTGCCCGCACCGCGGTGCTCCGCTGTCGCTGGGTTATGTCGAGAACGGCCAACTGGTATGCGGTTATCACGGGCTGGTGATGGGCGGCGATGGCAAGACCGCCGCGATGCCCGGCCAGCGTGTTCGAGGCTTCCCCTGCAACAAAACCTTCGCAGCGGTCGAGCGCTACGGCTTCATATGGGTCTGGCCTGGCGACCGGGAGAAGGCCGATCCGGCGCTCATCCACCATCTGGAGTGGGCGGTCAGCGACGAATGGGCCTACGGTGGCGGTCTGTTTCATATTCAGTGCGACTACCGCCTGATGATCGACAATCTGATGGACCTCACCCACGAAACCTACGTGCATGCGTCGAGCATCGGCCAGAAGGAAATCGACGAAGCAGCGCCTGTCACGACAGTCGAAGGCGAGGAAGTCATTACCGCGCGCCACATGGAAAACATCATGCCGCCGCCGTTCTGGCAGATGGCGCTGCGTGGCAACAACCTGGCCGATGACGTGCCAGTCGATCGCTGGCAGATCTGCCGCTTCACCCCGCCCAGCCATGTACTCATCGAGGTAGGCGTAGCACACGCGGGCAAAGGCGGCTATCACGCGCCTCACGAGTTCAAGGCCTCGAGCATCGTTGTCGACTTCATCACGCCAGAGACCGACACCTCGATCTGGTACTTCTGGGGCATGGCGCGCAACTTCAACCCGGCTGACGAGCAACTGACGGCCACCATCCGCGAGGGGCAGCGCAAGATCTTCAGCGAAGACCTGGAGATGCTTGAACGCCAGCAACAGAACCTGCTTCAGCACCCGCAGCGCAACCTGCTCAAGCTCAACATCGACGCCGGCGGTGTGCAGTCGCGCAAGATTCTGGAACGCTTGATCGCTGCCGAACGAACCAGCACAGCTGAACAGATTCCAGTAATGGCCACTAAATGACCGCCTGCTGCCAGCCCGAATGCGTTGAAAACAATCAGAAGTGACCCGTGCTGCGGTCACCCGAGGACATACCATGATCGACGTGACCGTGTTATCACGTAACGATGAAGCGCTGAATATCTGCAGTTTCGAGCTAGTGCGAGCCGATGGCGAGTTGCTGCCGCCTTTCACGGCAGGCGCACACATTGACGTGCACTTGCCTGACGGGCTGATCCGCCAGTATTCGCTGTGCAACGCACCGAACGAGCGTCATCGTTACCTGATTGGTGTCCTCAACGATCCGGCTTCACGCGGCGGCTCGCGCAGCCTGCATGAGCAGATTCAATCAGGCGCGCAACTACGCATCAGCGAGCCGCGCAACCTGTTTCCGCTGGCCGGGAACAGCCGTCGCACGCTTCTGTTTGGCGGCGGCATCGGCATCACCCCCATTCTGTGCATGGCTGAACAGCTTGCGCTGGAGGGTGCCGATTTCGAATTGCACTACTGTGTTCGTTCCGTCGAGCGCGGCGCGTTTATCGAGCGCCTGAAGCGTTCATCATTTGCCGACCGGGTCACGCTGCACCTTGATGAACAGCCCACTACCGCGCTGGATGCTGCCAATGTACTCGCCCAGCCGCAACCCGATACCCATCTGTATGTGTGCGGACCGGGCGGTTTCATGCAACACATCCTCGACAGCGCCCGTGCTGCCGGCTGGCCTGAAGACAATCTGCACCGGGAGTACTTTTCTGCAGAGCCGGCGGACACCAGCAATGACGGCAGCTTTTCTATCGAGATTGCCAGCACCGGCCAGGTACTTGCCGTTCCTGCCAACAAGACGGTCGCCCAAGTGCTCGAAAGCCACGGCATCGATATTCCGCTGTCGTGCGAACAAGGTGTGTGTGGCACATGCCTGACGCGCGTCCTCAAGGGCATTCCGGATCATCGGGATCTGTTTCTGACTGAAGACGAGCAGGCGCTCAACGATCAGTTCACGCCATGCTGCTCACGCTCGAAAACCCCATTGCTGGTGCTCGATATCTGATCAGTCCGAGCGCTGGATGACCTTCATGCGCTCGTTCAAACCGGCACCGAAAATCTCCGCGTAGCGCAGGGTAGCATTGGCATGCTCACGCATGATCGCCTCGGCACGAGCGCCCTGCCCGCTCACTAACGCATCCACCACCGCGTGATGCTGCATGTGGGCGAAATTGAAGCGCCGGTATTCGCGAATCAGGTTATCGCGATCCACTGCCAGCGCCGTCACCGAGGCAAAAGGCAGGTGGTCGTTGCGTGCCAGCGCATCGGCAATGGCGCGATTACCGCTGCCCGCCACGATCACTCGATGCAGGCGCATATTCATGTCGTGATAGACCTCAAGATCATCCTCAGTGACATAACCCTTTTCGAACAGCGCATCGCCCTGCACCAGGCAGGCTTCAAGCTCGTCCCGAGCCTCCTGCGTCAAGCCACGTTCGGCCATCTGCTGCGCCGCCAGACCTTCCAGAACACCACGCACGTCGACCGCACCGGCGATTTCCATCGGCGTGATCGAGCGCACCTGAAAACCGCGCCCGCCAAAGGGCACCAGCAGGCCTTCCTGCTCCAGGGTACGAAACGCCATACGCACCGGCATGCGCGACACGCCGAACAGCTCGGCGGTCGGCACTTCCATCAAGCGCTCGCCGGCCGCCAGCTCGCCTGACGCAATCATCTTGCGCAACGCAACAAGAATGGTCTGCCCGGGTTTGCTCATTGACAGGATTCCGTGGAGATCGAAAAACGCATCTTACTCCACGTACACAGGGGAATGGTTCAAGCGCAGTCGATCAGATCCGGCACGAGGCTGCATAACCGAAGGTGCGCTCCTCATCCGGCGTTTCGATCCACACCAGGGTTTGTTCAAAACTGATCGGTGGACTGTAGAAATAACCCTGCACCATCGTGCACCCAAGGCTGGTCAGTGCATTCAGCTCATCCTGCGTCTCGACGCCTTCAATCACGCAGCCAAGAGACATGTCCAGACTCAAGGCAACCAGCGATTTCACGATCTTGTAGCTCGCCGGATTGTCATGCACACCGGTTACAAAACTGCGGTCAATCTTCAGCTTGGTCAGCGCCAGCGCGTGCAGCTGACTGAGGCTGGAGTACCCGGTGCCGAAATCATCCAGCGAGATACCGCAACCCAGTTGCCGGAACTGTGCAATAGCCTGCTGTACCTGGGCAATGTCCTGCATGACCGCCGTTTCGGTGATTTCCAGATCGAGCCGTGAGGCATCAAAACCGCTGTTTTCGATGATCTCGACAATGGTACTGACACTTTCCCAGGTCGCGCAGTCGTGCGCCGACAGGTTGAACGACAGTCTGATGGGCGCCGGCCATGACAAGGCCCTCTTCAATGCATGAGTCAACAAGGGTGCGGTGAGCTTGTTGATCATGCCGATTCGCTCGGCAATCGGAATGAAATGCGCAGGCGATACCGAGCCCAGTTCCGGACTTTTCCAGCGGGCCAGAGCCTCGAAAGCCACCGTTTCGCGTGTGCAGCTTTCAATGATCGGCTGAAACAGCACGTAGAACTCGGTCTCCAGATTCGCACGCCGCAATGCCTGCTCGGTTACGCCATCGGCGTGCAACTGCTCGCGGTGGCTGGCGGAGAACAGGCAGGTAGTTCCGGGGTTATGGTCTTTGCCCTGATAAAGCGCGTAGTCGGCAAACTCGAACAGTTGGGTGGCATTGTCTGCAGTGGCCGGAAACGTAGCGAAGCCCAAAGTTGCGCCAATCTGGATGGGCATGTCCGACAGCTCGAAGCTTTCATGCATCAGTTCACACAGGTGTTTACCAAACGCCAGCAATGCATCGTTGCTGATATCACCCTTGATAACCAGAGCGAACTCGTCACCGCCCAGTCGCGACACATGCACTGTATCGCTGGAGGCACTGGTCAAACGTTCGGCTACCAGCATCAGCAGACGGTCGCCGGTACGATGCCCATAAAGGTCATTGACTGGCTTGAACCCGTCCAGATCCAGCACGCCGACCGCCAACCCGGTGCGCTGCGCCAGCGCCTCCTGCATGGCCGTGTCCAGTGTCTGAAAGAACTGTCGGCGGTTGGGCAGCCCCGTCAAACTGTCCTGATTGGCCAGCAGAAGGTTCTCATTGCTCAGTTGCTCGGTTCTTATCTGCACATTCACCAGGCTGGTGAAATCGCGGTATTGATACTGAAGAATGATCAGCATGCCAATCGACACCAGCACGATGTTCACTGCTGTGGCGATGAAAGTAATGTTGTGCGTCGACGCGAAAAAAATAACAAACGCAGTGTTGACTACAACTGCAGTGGTCAACGCCGCAGGCCGCAAGTGCATCATGCAGAAGATGCAGACAATCACGGTGATGCCCATGAAAAATGCCACGTGCGCCTGGGCATAGGCATCGCCATAGGGATAAAGCGACAGCGACCAGGCGGCGAAACCGGCAGCGATCACGCCTGCCAGTCCGTTGGTCCCGCGCAGCGTCGCCAGAATGGTGGTTGGCGCGGGTGGCGGCCGGTTTACCGTGAGCAGCCACTTGCGCGCACGAATAGCGCAAACAATAGTGAGCAGCGCCGGAACCAGCAGGGTCAGCCACATCGGAGCAGTTGCCCAATGGGTGAATGCCAACGCCCAGGTGTTGACCAGCAGCACGAAATACATCAATGGCAGCTGTCGGGACAACGCAACGTATTGGGCCTGCAACAGCCTGGGATTATCAGCGGGTACAGACATCACGGTGCGCAAGGCACTCACTAGTTTTTTCAGCATCGCAAGGCTTCTCTGTCACTACAGTCAAAGCGCACGTGGCTTGCTGCTCATCATGTGAGCCAATTAATGATCGGCCCACTTGTCATGCTCTCGGCAGGTGTGATTAATTCTTTACGGTAAAACCGATCCATGCGTCGGTTTAATGGAAATAAACAGGCGATACCCTTTTCGAGCAGGTGCTCGGGTATATCTAAAACGCTTGCAAACTCCTCTTTTCAATCGTCCCCTATGGGCAGGGAGCATTACCATGAACAGGAAAGTCATTATCGATACGGACATGGGCTGGGACGACGTACTGTCCATCGCCTACCTGATGAAAAGGCCGGACATCGACATCGTCGGTATCACGGTCACTGGATGTGGCGAAACGGATCTCGGCTGGGGCGTCATCATCGCGCAGCATTTACTGGGCATTGGCAACCGTCTCAGTACTGTTGTGGCAAAAGGCACCGATAAGCCACTTGAGTACGACAACCGGTTTCCACAACCATTCAAAAACGATATGAATGACATCATGGGCCTTCTGGGAACGCTCAATCCGGCTGCCTTGCCGGCGTTATCAAACCTTCCCGCGTGGGAGTTCATGTATCAGGCCGTGAAGAACAGCCAGGATAAAATCACTGTTCTTTCGCTGGGTGGCTTTACCAACATTGCGAAGATGCTCTCACTGAGTAACCAACCCGCAGACTTCCAGATGATCGAGCAGATCGTCGCCATGGCTGGGGCTGTCTATGTTGACGGTAACGTCGCCGCCTTGAACGGCGCTCAAAAGGAATGGGATCAGGGTGAGGCCTACAGCAGTAACCACTACGCAGAATGGAATGTGTTCGTCGACCCTGTCGCGGCCGATACCGTTTTTCAGTCGAGCCTGCCATTGACCCTGGTCCCGCTGGACGTCTGCAACCAGGTCATTCTCGACGCGAGCTACTCGCAAAAAATTACGGCGAGCGACCCTGTCGCCTTGCTGGTCAAGCAAGTGCTTGAAACCAAATCAGGCACGCACGCCGAAGGTTATCCGGTACCGATATTCGATCCGCTGGCAACGATGCTGATGGCAGGCGGTATTGAAGCGACGAAAATTGATGAGCAGTTTCTGTCCGTCAACACGAGCATTACACCGCAGGACAATCACTGCGGACAGATACAACTACAAGGCAGCGGTTCGCGAACCATCACCTCCGTGCTGGGTGTGTCACAGTTCGCGTTCAGCGCGAATTTTGCTCAGGTCATCAACAACCGGACATGAACCAGGCGCGACCTAGACTCAGTTCGCCGCCACCTGAGCCCTATCGGCTTGCATAACCAGCGCTTTGAGCGATGCATCGAATTGTTTCAGCGCATTGACCTGCAGCTCACGCTGCTGGTCAATCTGTGCGGCAATTTCTGGAGCAGCTTTGCCCTGCACCCAGACCGAGGTCATCTCCTTGACCACCTCACCTTCTGCCTTGCCGATGTATTGCAGATTGGTGTCATAAAACCGGGCCATGAACCGCGCTTCGACCTGACTATTGCGCTTGCTTACCAGACGGTTGTAGGTATCAAGCATCACCACCACGTCGGGGCGCGCTTTCATCAGCGCGTCGAGGTTGTCGTAAACGGTCACCGAGGCGAATTCTTTCTGCAATGAGCCTACCAGCCAGTCGGTTGCCAGTTTCGGGTCCGAACTGCTGATGAATGCATTGCGGATACGCGAATCGAGCGCGCCGTTCTGTCCGCTCCTGAGCGCTACCGAGTGATAGTTGTTCAGGTACTGGAGGTTACTGACGGTGTTTTCGCTGTACAACACCCCCACTGACTGAGTGTGTTGCAGACTGGAGGCGCTGTCGGCCACCGGCATGAAGTGGCAAGACTGCTCTGAGACCGTAGAGACTGACGAGACGGCAGCATTGGCTGGCGCAGTGAGCATCATGCTGGTGCTTAGCACGGCAGCAAACGTCAACAGGTTAAACATTCTCATCGCGTCGTCTCCCTTTGGAGCAGGTGGCTATGGCGCCATCCTCCTCCTTTGCCGGAAAAACAGAACTTGCCTTGCTTGATGATGACTATCGACTGAATGAATGATAGTTGATGCCAACGCACTGCAAGGTTTTTCGCGTCAATTTTCATCCACCCTGACAGCCGCGCGAATGGCCTTTAGCAGCATCCGGCACGCTGGATTGTCATTGTCGGCACGCCAGACCAGATGCAACTCGCTCTGCACACCCTCGCCCAGGTCAATGTCACGAAATACGACGTCCTTGAACACCACATTGGTCGCACAGCGCGGCACCAGTGCCAGGCCCATGCCGGCGTTGACCAGTGCCAAAATAGTCAGTGACGACCCAAGCCATTGGACATACTCCGGCGCAACTCGTGCGGAACGAAACATACCGGTCAGCAGTTCGTTGAACGGTGGATAGGCCGAATGCGAATACATCAGAAACGGCGCGCCTTCCAGGTCCGCCACCGTAACTGAATCAGCGTGAGCCAGCCGATGATTGCCCGGCACCGCCAGCACGAATGGCTCTCGCACCAGGCATTCGCTCTCGTAGCCGGGCTGAAACAGCGGCGCTCGCACGATCCCCAGGTCAATGCGTCGCGCCCTGAGCGCTTCGTGCTGCTGATAGGTGTTCATTTCAGTCAGGGAAATCTTCACCTGCGGCTGCTTGAGCCGCGCCTCGGCGATCACTCTGGGCAGAAATTCGTACACCGCGCTGCCGACAAAACTGATGGTCACCGAACCAATATCGCCTTCGGCAAAGCGCCGCGCGGAGATGGCTGCCTGCTGCGCGCGCTCCAGCAACGTCTGCGCTTCAATGAAGAACGCCCTGCCCGCTGCGGTCAGGGCCACACTGCGGGTGCTGCGCGTGAACAGCTCGACACCCAGATTGTGCTCCAGTATCTGGATTTGCCGGCTCAGCGGAGGCTGGGTCATATTCAGCCGTTCGGCAGCGCGCCGGAAATTGAGTTCCGTGGCCACCGTGGTGAAGCAGCGCAGTTGAGAAAGCTCGAACATTGATCCACTCCCGGTATCAATCAAGTCATTAACTGGATTGGACGGGAATAATACACCCCCTCATGATCGACTCATCCCCAAAAAAACAATGAATGGGAGTCGCCCTTGAATACCGTCCCTGGCACTACGGACCCCACGGTGCTTGCCCGTGCGGCCTCCAAGGTGAAACGCCACGTGTTGCCGCTGTTTGTGGTGATGTTCATCGTCAATTA
The DNA here is from genome assembly GCF_032587875.1 of Pseudomonas syringae group sp. 243L2. Lineage (NCBI taxonomy): Bacteria > Pseudomonadati > Pseudomonadota > Gammaproteobacteria > Pseudomonadales > Pseudomonadaceae > Pseudomonas > Pseudomonas syringae group sp. 243L2. Next base: position 168,481 of record NZ_JAWHPL010000021.1, read on the forward strand.
CATCGACCGGGTCAATATCGGTTTTGTACGCAGTCATCTGGAAACCGATCTGGGCATCGGTGCGGCGGCCTACGGGCTGGGCGCCGGATTGTTCTTTGTCGGCTATGCACTGTTCGAAGTACCTTCCAACATGCTGTTGCAGCGCTACGGTGCCCGCGCCTGGCTGACCCGCATCATGTTCACCTGGGGCGCGGCCGCGATGGCCATGGCGTTCGTTCAGGGTGAAACCAGTTTCTACGTGCTGCGTTTCATTCTGGGTGCCGCCGAAGCTGGCTTCTTTCCCGGCATCATCTATTACTTCACCCAATGGTTGCCTTCCAGCGATCGCGGCAAGGCCATGGCGCTGTTTCTCAGTGGCTCGGCAATCGCTTCGGTAATTTCCGGCCCGGTATCCGGCGCGCTGCTGGGCATCGAGGGCCTGAGTCTGCACGGCTGGCAGTGGATGTTCCTGATCGAAGGCTTCGCTTCCATAGTGCTGTGCGGATTCGTCTGGTTCTGGCTGCAATCACACCCGCATGAAGCCACCTGGCTCAGCGATGAAGAAAAAACCGCACTCAGCACCGCCATCGCCGAAGAGCAACGTCTGCGCGAAGCAACTCAGACCGTCAGGCCATCGGTGTTTCGCTTGCTGGCCGACCGGCAGATCCTGCTGTTCTGCTTCATCTACTTTTCGGTGGCGCTGACCATTTACGGGGCTACCTTCTGGCTGCCAAGCATGATCCGCAAGATGGGCAGTTTCAGCGACTTTGAGGTCGGGCTGTTCAACTCGGTGCCATGGATCATCTCGATTGTGGCCATGTATGGCTTTGCCGCACTGGCGGCACGCTTCAAGCACCAACAGGCCTGGGTCGCTGTCACGCTGGTGATCGCCGCCGTCGGCATGTTCATGTCCACCATTGGTGGTCCGGTGTTTGCTTTTGTTGCCATCTGTTTCGCGGCAATCGGTTTCAAGGCCGCGTCTGCACTGTTCTGGCCGATCCCTCAGGGCTATCTGGATGCGCGCATTGCCGCAGCGGTCATTGCGCTGATCAACTCCATCGGCAACCTGGGCGGTTTCGTTGCTCCCACTACGTTCGGTTTTCTGGAGCAGACCACCGGTTCGATTCAGGGTGGTCTTTATGGGCTGGCTGCCACCTCGTTGCTCGCTGCCGTCGTGATTTTCTTTGCCCGCACCACCCCGCGTGGTGACCTGCGCCGCCCGTCCAGAGATGAGCCAGCCAAACCCCACCGCGCCGTCGGGCCTGGCACCCCTTCAAGCCTCAAACCCTGATCACCGGGAGACCGCCCTTTGAAAATCATACGCGTGACCGTAACCCCTATCGCCTTTCGCGATCCGCCGCTGCTCAACGCCAGTGGCATCCATGAACCTTTCGCCCTGCGCTCGATCATCGAAGTGGAAAGCGACAACGGTTACATCGGCCTCGGCGAAAGCTATGGCGACGCCCCGGCGCTGGCCATTCAGCAACAGGTGCAGAACCAGTTGATCGGGCTCGACCCGTTCAACCTCAATCAACTGCGCAGCATCGTTCAGGCGACGGTTGCGGCACACAAACCTGCCAGCCTGGCCGGTGCTGAACTGGCACCGGGTTCGCACGCCAGCAAGGCGGTAAGCAACGCTTATTCAGCATTCGAGGTGGCGTTTCTGGACCTGCAGGCACGTTCCATGAACCTGCCGTTGGTGGACCTGCTCGGCGGTGCCATTCGTGACCAGATACCCTTCAGCGCCTACCTGTTCTTCAAATACGCGCAGCATGCCGATGCGCCTTACGCACCCGACAGCTGGGGTGAAGCGCTCAGCGAAGAACAGATCGTCGCCCAGGCACGGCGCATGATCGAAGCCTACGGGTTCAAAAGCATCAAGCTCAAGGCCGGTGCGCTGGAGCCGGAACATGAGGTGTCGTGCATCAAGGCATTGAAAAAAGCCTTCCCCGGGTACCCGCTGCGCATCGACCCCAACGGCAACTGGTCGCTGGAAACCTCGATTCGCATGGCCGAGCTGCTGGGCGATGACCTGCAGTACTACGAAGACCCGACCCCTGGTCTGGATGGCATGTCGGAATTGCACAAGCGCACTGGCCTGCCACTGGCGACCAACATGGTCGTGACCGATTTCGATGAATTCCGACGCAGCGTGGCCCTCGACAGCGTGCAGATCGTACTCGCCGACCACCATTACTGGGGCGGCCTGCGCGACACCCAGGCGCTGGCGAAGATGTGCGACACCTTCGGCCTCGGTGTGTCGATGCACTCCAACTCGCATTTGGGGATCAGCCTCATGGCCATGGCCCACGTCGCTGCGTCCGTGCCCAATCTGGACTACGCCTGCGACACGCACTACCCGTGGCAGGAACCGGACGAGGAAGTCATCAAGGGCGGCAAGCTGCCGATTGTCGACGGCTGCGTCAGCATCACCCGCGCGCCGGGCCTTGGCCTTGAGCTGGATTACGACCAGCTCGGCAAGCTCAACGATCAGTACCACAGCTGTGGCATTCGTCAGCGCGATGATGTGAAGCAGATGCAGAAGTACCAGCCGCAATGGAGAGCTGTAAAACCAAGATACTGAGTACGTCCGGGCAGCGTCAGTCAGGCCTTGGCGCAGAATTGGCCGGCGGGTAGACACTCGGCACATCCTGCCGGGTGCGATCACGGATCAAGGCTTCGGGGTTGCGGCTTATATAATCGGTCAGGACCCGCACCGAGCGGGCCGTACGTTGAACCTCATCCATTGTCCGGCTGACCTGCTGACGTACCGGCGAGTCTTCTGCAAGGGCCGCCCCGGCTATCTCCATCGTGCTTCGGGACTGCCCCAGAACAGTGTGAAGTTCGGGCATCACGTCTGCGTTGAACAGCTTGAACGTCTTGTGCGCTTCGTCAAGGCTGCCATTCAGATTGCCGGCGATCTCCTGCATCGGCAATTTGCTGACCTTTTCAACGATCAGCTGTACCTGCTCCTGCATTTTCTCCAGCTCTCCCGGTACGGTGGGGATTATCAGCGGCCGTGCGTTGACATCGAATTGAACCGGCGCAGCGTTGGCAAAGAACTCCAGAGAAATATAAAGCTGGCCGGTCAGCAGACTCGCACTGCGAGGCTGTGCGCGCAGGCCCTGTTTGACGAAGTCGGCGATCAACTGCGCGGTACGCGAATCGTCGGGTGTACCCAATGTCTCTACGATCTTTTCGTTGGCCTGCCCAAGGCGTTCCGGGTAGATCACCGCCCCCACAATGCTGGAAAAAGACTTGTTGGCCGCATCGTAGTCAAGATCGACGGAGACCACTCGCCCCAGATTTATGCCCATGAACTCGACGGGCGAATTGACTTCAAGGCCACGCAAGGACTGCCTGAACATCATGCGGATATAACCCGGCTCGCCATCAGGCGGTGACAGCGCCTTTTGCTGATCCTCGAACAGCTTGAAACGTGCATGCTCTGCAGCCCTTGGCGCGCTCGAACCTTATCCTGGCTCAACGAAGGCCACACCTCCGGCCAGTAACGTCGAAACCGATTCAGTCTTTATCTTCAGCCCATCAGCATCAACCGTCAGGCCAATACCGCAGGCGTTGCAGAACCGTGTATCGGTGGTCACAAACCTGTCGTTGGGGGCATTGATGAAAATTTCCGCATCCACACCTTTGCCATCCTCGGACAAATGACAGGCAACCACTTGACCGACTTGAATGCGCCGATAATAGACAGGAGAACCGACATCGAGTGAGCCCATGTCCTCGGCGTGCAGGGTAAAACGTGTGCCTTTTGCGCCAAACGTAAGGGGTGGTGGGCTTTCCTGACCAATAAAGTGTTTTTTCGGGTGCTCGGACGTCCCGCTGTCTGCCGCGATATACGGCCCGGAAAGCAGGGTATCCACGCCGGACACGCCCTTGGCCCCGATACGCGGGCGCACCACCCAGAACATGGAATCCTCGGCAGTGAAGGCACGGGCGTCGGCATTCAGATCCACTGTCGCCACAACACCGGTACGGTCTTTGCTCAGGGTGACGGCCGACACCTCGCCGATCACGACATTTTTGACCTTGACTCTGGTCTTGTGGGCTTCAAGCCCTTCGGCGCTTTGAAAACTGATAAAAATTCTCGGCCCTTTCGACAGTGAGCTGCTAATCAGCAGCGATACGCATACCAGGGCAGCAATCACCGGAATCAGCCATACCGGCGAGGCACCGAATCGCCTTTTTCCAGTGATTGAAGCGCCAATTGTCGATGCAGAAACGGAACCTGAGCGATCAGACATTTTTTCCTCTGAGGCGCCCACACGGGGTCATGCCGACGGTTAATACTGTCGGCAGAACTCTGAACGTCGACTATCAATAAACCCTCAAGGAAATATCAAGATTTGATCAAGGCAGCGGGTCGAACTTCAATTCACTGAGGCTTTGCACCTTGTCTTCACGAACCATTTTGTATTCGGTATTCGGGCCGATCCACTGCGCCCAGATCGCGTCGATTTCACCTGCTGCTTCCATAGCACGCAGCGATTCGTTGACCTTGGCCAGAAATGCCGGCTCGCCCTGACGCATACCGGCACCGATAGGCTCCAGCGCCATCGGCTCCTTGGCGATTGCCAGCTCCACACCACTGGCCTTGGCCTGCCCGACCAGCTTGATCGCGGTCATGGTGTTGGTCACCAGGCCCACCACCTTGTTCTGTTGCAGCGCCATGTAGGCAGAACCGGTGTCCTGGAAGGTCACAGGCGTGGCATCAGCCAGCCGAATCGACTGCTCGGACGTAGAGCCTTTGGTCGAGCTGATGCGTTTGCCTTTGAAAAAGGATTTCGGTTGATCGGCATTGGCGGCGCGCACTACCAGCGTTTCCTTGGCGATGTAGTACGGATCGCTGAACTGGATCTGGTCGGCGCGGCTCTTGGTGTAGGCCAGGTTGGCAAAAATCACGTCAACGCGGCCCATTTTGACTTCAGGAATGCGCGCTTCGACCGACAGCGGCTTGAGCTCCAGCTCGACGCCCATATGTTTGGCCAGCGCCTTGCAGAGGTCGACGTCCATGCCTACCAGTTCACGGGTTTTCGGGTCCGGTGCCGAAAACGGCGGGACGTCAGCATAGACGCCGCAACTCAGGCTTTTCTTGCTCATCACATCACTGAGCTGATCAGCGTGAGCAACCGAAACAGCCAATGGCGACAATGCCAGTGCAACCAGCAAAGACTTCATACGCATGGTGAGACTCCTGGAAATAAATGGAGGGATTGCTGAAACAGGGGCCTGTGCTCAATGGCTGCGCAGGTCGGAAATGAAGCGTTGGGCACGCGGGTGGTCCGGCTGCTGAAAGAAAGCCTCAGGACTGGATTTTTCAAGGATCTGCCCCGCATCCATGAACCAGATGGTGTCGGCCACTTCACGGGCAAAATTCATCTCGTGGGTGACGCACATCATGGTCATGCCCTCTTTGGCCAGGCCTTTCATGACGCTGAGCACCTCGCCGACCATTTCCGGGTCGAGTGCGCTGGTGGGCTCGTCAAAGAGCATCACGGGCGGTTCCATGGCCAGCGCCCGGGCAATCGCCACGCGCTGCTGCTGGCCGCCGGACAACTGCGCCGGGTAAGCACCGGCCTTGTGTGCCAGCCCCACCCGATCCAGCAGTTCCATGGCCCTGGCGCGCGCCTCACTGTTTTTCAGGCCGCGCACTTTGGTCGGGGTCAGGATGATGTTGTCTAGCACCGACAGATGCGGGAACAGATTGAAGCTCTGGAATACAAAACCCACCCGACTGCGCAAGCGATTGACGTTGGCGTCGGTGCCGTTCACGTCGTGGCCGTCAAACAGAATCTGGCCCTGCTGAACATCTTCAAGACGGTTGACGGTGCGGATCAGTGTCGACTTGCCCGAGCCCGAGGGCCCGCACAGCACCACCACTTCGCCGCGCTGCACTTCAGCGGTGATATCGGTCAGGGCCTGGTACTCGCCATACCACTTATTGATCCTGGAAAACATGATCATCGGATGCATTGGGCAACCCTCAATTATCGGTAGTCAAAGGCCGGGGAACAGGTGCAGGCGACACGCTGCCCTCCCGTTTGCGGGCAATCCGCCGTTCCACCACTGCGGCCAGCCGGGTCAGGCCGTAGCACAGCACGTAGTAGGTGATCGCCAGAATGAAGAACACCTGAAACGGCTTGGTCAGCAGCTGGTTGTTGATCTGATTGGCGGCGAAGGTCACTTCCTGGACGTTGATCACGTAGCCCAGCGACGTTTCCTTGATGATCGAAATGAACTGGCTGATCAGGCTTGGCAATGCGTTGTACAGCGCTTGCGGCAGAATCACCCAGACCGTGGTGCGCATGTAGCCCATGCCCAGCGCGCGTGATGCTTCGTACTGACCCGCCGGCAGCGCCTGAATGGCACCGCGGATGATTTCGCACAGGTAGGCGCTCTGATAGACCACCAGCGTGCAGAGCATGGTGGTGAAGCCGGTGATGTTATGACCGATCAGCAGCGGGACCAGAAAGTAAGTCCAGAAAATCACCATCAGCAGCGGAATGCCGCGCATCACATAGACCCAGACCGTGGCCGGGTAACGCAGCCAGCGCCACGGCGAGACCCGTGCCAGCGACAGTAGCAGCCCTAGCGGGAACGCCAGCAAAAGCGCCAGCGCAGCCAGAATCAGCGTTGAAACCAGCCCGCCCATCGGGCCGTGAGGGTATTGGCCGACCAGCAGCAAGGTCCAGTTATCGCGAACAATCGTGAACACATCGAACATCGCCGCCTACCTCGCCATGGCTTTGCTGAAATGCCGGGCCAGCAACGCACCCAGGCCCATCAGCATCAGTGAAATGGCCAGGTAGACCACAGTTGCGACCAGGTACGCCTCGAAGGTGCGAAAGGTGTAGTTCTCGACCTCGCGAGTGGCATAGGTCAGCTCGACGACGCCGATGGCCATGACCAGGCTGGTGTTCTTGAACAGCAGCACCGTGTGATTGATCAATGACGGCAGGCAGTTGCGAACGCCTTGCGGCAGGATCACGTAACGCATCGAACGCACATAACCCAGGCCCAATGCGCGCGATGCTTCGACTTGCCCGGCTGGAATCGCGCGTAACCCGCTGCGAATGTCTTCACTGAAGTAAGCCGCCTGGCAAAGGCCCAGCGCGATCACCGAAAACAGGTACTCGGTGCTGTAGTTGGCCAGCCAGAGCTGCGTGCTTTCGGTGAGCAACGTCGGAATACCGAAATACCAGAGCATCAGTTGCACCAGTGTCGGCACGTTGCGGTGGTAGGACACATAGCCCGCCACCAGACGCTCGGCGTATTTGTTGCCGGTCAGGCGAATCGACACCAGCAGCAGGGCCACGGCCATTGCCATGCACCAGGCAACGAACGCCAGTTGCAGGGTTGTCTCTATGCCCTTGACGATCAGCTCGGCATACTCGCCCTGCAGGATCGCCGAAAGATCGAATTTACTCGTCATGGTTGTTCCCATTGACATTCAGCCAGGGCAGAAGCAAGGCGCCAGGGGTACTGGCGCGGGTGTCGCATGGCGGCTGGTGCCGCTCTCGTGATGGGTACAGCGCTTGCAGCGAGGCGCAGCCTCAGCCTTCATAGTCCTGCGGGCGCGCGGTCGACAGCCCGCCGGGTACCTGTAGCGTCGGGGTGATTTCCATATGGCCAATGTTGACCGCGATGGGCGCAGCGATCACGTAGGCGATTGCATCGGCAATGTCCTTGGCCACAGGCAGCTCATAGCCCTCGATGAAGCGTTTGCGCACTTCCTCGGAATCGCCATGCACATGGGCAAAAATGTCCGTGGCCACACGCCCGGGGCAGATTTCCGTCACCCGCACGCGCTTGCCGAACGCATCGATACGTAGCTGGCGAGAAAGCATGCTCACGGCAGCCTTGGTGGCGTGGTACGTCGAGTTGCCGCCGAAGTTGTAGGCGGCGGCAATCGAGCTGATGTTGATGATGTGCCCGCTGTCACGCTCGACCATACCCGGCAACGAAAGCCTGGCGATCTGCAATACCGCGCGCAGGTTCACATCGACCAGCAGATCAATCCCTTCTGCGTCGGCCTTGAGCAGCGAACCGGGCCGGTCGACTCCGGCATTGTTGACCACAACATCGAACTGATGGGCCTGGAACAGTGCCGTCAGACCGGCCAGATCAGTCACGTCGATAGCATGTGCGATGCAGCCGGTGCGCTGCGCCAGTGCCGCCAGCTTGTCTGCACTGCGCGCCAGCGCATGAACCTGCAGACCTTCGGCACACAGCCGTTCGACGACGGCTTCGCCAATGCCGGAAGAAGCGCCGGTCACCAGCGCAGTTTTGTAATCGGAAAAAGGCATGTCGGGGTTTCCTTGAATAAGCGTCGATCAGCCGCTTGGCTGTTAATGCTGATCGCCTTGTACTGGACTTTAACGAGCGTCATGGGCAGCGACCAAGACACAATGGTTGTGTGGCAATAAGCTGCGCTTATGACCCGAGCAGCTGTGAAACCGGGGTGATGACACCGCCCTGCTCTTCGATGCTCTGGCGAATGCTGCGCGCCAGCTCCACGGCGCCCGGCGTGTCGCCATGCAACAGGATCGATTGGGCATTGACCGCCACGCGCTTGCCGCTCAGGGTCGTAACCGTACCGTCCTGCAACAGTTGCGCAACCCTGGCGCGAACCTGCTGCGGGTCCTTGACCACCGCCCCGGCAATGCCACGCGGCACCAGCAGGCAGTTTTCGTCGTAGGCACGGTCGGCCAGAAACGTGGTCGCGACTCTCAGGCCGCACGCTTCGGCGGCCTGTTCGATGGCCGCGCTGCTGGATGAACTGATGATCATCTGCGCATCGAAACTGGCGACCGCCTTGACCAGCGGCCTGGCCAGTTCGGCATCGGCCGCGGCCATATTACCCAGCGCGCCGTGGAAGCTCATGTGCGTCACGCGGTAACCGGCAGCGGCTGCAATGCCTGCCAGAGCGCCCAGCTGATACACCACCATGCTGCACAACTCGTTGAGTTCGATGTTCATTCTGCGCCGCCCGAACCCCTGCAGATCAGGAAAACCGACATGTGCGCCGAGATCGATGCCCAGCGCTTTGGCGCGGTGCACGGTGTTGTTCATTATCAATGGATCACCGGCATGAAAACCACAGGCCACGTTGGCCGAGGAGATCAGTTGCATCAGTGCCTCATCCTCACCCATGGTCCAGGGGCCGAAGCCCTCACCCAGATCAGCGTTCAGATCGATGCGCATCGTGTCACTCCTCCAGTTCAATCAGCGGCTGGCCGTAACCGACCCGTTCATGCTCGGCAGCCAGAAAACGCGTCACACGCCCTGCCTGCTGGCTGCGCACCGGCAGATAAAGCAGGCCGATGCGCAACAGGCCCAGCAACTGCCCGACTGCAACGGTGTCGCCGGGTTTTACGTAGCTGTTTTTTTCGTCGGGGTGTCTCGATACAAAAACGCCGGGGTTATCCGCAGCTATTACAAGCGCAGTGGCTGGCGACTGTTCGACTGCGACGTCCACGTCAGGTCGCGATGCAGGGTTATCCGCACGTACTCCGCGTCGGATCAACAACTCGAACCCTGGTCGTTTCAGTTCAAGAACCGTGAGCCCGGCATCACGAATCCAGCCTGCCAGTTGGCGAATTTCATTGATGTTCATCAGCGATGTCCTTGCAGGCCGCGCAGCGCAAGCAAGCGCCGGGCGTCTTCGATGAAGGCGTGATTGGTGTCCAGTGCCTCGACGGCCTCCTCGTAGCTGCATTGCACGAAGCGCACCTTGCTGCCGATGGGGGCCTGACCGAGACGCCATAGGTCGGCTTCGATAACCGTGGCAAACTTTGGATAGCCGCCGCTGGGCTGGGCATCGCGCATTTGCACAATCGGCTGGCCGCCGTGGGGCACCTGAATCACCCCGGGCACAATGCCGTGAGAGCGAATTTCCAGCGCCTCCCTTGGCAATAGGGGCGTACCTTCCATGCGATAACCATAGCGATTGCTTTGCGTGGTGATTTTCCATTCGCCGGCAAAGAATGTTTGTTGGGCTTCAACGCTGAAGCAGTCGAACTCGGCGGCAGGCAGTACGCGTATGGCCGGTAGCTCATCGATAATCAACGGCAAGGCCGCCGCAGCAGATTGCAGACCAAAATCACCAGCGCGCGGTTGATTAGCCGCACCGGCGGGAATCAGATCGCCCTGCTGCAAGGCGCGGCCCTGCCAGCCACCAAATGCACCGCGCAATTGCGTGCTGCGCGAGCCCAGAACCTGCGGCACATCCACACCGCCCGCAAGGCATAAATAGGCGCGACTGCCCGTCGTTGGGTAACTCAGCTTCAACACCTGATTCTTGCGCGCCTGAGCGACCCAGTTACCCGGCAGTCGCTCGCCATCCAGCCGTGCAGAACAGGCAGCACCGGTGATAGCAAAAGTGCAGTCCTCGACAAAACGCACTTCGAACGGGAACAGTGGAATCTCGATGCCTGCCGCGTCTTCGTCGTTGCCCAGCAACAAATTGCCGAGCTGCAACGACAGCGTGTCCATTGCGCCGGAGGTGCCGACGCCGTAGCCCAGGCTGCCATGCCGACCCAGATCCTGGACCGTCGCCAGTGCGGTGGCGCTGATAACTTCGATCATCGAATGATCCTCTCGATACGCAAGCGCAGTTGATCGCCGGGCTGCATCAGCGCCGGAGGGTTCTGATCAGCGTCGAAAAACACCATTTCCGTGCGCCCTATCGTGTTCCAGCCACTGGGGCCGGCTGAAGCAGAGATACCCGTCTGCACGCCGCCGATGGAAACCGAGCCGGCACCGATATCGAGTACCGGCACTTTGCGCCGAGGCGTCGCCAGACGCTGATCCATGCCGCCCAGATAGCAATAACCGGGGTGGCTGCCCAAGGCGTACACCGGGTAAAGCGGTTCGCAGTGCAGATTGGCGATGGTCTCGATATCCAGTCCGGTATGGGCGATGACATCGGCCATGTGCGGTCCGCCGTCACCGCCATACACCACCGGCAACTCGATGATCCGGCCTTGCAACGGCAGCGGCTGGCATTGCTCCCAGGCCTCCAGCAAGCGGGTTTTCAAGCCGGTCAGGTCGCGTGGCGGCGCTGCGAAGGTCAGCATCAGGTTGTTCATGCCCGGCACCGATTCGCGCACCTGCGGCCAGTCCTTGCTCAGGCTGGCCAGCGCCCATATGCGTTGCTGCGCTGCCAGCTCAAGCTCGCCAGGTGCTTCGAACAGCAAGGCGGTGGTTCCCAGCAAAGTGATTCGTGGCGACAACTGCTGGAGGGTCATGGATGGCTCCTTGTCTGTAACCAGCGCTCCAGGTGGTGAATGTCCATGCCACCCTTGCAGAACACCGGGTCCTGCAAAATGTCGCGATGCAGCGCGATGTTGGTAGAGATTCCCTCAACGTGCATTTCGCTCAGTGCCAGGCGCATACGTGCCAAAGCCTCATCGCGACTGGCACCGTGGGTGATGACCTTCGCCACCATCGAATCGTAATAAGGCGGAACGCGATAACCGTGGCTCACATGCGAGTCGACCCGTACGCCAAAACCACCAGGAATCTCCCAGCGGGTGACTTGCCCCGGCGTAGGCATGAAGCTGCGCGGGTCCTCGGCGTTGATCCGGCATTCCACAGAATGGCCCGACACGCTGACGTCGGCCTGGCTGAAACTCAGGCGCTCACCCATCGCCATGCGAATCTGCTGCTGAACGATGTCGATGCCGGAAGTCATTTCCGTGACCGGGTGCTCGACCTGCAGGCGAGTATTCATTTCGATGAAATAGAACTCATCGTTTTCAAACAGGAATTCGAACGTGCCTACGCCCTGGTAACCGATCTGCCGGCAGGCCAGTGCGCAACGTTCGCCCACCCTGGCCATCAATTCCGGGTCGATGCCCGGTGCAGGAGCCTCTTCAAGCACCTTCTGGTGGCGGCGCTGCATCGAGCAATCCCGCGAGCCAAGCCAGACGGCATTGCCATAGGCATCGCACAGCACCTGAATCTCGACATGGCGCGGCTGGCCCAGAAACTTCTCGATATACAACTCGGGATTGCCGAAGGCCCGGCGGGCTTCTTCGCTGGTCAGCGCAATTGCATCAAGCAATTGCTGCTCTTCCTGAACCACGCGCATGCCCCGCCCGCCGCCACCGCCAGCGGCCTTGACGATGACCGGGTAACCGATGTCACGGGCAATTTTCAGGATGCCTTGCGGATCGGCAGGCATGCTGGTGTCCGGACCTGGCACGCACGGCACACCGGCCTCACGCATTGCTCGCTTGGCCGAGACCTTGTCGCCCATCACCCGGATGCAGGCGGCACTGGGGCCGATGAAGGTCAGGCCAGCCTGTTCGATGCGCTCGGCGAACGCGGCGTTTTCAGACAGAAACCCGTAACCGGGATGGATCGCCTGAGCACCGGTCAACTGCGCAGCGTAAAGCACGGCAGCCTGATTCAGATAACTCTGCCCCGGCGCGGCCGGGCCTATGCACAGTGACTCATCGGCCTGGCGTACATAGCTGGCATCGCGATCCGCTTCGGAATAGACCGCAACCGTGCTCAGGCCCAGGCCTTTGCAGGCGCGCTGGATGCGCAGGGCAATTTCGCCGCGGTTGGCGATCAACACTTTATCGAACATCAAAAACCCCTGATCTGTGAACCCGGAAGGCAGCCGCACGGCCACCCAAGACCTTCAACCGATGCTGAACAGCGCTTGTCCGGCCTGAACCTCTTCGCCGTTGGCAACCAGAATGGCGGTCACGACCCCTGCCTTTTCAGCCGTCACCGGATGAAACATCTTCATGGCTTCAACCACTGCCAGGGTCTGCCCCACGTCGACTGACGTGCCGACTTCAACAAAGGGCGGCTGGTCGGGCGCCGGGGTCAAATGCAAGACCCCATACAGCGAGGCGCAGGCCTGAGCCTCTTGCGCATTGGCAGTTGCACTTGCCTGAGAGGAAGCAGCAGCGTCGGTTGCAGGCGCTTTCAGCGACGTTGATGCAGATGGACTGACGCCGCTGGCGGCCTCGACCGACTCACGCAGCAAACGCAACTGCGTATCGCCTTCAGACAGGCTGAGTTCACTCAGGTCCGATTCGGCCATCAGGTCGATAAGTGCTTTGATACGTTCCGGTTTCATGCAAGAGCCCTTGCCTGGCAAAAGAAATGTGGCTGAGGGCAATGTAACGAGAGCGATTTTTGACCGCCAAGACGGTTTGACTGTGGGGTGATAAGCGCCCCTTATGACGCCGGGGTTACTCTGTACGGCGATTGCCGCGCATCTCTGCGACCAGTTCCAGTAGGATGGCCTTGACCGCCTGGGCCGGAACCGAAAGCGGCAAGTGGCCTGACAGGCACAGGGCCAGCGGCGCTTCGATCTCGGGTTCGACGATCCGGCTCAGATTGACCGCATGCGTATCGGCCAGCACCCGCGCAGCAGACTCGGGAAGAATGGTCGAGCCGAATCGATCCGCTACTGCGGCGGCCAGAGTCGTCGATGACTCGACTTCTGCCACCACCCGGGCACTGCGCTCGATGCGCACAAACGCCTCGTCCACCAGACGGCGGATGGTGTTGTAGGTGCGCGGCAACAGCAGGTCGATATCGGCCAGCTCGGCGAGGGCTATTTCCTCGCAGCCCTGAAGCGTGTCCTGGGCGCTGACCAGATACAGTTGCTCGCGAATCAACGGCACAAAACTGAGGCCATGCACCTCACGTCCGCCATAAAGAACGGCCATGTCCATGCGCCCGTTCATGATCAGTTCGCTCAGCGTGGTGCCAAAGTTCTCGTTGAGGTACAGCAGGATACCCGGATGACGCTCGCGCACCCGTTTCAGCAACGGCAGCGACAAGGTTGACGCAGCAGTGCCCGGGGCCAGCCCTACCGACACCGGCCCCGACAACGCCAGGCCGCTGGCGTTGACATCACTTTGCGCCTGCTCACACTGACGCAGTATGACCTGAGCATGGCCGTACAAAACCTTGCCCGCCTCGGTCGGGGTAACGCCGCGCTTGGTGCGGATCAGCAACTGCTGCTGCAACTCGGCTTCCAGCGTCACCAATTGCTGGCTTAACGCAGGTTGTGCGATGTGCAGTACATCGGCGGCTTGGGTCAGGCTGCCGATGTCGACAATTTTCACAAAGTATTTCAAGCGGCGAAGGTTCAAGGTGTTGTACTCCAGAGTCACGACCCCGATGCCTCAGCAAGACACAGGCCAGCTCTGAAAAAACCAGACATAAGCAATTGCTATGTCAGCAACTGCCGAGCGTGATTGCAACGCATGGATGCCCCCGCAGGCATTGCTCGCCCGCTTTTGGTGCAGCATTGGTTCATCTGCGGTCATAAGCGCTGCCTATCAACCCAGAACAAACTCGTCTTATGGCCTGCCGTCTGCAGGCTCGTAACGTATTCCCCGTCAAGGCCATCAACGAGGAATGCCAACGTGACCGCATCTCGCATCGCTGCCCGCGTGCTCCGCATCAAACCATCGCCCAGCAGCGCTGCTGCCGATCGGGCCAATGAACTGCGGCGCGCAGGCAAGTCGATCATCAATCTGGTGGTTGGCGAACCCGACTTCGATACGCCTGCCCACATTCGTCAGGCCGCCTCTGCCGCCATCGAGAACGGTGAAACCCGCTACACGCTCAATGCGGGTACTGCAGCGCTGCGCGACGCGATTGCCGCCAAACTCCAGCGCGAAAACGGCCTGACCTATGCCCCCGGCCAGATCGTAGTCACCAGCGGTGCCAAGGCTGCGATCTTCAATGCCTTCGCAGCGACCCTGGGCATTGACGACGAAGTGCTGATCCCCGCGCCGTACTGGGTGTCGTACCCGGACATGGTGCTGGCCTGCGATGGTCGACCGGTGACCCTAGCGTGCCCCGAGGACAATCAGTTCAAGCTCACCGCCGAGCAACTACGCCACGCAATCACGCCGCGTACCCGCTGGCTGCTGCTCAATTCGCCGAGCAACCCGACCGGCGCGACCTACAGCGCAACTGAATGGCGGGCACTGGCCGACGTGCTGCTCGACTACCCGAACGTGCTGGTCATGACCGATGATATTTACGAACACATTCGCTATGACGACACCCCGCTCAGCCATCTGCTGACTGTTGAACCCGCCTTGCGCGAGCGTGTGCTGATCATCAATGGTGTATCAAAAACCTACGCCATGACCGGTTGGCGCATCGGCTATGCCGCAGGCCCCAGCGATATCATCAACGCGATGGCTACCCTGCAATCGCAATCCACCAGCAACGCCTGCTCGGTGAGCCAGGCCGCCGCAGTGGCGGCCCTCAATGGCGACCAGTCGTTTGTCGGCGAGAGCGTCAAGGTCTACAAACAGCGCCGCGACCGCTGCCTGGAGTTGATCAACGCAATTGACGGCCTGAGTTGCATCCAGCCACAAGGCGCGTTTTATCTCTACGTCAATTGCGCAGCGCTGATCGGCAAAACCACCCCGTCAGGCTCGGTACTGGAAGCCGACACCGATGTGGTTCTGTACCTGCTGGAAAGTCAGGGTGTTGCGGTTGTAGCAGGCACCGCTTATGGCCTGGCACCGTTCTTCCGGATGTCTACGGCGACGGCCCTCGAAACCCTTGAAACCGGTTGCACACGCATTGCGACTGCTGTCGCTGCGTTGCGCTGAGCGCCTGGCCATGACCACGCCGAGCCACCCGGCCCTGACCTTCAAACAGGCCCTGCTGGCCATGCTCGGCATTTCCCTGGTGCTGATGCTGTCCGCACTCGACCAGACATTGATCGGCAACGCATTGCCAAGCATCGTCGCGGAACTCGATGGTTTCGAGCTGTATGCCTGGGTCGCCACCGGCTACCTGCTGGCGTCCATTGTGACCATTCCGATCTTTGGCCGACTGGGCGATTTCTACGGGCGTAAACCGTTCGTGCTGGCCGCTACGGTCATTTTCACCGTTGCTTCGCTGGTCTGCGCGCTGGCCGACAGCATGCTGGTGCTGGTCATTGGCCGGGCCCTGCAAGGCGTCGGTGGCGGGATGCTGATCGGTACGGCATTTGCCTGTGTGCCGGAGCTGTTTCCCGACACCCGTCAGCGGCTGCGCTGGCAGGTTCTGCTGAGTGCGATGTTCAGCGTGGTCAATGCCATCGGCCCAGGGTTGGGCGGTTACCTGTCCGGCGAGTTCGGCTGGCGTTCGGTGTTCTGGCTGAACCTGCCGCTGGGCGTGATTGCGTTGTTTTTTGCCTGGCGTTTTTTACCCTGGTATCGCCCGCCAACAGCCGGTGCGATCAGGCTCGACTGGATCGGCGCAGTGTTGATTGTCCTGAGCCTGGGCAGCCTGCAATTGTTCGTTGAATGGCTCGGTCAGCGCTCTCTGGCGATCAGCCTGCTGTGCGGCGCTATCGCTGTTATTGCCTTGACCGGCCTTTGGTTCAGAGAGCGCCGTTGCGCGTTCGCCTTGCTGCCCGCCGGGCTGTTTGCCAATCGCAGCATCCGCCTGCTGTTCATCATGTCGCTGCTGGCCGGTGCGATCATGTTCACCCTGCTGTTTTACCTGCCTCTGCTGTTGCAGGGCAGCTACGGCTACTCGCCGCAGGACGCCGGGCTGCTGCTCACACCGCTGGCCCTGAGTATCACTTTGGGCGCAATCGTCAACAGTCGCATCGTCACGCGTCTGGCAAACCCCAACTGGTTACCGATTGGCGGATTCATTGCCCTGTCGATTGCCTGCATTGCCTTGGCACTGGTCGGACTGCACGCCGGGTTCACGACCTTGCTGGGACTGATTCTGCTGGCGGGGCTGGGTCTGGGGTTCATTCTGCTCAACCTCACTGTATTCACCCAGACGCTTGCCGAGCGGCAATTTCTCGGTATTGCCACAGCACTCACTCAATCGTTGCGACTGGTTGGCGGCTTGCTGGGCACCGCGGCAATGGGTGTGCTGGTCAAGTTGCTGTACGTCGCCAATCTGCAACATGCGCTGGTCTCGGCAGGCCAGATGCAGGCAATAGCGCGTCTGACCGACCCTCAGGTCCTGCTGCAGCACACGCTCACAGATATCGACACCACGTTGCAGCTGGCTCGCACTGCCCTCGCCCATGCAGTCGGTACGGGGCTGTTGATCTGCGCCGCACTGGGCGTACTTGCACTGGTGGTTCTTTCCCGTTTACCTCGCGTCGCGCTGTATCAAGCGCCTCGCACAACGACACCTGAAACGGATTCAGCTGCAAAACACGCCTCTTAAAACAACAAGAAACCTGACTGCCGCCCGACCCTGCCTCTCACAACACTTAATGACAGCATGAGGATGAACCCGATGGAGCGTATCAATCGCGCCACCCCTTTCGTTGCGGGCTTTTGTGGCCTGCTGATCGCGCAGCAGAGCTTTGGCGAAGGTTTTCTGGAAGACAGCAAGGCCAGCATTCTGGCGCGCAACTTCTTCAGCAACGCAGACAACCGCAGCGGTGCTGCCGACCCGAACTACACGCAGGAGTGGGGCCAGGGCTTCATGCTCAACTACCAGTCCGGCTACACGCCCGGCACCGTCGGCTTTGGTGTCGATGCGCTGGGCCAGTTGGGCATCCGCCTGGACTCGGGCAAGGGCCGCCATTACAACCCGCAAAGCACGGCGTTCAACGGCAATATCTTCCCCACAGACAGCGACGGCCGCGCGGTCGATGAGTTCAGCAGCCTGGGCGCAACGCTCAAGGCACGCGTTTCAAAAACCGAGTTGAAATACGGCACGCTGGTGCCGATGCTGCCGGTGGTCATGTCCACTGATCGCATGCTGCAACAAACTTTTCGCGGCGGCCAGATTCAGTCTGGCGACTTGAAGGACTTCACTTTCACCGCAGGCCAGCTGGAACATGTCATGGGCCGCGGTTCGACCAACCAGATGGGCATGTCGATTCCGGGTGCCAACAACCCGCTGACCGGCGAATTCGTCAACAAGTTCTACTACGCAGGCGTCGATTACAAACCGACCAAAGACCTGACCTTGCAGTATTACTACGGCAATCTGGAAAACTTCTACAAACAGAACTTTCTCGGACTGAAATACGACATGCAACTCGGCCCGGGCACCCTGCGCACCGACCTGCGCCACTTCGACAACCGCTCGGACGGTGCAAACGGTCACGATCCGGCGTTCTACACGGTAGGTTATTACGGCAACGGCGTTACCAAGGGTGAAGTCGACAGCCGCCTGTCCAGCGCCCAGTTCACCTACCTCATCAACGGTCATACCTTTGCTGCCGGTTATCAGGCAGTGACCGGCGACAGCGACGCGGTATGGTTGAATCAGGGCGATGGATCCACCGCCTACTTCATGACCGAATCCATGATCGGCAAGTTCCAGCGCGCTGGAGAACGCACCTGGCAGGTCCGTTACGGCTATGACTTCGCCAGGCTTGGCGTTCCCGGGCTGAACTTCCTGGCCATGTATGAAAGCGGTTCGAACATCCAGGCGTCCGACGGCGACAAGAAGGAATGGGAACGCAACGTTACCCTGAGTTACGTGGTGCAGTCCGGCCCGGCGAAAAACCTCAGCGTTGCACTGCGTCATGCACAACTTCGTACCGAGTTCGCCAGTCAGCGTGATGCCGATGAGCACCGGATCATTGTCAGCTATCCGATTAATATTTTTTAAAACCTGGGCGGGTGGCAGATACCGGGTGTATCTGCTACCTGAGGGTTGGTTGACGGCGTGCACAAGCGCTCGTGCTGGTCACAACATTCGTTATAACCTTTGCACCTTGCAGAGGAAGCGAAAACAATGGATAAAACGATCCCGGAAGCCCCCACCGACCACGACCGCCCCAATGTCTTAATGGTTGTTGAAACCGACCCTGGCAAGCCTGACGTCATCGGTGGCCCTGCTACGCCATTAAAAGCAACTCATCCACACTTCGATGACACGCCAGCAGACCTTTACCCCGTAATGGAAAACCAGACGGGCATGCCTTTCAGCTCGTTCTATCGAAGCAGGTACATCGGTTTTGCGTCCATCGCAGTTGTCGTGATCGGCATCGGTGTCGCCCTCTTTTTTCTGAGCCTGCAAAGTGACTGGTTTCAGGTTAAGAAAGTGCTGGCGATTACCATGCTGTGGTTCGCCAACCTGATCTCGACAGTGCTCAATGCAGCCTACTGGTTTATTCGCAGAGGCCCGAAGTGGCTGGCAGTACTACTAGGCATTCAGCTGATAATAGTGATGTCCGGGGTATTGTCTGCCTTGATAAATGACGGATGATGATACCTGTCTCTTGAGAGGGGGTTCCCATCATGTGTTAGAGCGTGTTTGGGGTAGCCGTACAGGGGCTCGAACGTGTGGAGCCCCTTATCCAAATCAGCCAGACACCTGATCCAGAAATATCAGCTGCGGTGGCTCTGCCAGCCACTCGCCGCTTGCAGCTGCAAACTGTTGGTAATGCGGCGTGGCAACGTGCGCATCCAGTGCTGCCTGATCATTGAAGCATTCACGCATGTAAAACGTGCCGTGCTCATCGCGCGCCTCGAACAGTGTGTACTCGATATTGCCCGGCTCTGATCGGGAGGGCTCCACCAGTGCTGATAATGCTTCTTTCAATGCGGACTCTTTGCCGGCAACGGCTTTCAGAACGGCGATCAAGGCCAACGGCTTTGCAGGTGTATTCATTATCAATGCTCCGGTATTCAATTAGATCAATGAGTGGGGGCAGGCGCAGCGTCGACTTTCACGCGTAGCAGGCTATAAGGTTTTGCACGCTTGTCGTGGCCCGAATTGAAACCGGCCTGACGGTGCAATTGGTTGACGATGAAATACAGGTAGCCATCCGGACCGATAGACAACGTATCAGGCCACAGCATGCGAGGATCGTGCGCCACGGTTTGCCAGTTTCCGCTCGGCAGGCGTTTGCGAATTGCATTGTGCTCATAGTCACCTGCATACACAGCACCGTCTGCATCAGCCTCAAGACCATCGGAAGCGCCCTTTTCACCGAGGTCCTGAACAGCCGCAGCCAGTTGCTGCTCACTTACACCGCTGTCGCTCAGCAGCTCGGTCGCGACGGAGTACAGGTGGCGGCTGGACAGTGGCGAGAAATACAGCGTCTTGCCATCAGCCGACAACGCAATGCCGTCTGCGGCTACGTGAACCGGTTTGCGCGATCCGTCCGGGCCATCACCCAGCACGGGTACGCCCTCGACCACGGGCACGAAATCCGGGTCGGCAGACGTCGCCTTCGCGCCGCTCAGGCGACGTACGGCATGCCCACTGGCAATGTCCATGACAATGATTGCGCCCGGTCCGCTTACCGAAGAGTCAGTCACATAGACAGTCCCCTGCGATCCTTTGCGGAAGTCGAAGCGCATGTCGTTGACATAAGTGCTGGGCAAGATGACGTTATCCGGAAACACCAGCCGCTTGACGATTCGGTTGGTGGCCAGGTCTACCGCAACCAGCTTGGCACCACCCGGACGCGGAGCAGCAAACTGCGGTGCGGCAGTGTCCAGAAGCCAGACGCGTCCTTTGCCGTCAGCCACCACACTCTGCACGCTGATCAGCCCGTCGCCGGGGTCCTTCGGATTCTCGTGGTTGACCGCCAGATCCGGGTAGGCAACCACTTTGCCGTCACGAATCTCGCCCACCGTAAAAGGCACCTTGTCGCCCCAACGAGGGAAGTTGACGAAGATTCGCCCGGTTTCAGTGACTGTCACACCGGTAGGCATCGCATCGTAAAAGGCATGCACTTGTTCAAGCTTGCCTACCGACCTGTCGGCAGGGGCGCTTGCAGGGAGCCCGGTGATGGTTGCGCCGTAGGCCAGTGAGGTGGTGAGTGTGGCTGCGGACAGGATGGCCAGTGCTGCGCAAATTGATTTTCGATGCATGGTGCTCTCCTGATGGGACAGCCAAGGCTGCTCATCGGTATTCAGTAATACGGGCTGTGCGCACGGAAGGTGATGACGTTCATCACTCTACGTGGCTCAAGGACGATGGATAGACAAGACTGCGAGTATTTTGGTCTTTCTCATTACAAAGAAAAACGCGGGGAATACGCTAACACTTTCAACGCCAAGGCGAAGATCACCGCCATTGCCAAGACACGCAAGCACCGTGCTCATGCGGCAACGCTGCGCCTGGAAGGACTCCAGCCGCTCATTTGGCGGCTATAAACAAATATCCGAGCCAGGCCAATAACAACTCAGGCCACTCCCCTTGCACGAGTCTCATCCGACCAATCAGCCGCCGACCTTGGCCCAGCGGAGGGATCCAGACTGCTGACCGCATCCAGGCGTTGAATCTGTTCGTCAGTCAGTGTCAGCGACAAGGCGCCCAGATTATCGGCAATCTGCTCATGCGAACGAGGCCCGATGATTGGAACAGCGCCGTGCGAACCTGCCCAGGCAATGGCAACCTGACCCGCGCTTACGCCAAGCTCACCGGCAACCTCCAGAACAGTATCGAGAATCCGTGTGCGCTGCGCCGAGTTCTCAGGCTGGAATACCTTGCCGCCAAACCCCTCAGCGCGCCCGCTCTCCCCTTTGCGATATTTACCGGTCAGCATGCCACCCCCCAGAGGTGACCAGGTGACGACGCCAAGGCCAAGCGCGTAAGAAGCCTGAAAAAGATCAGCCTCAGGCTCGCGATGCACCAGGCTATGTTCGAACTGAGCGGCTGCAATCGGTAATGCACGGCTGATTTCGGCCAGCGTAACCGCGCGAGCAAGCCGCCATGCAGGGAAATTGGACAGGCCTGCGTAGAGGATTTTCCCTGCACGCGCCAGATCTTCAAACCCTCTGACAATTTCCTCGATGGGTGTAACAGCGTCTGGATGGTGCGCCCAATAAATGTCGATGCGATCCGTCTTCAAGCGCTTGAGACTTGCTTCCACCGAGCTGACCATTGCCTTGCGATTGTTGCCGATGGCCAGTCGGCCGGGATTGGCCGAGGCACCGTTGGTAAATTTGGTCGCCAGCACGAAATCATCGCGCCGGCCTTCCAGCAGCGTACCGAGTAACTCTTCGGACTGACCGAACTGATATATGTCTGCAGTATCGATGAAGTTGCCACCCGCCTCTGCATAGGCGTTGAAAATTGCCTTGCTGGCAACCGGGTCTGCGCCGTAGCCCCAGCCCGTGCCGAAGTTTCCTGTGCCCAGCGCCAGTTGCGAAACATTGAGCCCGGTTTTGCCAAACGTTCTGTATTTCATGGTTTTGCTCCTGCCGATTGAGGATCGCCCATGGTGCGATCCTGTTGCCGAGAAACAAGGTGGACAGCTAACAGTCAGCTTTGAGCGGTTATGATTACGATCAGCATCTTAACTGTCAATCATTTTGATGATGGTCAGCATCAATGCTATATTCACGCCCTGCCGAACCCGGACGGGTAAAAACCAAGCAGGCAAGAGAGGCAACTCACATGAGAGTCACCAAGGCGCAGGCCCAGGCCAACCGGGCACACATTGTCGAGACGGCATCCGTCCAGTTTCGCGAGCACGGCTTTGACGGTGTCGGGGTGGCAGACTTGATGGCAGCAGCGGGTTTTACCCACGGCGGGTTCTACAAGCATTTCGGCTCCAAGTCCGATCTGATGGCCGAATCGGCTGCCTGTGCCATCTCGCGCACCGTGGAGCAATCGAAAGACGTCGATCCTGCGCAGTTCATCGAGTACTACCTGTCCAGAGAGCACCGGGATACCCCAGGCACAGGCTGCACGATAGCCGCACTCAGTGCTGATGCTGCACGTCAGTCAGACGACGTCAAGGTAACCTTTGCCGAGGGCATAGAGAGCATGCTTGCCGCCCTGGCTCCGGCAGGCACGTCTCCTGGCGACAACGAATGGAAACAGGCGCGGGCAAACACCATCGATATGTTTGCCCATGCACTGGGCGCGCTGCTGCTATCGCGCAGTTGCCCGAACGACTCGCTACTGGCAGACGAAATACTCGATGTGTGCCGTACGAAAATGCTTGAGCAACTGCAGGCTCTTTGACCGCTTCTATGAAGGAAACAGTTTGCTCAGGCACGCCAACTTCTTTTTGTACGACTTTCGCGCTTCGAGAGCCTCCTCCAGCGTTACCGCCACGAATCGCGCTTTCTGGTTGGGTTGCATCTGACCGATCAGGTCGAGGTCGGCACTGATCACCGTACCGATCATCGCGTAGCCTCCGCCGGACACCGCGTCACGGTGCAAGACAATGGGCTCAAGCCCGGCAGGCACCTGAATCGAGCCGATCGGGTAGCAGCTGTCGACGATATTTGATGGATCGGAGCCTGCCCCGAAAGGCTGCTCCCTGGGCTGGAACGTCAACGCCCTGCCGCCCTTGAAGCGATAACCGATGCGGTCGGCTTCCGAGCCTACGCTCCAGGACTCGGAGAAAAAGCTGGTGGCTGCGAATTCGGTCAGACGCTCGTAATACAGGCCAGGCACCACACGCAGATACACTTCCCCGCCCAAAGACTGTCGCAAAGCCATCGGCAGGCTCGCCCCGGCCCGGCCTTTGCCGCCAGGAATACCTATCGGCAACTGATCATCAGCCATCAGTCGGCGGCCCTGAAAGCCGCCAAGCGCACCCAGCGTGTAAGTCGACCGACTGCCCAACACCAGCGGCACATCAATCCCCCCGGCAACCGCCAGATAGGTGCGCGCGCCGTCCTTGGGGAAGTCGAAACGCAGCACCTGTCCGGCCTTCACCGCAAAGGCAGTGTCGTGGTGCATTTCCACACCGTCGAGGCGCGCCGTCATGTGGGCGCCACAGACAGCGGCCAATGTATCGCACTGAAACTCCAGCTCCGGCCCCAGCAATGTGCATTCAAGCCCGGCGGCACCGGGTGGGTTGCCGACCAGTTGATTGGCAGCGCTGAGCGCATACTGGTCCAGCGCACCCGAGGGCGGAATGCCCAGGTGGTAATAGCCTTCGCGGCCAAGATCCTGCACCGAGGTCGCCAGACCGGGTTTGAGCACCTTGATCATGCCAGCACCTCCTGCAACGACTTGGGATAACCAGCGGGATCAGCCAGAAAGGCATCCAGGGAAAACTTGACCGGACGAATCCGCAAATCGAAGCGTCCGGCTTCAACCTCTGCAACGGCCGTATCATAGGTGTCCCGATCAACCGGTTTGAACTGGACGATGTCGCCTGGCCGGAAAAACACCATGTGCTCTTTCAGATAAGCCAGCCCCTGCTGCGGATCGTAGATCGGAGCGGGCGTAACGCCGAACATCTGGTAGCCACCCGCTCCGCGCACCGAATAGATGCAGCCGAAGCAGCCACCGTGACCTAGCGTAAGCTTGGGTGTATCGGTACGTGGCCGAAGGTATTTGGGCACTTGCAGTTGGCGCTCGCGTTCGACCATCTGAAACATGAACGGCAGACCGGCCACAAAACCGACCATCGAGACGAACCACGGCGCGCCGCTATGAGCAGCAATGAAGGCATCGACATCCGCCAGGTTATTGATGCGCGCAGCGTATTCCAGGTCCGTCGAACCCGGGTCCTGATGGCGGTCACGAAAACGCATCAGGGTTTCATGGGTCCAGGGATCGTTGTAGAGCACCGGAATCTCGATGATACGGGTTTGCAGCGTACGTTCGGCCACCGCATCGACCTCGGCAGCTCTCACCGCTTCGAGCAAGGCATGCGGTGCGATACGGTCTGGGTCGAAGCGGATCTGGAACGACGCGTTGGCCAGGCATACGTCCAGTACACCGTCCAGTTCCAGACGCTCGACTGCACGGGTCACCGCCAGCCCTTTGAAAAATGCCTCCAGCGACATACTCTCGCTGACTTCCGCGAACAGGTGTTCATCAGCGCCAAAGCTGTAGCGAATCGGATCAGCCATGTCTGTTCCTTGTTGAATTTGTTGTAGAACGGCAGGCAAATATCAGTAACGTGGCTCGTGTGTCTGTGCACACGATGCCATTTGACTCAGCGCGGCTTACGTACCGTGATTCCGGCAGCGTCCAGCGCCTTGCGGGTCGCTTCGGCAAGGGCCAGAGCGCCCGGCGTGTCGCTGTGCAGGCAGATCGAATCGAATTCGATGCTCAGGTCCTCGCCCTCGACGGTGCGCACCAGACCTTGCTGGCACGCCCGAACCACGCGTGCCGCGACCTCGGCCGGGTCATGCGCGCGCACATTACGAGTGAAGACGATGGAACCGCTAAGGTCGTAGTCGCGATCAGCGTAGAACTCGCGAATCACCGGCTGACCGAGCTCCTGAGCGATCTTGCAGATAACCGAACCGGGCATGCAGTAAAGCAGTAATTCGGGCTCCAGGCGCTGAAGGTTTTCCACCAGCAGACGGGCAGCGGCTTCATCCCGGGCGAGGTGCATATACAACGCCCCATGAGGTTTGAAATGCTGCAATGTCACGCCCTGAACCCGGGCCAGCTCACGTAATGCACCCAGTTGGTAGAGCATGTCATCGACCAGCTCCTGCGGCGCTGCGTTGATGTGCCTCCGCCCGAAGCCGACCAGATCGCGGAACCCTGGGTGCGCGCCAATGGCAACGCCCAGCTGTTTAGCCTGTTCGATGGTGCGGCGCATGGTGCCGGGGTCACCCGCGTGAAAACCGGTAGCGACGTTGGCGGAACTGATGAAGGCCATCAATTCGTTATCGACACCATCACCAATGGTCCACGCGCCGAAGCTTTCACCCATGTCCGAGTTGAAATCCACCTGCATGGCTTTTGCTCCTGGGGCTATCGGGTTAAGGGTCAGTCAGGAAAAGAAGCTATCCGGCCTCATGCAAAACACGTTAGATTCGCTTGCACCCCTTGGGTAGATCTATTTACAGATACATCATCTTCTGAAAAACAGATACCCGCCGATTGGAGTGCTTATGTCCCTGACGTTGCGCCAGGTTCGTTATTTCGTGGCAACGGCCGAGATCGGGCAAATCTCGCAGGCGGCCATTCACCTGAACATTTCCCAGTCTGCGGTGACCACGGCCATCAAGGAACTGGAAAGCATGCTCGGCACGCTGTTGTTCCAGCGCTCGGCCCAAGGCATGAGCCTGACCGAAGCGGGTCGACATTTTCTCAACCGCGCCTACGTGATCCTGCGCAGCGTCGATGACGCACTGAACAGCCCGCTACCCGATATTCGCGCCAGCGGCGTATTGCGCCTGGCCGCCAGCTATACCGTGATTGGCTACTTTCTGCCTCACCACCTGCAACGTCTGGAACATTGGCACCCTGATGTAGCCATCGAGGTTCATGAGCGCGAAAGGCAAGCCATCGAACAGGGTCTGTTGGAGAGGCGCTTCGATATGGCAGTGGTGCTGACAGCCAACATCACTCACCCGGATATCGTCTCGGAGACGCTGTTCAACTCCGAACGACGTCTATGGCTGTCCAGCCATCACCCGCTGTGCCAGCGCGCCGCCGTGAGCCTTGCCGATGTGGCACAAGAGCCCTATATCCTGTTGACCGTCGATGAGGCGGAGCAAAGTGCAATGCGTTACTGGGAACTGGCCGGCCAACGACCCAATGTCAGAGTGCGCACCAGCTCCGTGGAAGCAGTGCGCAGCATGGTCGCCAACGGCAGCGGCGTGGCGATTCTCTCCGACCTGGTACATCGCCCCTGGTCGCTGGAAGGCAAACGTATTGAAACGTTGACTGTCACCGACTCGGTAACGCCAATGAGCGTCGGCCTGGCCTGGCACCGCGAGCGAGAGCTGAGCCCGGCGATGCAGGCGTTTCGTAACTATTTTCACGATGCGTTTCTGGCACCGCAGCAGCTGTCGGCGCGGCGTTGAGCCGGGCAGGAATTATTGAAATCAAGGTGATTGCCAGGTTGCCGGAAACTGCACGCGACTAGCCGCAGCCGGCAGCTCAGTTGCTGCGAATCGGTACCACGCGGTCGCTGGCATAAACAGCCGCGGGCTCTTCAAACTGCTGGAAGAATTTTCCGGACACCACATGATCAAGAAACTGTGCCTGGTCTTCAGTGGCCTGCAGCATCGGCGAGTAGCCATCGGCATCGGGCACTGCAAAAAGACGAGCCTTGCGTTCATGCGCCACAGCGATGAACGCTCTTTTCTCTTCGTCGGACATCGCCGAAAAGTAGTCAGACAGATTTTCCAGCGAGCGTACCGCCAGATCCTGGTCGAGCTGATCGTCATCCGTGAACATCAAATGCCAGACGAAATCGAAAGAAAGCTCAGCGAGGGCACGCATAGACGGGTTCCGTAGTGTTGAGAGACGCGAGAGTCACTGTTCACTTCAATTCGGTCAAGCGCTAAAAGATGATCTGCGTCAAGTGCAGCTCCATAAATGGCTGAATTTTGCGTTCGCGTCATGGATAAGAGGGGCAGGCTCAGTAGGCGATGAATGCCGGATTCTCGATCAGCAGCGCCATGCCCTGCCCGCCCCCTACGCAGGCGGCAGCAATCCCGTAGCGCAGGTTTTTTTCGCGCAATTGCCGGGCCAGGGTCATGACCAGACGCAGCCCGGTGGCTGCCAACGGGTGGCCCAGGCCCAGTGAGCCGCCCAGACAGTTGAGTCGTTCGCTTTCCAGTTCCAGCGTTTGTGTCACCGCCAGCATCTGGGCCGCCTGCGCTTCGTTTATTTCCAGCCGGCCAATGTCGCTCAACGCCAGCCCGCTGCGCTGCAATAACAGCTGAACGGCAGGCGTCGGGCCAATGCCCATGAACTCTGGCGCGACGCCAATCACAGCACTGGCCAGCAGGTGCGCCAGCACCGGTCTTTGTGACTGCGAAGCGCGGCCCACCAATGCCGCTGCCGCGCCATCGACCACCGCACAGCTGTTGCCTGCAGTCTGCACACCATCAGCATGAATAGCACGCAAACGGGACAAGGCCGCCAGGGTGGTCGCTCTCGGATGGCTGTCCTGCGTGACCGTTTCAACTCCTCGCGGTAACTCGATGCTGCGCGGCTGGTACCCCTCCAGCTCAAAGCGCTCGCTGCTGACCGGCACAATTTCGCCAGCCCATTGGCCGCCAAGCTGCGATTGCAGTGCGCGCTGATGGCTGAGCAATGCATAACCGTCGACGGCCTCACGGCTCAAGCCGTAACGTTTTGCAAGATTGTCCGCCGTAGCAATCATGTCCATTGCCGGTGCCGGGTCGTACAGCGCTTCCCAGAGAAAGTCCTTGAACTGCACGGCACCGCCCAGCGGGAAGCCGTCGCGATGGGTATAGGCCGCAATCGGGTTGCGCGACATCGATTCGGCAGCAACGCACAGCGCCATCTGCCCGCCTTCGCTCACGTGCTGAGCGGCCTGACGCAGCAGTTCGAGACCTGTGGCGCAGATGCGCTGCACGCCCAGCGCCGGAACGCTTTGCGCGACGCCGCTGTACAGGCCGACATGCCGGGGCAGCAGGTACGCGTCGAAACTGGCTTGCGCCATCGAGCCGGTCAGTACGCTGTCGACCTGACCTGGCTGAGTGGCTGCACGGGCCAAAACCTCACGACCGACCTTTATACCCAGATCGATGGGTGAAATATGCCCCAGAGCGCCGCCCAGATCGACCCACGGCGTGCGCACTGCGTCGACAATGGCCACGTCGCTGAACGCCATATATTGCCCGCCGCTGCTCATGCCGTCGGCTCGGCACTGATTTTGTCCGGGGACTGATCACGATAAAGCGCTTCGACTATTTCTGCCCGCCACTGCAGCACCGCACGCTGGTTGATCGAACCCTTGTCGGTGATTTCGCCACGATCAATAGACGCGGGTTCGTCAAGCAGCACGATCCACTCCAGACGGCTGGCATTGCCATTCGCACCTTGATTCAGGCGGGTCAGCCATTCGCCAAACCACGCACGTACCGGCGCACTGGCCAACACCTGTGTATCAGAAGCCTGTGCATCCAGCCCGGCCAATTGGCGACATTCGTGCAATCTAGGAAACACCAGCGCACCCAGGCATTCGCGATCAGGCGCGGTGATGACCACATCCTGCACGTACGGCGAGCCTTCCAGCACTGCGCGGTTGCGCATTGGTCCGACGCTGACAAACACGCCGGACGACAGTTTGAAGTCCTCGGCCAGACGCCCGTCGAACATCAGGCCCAGCTCGGGTGCCGCGGGATCGGCGAGCTTGATTGCATCGCCGGAGCAATAAAAACCGTTTTCGTCGAACACGTCGGCAGTCTGCTGCGGCGAGCGCCAGTAGCCTGGCATTATGTGCGGCCCGCGAAAACGGCCTTCCAGCTTACCGTCCACCGGCACCAGACACACTTCGCATCCTGGCGCAGGCAAGCCGATATAGCCGGCCATCGACAGCGGTCCGGTGGTGAACGTGCAGGAAGGCGCAGCCTCGGTCATGCCCAACCCGGCCATCATGCGAATCCGTTCGCCACAATGCTGCTCGGCGACACGGTCAAGACGATCCCAGATACTTTGCGACAGGCCGGCTGCGGCGAAGAAGAACAGTTTCATGCGCGAGAAGAATCGCTCACGCAGTTCGGCGTCCTGCTCCAGCGCGTTGACCAGCTCTTCCCAGCCCTTGGGCACGGTCAGGTAGGCCGTCGGCGAGATTTCCTTAAGGTTGCGCAGGGTTTCGGCAAAACCCTGGACGGTCGGTTTGCCGTTGTCCAGATAGAACGTGCCACCGTTGTACAACACGATACCGAGGTTATGGCTGCCGCCGAAGGTGTGATTCCACGGTAGCCAGTCGACCAGCACGGGCGGCTCTTCGCCGAACACCGGAAATGTCTGCAGCAGCATCTGCTGATTGGCACACAGCATGCGCTGCGTGGTCACTACGGCCTTGGGCAGTTTGGTCGAGCCCGAGGTGAACAGGAACTTGGCGATACTGTCCGGACCACTGGCCAGAAAAGCCGCCTCGGCTTCACGGCCGCCAGGCTGATCGAACAGGCTGGCGAAGCTCAGTGGACGCCTGCCAGCGAGTTGGCCGCGTACAGTGATGATCGGCGTATCCGCTGGAATGACCGCATCAATGGCGCGCTGAAACGGCGCGGCTTCGCTGACAAACACCAGTCCTGGCTGCAACACTTCGCAAACATGCCGCAGCTTGGCGAAATCCTGGGACATGACTGAATACGCTGGCGATACCGGGCAATAGGGAATCCCCGCGTACATGGCACCCAGTGCAAGCTGCAAATGCTCGATGTCGTTACCCGAGAGCAGCGCCAACGGCCGCTCGGCGGAGAGGCCATACGCCAGAAGGCTCTGCGCGATGGCGCGCACGTCTGTGAGCATGTCGGCGTAACTGACCTTGCGCCAGCCACCACGGCTGTCGCGGGCGGCAATAAAGGTTTGCTGCGGACGGATGCTGGCCCAGTACACCAATCGGTCGAGCAAGCGATCGGGCAATTGCGCCAGTGGTTCCAGAGCGCGCATATGCAAAATGCCCTGCTCTTCCCGCACCTCGATGGGCGGATGACCGATGGAGACCTGGCGATAGCGTGGTGAGCTATCTTCACTGTGCAGCGTTGATGATCTGATATCGGAACTCACGTGCGTTCTCTCCATCAAGGTACGCAGACACCCAACGGCTTGCAGCGGTTCGGGCGGGGCGTAGCAGCACAGGCTGCAGCCTTGTTATTGTTATGCCTGACTTGCTGGCGACACGGTCTTTTGCAACATCGGTGACGCCAGCGCCGGAGGATTCAGATCGGGTAGTGCCGCGGCCCGTTTTGCAAGGTCACCCAGCGCAACTGAGTAAAATGCTCGACAGAAGCCTTGCCACCGAAACTGCCATACCCGCTGGACTTGACCCCGCCAAAGGGCATTTGCGCCTCGTCGTGCACAGTCGGTCCGTTGATGTGGCAGATACCCGACTCGACCCGCTGCGCAAGCGCTAGAGCGCGGCTGGTGTCGCGACTGAAAATTGCCGCCGAGAGGCCGAATTCCGAATCATTGGCCAGCCGCAATAACGCCTCGTCACCTTCGCCACGGATCACCACAGCCACCGGCCCGAAGGACTCTTCGCGGTACAGGCGCATGGTGTCAGTCACGCCGTCGAGCAACGTCGGTTGCAGAATGCTGCCCTGTAACTGCCCGCCAATCACCAGCGTTGCGCCCAGATCCACAGCGTCATCGATCAACGCCTTGATGCGCGTGCCAGCCCCGACGTCTACCAGCGACCCCAGCACCGATTCACTGTCATCCGGGTTGCCGGCACGCAACGTTTCGATCTTGGCGCTCAGTTTTGCAACAAAGGCATCCGCCACCTTCCGATCAATGATCAACCGTTCGGTGGACATGCAGATCTGGCCCTGATTGAAATAGGCACCAAATGCGGCCGCTTCCACCGCCGCATCCAGATCAGCGTCGTCCAGCACCAGAAACGGTGCCTTGCCGCCCAGTTCAAGCAGTGCCGGTTTCAGATGGCGTGCCGAGAGCTCACCGACGATACGCCCCACATGGGTCGAACCGGTGAAATTGACTCGACGCACGGCCGGGTTGGCGATCAGACGCTCGACAATCGCCGCAGCATCGGCAGGCGCATTGCTGATCACATTGACGACACCGTCGCCCAGCCCGGCATCCTGCAATACCTGACCGATCAGCCGATGCACTGCAGGGCTGAGCTCCGATGCCTTGAGCACCACGGTGTTACCGCAGGCAAGCGGCATGGCGATTGCGCGGGTAGCAAGAATCACCGGCGCATTCCACGGTGCGATACCAAGTACCACGCCGCAGGGTTGGCGCAGCGCCATGGCAAAGCAGCCGGGCACATTGGAGGGAATGACTTCACCGGTAATCTGCGTGGTCATCGACGCAGCTTCGCGCAGCATGCTGGCGGCCAGTTGTACGTTGAAGCCATACCAGTTGGCCATCGCCCCGGTTTCGCCAGCGGCAGCGATAAATTCGCCACTGCGCGCCTGCAACTGCTCGGCAGCCTTGAGCAGGCGCGCTCGGCGCTCGCCGGGTGCCAGCGCCGCCCAGGCAGGGAACGCAGCCTGAGCAGCCGCGACTGCTGCATCGGCATCTTCCAGGGTCGCTGCGGCCACACGCGAAACCACTTCGCCAGTCACCGGGTTACAGCGTTCAAATGTACGTCCATCACGGGCGGGGCACGACTGGCCGCCGATCAGCAGGGGCACGTCCAGCATGATCATTCCTCTTTGTTATTGTTGTTCAAGGGCTGCCTCGAACCTTGCAATGCAAGCCTCAAGTCAAAGCCTTACGCGTGCAGCTGCCATCTACCGCTTATAAGCTTCCAACCCTGGCTTGATGCTCTTGTCGTCGAGGAATTGCTTCATGCCTTGCTCGCGCCCGCCTTCCTTGTCCAGCAGTCGTGACTGATCGAGTTTGGCATACAGGTAGTCTTCGTTCTGCTCCCAGGTCAGTTCGCGGCAGCGCTTGAAGCCGTGCTTGGCGGCGCGCAGTACCACCGGGTTCTTTTCCAGCAGGTTGAGGGCCAGGTCGATGGTCACCTGACGCAGTTGTGCCAGCGGCACGCTCTCATTGACGAGCCCCATTTCAGCGGCTTTCTTACCATCGAAGGTCTTGCCGGTCATGATGTAGTAAAGCGACTGGCGATGACCCACGGTATCGGCCATAGCCTTGCTCACCAGGTTGCCAGGCGGAATGCCCCAGTTGATTTCCGACAGCCCGAAGGTCGCTTCATCGGCGCAGATCGCCAGGTCACATGCCACCAGCGGGCTGAAGCCCCCGCCGAAACACCAGCCGTTGACCATTGCGACGGTCGGTTTGGCGTACATGCGCAACATCTTCCATTGCCACTGGGAGGCCTCGCGACGGATTTTTTCCTGAAGAATCTCCGATCCGGCGTCCACCTCACGAAAGTACTCCTTGAGGTCCATGCCGGCAGTCCAGGCCTCGCCCGCACCGGTCAACACCAGAACACCTGCGTCGGGATCCTGCTCGAGTGTTTCCAGCACATCGATCATTTCACGGTTCAGGGTCGGGCTCATGGCATTGCGCTTTTCAGGCCGATTGAGTATGACCCACGCGATGCCTTGCTCAATTTCGACCTTGACGGTTGCCCAGCGACCTTCGTACTTGCTCATGGCGATACTCTCTTGTTCTTGGCTTGACGATAGCTCAAAGCTAAACGGCAAATATAGTTATGTCAATTAACTGTTATCGTTATTAATCAAAAAGTCGGCACTCTGCCTGCACAGGCTGGTCACAGTGACGTATACCCCATAGCTATCGTTCGCTAACCTCGGCAAACTGATCGGCTGATTGACCCACCCCATCAAAAGGACTGCACTTTCAATGGCCAAGCCATCCGACATTGCCGACATTTGCCAGGCCTCCGCACAGGTTGCCGAAGCAGCTTTGCCAACGGATTCTGCGCTGGATGATCTGATTGGTTATGCCATGCGCCGGGCACAGCTCAAGCTGTTCCAGAACCTGATCGGACGTCTTTCCGCCCACGACCTGCGCCCGGCGCAGTTTTCGGCGCTGGCGATCATCGAGCAAAACCCGGGCCTTATGCAGGCAGACCTGGCCAAGGCGCTGGCTATCGAACCGCCCCAGGTCGTACCGTTGCTGAACAAGCTCGAAGAACGTGCACTGGCCGTGCGGGTTCGCTGCAAGCCAGACAAACGCTCGTATGGCATCTTCCTCAGCAAGAGCGGCGAAACATTGCTGCGCGAACTGAAACAGATCGCCGCCGACAGTGACCTCGATTCCACTTCGGCGCTGGATAACCAGGAACGTCAGGACCTGCTCAGGCTGTTGAAAAAGGTCTACCAATCGTAAAAATCCGTCATCAACGGCGATTTTTGCCGTCGATGACGGGCTGATTACCAGAGTGGCAAGCTGTACTGAACAATAAAGCGCGTCTGGTTTTCATCGCGAAAGGCGGCGCCTGCGGGGAAGTCGTTGCGATAGATCGACTTGCGCGCCAGCAGGCCGATATTCTTCAGCGGGCCGCTCTGAACGACGTAGCCCAGCTCCATCTGAAACTCACGCTCCTTGCGATCATCGGCATTGAAAGCGGCCAGTTCGATGTTGTCGCCGCGCACATAACGCAGGCGACTGCGTAACCCGACAAGCCCCACGGCAGTGAAGTCATAGTCGTAAATGGCTTGCCAGGTACGCTCCCTGGCATTGAGAAAGTCAGAACTCATGGTCATCTCGCTCAACCCCATCAGTTCGGTGCCCGATACATAGGGTGTAGCGGTATCGCCGCTCGAATGCATATAGCCAAGGCTGACGCTGTGCCCTCCCCACTTGTAACCCAACAGCGCCGACAGGTTCTGGTTATCCACGTCTCCGGCTTTCGCGCTGCCCGTGTCGCTACTGAAAAAGCTGCGCAGATCAGTGGTCAGCACGCCATCGCCGATTGCCAGTTTGTGTAGTAGCGCGAGCGTGTTCTGAGTATAAAGATCAGCCACTTCAGCGTGATACGCGCGTATGCTGAGCTCCTTGTTGACCTGATAGTCGCCCCCGGCATAGGCCATGTGCGATGACGTTGCTGCACCATTGAAGCGCCGGTTCGGCGAAGCGATGGTCATTGCCTGATAGTTGCTGGAATCGCGCTTGTTGACCCGATCAATATAGCCGGCATTGAAGGTCAAGCCGTCGATGTCCTTTGAGGTCAGCGTCGTGCCCCGAAAAGTCTGCGGCAACAGGCGTGAGGGGCTGGCGAAAGCAAACGGCAGAAAAATCGACACGTCGCCAGTCTTGATTGTGGTTTCGCGGAATTTAAGCTTGCCGGTCAGCGCCAGTCGGGAATATTCGTCAGCAGCCCGTCCGTCACTGGCCGATACCGGCAATAGCTCGGTACCGCTGCGGTCTGGCGAAGAATCAAGCTTTACACCCACCAGCGTTCGCGCATCAAGACCGAAGCCCACCGGTCCTTCTGTGAAGCCGGATTCGGCGTTGATAATGAACCCCTGCGCCCACTCCCGTGTGGCTGTTTTGGCACCATCGTCCTTGTAATCACGGTCCATATAATAATTGCGCAGCGTCAAGGTGCCGTGGCTGTCCTCCAGAAACCCCTGAGCCTGTACGAGGTCAGGTATAGCGCTGACGCCCAGCAGGCCCAGCGCGAGACCGCAATTTTTTCCACGGAAAAAGAGAGTTGACACAGCTTTTGCTGCACCACGAGTGAGCGTTGGCATGTTGGATGTCCACTTATTGTTGTTGTTTTTGGATTCGGTCCGGCGCTGGCCGCAGGTCCGTTGGAGGAGAATTGGAGGATTTCGTATCGACGTCAATCCAGAGTGACCGATAATCGAACATTAATAATGTTAACTACTTAACTACCACTCTTTAAATACCTCCCTAACTCAATGTTTTAAAAAGACTAATTCCTGCTTTTATTGAATTATTGGTCCGGATTCATTTTTTAGTTATTTTTGTTACCTTGATCAGCACCTGTCACAACGCCTCGTCGGCGCTCGGGAACAGGCTTTTCTCCACAACAAAAACAACAATGAGGCTTGCCATGAACAGTTCGTTGCGTCGTTCGACGCTGACCATCATCTTGTGTTCTATCGTCGCACTCATCGAAGGTTTCGACCTGCAGGCTGCCGGGACGGCGGCGGCGGGACTTCGTCAAAGCTTTGCCCTTGACCCGAAAATGATGGGCTGGGTATTCAGTGCAGGGATCATCGGGCTGCTGCCGGGCGCTTTTTTTGGCGGCTGGATTGCGGATCGCATCGGCCGCAAGAAGATTCTGGTAAGCGCAGTACTGCTGTTCGGGGTCTTCTCGCTGAGCACTGCTTATGTCGAAAGCTTTTCTGCCCTGTTGCTGGTGCGCTTCATGACCGGCCTGGGGCTGGGGGCTGCGCTGCCCAACCTGATCGCCTTGTGCGCCGAAGCTGTCGGCGAACGCCATCGCGGGCTCGCCATCAGCGTCATGTATGCAGGCGTTCCGCTGGGCGGAGCCCTGGCTGCGGTGGTCGCGATGTTTACCAGCGAGCACTGGCAGACAACTTTCATCATCGGTGGTCTGGTGCCACTGCTGGTGGTCCCGTTGATGATCCTGTTACTGCCCGAATCCAGTGCCTTTAAACAGCAAACGACTGCCAGCGCTGCCCGGCATTCAAGTGCCAGCGCACTGTTCGGCGAAGGCAGAGCTCGCACGACACTGGCCTTGTGGGTCGGCTACTTTTTTACCCTGACCGTCATGTACATGCTGCTCAACTGGCTGCCGTCGCTGTTGATCGGCCAGGGTTTCAGCAAACCTCAGGCGGGCCTGGTGCAGATGCTGTTCAATATTGGCGGCGCGCTGGGCTCGCTACTGGGCGGGCTGTTGCTGGATCGCTGCAACGGCACCAAGGTCGTGCTGTTCGTCTACGCCGGTTTGCTGGCTGCGTTGGCGGGCGTGGGCATGTCGGTCGGCATCGTGCCGATGGCAATTGCCGGGTTTGCTGCCGGGGTATTTGTGATGGCCGCGCAACTGGTGCTGTATGCGCTGGCCCCTCCTTCGTACCCGACTTCGGTACGTGCCACCGGTGTCGGCGCTGCGGTAGCCATCGGCCGCCTCGGCTCTGTGGCCGGCCCTTTGGCTGCCGGGCATCTGCTCGGAGCCGGTGCGGGAACCGCTGGCGTACTGTTGGCCACCTCACCCGGCCTGGTGATTGCCGCACTGGCGGCGATCACGGTGCTGTCCAGGTCGGTCGCCCTCGAGAAGCGTGAACTCAAGGTTGCAGAGTCGAGGTGATCAGGTCGCTATGTCCATCGTCATGCACAAGTCTTGAAGAGCCCGAAAACATAGCTGAAATCCCGATACTTCTCGTTCCCACGCTCCGCGTGGTAATGCATTTCGTGACGCTCTGCGTCACATTGCAGCCGTGACGCATCATTCAATCCGGCCCGAGATACAGGCAGCACCAAAGCCTGAGACTGCTTCGCACTTGATACCGCGCAAGGCTGCAGATTTGTGACGCGGAGCGTCACCCAATGCATACCAACGCGGAGCATTGGCACGATAGTCAGCTGGACTCATGTGTAACGCCGAGCACTCCGCGTAGCGCCGCGAACTGCGCGCTACGCATTGGCAGATAGCCGTACAAACCTTACAGCTTGTGCAGAAAATTCAGCACCAGCTTGTTGCCTTCGGTGCGGTTTTCCGCACCCTGCTCGAAGTAGCTGTTGACCGTCAGGACGTTCTCCTTGCTGAAGGCGTACAGGAAGCCGGGGCCGATGGCCCAGACTTTTTCCTTGCGGCCACTGACATCATGGCCATCCACCTGGGTGTCCGTGAACTGCTTGAGCCAGTAGCCGTTGAGTCCCAGCGAAAGCTGTTCGGTCACTGCGTATTGCACGGTCAGGTTGGCATGCAGCGCCTGGCCCGCCTGAGTGTCGGAGACATTGCCGAACCCGGCTTGCGGGTCGTCATTCTTGCCGTTCCACAAGTACATGAAACGCCCGCTGGCCGACCATTTCGGGGAAAACCAGTAAGTCGCTGCGTAGTATGGGTTGAACGACCAGAAGTTGCTGCCGGGGTTGATCGAACGATTGCGATTGTAGGCACCCACCGGGATCGCAATATCCGCCTCGATACGCTGGGTCAACAGTGGGCTACCGTCAGCACGAGTTATCGTCGGTAACTGCAGAAACGGGCCGATGATCACATCGCCAAACCCTGCACGCGAACTCAGCACGGTGTTATCCAGACCATCGTCCACGTCGGCATGCGCCAGCGACGTGTTGATTGCGGTAATACCCGGCATCGCGCCATTGGCCAAAGGCTGGCCGACGTAAATGAGCTGCGTGGTCACGGCCAGTACATCCACATCCTGTTTGGGAAGTTGCAGTTTGTCGCCATTCACGTCATTGAAGCGATCGGCCCTGGCGTAGTTAAGGTACTCCTCCAGATACCAGCCTGGCCCTGCCGGGGCTGGCGATCCGTCGTAGAAGCTGGTGTTGCCCAGATTAAGGCCGGGCAAGTCATAGGCATAGGTGGTCGATGAAAGGCCGATGATTGATACGGTCGCAACGGTACGCAAGATAGACTTGGGCATCTTGTGATTCCTGTACTTATTGTTGTTGTTTTCAATATCCCCGACGTCACGAGCGTGCCATCGGGGTTGCACCGCTTGCAGCCATTACACGTAAGAAGCTGCCAGCCCCCCATCTACCGGCAAGTTGACACCGTTGATCCAGCGCGATGCGTCGGAACACAGAAACGCAATCACCTCGGCCACCTCATCAGCCAGCGCAGGACGCTTCATGTGCAAGCCGTCACGGGTGACCCGCTCCTGGCCGACCATGCTGACAAAATCCCCCAGAATAGGTGTGAACACCGGGCCCGGCGCGACGCAGTTGACACGCACCGACTGCTCGCGAAACCACTCTTGCGACTGCTGAAAGCTCCAGACAATCAGCGCCTCCTTGAAGTACTGGTAGCAGGTCTCCTGAGCGACCGGATTGGCTGCCAGCCACGCCTGCCCTTCGCTGTAGCTTTCAGTGGCGGCCAGCGCCTTGTGCAGCTCCAGCCGTTTAACCCATTGGTCACCGAGTATCGACGATACGTTGACGATACTGCCGCCTGGGGCCATGCGCGGCAGCAAACACTGGGTCAGATGGCGCAGCCCCAGGTAATTGACTCGGGCGACCGCCTGAACCGGCGCAGTGCCGGGCACGCCGGCGATGTTGCACAGGGCGTCGATCTGTCTGGGCAAGCGCTCGACCAGCGCATTGATACTGTCAGGATCAGCCAGGTCCGCCTGGAAGAATCCGTCCACGGTCAGTTGCGGTTCATGACGATCGATGCCAATCACTCTGGCACCTTGAAAGCGCGCCACCCTCGCCAGCTCAGCGCCAATTCCGGAGGACACACCCGTAATGATCAGTGTTTTATTATTCAGGTTCATAGTCACGCGCTCTTATTGTTGTTGGATCACGTTTTGTCGTTGCATCACATCACTATTTGCAATAAAGCATGGAAGTCCAGGCACACTCAGAATGGGTAGGTCGGAGCCTGATTCTTCACGGTCACCCACTGCCACTGGCTGTACTCCTCCCAGTCTGAAGGGCTGCCTGCGCTGCAGCCGTTGCCCGACGCTCCGCGCCCGCCGAACGAGTTGATGCACTCATCGGCCACGGTCTGGTCATTGATGTGCAGCATGCCGCACCGCAGTCGATCGCCAATCGCCGTCGCGCGGCCCACATTCGGGGAAATAACGGCAGCGGCCAGGCCATATTCAGAGCGATTGGCCAGTTCAATGGCTTCCTCATCGGTGGAAAAACTGACCACTACGGCCACCGGGCCAAAAATCTCCTCCTCGAATGCACGCATACCGGGCTTCACGCCGCTGAGCACTGTAGGGCGATAGAACAGGCCTTCGTATTCACCACCGGTTTCCAGCTGCGCACCAGCTTGCAGGCTGTCGCTGACCACCTGGTGTACGTGCTGCAACTGGCGTTTGTTGATCAGCGGCCCCAACGCAGCTTCACCGCGTGCCGCATTACCGACCGTCAACGCCCGTGCCTTGTCTGCCAGCTTGCGGGTCAGGTCGGCGACAATCGATTCGTGAACCAGAATCAGGCCGGTGGCCATGCAGATCTGCCCCTGATGGAGCCAGGCTCCAAACGCTGCATTGCTGGCAGCCAAATCAAGGTCGGCGTCTTCGAGAATGATCAGGGGGTTCTTGCCTCCCAATTCCAGCGACACTTTCTTCAGATTGCGCCCGGCAGCCTCGGCAACCTTGCGTCCGGCCGCAGTTGAGCCGGTAAACGTGATCATCTGTACATTGGTGTCGCGGCACAGCGCTTCGCCCGCATCCGCCGCCCCCGGCAACACATGCAACAGCCCTTTGGGCAGCCCTGCTTCCTCGAACAGCCTGGCAATCAGAAAACCGCCACTGATCGGCGTCTGCGGGTCAGGCTTGAGCACCACGGCATTGCCAGCGGCAAGCGCAGGAGCAACCGCGCGCATGGACAGCACCAACGGAAAGTTGAACGGCGAAATCACCCCCACCACACCGTGTGCGACGCGCCGTGCATAAGACAGGCGACCGGCAGCGCTGGGCAGCATCAGACCGTGACCATGAGCCTGCGAAAGCATACCCGCGGCCTGGCGCAGCAACACAATGGCCTCATTCACTTCGTGCTGGCCCTTGTGCAGACTGCCGCCGCTCTCACGAGCCACGTACAAAGCCAGTTCATCGAACGCACAGACCGCGTGGTCGGCGGCCAGCAAAAATATTTCAGCCTTTTCACGAGGCCCCAGCGCCGCCCAGGCAGGCTGGGCAAGCGCAGCTTCCCGGCAGGCAACGGCGATATCCGCCGCGTCAGCCATGGCAGTGTTCATCAACAGCTCGCCGGTCGCAGGCTCGATGACGGGCAATAACGGGGATGAGGAAGGAATCCAATCGCCATTGAATACACATTCGGCTTCAATCGCGCGGTGCAACAGGGGGGTGCCATCAGACGCTGACATATTCAGACTCCGGCTTTTATGGTTGTAATCGCCTGCTCCACTCCAATGGACAGCACGCGCCGTAAACAGGCCTGAGCAAAGCCTGTGCCGGGATTGCAATCAGGTTGTCATATAGCCGCTCAACCGCTCTGGAACAAGACTTTTCGGCAACCTCATTAACGGAGCAAACATCAAGGTCCGGAAATACTGCGCGGCCGAGCTTGTTCATTTGATAAAGTTATGTTTATTAACCGAGTCATGAATTGATCATTTAGACCAATGCCGGGCCGAGGTACAAGAATGAGAATTCCTCACTGCGAGCTTCCCGACCACAGCGTCTCCACTGAGCACTTCCTGCCTCGGGGCGACAGCAGTCAGCCAGACGCCAGTGGCTCGCCGACCGCCGAGGAATTGACCGGTTGCCTGTTCTTCTCGCCTGACGATGGGCGCATCTGGCTCAACGATCAGCGCATGTTGCTGCTGCACACCTCATCGTTCGGCACCTTGCGCCGCGAGATCATCGAGCGTCTGGGGCAGGAGCAGGCGCGCGGAATGTTCACCCGCGCCGGTTATCTGTCTGGCGCGCGCGACGCCCGGCTGATTCGCGAACGCTGGCCACTGGCTGATGCCACATCGGCGTTTCGTGCCGGTACGCACTTGCACACGCTGGAAGGCATGACCAAGGTCGAGCCGTTGCACTTCAAGTTCGACGCCGAGTCCGGGTTCTACGAAGGGGAGTTTCTCTGGCACCACTCCTGCGAAGCCGACGAGCATGTTGCGGCATATGGCATCGGGCAGGATTCGGTGTGCTGGACCGAAATCGGCTACGCCACCGGTTTTGTCAGCGGCCTGTTCGGGCAGATGGTGGTCTTCCGCGAAGTGGAGTGCCGCGGCATGGGCCACGCGAACTGCCGGGTCGTTGGCAAGACCGCGGAACAATGGGGCGACGTCGAACGCGACCTCGGCTACCTGAGCGTGGTCAAACCAACTGCCCCTGAACAAACTCCTCCACTGGCAAAAGCAAACCATGACGCAAGTCCGCCCACCGGCACCGAGCAGCCGCTGATTGGTGCCAGCGCCGCATTCAACGCCGCCACCCAGGCACTGCAGCGTGTGGCAATGACCCCGGCAACGGTATTGATCAGCGGTGAATCCGGCGTCGGCAAGGAAATGTTCGCCCGCCAGTTGCACCAGCTCAGCCGCAACCGCGAAGGCCCGTTCGTGGCGCTCAACTGCGCAGCCATTCCCGATAACCTGATCGAGGCCGAGCTGTTCGGCGTCGAGCGTGGGGCATACACCGGGGCGACGCACTCAAGGCCCGGGCGTTTCGAGCGCGCCAATGGCGGCACGCTGTTTCTGGATGAAATTACCTCCCTGAGCCTGGCCGGGCAAAGCAAACTGCTGCGCGCCCTGCAAGAGCGGGAGATCGAACGCGTCGGGGGCGGCCACGGTATCAAGGTCAATGTTCGGGTGGTGGCGGCGACCAACGTCGACTTGCGCAAGGCGGTGGCCGATGGCGAGTTCCGCGAGGACCTGTTCTACCGCCTGAATGTTTACCCGATCACCCTGCCCCCATTACGCGAACGCCGCGATGACATTCCGTTGCTGATCAACGCCTTTCTCAAAAGATTCTGTCAGGAGTACGGCAGGACGCCGGCCGGCTTGACCATGCGAGCATTGAAGACGTTGCTGCGTTATGACTTCGCCGGGAATGTGCGCGAGCTGCAGAACCTGATCGAGCGTGGGCTGATTGCCAGCGACGAGGGCCAGGCGATTGATCTGGTGCATATCTTCCGCAACGAGTCGTTACCGGAGGACTCCTACTCGTTGAACCCCGAGGGCACTTTGCGGCAGACCTCTGTTTCAGAAACCCGGCAGTCCTCGACTGCCAGACTGCTGGACACTTTGGGGCAGTCAGGCCAGGCATTCTCCATCGACGACCTCGAACGGCGCCTGATCCACGAAGCGCTGGACGAGAGCGAAGGCAACCTGGCGGCCGCCTCGCGTTTACTGGGCCTGAGTCGCGCCCAGTTTGCCTATCGTCTGAAGAAACAGCAGCCAGGGGGCGCCTAGATCGGCAAGGTGCTCACCACACGCAGGGCAAGCCCTTCGTAGGCATCCAGCGTGATGGTGAACTCGCCCTGATCGGTCAGATCGCCCTCGACCCGCTCGTTGATGATATCGACCACCGGACCCGGCGCGATGCCAGGCAGGTGCAGCGTTTCGACAATAGTCTCTGAGCTGAAGTTGAGCGCGGTGATCTGCGTGCCCTTGCCGGCAGGCAACTCGTGCACCATGACCAACAGCCCTGGATGCTCGACGTCGGGAATCAGAATCTGGCGGCTTGCTGCAATGTCGTAGGCGCGGCGCACAGCAAGAATTTTCTTGAGCTGCGAGGCAAACGAATCGGGTCGCTGGAGCTGACTGACCAGGCTGCCATACAGCGTCTTCGGACGCGGCATGTCACCAGCAGAAAATTCAGCTTCCGGGTCCAGATCCACCAGATCGTAGGCACCCCGATGAATCCAGCGAGTATCACCGTCCTGCATCAGGTGGTCGACCTGCTCGGCCGGCAGCGTCAAGGCGCCGACCAGGTCCCAGCCCGACAAGGCAAACACTCCCGGCTGCATGGCGTTGTACATCACCAGCAGCAGGTGGATGTGCTGGATCTGCTGAATGTCTGCATCGCTGATCGTGCTCAGATCACGAATGCCCAGCGCCGCGGTGATGATGCTGGCCGTCGTGCAGGAGACACCATTGGTGACGAACTTGAGGTTGTACGGCGCGTGTTCACCGGACAACTTCTCGTACATCTCTTCACGGATGTGCTCGCGCAGGATATTGCCCGGGAACGTCTGCCCCTGGTAATGGAAGGTGTCATGGGCGTGCAGCGTCCAGAAATGCACCAGCTCCAGAGTCAGCTCATCGTGGTTCTGCAAGGCATGGATCAGCGATGCCGGATCGATGCCGTACGCATGCACCTGACGCAGCATCAAGCGCAGGAACTCGGTGGTGCCGGTCAACAGTGCATGCTGATAGGCCGGTCGCGTGATGAAGTCGTAGGACAGGTCAGCGCCGCCCTGCCCCATGGACGCGATGTCATCGATGGTCAGGTTGAGTTCCTGGAAGCTGAAACCGCCTGCCTTGCGGATCGCACCGGCCAGTAGCTGGTTA
Source organism: Pseudomonas syringae group sp. 243L2 (assembly GCF_032587875.1). Lineage (NCBI taxonomy): Bacteria > Pseudomonadati > Pseudomonadota > Gammaproteobacteria > Pseudomonadales > Pseudomonadaceae > Pseudomonas > Pseudomonas syringae group sp. 243L2. The sequence continues at coordinate 211,853 of NZ_JAWHPL010000021.1, forward strand.
CCGGTGATCGACAGCGGGTGGCTTTCCGACCAGGCAGTGCCTTCGGCGCGACGCTCGACACCAAGGAAGCCGTTGGCGTCCAGACGCAGTACTCGCGCGCCCATCACATCAATGGCATGCAGCGCGTCACCGATGATCATCTGCTGCGCGGCAAAACTTGGGTCCAGCCAGTTCAATGAAGGCTGGCCGTCCTTGAAATAATGCAGGTAGACCCAGCGGCGGGCCTTGCCATCGACGCCATGCACCACATCGGTGGCGCTCCAGTCGGTTTCCTTGACGCCAGGCTCGAAGAAAATCACCCGTTGCAACTGACCGACGATGTAATGCTTGTCGCGTAACTGATCGACCACATCGGGCATCAGGTTGACTGCGTCGCGACCGGTCGGCACTTCAGGTAACAGCGGCCAGTCTTCCTCACGGATCTCGACCATGTGGAACAGGCCTGGGTAATCCTCGTACGCCAGCTCGGCAAGACGGAAGTCTGCGCCCTTGCCGGTGTGCGACGGGATGATGTCATCGATGATCACCGCGTTGTGCGCTGCAGCGATGCGCGACAGGCTCAACAGTTGTGCTTCGGTGCCCAGATCAGGGTCGATGCCGAAACTGATGCGGTCGAAGTTGCCATCGATACTCGGAGTCCGCTCGCGGCCTTTCAGCCCGCCGGACAGCTTCAGCGGGCCGTTGTGAATGCCCTGAATGCCGATCTCCGACAGCGCGTGCCACAGGGTTTCATCACCCAGCGCTTCCAGCACCGAGCCACCTTCGCGAGTGACGATAGAAGCCGGATAGGCGGTGAACCAGACTGACGCAATGGCGGATGCATCTCTGGGACGTGCAAGGGCGAAAGGACGCTGCCAGAGCCTGCCCTGCCCCGAATAGGTCTTGGCGCGCTGTCTTGCGGCATTAAGCATCGATTGCTCGACCAGCCAGTCCACGTACTGCTTGTCCGGTATCGTCATAGCGTCCAGTCTTCCTCTCGAATCGGCGACCTGAGACGCTCCGCAGGCGGAGCGCCCTGAATGTATTGCTTACGGATATGAGCCCACAGGGCCCGATTCGTTGCATTCATGTCGCGGTCTGACGCTCGCCGACCGTGCTATGACGAAGTTTTGCGGCATCAATAAGGTTGAGGGATGGCAACAGGAGGCTTTTTCAGTGCCTGAATCACCGCATTGGCGGCATTGGAAAGCAGCGAGGCCGGCCGCGCCACCACACTGATGTGCCGCATCACGGTCAGCGGCAGCGGGATCGACTCCAGCTCACGGAAGCGCCCGTTCAGCAACGCCCTGGGCAGAATCGAAATGCAATGGCGCTTGGCGACCAGATCCAGAAGTGTGTCCAGACAGGTCAGTTCGCCGCGTTGACTGAGCCGCACCTGCGCCGATGCCAGTTGCTGGTGCAAACGCTCGACCCCAGGATGCCGCCAGGCCACGTAACGTGACGCCTGCGAAAGCTCGGCGAAGCTTTGCGGCGTTACCTGTTTGCTGCGCGCCGCCACCAGCACGTAATGGTCCGACCAGCAATGATGCTCGAGATAATGCTCATTCAGGACAGTACCGGGCAGGATGAGGATGTCGGCTACTTCCTTTATCAACGCGTCAAGCGAGGGGTGTTGTTCGGAGCGGTGCAGCACGTTCAAGTGAATATCGGGGTAGTGATGGGCGAGAAAGTCCAGCGAGGCGCTCAGGCTGGTCTCGAGGATATGCGAGTGGTAATGAATGGTTACGCTGCCGCTGACCCCATTTTTTTTAGTTGTTCGAGTGTGGCCATGATGTTTCCGAGGGTCTGGTTGATGACCTTGCCTTCAGGGGTGAGGGTGCAGCCCGTACGGCTGCGAATGAACAGGCGTTTTTCAAAGAAGTCTTCGACTTCCTTGATGGCATAGCTGATGTTCGACTGGCTGCAGCCCAGAATGGCTGCGGCCTCCGAGAACGAACCGTGCTGGGCAACGGTTTGAACGACTTTGAAGAAATGGGTTTTCATGTGTCCTGCACTCTGGTTTTGCAAAGGTGGGTGCGGCCCTGCCGCTGAGCCGAAGGCTCGGGAATACAGGAAACCCCCGCTGAAACACCGAACTGGCCGGGATATCGGCCGTTCGAATAAATGTCTCAAGCGGGGGTAAAGCGAACGCTGGCTATCAGGTTGAAGGCGTGGCTATGCACATTTCGGGTGCACGGCGTCTTCAGGGGTATCCGCAGCGGAACTGAGTGGCTCAGTCGTTCTCGGTCCAGTCGAAATCCATTTGCAGCGCCGTGCGTTCGGCCAATTCACGACTGTGCAGGCGCTCTACCAGGTGAAGGCTCATGTCGATACCGGCGGAGATACCTGCCGATGTCACAAATGAGCCCTCGTCGACCCAGCGCAGGGTGCTGAGCACGTCTACCGAAGGGAACATTTCCTTGAGGTCGTCAATGTCTTCCCAGTGCGTGGTTACTTGCTTGCCTGCCAGCTTGCCGGTCCTGGCCAACAGAAAAGCACCGGTGCACACGGCAGCCACAACGCGCCCGGGTTCTGACTGATCGCTGATCCAGTGAATCACGTCGGGTTTTTCCAGTTCGGCAGTCACGACCCCGCCCGGGACGATCAGGCAGTCGATGGCCGGATGGTCGTTGATCGAAAAGTCCGGATCGACCTTGAGCCCGGCGCGGGCACGCACTGGTGCGGTGCTGCGCCCGATGGTGAACACATTGAACAACTGCCGGTCATCGCGGCTGTTGCGAGCATGCATGCGTGTTGCGGTGGTGAACACTTCGTAGGGGCCAGCGAAGTCGAGAACCTCGACGTCGTCATAAACGTAGATACCGATATTGAGTGGCACGAGTTGGCTCCAGGGCCTGCATGGCAGACCACTTGCATCATATTAAGGTTTAAGCAGTTTCAAGCGGTGACAGGGTGCAGATTACCCAGTAGCATCACGCCAAACTACTGGCTGAAATGCCAATATCCGGTAACATCGCGCCATGAAAAATCATCTCGTTGTCGCACTCATCTACAACCAGTTGTGCACCTTCGAATTTGGCTGCACGGTCGAAGTATTTGCGCTGAAAAGACCTGAACTGGGGGTCAACTGGTACGAATTCGCGACCTTCCCGGTCGACGATGGGCCAATCACCGCCGCCGGGGGCATTACCATCGTGCCAACGCCTGGCGAAGTACTGCTGGAGAATGCCGATACAATCATCGTGCCAGGCTGGCGCGGAGTGGAGTCCGCAGTTCCGCAGCGGCTCATCGAACAGCTCCAGGCTGCTCATGCACGCGGCGCGCGGATCTGCTCGATCTGTACAGGCGCTTTCGTTCTGGCCGCGGCCGGTTTGCTCGACGGGCACAAGGTCACCACCCACTGGCGCTACACCGACCTGCTGGCAACCATGTATCCGGGCCTGACCATTCAACCCAACGAACTGTATGTGGACCAAGGCACTATCGTGACAGCTGCGGGCTCGGCCGCAGGGCTGGACATGATGCTGCACCTGGTGCGCAACGATCACGGCTCGCGCGTTGCCAACATGGTGGCGCAGCGCATGGTCATCCCGCCTCATCGCGAAGGCGGGCAATCGCAATATGCGTCCCGGCAACTGGTGTCGGCCAGCGACGGGCCGATTTCCAACCTGATGGACTGGATCCGCAGCGATCTGCAGCGCCCTCACACCATCAAGGAAATGGCCTCAAGGGCGGCGCTCAGTACCCGCACCTTGCACCGCAGCTTTATGGAAAGTACCGGCCTTACGCCTTACGACTGGCTGCTCGGCGAGCGCATTGCCTACGCCAAGGAATTGCTGGAATCCTCGAAGCTGCGTCTCAACGAGGTGGTGGACCGCGCCGGTTTCGGCTCCGAAGAGTCTTTTCGCCGACACTTCCGCAATCTGGTGGGCATCAGCCCGAGCAGCTATCGCAAGCAGTTTGCCCGGGCGTGACCTCGGGCCTGGCGTAGACCGCATCGACAAGCGTATCGGCAAACTCACCCCACGCGCCCGCAACAGCCGTGTTGGTCAGGACGACCATGCTGAGCGCAGAAACCGGATCAACCCAGTAATGACTGCCATACAAGCCGCACCACGACCAGGTCCCGACACCCTGTTGCTGCCCCCGCACCGCAGCGGGATCGGCAAGAATCATCGGCCCCAGGCCGAACTTCCAGCCAGGCCCCCGACTGGCAATGGTTATGCTTCCAATCGCGTTATTCAGCAAGCGCTCGGTACTGACGGCGCTCAATAACGGCGCGCCCCCCAGACGCAGGCACTCAAGCAGCCGAAGATAGTCATCAGCCGTGCCCAGCATGCCTGCCCCGCCAGATTCATATGCGCCTGTGTCGCGAGCCCGAGCCGACGACAACCGCGCCTGTCCGCTGTCGAGCAACAACACATCATTGTCACCGATACGCTGCGGGCCGTTGACACTGTCCTTGTAGGCGCTGGCCAGCGTTAGTTGCTGGTCGTGCCTGAAGGAAGTCGCATCCATGCGTAAAGGCAGGGTGACCCACTTGGCAACAGCCTCTGACAACGGCATGCCGGTGGCCTGTTCAATCACTGCGCCCAGCACATCAGTGCCCAACGAGTAACCCCAGGCGCTACCCGGCTCAAACAACAGTGGCAGGCGCGCCAACCGGGTCAGGTTTTCCGGTAGATCGAACGGCACCCAATCCAGCCCGTCCGACACCCCTGCCCGCTCATAGGCATTACCGGGCGTTTGTTCGAAGCCGTAGCTCAAGCCGCAAGTGTGCGAAAGCAAATGCTGCAGTGTGATGACAGGCTCACGGCCGCTGACCAGCCGTGGGCGAAAGGCTGGCAGCCAGTCCGTTACCGAGGCTTGCAGGTTCAAGGTGCCCAGTTCGCAGAGCCGCAACACCAGCACCGAGGTCAACAGCTTGGTCAGTGACGCCAGACGAAAGCGCGTACTGCGAGCGACCGGAATCTGTTGCTCGCGATCTGCCCAGCCGAGTGCGCTGGCGTAAACCAGGCGTCCCTGCCGGGCCAGCAACAGCACCCCGCCAACGATCCGACGCTGGTCGATGAAGCGTTGCCAGACCTTATCGACACGCTGCACGGCGGGCTCATTCAAGGCAATCATCGCTCACAGGCCCTTCACTGCACGGCTGAAGATCTGCGCATACGCCTCGGCCGAATGACGAATCGGATTGGTGTGCGAGCAGCCGTCGGCAAATGCCATGCGTCCGACCCGCTCGGCGTCGCGATCGTCGATACCTATTTCGCCCAGCGTATGCGCAATGCCGATCTGCTCGCGTAGCGCCAGTAACCAGTCCATTACCCCGGTAAAACCGGGCGTGGGCAACCGCAGGTAAACCGCCAGATCATCCATTTGCTTCAGCAGCACCGAGCGATTGGCCTCCAGCACGTAGGGCAGCAGAATCGCATTCAGTAAACCATGATGCTGGTCGTAGAGCGCCCCCAGGCTCTGAGCAATCGCGTGTACGCCACCCAGACCGCGCTGAAACGCGGCGGCACCCAGGCTGGAGGCCACCAGCATCTGCTGCCGCGCCTCCAGGTCCTGACCGTCAGCAACAACCCGAGGCAAATATTCCTTGATCATCTGCATGCCCTTGACCGACACCGCTTCGGCCATCGGGTGCCAGGCCGGTGAACACCAGGATTCCATGCAGTGAGTCAAGGCGTCCGCACCCGTCGCGGCAGTCAGATGCGTTGGCAGGTTCAGGGTCAGCGTGGCATCCAGAATCGCGATGCGCGGCATCATGCGAATGTGCAGGATGGTGCGCTTGACCTGTGCCTGCTCATCGGTAATCACCGACGCACGCCCCACTTCAGAGCCGGTGCCAGCCGTCGTCGGCAGCGCAACTACCGGCGCAATACCGTCTGGATCGGCGCGCAGGTGGTTCTGGCCGATGTCTTCGAAATCCCACAACGGGCGGGTCTGGCCTGACATCAGCGCCACCGCTTTGGCAGCGTCCAGCGCCGAGCCGCCGCCAAACGCGATGACGCCGTCGTAGCCACCGGTTCTGTAGGCGTGCAGGCCCTCGGCGACGTTGGTGCCGGTCGGGTTACCCTTGACTCGGTCAAACAGGCCGCAATGGCCTAATTGGCTGCGGCAATCCTCCACGGCGCTGGCGATCATATCGGTGCTGCCGAGAAAGCTGTCGGTAATCAGTAACGGCCGTTTTATGCCGGTCTTCCGGCAGGCGTCGACCAGTTCATTGACGCGTCCAGCGCCTGCACGGATTGAAGTCGGGTAGTGCCAGTCGTTGCTGTGCATGTACGTAGTCCCTTGCAGGTTATTTCAGTAAAAGAAGTTGGCGGGCAGCAAACCGATCAGCAGGCGCAGACCGAAAGCGATCATGAAAAGACCGGTGACGATATCGATGGCCTTTTTCATCCGTTGATAGCGCACCTGCACGGCAGGTATCGAAAACAACGTGGCCAGCAGCACGAACCAGGAAATTGCCAGCACCGCGATGATCGATACACCCGCAGTGCGCACCCACATCGGCATGCCCGGCGTGGTCACGGTGGTGAACACGCTGGTGTAGAACGCCAACGCCTTGGGATTGGTCAGGTTAGTCAGCAGGCCAAACCGATAGGCGCGGCTCAGGCTACCGATGCCCAGCGAACCGATGTCCCTCGGTTTGGGCTGGCTGCCGGCACTGCGCAGGCTCTTGGCGCCGAGCCATGTCAGGTAAGCGCCGCCCAGCAATTGCAACGTCGGCTGCAGCCACGGCAACTGCTGAAACACAAGCCCTAACCCGGTGGCTGCCAGCAAGGCCCAGAGAATGCTGCCCGAGGCGACCCCCAGCCCGGCACAGATGCCCTGCTGCCGTGACTGGCTGAACGAGAGCTGGGTGATCACCAGGAAGTTCGGGCCGGGACTGATGATCAGCACGATGAACGCCCCCGCCAGCGCGGTCAGTAAAGTGACTTCATACATATCAGTAATTCCTTTTTAATCAATAAGTTAAATAGCTTTATTAAACTTGAGCGTGATACAACTTGAAGTGTGCTTTCCCAGCGTCTCCAGGCATGACTCGACCGCCCTGCGCGCTTCGATCAGTGCATGGCAGGTCGGGTCAGGCGTGGGCACGTAGTGGTTGTAGAAGGTGCAGCCTTCTACGGCCGGCCCCAGAACCCAGAGCCGCTGCTGCACAGAACCATCGCGGCCAATGGCACGAGCAGACTCATCGGTTTCAATACCGTCGGCAGGCCAGGCGTGCGCAGCGCGAATCAGCCCTTGCTCGTACAAATCACTGATCAGTCCAGGGCCATTACCCGACAGACCGCCGTGGGCGACCCGCGCGCCAATGATGCTGTCGGGGCGAAAATCGCCCCTTTGCACATCGTCCATCGGCGGCAGGATCGTCACGACGCCAGCCTCGATCAGCGCCAGCAGATCTTCCTGGCGCTCCTTTTGCGGCCCGCCGACCAGCCGGTTGCTCAACCCGGCCCATGTGCCATAAAACTCCAGGGTCGACGATTCAGTCAGGCCGTTGCGATCTGCGATCAGGCGCAACAGGTCGCGATAATCTCGCCAGACCTCCAGTGCCTGGCAGATCGGACTGCCTGCCGTGCCCAGGCGACTCAGCGCCAGGTCCCGTTTGATCCAGTCGACGAACCATTGGCCATACGCGCCTTGCGCACCCGACCAGCGTTGGGTCAACAGCCACTGCTCAGGGTCAAATTCACCCCACAGCTCGGCCAGCCGCTCAAACGCTGCCGGTGTGGCGGTTGACTCGCTCAGCAGACGCTGCACCGATGCCAACTGCGCTGGCGCATCGAGCCGGACCCTGGCCTGATAAAATACGGCGCGCATTTCATCCTTGATCAGCGGCAGCACATCGGCCCGAAAGTCGAGTTGCCCGCCCTCCTTTTGCTCGCGCAAACGGGCTATGGCGGCAGCGGTGAAAAACAGCCTCGGCAAGGGGGGCTGGCTGCAGGCATGCCATTGCGGCCTTGCGTGAAACGGCAGCCCTGTGCGCGAGTACAGGAACACCTTGGGCTCGCGGCCGGACGGCAGATATCGCCAACCTGCAAAGCCTCCATCCCGCACGTAGCGCCCGCCGCGCCCTTGAGTCAGGTGGGCCAGTGTGTCCATCGCGGTCAGTCCCAGTCCCTCGATGGCCACCGTATCGCCGACCTCCCGTTGAGCGCCGGTTTCAAAGGCATGCCCGCTGGTGAGGAACACGGCATCGACATCCATCTCCTGACTTCGGGTGTGCAACCTGAAGCCGGGGGCTTCCAATAGCGGCCCACAGGTCATGACCTGCTCGGCGTGATAGCGCACCTGCACATGCGCCGGGCAGCACTGCAGGAGCAAGCGATAGCTGTCCTGCAAGTAGCGCCCGAGCAATGCACGCGGCAAAAAGTCGCCAAACGCCACCGCTCTGCCCTGCCCGTCCGTGCTGACATGGCCGCGCTCGTCAAGGCGCACATCCTGACTGACGCACCATTGCAGAAAGGTCGGGCCCGGCGGCGCACACGCCGGGAATGCGGAAGAAAACGCGGATAACTGGCCGGCCATGGTGTTGAGCATCAGGTAATCCGCCTGCTGCGCATGGTGCAGCCCGCTGCCGGGTGGTTGCGAGTCGAACACTTCGATATTCAAAGGCCGATCGGCATGGCGACTGAGGCCGATCAACTGCTCCAGAATGCTCAAACCACGCGAGCCCAGACCGATAATCGCTACGGTATGCGTCTGCACGGCCATCACCAGCGCTTCGACTCAAAGAAGAACGTCGGCACCGGCAACGCACTGCCTTCGGCCACTGCCTGGCGATACACGCGCTGGCCCACGGCAAGGTCCAGTACGCCGAGACCGAATGGCGAGAAGATCGAGGCCCGATCCGGACTCAGTTCCACCTGCCCGGTCATCAGTTGTGCCAGCGTCCCGGTGATGAACGATCGATCCTGATACTGCTGCACGGCGAGGTCAGGAGAGGTCTGAGCCTTGAGGCAGTGCTCAACGTCATCAAGAATGTTATTGGCCTGGGCGATGACGTCCGCGCCCAGATCACGCAACGAAATGTTCAGCAGCAGTTGCCCTGGCCGAAACAACGGTTCCAGCACATAAGGGCTCGGCGCGGTGGTAGCGAACACCACCACGTCAGCCTGCAAGGCGGTCAGCAAATCGCTTGGCTGGCTGTTCAACCGATGTCGACTGGCGGCATGCTGCACCAACGCCGATGCCGAGTCCTCGTGTTGATCGAAGACGGTTATTGCGTCCATCGTCCAGCCATCGCTGACGAACATGTCGAGGATGGTTCGGGCAATGAAACCGGCACCGATGAATGCCATTCGTCCGACGTGGCGCTGATGGCGGTTCATCCAGCGCGCACCGAGCACCGCCGAGGCCGCCGTGCGCATGGCGCTTATGCGTGAGGCTTCCAGACAGGCAAACGCATAGCCGGTGAGCGGGTCATTGAGGATCAGCACAGCCGAGGCGCGTTGCAGGCCCGTCTCGATATTGCCCGGAAAACTGGATATCCATTTGATGCCACTGACTGCCTGCTCGCCGGACAGGCTGGCGGGCAAGGCAATGATCCGATTGGCCGGTGCCTCGGGAAAACGCAGAAAGTAACTGTCGGGGTTGATCGTGCGCCCGGCCTCGTGGGCCAGATAAGCTGCCTGCACATCCTCGATGCAAGCCAGCGGATCAGCCGCCAGCAGGCGCGCGACCACTTCGCCATCGACCACATGAAACGCCGCCTGCTTCAGGCGCTCGGCAGCCAGCCAGAAGGTTGAACACTGCTCCTGCGCAAGCGCACCTGCACCCGAAGGCGCTGTCGCCGACTCAGCGCTTTCGCGAGCAAGCTCGCTCCAATAAGGGCTTGCGCACGCGCATGCAACAGATTCACATACATCCTGTGGGAGCGAGCTTGCTCGCGAAGGCGTTTTCACGCTTCCCGGAAACGTTGCAGCCTCTGATGAGGAAAGATCCGCCAGGGTCATGTTCAGCACTTCACGGCCAAAACGCTGCTCGACCCACTGGTCATCGTAGAGGGTGTCCAGATAGCGCTCGCCCCAGTCTGGCGACAATGCCACGACCACCGAACCCGGCTCGATGCGCTCGCGCCAGGCATGTACCGCGGCGATCACCGTCGCGGTGGACCCGCCAACCAGCAAGCCCTTGCTGCGCGCCAGAATGCGACACATGGCGACGGTGCGGGACTCCGGGACCATCTCCAGCGCGTAAATACCATCAGCCTTGAAGATCGGCGGATGCTGGCTGGTACCCAGCCCCGGTATGAAGCGACGGCTGGCCGGAGTGCCAAAGGTCACCGAACCGACGCTGTCAACAGCAATGATTCTGGTGCTCGGGTGATGCCGCTGAAAATGCTGAACACAACCCATCAGCGTGCCGGTGGTCCCGGCACCGACGAACAGATAGTCGACATGACCGAAGTGCTGGCTGATCGAGCGTGCCGTAGTCCGGGCGTGAGCACGCGGGTTGGCCGCATTCTCGTATTGATTGAGCCAGACGTATCGCGGGTCGCTGGCGAGCTTTTCCCGGATCAGCGCAATGCGTGTTCCCAGAAACCCGCCGTTGGCGTCCGGGGCCTGAACCTGAATCACCTCGGCGCCATAGCTGCGCATCATGCGGACGTTATGGCTGGAGCTGTTGGGGTCGACCACGCAGGTAAAGGGTATCGCCCGTTCAGCGCAGATCATCGCCAGCGCCACACCGAGGTTGCCCGACGAAGACTCGATCAGAATCGTGTCAGGGCCCAGCAAACCCCGAGTCTGAAGGTCATTGATCAGCCCTACGGCGGTTTTGAGCTTGATCGAGCCAGCCGGGTTGAGTGATTCCATTTTCAGGAAAAAGTCTGCGCCCAGGCCAGACACCTTAAGGAAGGTCTGATCGTGAACGATGTCGCAAAGAGAATCGTACATAAGGGTCACTTCCACTGTGCCAGCAAAGGTTCGGCTGCCGGTGTTACAGCCCGCTCAAGCGCATTGGCGATACGCTCGGCGCGTAGCGCCATCAGCGAGAACGACTGGCTGTCGCTGATTCCGTGACTGCGTTCGGAAAGACCGTTGACCCAGATATTCGCGTCGCACTCGCCCTGCATAGCGATGCGGTAATCCCGATCAATCAGCAGGCCGCCATCCAGATCGGCCTTGAGCCATGGCTGCAAACCACTCAATAACGGCGGTATCAGGTACTGCTGATAACCGGTGCCGAGCACAACGGCATCGACTTCCAGCACCTGGGTGCGCTGGCTGAAGGTGTCGGTCAACTCGATCCGGTAGCCCTCGGCGCTGTGCTCGATGGCACTGATCAGGCTGTAAGCATGGGTCTGCAGACGCTTGCGTCCGGCGATGGAATCCTCGTAGATCAGCGAAAACAGCTTCTGACTTTCATCCGGGTCGATCCCGGCGTAGTTGGTCGAACGGCTCCAGTCGAGAAAGCGCTGCCGCGCTGCGGGGCTCAGGCTATGGAAGTAATCAACGTGATCCGGGGCAAACACCCGGTTGGGGAACTGCCCCAGTTGAGTGAGCTTGAAACCGGCAGAGCGATGCACTGACTGCACTTCGATAGCAGGATCGCGGCTGACCAGTTCCAGCACCGACTCACTGGCGCTCTGCCCCGAGCCCAGCACCAGCCAGCGCTTGGGCAAGTGTTCGCCAAAGGCTTGCAGGCGGGTTAGAAACTGCGAAGTGTGAAACAGCGTCGGGCCAAGCAGCGCCTCGAAGGCGTGTGGAATGCGCGGTGCGCTGCCGCTGGACAGCACGACATTGCGCGTCGTGAAACAGGCTTGCGGCGTGCAGACCTGTACTTCGTGCAAACGACCGTTGCGCAGCACAGGGTCAATCCCGGTGACCGGCGTGTTGAAGCAGGTCTGGCTATCCACTTGCCTGGAGACCCAAGCCAGATAATCCGACCATTCATGGCGACTGGCGGGACGGCCCAGCAGGCCGAAATCGAACATCCGACCCTGTTCCTTGAGGTACATGGCGAAGGAAAAGCGGCTGCGCGGGTTGCGCGGCGTCACCAGGTCGCGAAATACGTGATGGTTGATGTCAGTCCCGGCCAGCAACAGTTCGCGGTGCCATTGGCTGTCTTGCGCAGCTTCCAGATAGCGGATGGACAGCGAGCCGAGCGGGTCATTGGCCTCCCGTGCGTCTTCAAAAGCACAGGCCAGCGCGATGCCGGCGGGACCAAAGCCGATACAGACGGCGTCCGAGTGCAACGTGTGTGGTGTCGAGTTACCCATGAAATTCCTGTCCTTAGAGTTGGCGTGAAACGGTGTTCTTGGTTTTTCTTGCGGCTATCGGCTGACGGGGGTCAGTCCTGTGGGGCCCGGGGTCCAGACGCAGGTCATCGCGCCTCGCAGCTCGCCCCGATCAAAGCCAACTGCGCCCAGCGGTGTGTTGAAGGTGGTGTGCTGCAATGCGTCCAGCAGTTGCCCGGCGCAAAGACCGCCGTTGGCCAGTTCAGCCAGCACGTAAAGCATCAGCAGGCTTTCGCGAAAGTAGGTGTGTGGCTCGGCAGCGAAAAACGTTTGGTGTAGCGCGCTGGCATGGCAGCCATTTCCTGGGTGGTCAGGAGTGCCGAAACCGATGACGAACGTCTTGCCACGCTGGTCCTCTGCGCAGCCCAGGTACGGCGAGGCAGCGTCGTCAGTCAGCACCAGCGGGCGGTTACTCCCGGCCTGTCGTCGCGCCTGCCAGTGTTCGCGACTGGGCTTGAGGCGGCCGGCAAATACCTCGACATCAGCGTGCTCAGGCTCTTCGACGCGCTGCAATCCCGCGCGTACCAGTGCTTCGCAGATGGCAACGCACAAGGCCTGACCGTGAGCGCTGTCATCAGCCTGAACATGCACGCGGCGCCATTGACGGCTCGCCAGCCAGCTCACCAGGTCCCCCGCCAGTTGCCGGTCCGAGGGGCAGAAACGGAATGCGTTGGGGTGCTCAAGCGTCAGGCAATCAATCGTTGCTGCCGGTGTCAGCAGCGCGATACCGGCTTGCCGATACAGCGCGGCGGCGCTAAGGGCGGCGTCCGATGAAAAATGGCCAATAACCAGATCCGCTTTCCAGTCGATCATGTGCCGCGCCACTTCGGCCCCGCGAACGGCGTTGGCTCCGTCGTCGAGAAAGTGCCATTGCACCCGCGCAAGCCCCGGTACGCAATTGCGCGCCACGGCCAGCGCCCTCATGAAGGTCCGCGCGTGCGGCGTGTCGTGGGGGTCGAACAGTGCGCTGACCCCTACCCGCAGACCCGGCACGGGTGACGCGAGCGGTGTCATGGCTGTATCCCCGCCAGACTGGCAGCGGGCATGTGTCGGCGTGGCGACAATGCCGACCAGCCGAGGCTCGGCCGGTCCTTTCCTGCCAGATGACTGCGCAGTTGCTCGAAAGCGATACCGGCAACACCAGGAGCAAACTTGAACCCCAGTCCCGACATGCCTGCGGCCAGATAAACCGGGCTGTACTCGGCGCAGAAACCCAGCAGCGGACGACCGTCGGCGCTGTAACTGTCGAAACCCGGCAGCACATCCAGCACACGTGGGTGGGTTGCCGAACCGCACAGCCGGGCAATGCGCTTGCAGGCGTCTTCGGCATGCCGCGCATCAGGCTGTGCCAGATGCTCTGGCCAGAGGCTGTTATCGCGGCTGCCGCAGCCGGTCTGCACGATATGGCGGGTCAGCGGTATAGCGTAGCTCTGAGTAACCGCATCGATCACCGGCATTGACCAATCGCTGTCAGTCAGTACCCGGGCAAAGGGAATAGAACGGGCTTCCAGCCCCGCCTGCGGCACCAGATGCTGACTCCAGGCACCCGCAGCCACCACTACGGCCCGACAACGCAATGTAGCGTCCCCCATGTCGATATGTACGAGGTCCGCAGCACGACAATCGATGGCTTTGATCTCGCGATGCTCCAGCAGCAAGCCTTGCTGACGAACCACGTGGCACAGCGCAGCGACAGCCTGACGTACATTGCCGACGCAGGCGCGAGGTTCGAACAGGTTGACCCGCTCAACTGCCGGGCAGTGCGGATAGCGACCGCCATCGAGTTCATGGCCCGCCAGCAGACGCATCGGGTAGCGCTCGCTGCCGTGCTGCTCGATAGCCCGGCACAGATTATCCAGCTGGTCCATGGCGGTCCGGTAGATCACCCCGGTACGTCGCAGTGCGCTTGCGTAAGTGGTCGCGAAAATGCCGTCGTCCATCAGGCTGATGGACCACGCCGCAAGCTCCATCAGCAATGGATCGCTGTCGTACAGGCGAACCAGTCCGCCGGAATAACCGCTCGCCCCCAGGCTGCCGGCTGCGCCCTTGTCGATCAGAGCGACCGACACACCTGCGCTGCACAGCTTCGCCGCGATACTGGCGCCGGTAATCCCGGCGCCGATGACCGCTATCTCGTAATCGATGAACATGTGGTGCATCCGTTCAGATGGAGTATTCAGCGGCCGAGCCGTTCATGAGCGTGGCGTTGACCCGGGCTTCGGGCAGTCCGAATGCGGTCATGATCTGCGCTGACATTTCCGGAATCAGCGCCTTGCCAGCCACTGCGATGAACGCCGCCAGATGGCTGACGGGCCGACCTTCGGCCAGACGTGCGCGAGCAATGGCGATGACGTCGAGCAGCACCTGAGCCATGCCCTTCATAGAGAACTGCGCAGGCTCTGCAGCCCTGCTCCATTGCAGGCGTAACGCTTCCAACAGCCCGGCATCGGCCCCACAGATACCGCTCCACCAGTTGTCATCTCGATGCTTTCCAGCGTCCAGCAACGCGGGAAAAAATTCGTCGAATATCTGCTCCCGCCATGCGCGGAAATGCGTCAGACGAAAATCGCCTTCGCTTTGCTCGGGTGCGATGCTTGCCAGATACAGGCGCGCACTGTCGGCACAGGCTTCACGGGCCAGATCGCCGACCCAGATCGCATGATTGCGGCTGGTCGACAGGTTCAGGCCGTCCAGTTTCAGAAACTGATTGGGCATGAAGCGCTGGCGAACTTTGATATCGCGCAGCGCCGACAGCTGCGCCGGGTAGACGATGGCGTGGCTGAACACGCAGTCAAAACCGAGAAAATGCACCAGCGTGCCCTGTCCCGACTGCCAGTACTGACGGAACAGCTCCGGACGCCCGACGCTGTCGGCATATTCACGAAATGCCGCCATATAGCCCGCCAGCCCCATGAACCAGGTGTGGACCCGGCACGAGCCGTCGGCCTGCAGGTCAAGCCCGCCGTCGCCCGGACGGGTTACGCCCCAGTCATGCAAGTGCTCCAGCGTATCGCGTAGCCAGTTGTCGAGCGGCTTGCGCCATTGCTGGCCCAACAGACGATCACGCAAGTGCGGCTTGAAATCAGCCAGCTTCAGAAATGCACGATGGGCCTTTTTCCATTGCGACGGCTGCCTGCACAATTTGCAGTGCAGACTGGTCATCAACTCGGCGTCAGGGGCCTGAGCGCAGTTCTCGCACTGGCTGGCATCAGAATCGGCCCCACAGTAATTGCAGTTGCCTCGGGCAAATGCCTCGTAGCCCCACACATCGCAATCGGGGCAGTACGGCTCGCTGGAATCGCGAAACTCGATCGAGCCCGCTTCACGCAACGCGTTGAACACCTCGCCAACCGCCTCGGCAAACCATGGGTTGTTGTGCGGACGCATCCAGTTGTCGGGTTTGATGTTGATCGCCGCCAGCGACGCTTCGATGCGGTCGGAATTACGCCCGGCCAGCTCGACCGGATCAACGCCCTGCTCCAGTCCTTTGCGCAGCATGTAGGACTGGTAATCGTCGGAATAGGACACCAGCACACAGTCGTGACCGCGCTGGCGCTGGACCCGGGTGAACACGTCAGCGGCCAGAAACGGGCCGGCGATATGACCTATGTGCAAATCGCCATTCGGGGTGGGCGGCGTGATGGTCACGATGTACTTACTCATCGAGGCACCCCGTGGTTTCGCTGTGCTGAGCCACGAAAGCATTCACGTAGTTCATGTCCCACCACACCACATAGAAGTGGAAGTCCTCGGCGGAATCATTGATGACGTAATGATTGGTGTGTTTCGGAATCGCGGCGATATCGCCCACGACGAAATCCATTTGTTTTTCGCCGACCACCAGACGGGCGCTGCCCTTGATGGCAATGAAGATTTCCTGATCGATCTGGGTATGCGCTTCGCTGCTGGTGCCCGGACGGACCACGCACCAGCCGCCAGCGAACGGCATCGGGTAGCCTTCCCAAGGCAACAGACGACTGCCATCGAGCCCGTACTCGTGTACCAATGAGTCGAAGCGGGTTTTACGGTGTATATCGAACTTTTCCATGCTCAGTCCCGTACGTTTCAAGTCCGGTAAAGCATGAAATTGTTGCCAATTGTTGGCTATCCAATTGCCGGATAGCTCGCAGGTGAGAAATCGATTTTGCAGATGGCTGGCCACGCAAACACGTGCGGGTCATATGTTTTTTGGCAATGACGGGTATCAATAACGCTGATAATTGAATCAGGGGCGGCGGTGTTACCGTTGTCGGCGATGAACGAACATATCTCCCGGCCTCGCGAATCCGCGTCGCGAGGCCAGTGAATCTCTGCTCTGATTCATCACTCCTTTGGTTAGATCTTTTAAGCCACCCCGCTTGTGCGAGGTGGCTTTTTTTTGCCTAAAGATCAAACCCGTCCACCACATTGCGGCGTTCGTTCTCGCTGCGCATGTCGTAACTGGCGGTGGTCGAAATATGCGTGTGATGCGCAAGTTTCTGGGCAATCGACAGATCGAACTCTTCGATCACACGGGTGATGAACGAGCGCCGAAAATCGTGAGGCATGATGTTCACCCCCACCTGCCGCCCGCGTTGCTTGGCGATGAAGTAAATGGCATGTTTAGTGATTCTGTCGCGGGTGATGTGACTGCCGCGGCGAATCCGGTTGAACAGGAACGGGTCATCGCCCTGCCCCGGCTGCAAGCACGAGCGGCGCAGTTCCAGCCAGTCGTTCAGCGCCTTGAACGCCCACTCGGGGGCGTATTTGATCAACTGTTTGTTGCCTTTGCCCAGCACCCGCAGGCTGCGCTCGGCGAAATCGATCTGTGACAGGTCCAGGTTGACCGACTCCGACTTGCGCATTCCCGAACCGTACAGAATCGCAATGATCGCGGCATCGCGACGCCCTTGCGGCCTGGGGTCCGCAGCACAGGCTTGCATCAGTTCACGAATCAACGTGCGGCGGATATTACGGCCCTTGGCCAGACGCGTACCGCTGACCGGTTTGATCGAGCGAATCTTCAGTAATTGCTCGTGGCTGATCAGGTCGTGCCGCCAGGCTTCGTTCATTACACCGCGAATAGCGTTCACGTACAGCGAGGTGGTATTGGGTGCGTAGTCGTCTTCACGCAGCGTCGCGACCAGTGCGGTCACGTGGCCAGGCTGCAGGGTGTGCCAGGGAATGTCATGAATATCGACGTCAGCCATGCCCAGACGATCTGCCGCGTCCTGCAAAACGTAAGTCATGGTCAGGCGGCTTGAGGGTGCCAGGCGGTCGAGATAGAGGCGCAGTGGCTTGTTGACGTCGGGCAGCGAAGGCTGGCTGACAATGCGTGCGTCCTGATCGGTATAAGGGTCTTGCGGCATGTGGAACGACGCCTTTTCTGGTGCAAGCGCGCGCGAACAGCTGCGGCGCTCTTCATTCATATTCAGGCAGCCGACTTTAGCACGAGGGCCCTGCTGCGACACCTCTGGCGCGGCTCGTTCAGCTCAGCAGCTTCAGCCCACCCGGCAATCATCGGTAACACCCTGCAGCTTGAACGACGCGCTGCCTGGGATAGCCTTGGCCGACTTTTCCGGCCCTCAAGGCAAGCACGTATCTTGATTCCGCCCCTCGCTAGCAAAGCACATGGCCGTCGCGACGCGGCTGCGCATTTCTGGTTGCTGGCCCATCAGGTCAGTCAGCGCAGCGAGGCCGAACGCCTGGCGAACATTCAGGCAGGCTTTGCGCATGGCTGGATCCGCGCGGTACGCGACGCGCTGGCCCTCGGCCCGCGGCAAATGGAGGCGCTGTTCAATGCATCAATTTCAACGCTGGAACGTCGCCAGCGCCAGAAACAGCCATTGGACCCCGTGGCTTCGGAGCGTCTGGACCGCCTCGCAATGATCGCCAGTCACATCCTTCGCGTGCTTGAAACACCCGAGCGCGCCGGTCGCTGGCTGGTGACACCCAACGCAGCACTTGGCGGTTGCATCCCGTTGCAATTATGCGAAACCGGGCTAGGCACCGCCCGGATGCATCGCGCACTTGAACATGCGCAGTCAGGTGACAAGGGCGAACCCAGCGTTTTTTGACCGACTCAGCGCCCGGTGTCCACCACAACCCGGCCACGGATCTGACCCGCGATCAATTGCGGCGCGATGTCGATCACCTCGCTCAAACCGACTTCACGACTGATCAGCGGCAGCAGCGCCAGGTCCAGGTCGCTCGCCAGCCTGGACCAGGCTTCCAGCCGGTGAGCGCGCGGGCGAGTAACGCTGTCGATACCGGCCAGGGTGACGCCGCGCAGAATGAACGGTGCAACCGAGCCCGGAAACTCCATACCCTGCGCCAGACCGCAGGCCGCGACTACGCCGCGATAACGAATACCGGCGCACACATTGGCCAGCGTATAACTACCGACAGAGTCGATTGCCGCCGCCCATTGCTCCTTGACCAAAGGTCGCCCCGGCTGCGACAGGGTAGCCCGGTCGACGACCTGCGCTGCGCCGAGTTGATGCAAATATTCGCTTTCCGAAACACGCCCGGTGGAGGCAATCACCCGATAGCCAAGCCTGGCAAGAATAGCGATGGCGAAACTGCCGACTCCCCCATTGGCACCGGTCACCAGCACATCGCCGTGGTCGGGTGTCAAACCGTGCTTCTCAAGGGCCAGCACGCTGAGCATTGCGGTATAGCCCGCCGTGCCAATGGCCATCGCCTGCGCGGGCGTGAAAGCATCCGGCAATGGAATGAGCCATTCGCTCTTGAGCCGCGCCTTCTGTGCCAGACCGCCCCAGTGCCCTTCGCCAACACCCCAGCCATTGAGCAGGACGTTGTCACCCACCTTGTACTCAGGCGTATCGCTGGCTTGCACCGTACCCGCCAGATCAATACCCGGCACCATCGGAAAGCTGCGCACAATAGGGCTTTGGCCGGTGATTGCCAGCGCGTCCTTATAGTTCAGCGTGCTGTGCGACACGTTTATCGTCACGTCACCTGCAGGCAACTGTGCTTCGTCGATATCGGTCAGATTGACGCGATAACCTGCCTCATCCTTGTCGATCAAAATGCCCTTGAACATGTGCGCCTCCAATTTAGACTGATCGTCTTTAAATAGCCCTGAAAAAAAGTCATTGCGGCAAACCACGAAGGTAACCGGCAATAAACGTGTTCAGTGGTGTGTCGCTTTTGACCAGCCGGGCGCGGAGCACCGCCCCTTCCCAGCCGATCCAGAAAAACGCGGCCAATTCATCGCAATCGGCACTTCTAGCCAACTCACCATGCGCCTGTGCGGCCCTGAGGCAGCAGGCCAGCTTCGACTGCCAGTCCAGCAGCGTCTGCTCCAGTACGGCACGAAACCCCTCCGGCAACAGACCGACTTCCTGGCCCAGATTGCCGACCATGCAACCGCGTCGATAATCATGCCGCGCCATGCCGCTCTTGGCGCTCTGGACAAAACCGACCAGTCGCTCCAGTGGTGAAAGCGCTTCGTCCAGCAGCCAGTGGTCCAACCGCTGTGCAAAATAGCGAGCGTATTCATCCAGTACCGCCCGGCCGAAGGCTTCCTTGCTGGTGAAGTAGTGATAGAACGAGCCTTTGGGAATGCCGATTTCCTTGAGGATGTAATCCAGCCCGGTGGCCGAGAAGCTTTGCTCGGTGAGCACTTCCAGACCGCGGCGCAACAGTGCCTCGCGGGTTTCGAGGTTATCGCGGTCCACTTTCGGTGGCCGCCCGGGGCGTCTGGTTTTTACAGGCAATTGAGTCATGCAGGAATATTAGACCGATCGTTTTTTATGTCAACCTCGCCGCGCGGTCTATGTGTTGCGCCGGAAATGCCGTTTGCCATTCACGCTATTCTCGCGCTCAATGCCCTGTGCATGACTGCCCGAATACAAGCCGGAGAAACACATGAGCCAATGGCCGGACACCCGCATTATTGACCTGTTAACTATAGAGCTGCCGGTGCTGCAAGCGCCTATGGCCGGAGCCACCGGATCACAAATGGCCATTGCTGTCGCGAAGGCTGGCGGGCTGGCATCGCTGCCCTGCGCAATGCTGACCCCTGAGCAAATCGAACAGGAAGTCACCACCTTTCGGCAACATACCGGCAATCTGCCCCTGAACCTGAACTTCTTCTGCCATCAGGCTCCGGCCTACGATGCCGAACGCGCCGAGCATTGGAAACAGGCACTTAAACCCTATTACGAAGAGTTGGGGGCCGATTTCGATGCGCCGACGCCCGTCTCCAACCGTGCCCCTTTCGACAGCGCCACCTGTGCTCTGGTCGAGCGCCTGAAGCCGGAGGTGGTGAGCTTCCACTTCGGCCTTCCCGAGCGAGCGCTACTGGAACGGGTCAGAGCCACCGGGGCAAAGATCATTTCATCGGCGACCACGGTCGAGGAAGCCGTCTGGCTGGAGCAGCATGGCTGCGATGCGGTAATCGCCATGGGCTACGAAGCCGGTGGTCATCGGGGCCTGTTCCTCAGCGATCAACTGCACACTCAAGTCGGCACTCTGGCGCTGGTGCCGCAAATAGTGGACGCCGTGCGCATTCCGGTCATCGCTGCGGGTGGTATTGCAGATGGTCGCGGGGTTGCGGCGGCGTTTGTTCTGGGTGCCTCGGCGGTACAGGTAGGTACGGCGTATCTGTTCTGCCCTGAAGCCAGCGTCAGTGCACTGCATCGCCAGGCGCTGCACACTGCAACGGACAGCCAGACTGCGCTGACCAACCTCTTCACCGGGCGTCCGGCGCGCGGTATCGTCAACCGGATCATGCGCGAAGCTGGCCCCGTCAGCCCACTCGCCCCTGCGTTCCCGCTGGCAGGCGGTGCCTTGATGCCGTTGCGCGCACAAGCGGAAAAACAGGGCAGCAGTGACTTTACCAACCTCTGGGCAGGTCAGGCAGTTGGTATCAAACACCAGTTGGGTGCGACCGAACTGACTCGGCAACTGGCTGAAAACGCGCTGAAAATTCTCTCACCCCGGTAAAACAGTGCTTTCAGAACAACAGGCTATCGCTATATATTTAACTATATAGCGAAACGCCTTTATTTCGACGGCGTGCGTTTTCATCATCAAGGAGCTGTTCCATGCGAACGACCAAGCTGCGCGCCATTCTCAAGTTTTCTGCCCTGGCCTTCGCCGTATCAGCTACAGCCAACGCGTTTGCCGACGAGGTGCAGGTCGCCGTCGCAGCCAATTTCACAGCGCCCATTCAGGCGATTGCCACTGACTTTGAGAAGGACACCGGCCACAAGCTTGTTGCCGCGTTTGGCGCTACCGGTCAGTTCTACACACAGATCAAGAATGGTGCCCCTTTCGAGGTGTTCCTGTCGGCCGACGACACCACCCCGGCAAAGCTTGAGCAGGAAGGCGACACCGTCAAGGGCTCGCGTTTCACGTATGCGGTGGGCACCCTGGCGCTGTGGTCGGCCAAGGACGGTTATGTAGACAGCAAGGGCGAAGTGCTCAAGGCCAATCAGTATCAACACTTGTCCATCGCCAACCCAAAAGCTGCCCCTTATGGCCTGGCAGCGACGCAAGTGCTGAGCAAACTGGGTCTGACCGACGCAACCAAAGCCAAGATCGTGGAGGGCCAGAGCATTACTCAGGCCTACCAGTTCGTTTCCACCGGCAATGCGGAACTTGGCTTTGTGGCCCTGTCGCAGATCTACAAGGACGGCAAACTGACCAGCGGGTCGGCCTGGATCGTGCCGGACGCCCTGCATGACCCGATCAAGCAAGACGCCGTCATCCTCAACAAGGGCAAGGACAACGCCGCTGCCAAGGCGCTGGTCGAGTACCTGAAAGGCCCGAAAGCCGCCGCCATCATCAAGTCCTTCGGATACCAGCTGTAAATGCCACTGGGAAGTGCCGACATCGCGGCGATCTGGCTGACACTGAAGCTGGCGTCATTGACCACCGTCATCCTGTTGATCATCGGCACGCCCATCGCGCTGTGGCTGGCGCGCACTGATTCATGGCTCAAGGGGCCGATTGGCGCGGTCGTCGCCCTGCCCCTGGTTTTGCCGCCGACAGTCATCGGCTTTTATCTGCTGCTGTTGCTTGGCCCCAACGGAGCTGTGGGCCAGCTCACCCAGAGCCTGGGACTGGGCACGCTGACTTTCAGCTTTGCCGGACTGGTGATCGGCTCGGTCCTGTACTCGATGCCTTTCGTCGTCCAGCCGTTACAGAACGCATTTGCAGCCATTGGCACCCGTCCGCTGGAGGTGGCAGCCACGTTGAGAGCGGGTCCATGGGACACGTTCTTCCGCGTGATTCTGCCGCTGGCAAAGCCTGGCTTTATCACTGGGGCGATTCTGGGATTCGCGCACACGGTCGGCGAGTTCGGCGTGGTGCTGATGATTGGCGGCAACATCCCCGAGAAAACCCGTGTGGTGTCAGTACAGATTTTCGATCACGTCGAGTCCATGGAGTACCTGCAAGCACACTGGCTGGCCGGAGCGATGCTGGTGTTCTCCTTTCTGGTGCTGTTGGCGCTGTATTCCAGCGGTAAATCCAAAGCAGGATGGAGCTGAGTCATGGCCTCACCGATAGAAATCCGCCTGCACATGACCTACCCGGATTTCACCGTGCGTACCGACCTGACCCTGCCGGGGTCGGGCATCACCGCACTGTTCGGGCCTTCAGGCTCGGGCAAGACCACCTGCCTGCGCTGCATTGCCGGGCTGGAAAAAGCTGGCCAGGGCTTCATTCGTGTTCATGATGAAGTCTGGCAAGACACTGAAAAAGGCGTTTTCCTCGCTCCGCACAAACGGGCGATCGGCTATGTATTTCAGGAAGCCAGCCTGTTCCCGCACCTGTCCGTGCGGGCCAATCTTGAATTCGGCATGAAACGCATCCCGCGTCAGCAGCGCAACATTCAATTGCCGCAGGCCACTGAACTGCTCGGCATCGACCATCTGCTGGAGCGCAGCCCTGACAAGCTGTCCGGTGGGGAGCGTCAGCGCGTGGGCATTGCACGCGCACTGTTGACCAGCCCGCGCCTGATGCTGCTCGATGAACCTCTGGCAGCGCTGGACGCCAGGCGCAAAAGTGAAATCCTGCCGTACCTGGAACGCCTGCATCGGGAGCTGGACATCCCCATGCTGTATGTCAGCCACGCTCAGGATGAGGTTGCACGCCTGGCAGATCATCTGGTGCTGCTTGAAGCCGGCAACGTACTGGCCAGCGGCCCGATTCGCGAAACACTGGCGCGGCTGGACCTGCCACTGGCCATGGGCGGCGATGCGGGCGTGGTCATTGAAGGCACGGTCAGTGCCTATGATCGTCATTACCAGTTACTGAGCGTGACGCTGCCCGACAGCACATTGTGCATGCGCGTCGCACACGCCGAAATGCAGATCGGCACCCTTCTGCGCGTCAAGGTTCAGGCCCGGGATGTCAGCCTGAACCTGCAACCCGACGATCAAAGCAGCATTCTCAACCGCTTGCCGGTCACGGTGGTACAGGAAGCGCTGGCCGACAACTCGGCACATGTGCTGGTGAAACTGGACGCCGGGGGCACGCCTTTGCTCGCGCGCATCACGCGCTACTCCAGTGACCAGTTGAACCTGCACAGAGGCCAGTCGCTTTGGGCGCAGATCAAAGCGGTTGCCGTACTGGCCTGATGCCCTGAAAAACCGGTCAGTCAGCAAATAAACGGCACCACGGTAAAAGACCGAGGTCAGTGTTTTTAACTGCCTTTGGAAATTAGCCATGCCTGACTCGACTGCCATCAGCCAGCCCGCCAGTGACCTGCATTATGTAGACGACACTCAGCCGGGCCTTACGCGCAAGGTACTGCGCGGCAAATTCGCCTACTTCAACATTGAGGGTAAACGCATCAAGGACGAGTCGGAGATAAAGCGCATCAACGCGCTGGCAGTCCCGCCCGCCTACACCGATGTGTGGATCTGTGCCGACCCGATGGGCCACCTGCAGGCTACCGGACGTGACGCACGCGGCCGCAAACAATACCGCTACCATCCGCGCTGGCGCGAGATACGCGATCAGGACAAATACTCGCGCCTGATAGAGTTCGGTCATGCGCTGCCCAAGGTTCGCAAGCAGATAGAAGCACAACTCGCGCAGCCGGGCATGGGCCGGGAAAAGGTCATGGCGACGGTCATTTCATTGCTGGATGCGACGCTGATCCGCATCGGCAACAGCCAGTACGCCAAGGAAAACCGCTCATACGGCCTGACCACGCTGCGCAACAAGCATGTCGAGGTCAAGGGCGGCCAGATCCTCTTTGAGTTCCGGGGTAAAAGCGGCGTTGAACACAAGGTCAGCGTCAAGGACCGGCGCTTGGCCAATGTGATCAAGCGTTGCATGGAATTGCCGGGACAAAACCTCTTTCAGTACCTGGACGAAGATGGCGTGCGCCATGCGGTGACGTCATCCGATATCAACGCCTACCTGCAAAGCCTTACCGGCTCGGATTTCACCGCCAAGGATTACCGGACCTGGGCAGCGAGTGCTCTGGCGCTCGCGACGTTGCAGAAACTGCATTGGGAGCCGGAGGCCGACGCCAAGCGGCACATCGTCGATATGGTCAAGGCGGTCTCGAAACAACTGGGAAACACCCCTGCCATCTGCCGAAAATGCTACATCCACCCCGCAGTACTGGAAGGCTTCCTGCTCGGCAACCTGGCCAAACTCCCCCGCTCCCGGCAACGCAAAGGCCTGCGCCTGGAGGAAGTCGCCTTGGCGAGCTACCTGCGATTACTGGCTGACAAGGTCGAGGCTGTAGTGAGCGATGCGGTGGTGAAAGAGAGCAAAGCCTGAGCCGTCTGAACGCGGCACGTCAGCCTTTGCTCCAATAAAATTTCGTAGCCTCATGATTTACCAAGCATTTCCGGCAGGCAAAAAAGCGGCATTCCGAGTCATTTGTGACGCTTTCAAGCTTGCTTCATGGGTGCCGGGTGTATATATTCCCTGCTCTTGGCGCTACCGCCCCGATGGCGAAATTGGTAGACGCAAGGGACTTAAAATCCCTCGTCCTTTGGACGTGCCGGTTCGACCCCGGCTCGGGGCACCATATATAGATCAAGGGCTTACAGGGCATTTTGCTCGGTAGGCCCTTTTTGTTTTGTTCCGCAAAAACAGTCGTGGTCCGCAATTCCAAAAAAACTCCTTCTCCGGCGTCCTGCTGACGAACACCACTCCCCAAATCTGAAAGACTCAACTGCTGTATACAAATACAGCAGTTGAGAATCCCCCATCATGAACATCGACTACGCCGAAGACTGAGTGTTTCGCGGATGCCTTTTCAATAGCTATCGGTGAAGCTTCAGACCCGATTGGGCGCAAGGCCAGTCGGGTTTCCTTGTCTCTGTTCGCCGGCACGATCGCAAGCATGCAACCCGGGCCGCCCCCCCAACCGATGACAACCTTACAAATGCGAGGCACACGCTGGATTCCTGCTCTTCCTCTTGGAAATGTTCAGGTTTGAAAGCATCATCTCCAGAACCCTACCCAGATGCCAGGCGCGGTCGTACAGATCCCGGATCTACTGCCTACTTTCCCCTGAATACTCTTGTGCAGATTTGATCGACAACAAATGCCATCGCGATCATCCAGCCGACAAAAAATACCGTCCGTGTGCCGTGATCTATTCCAGGTATCTCAAACCCAAGCCACGCACCTGCAAACATCAGAGGCACAAACAAAACAAGGGCAAGCAATCGTTCTAAAAGCCTGTTCACACTTGAAACTCCACATAAAAAGCGTGAGTCAGTTTAAGCCTCTTCATGCTGCCAGAGCCCAAGGCGCTGACTTCTCGCCCTCGGAAATATGCAAGGCTACTCTTTCAGTTGAAATGGGTCGTATAACCAAAACCATGAAGACGGTTCAGCAAAGTCCACGTGAGATAGCCTATCGACGGGACGATGGCGACCGTTTCAGGTATCGCTGCAAACTGGAGAGTGAGCGAGTCATTTGGAGAACATCCCTGAGTGATACCGGCGAATGGGATCGCTGGGGCTTGCTGCGCAGTCTTCACGTCTGTCGCTGCACTCCAGTAACCTGAACACCCAGGATGCAAGACGGAACCCGAGCCTGGGAGCACCCTGCGGTTAAAGCGCAGACCTTGCAGAATGCCGATTTACTCACCAAAGTCGACATCAAATGCTTGGTAAAACGCCATCGGCGACTCTGCAACAATCCAGAGCAGAAGAATGCAATGGTGACCCTTTTTGCCCTCTGGCAACACTGCCGAATCTATTATTGCCGGCTCAAGCTCACCGCGGTGTTTGTTAAAAGGCTGAAGAAGGGAAATTTTTTCGTCAAAAGGGTTCTCTTGAAAGTGATTGCGAGTCAATCGGGTGCTCTCGTCCCATCCATCTTTGGTAATGAACCAACGATAACCACGCGTCACATGAGGCGCTTCATACCTCCAGGTTACGTCAAACGTACTCCCACTTTTCACGCTCAGGCGAGGCCAGCCTTCAGTGTTAATGATGCCCTTCTTTTTCAGTGCCTCAGTGAGCTCTGCATCGGTGTAATTCAAACAGTCGCGCTCATCAGTCCAGCCTGCACTCACTATCAGTCCATCTACTGGCGGGGCAGCACTATCAACATCGCCATCTGCATACTCGTCTGAGCGAGGAAAATCGTGTGCAGGGCCTTCTAATTTATCAGGGAAGTTTTTGCCGCTTTCTATTCCGTGCAGATGCCACTCCAGTACCATCCCCTGATCCATGGCATACGAGCCCCGCGATGCAGGCTCGATAACCCTGCCGTGTCTGGGTTGCTTACTATCAGATTCACTCATTTCCATATCCTCAATTGTTGAATAAGGCATGCCTTGCCTGTCGCACAATTGAAGACCTGCTTCCATGGGCCGGATAGCTAGCAGTACAGCCAGTAGATTTTTCTGTGAAAACCTGAAACGTGAGGGTTGGTGAACTACCCAACCCGCCACCGTTGTTGTACGTGCCCGCAGCACTTAAAGCATGAAGTTAATCCGAAATATATTCCCCTCGGGGTCCAGCAAAACCGCCTGATACCAATGGTAATACGTCAGATACGGCGCCTTGATCAATCGCGCACCCAGCGCCACTGCTTGAGGCACCAACCTGTCCACCTCGGATTGCTCATCGACATCAATGTTGAGGAGAAACCGGCAACCGGTGCTACCAGTAAACTCATCCAGCCCCAACAATTCGTAGGCATCGAGTGCATTGAAACCGATGCAGGATTTGCCTGTATCCAGCCCACGAAAAATAGGCGACCTGATGGCCTCGATTTCACTGAAGCCGAACAGCTTCGAGTAAAAACCGCTTAAACCGATGATGTCCTGCGCGAACACGTTGACGTATGAAAGTGTGCTCATATCAGGCTACCTTGCTGCCGCCGAAGGTCGTCTGTTTGACGAACTTGGCCAGCAAGTGATCGCCCGAAGTCACCGGCGCGTGCCGTGGCGTGGTGCCAGGCGGCAGGCAACCGGGCAGGCACTCGATCAAGGTGTCGTAGTTGGGTTGATGGAAGAACACCAGTGACTGCCGACGGTTGTCCTGCTCACTGCTAATGGGCGGGTTGACCACGCGGTGCAGGGTGGAAATCCACTGGTCGTTGGTCCACTGCATCATCAGGTCGCCGATGTTGACCACAAAACCGTTCTCGACATAGGGCACATCGACCCATTCGCCTTGCTGATTACGTACCTGCAAGCCGCCCAGTGCATTATCAGGGCGCACGATGGTCAGGCTGCCGTAGTCGGTATGCGCACTGGCGCGCAACTGGCCGGCTTCGACTTCGGTCTTGATGTCCGGGTAACTCAGGCTGCGGAACATACTGATATGCCGGTCGATTCTGTCATCAAAAAAGCACTCGTCCAGCTCCAATGCCAGGGCAAACAGGCGCATCAACGATTGCGCCAGTTCACTCATCGCCTCGAAATAAGCTTGATACGCCTCTTTGAACCCAGGCAACAACGCTTCAGCAGGCCAGACATTCGGCGCGAAATGCGAACCTGCTTCGGCGTTGTGGTAATAATCTTCATTCGGCACGTTGCTTGGCCCGATGGAGAAGGATTCCTTCAGATCTCCCGGCGCACTTTCTTCCAGAGAATATGAAAGGCTCTCCTCGGCTATCGCGCTGTACCCACGCACCATCTCCGGGCTGGGACGATCAACCTTGCGTTTTTCCGCCAGCGGCAAATCAAAGAACTGGCGGGTCAAACCGGAGACCTTATCAATAAGTTCTTTGGGAATCTGGTGCTCGGTGATTACCAGAAACCCAATGTCCTTACACGCTTGATTGACTGCCTGCGCCACGGCTGCCTTGCCGTCCGGTTCTCCTGAAAAATAAGGGGCCAGGTTGATAATGGGCACATAGTGCAGAGTCATACGGCTGCTTCCTCTCGCTGACACGGTGCGGGAAAGTTTCACCGGCAAGGGTGAAGGTCAGCGAGACGAGAGCAGAAAGCATGCCACTGCAAGAATTCACAATTCATACAAACAGTTAGCCGTATCGACCGTTCAAGCCAGATCAAACGGTCTGAAACGGAACGCATGGTTTGAATGCGCACAGATGAAAAACGGCCCAGAACTGCGCACATTTATCTCCCGTGCGGATACGCACTTTCAATACGCCGGATGACCTCGGCGGTCGTGGTGACCTCTCCGAACTCATAGGCAATAGTCGTCAGCGATATACGCTGAACGTCTGCGGCTGAAACTGCACCAAAACCGACATCCGGGTAGTCCATCGCAGCATTGGCGTCACTCAGGGCGATAACCTTGTATTCCCGGTGCACGCCGTCCCTGATCGTGGTTTCACAACACACGTTGGTGACCGTACCGCAGACAATGATCGTGTCGACATCCCGCGCGCGCAGCACCGTGTCCAGGTCCGTGTTGTGAAAGCCGCTGTAGAACAGCTTGTCGACAATCACATCACCCGACTGGGGCGCGAGCGCTTCGATAACCTCAACGTCCGGATCATGCCGTGCCAGTATCTGATCCACATTCGGGTACAAATCGCGCATGCGCCCGGTGTCCGAACCATCGCCGCGCACGATATGGCGCAGATAAACCACCGTCACCTGAGCAGCTCGTGCGGCCTGCAGCAGCTTCTGGATCGGCTGGACGATATCCGCCGTACTTTTTACGTACAACGCTCCAGTGGGCTCACAAAAGACTTTTTGCATGTCTACGACGATGACCGCCGTTCTGCGCGGGTTGATCGGCCATCGGACAAGGGGTTTGCTCATCGGGTTTACCTCGGTTATGCCTGACAGGCTGGTTGGGCATGGCAAGCAATAATCGTGCTGCATGTGACAGATCAATTCCCGGCGAAACAACCATACATTGAACACCCACGGCGATCATGCAACACCGACGGGCATGTGCCTCACGCGCTCGCTCTGCCGTCCCAATTGCATTGAAAACACAAGGAACGTAGTCATGAAGCCAGGTTTCGTAACGCAAAAAGAGTCATGTGTGCCTCATCTGAAAATTCAGTGCCTGCTATTGCTCACGCTTGCTTTGACGGGATGCGGAACAATCAACACAACGTTCAGGCCCGATTCCGTCGCAGGTGAAAAGCTCACTGACTGGAAATCAAATTGCTCCTCCATTCCGCGCGTTTACAGCGGAGTTATGCTCGATTTCTGTGAACTGAACGCAGAGCCCAAACAGAGTAGCGCTTATCAGAAGACCAATGCTCCCGAGTGGGTTCTACTGGACATGGGCTTATCAGGCATCGTAGATACATTGCTCCTGCCTTACACGATTTATCAGCAAAACCAATACGGCTATATCAACGCAAGCCGCTTTAAATAGCGGCCGAGCTCGGTTTTCAAACCCCATCACTTTCATCGCGCCCAATAAAAAACCCCGCAGACGTTAATCTGCGGGGCTTTGAATAGTGGAGGCCGAGGTCGGAATCGAACCGGCGTAGGCGGATTTGCAATCCGCTGCATAACCATTTTGCTACTCGGCCTCAAACGAAAGATGCTTCACTTAAACATCAAACGTATTTTCATTTCGCGGGAAACCGGTATTTCTTTGGTTTCCAACCCATTGAATCTAAAGGGTTTTTTTCAATTCCTCGCTCAGGAATGGACGCAATTCTGTACTGGTTCGCATGTCATGTCAAGAACGAGGAGAAAATAATTCGCTCACTGCGCGCAGGTGTAACAGCTAATCAACCTGACGCTCCAGAGGCGCATACGGTTTGAAGAAGCCTGCCCCCATCCAGTGCGGTGTTTTTTCTGTGGTCAATGGCTGGGCGCGCTGGTAGCTGTTCGCGTTTTTCGAATAGCCCTTGTGGTCGTACTCGGCCATGAACGGGTACGGGAAGACCTTGCGGGTACGCCCGCGATTACCGACGTTTTCCTTGACCATCGATGCTGGCAGGGCTTTTGGCAGCGGTTTCTGCCGGTTGCCAGCCTTCTCGGGGCCTGCCTGTCGGGCAACAATCGCATCCGGTGCCTGGCTTTTTTCAACCCAGGCCATGATCGGCGTCAGCAGATCAACCAGGCTTGGCCCTTCCCCGCCGCCGCAGTGATAAACACCGGGCAACATATATAGCCGTGAGAACGCCTCGGTGCGTGTCTTGCCCATCTGTGCTTCGACCGCCTCGTGGTACGCCAGGGTGTTGAGCGGCGAGATGTTCGGGTCGGCCCAGCCGTGCCAGAGAATCAGCTTGCCGCCGCGGCTGGCGAATGGTGACAGGTCCGGGTTGGTGGCATCGTATAGCGCATGCAGCGGGCGTAGTTGATCAAAGGTTTTCTTGTCGAAGTCCAGTGCGTTCAGATCGAAATCCGCGCTCGGGTTCTTTTCGAACACCACATTGCGAATGGCCTCCAGTGCAGCCGTTTCGCTGTAGACGGGCTGATCGGCGCTGACCGGTACGAATACGCCCGCCCAGGCCAGTTCCGAGCCAGGCTGCGGCCCGCCCAAGGTCAAATGTTCGCCACTGACAGGGTCTTTCGGCCCCTCGTAAAAACGTCTGACAGCAGCCACTTCTTCTGCGCTCAGGCAATTGGCAGTGTCGGCTGCTGTCTTGCATTGCAGTACGGCGGGGTCGAAGTGGCAGATGCGTGGGTCCGCTACAAGGCCATCGATTTGCCCGTCCAGCACATCACATTGGGCGAGTACGGCCTTGTGCAGCAGTGGCAGTCTGGACGCGAGGAGAATCGGCTTGCCGTCTGCCCCTCGGTTGGAGCGGGCCATCCAGCCGTGGTACAGCGTTTTCTGTACCTGAAAGTTGAGCGCAGGAGCCCCGGCGATGATGCCGTCGAAATCGTCCGGGTAACGCTGGGCCTCGATCAGGGCCTCGCGGCCGCCGTCCGAGCAGCCACTGAAGTAGGCGTATTCGGCTTTGCGGCCATAAAACGCAGTGATCAGTTTCTTCGACGCCAGCGCGGTGAGGTGCACGCCACGGTGAGCGAAATCGGCGCGTTTCTGCGGGTCGTCGCCAAAATGGTTATCTGCCGCCTGATGCCCCATGTCGGTGGAGGCTACTGCAAATGCACCGGTATCAAGCGGCTTACAGCCATCAGCGGCGCGTACGGTCGAGTTGATGTTGCCACACAGCCCACCGCAGCCGACTTGCAGGTAGCGTTGTGCCCAAGTGCCGGTAGGCAGTTCAAGCCTGAAGTTTATCTGCGGTGCCAATCGGCCTTCCACGGCACACACTGCTACATCGTTGCGCATTGATTCACTGGCCGATAGCACACGACTGCCCTGCCCGCCGATATCGTTGAGGTCCACGCCGGTCAGCGCAGAGCACGCGCTGACCGGCTTGACCACCGCAAGCCGGGCAATGTTATCGGCAGTTGCAGAGGACGGCGTACGAGCCTGGGCTGGCGTCTGAATGATAAGTGAAGTGACCAGCAGCGACAGAGCGCGGACGTACTTCGGCTGGGAGGGTTTCATGAGAACTCCTGTTCATGAAGGATCAAAACCACAGTGCGAGCACCTAAATGACCGCACTGCAGGTAAGGGTAAAACGTTTAAGCGAGGCAATTATTCAAAGGCTAGTAGAAAAAGTCATCCCGGATTCCATCCGCCGCCCATGACCTTGTAGAGCGTTACCCGGTTGCTCTGCTCGGTAAGGCGAAGGGAAATCAGCTCCTGCTCGGCACTGTACAGCGAGCGCTGGGACTCAAGTGCCTCCAGATAACTCTGCGACCCGCCGCGATACAGGGCATCGGCCAGTTCGTAGCTCTTGCGACTGGCATCGGTATAGGCCTGTTGTGCAGCCACCCGCTCGTCCAGCGTGCTGCGCACCGCCAGTGCATCGGCCACTTCTTTGAACGCAGTCTGAATCGTCTGCTGATAGGTCTGGATCTGAATCTGGTTTTCCACCTTGGCCGAGTCAAGCGTGGCCTGATTGGACCCGCCATCGAAAATCGGCACGCTGATGCTCGGCGCAAAGCTCCATGAGCCGCTCCCGGACGTGAACAGACCTGACAGGCTGGTACTGGCAGAGCCTGCATTGGCGGTGAGGGTG
This sequence comes from Pseudomonas syringae group sp. 243L2, assembly GCF_032587875.1. Taxonomy (NCBI): domain Bacteria; kingdom Pseudomonadati; phylum Pseudomonadota; class Gammaproteobacteria; order Pseudomonadales; family Pseudomonadaceae; genus Pseudomonas; species Pseudomonas syringae group sp. 243L2. The sequence continues at coordinate 244,476 of NZ_JAWHPL010000021.1, forward strand.
ATGCTGGGGAAGAACGCGGCACGCGCTGCGCCAATGTCGATGTTCGCTGCTTTGAGGCTGTGTTCGGCGCTCAGCACATCCGGACGACGTTGCAGCAGGCTGGAGGGCAATTCGTCCGGCACCTGCACCAGTTGCGCCACGGATGGCACGTCGGCAGTGGGCAGAAGCTCCTCCGGCAGATCGCTGCCCACCAGCAGGCGCAGGGCGTTGCGGTCCTGAAGAATCTGGCTTTTATACTGCGCCACATCGCCCCTCGCCGACTCTACCGTGGTTTGCGCCTGAGCCACTTCCAGGCCGGAAGAGCCGCCCAGAGCATGGCTGCTTCTGGTCAGGTCGTAGCTTTGCTGCTGGCTGGCCAGCGTATCTTCAGCCAGTTTCAAAAGCTGGTTGTCGGCAGCCAGGGTGAGCCAGCCGGTCGCGACTTCGGCAATCAGGCTGATCTGCGTGCTGCGCCGGGTTTCGGTCAAGGCCAGGTAATCCTCGAGCGCTTCGTCCTGAAGGTTCTGGATACGCCCGAACACATCCAGTTCATAGCTGCTCAAACCCAGTTGCGCGCTGTACTCATGGCTGATCGACGACTTTCCGGTCATTGAGGTCGATGACGGCGTGCGTGTATGCGTGCCGCTACCACTGGCATCAATGGTCGGCAGGCTCGCTGCACGCTCGATACGGTATTGAGCCTGGGCTTTCTCGACATTCAGGCTGGCCAGGCGCAGATCACGGTTATTCACCAACGCCAGGGTTTGCAGACGTACCAAACGCTTGTCGGTGAAAAAGTTCTGCCAGTCGATATCCGTGGGCACGCTGCCTGACGCAACAGGTTGGCCCGCCGTCGCCGCCAGCCATTGGTTCGATACAGGCGCTTCGGGGCGTTGATAATCCGGAGCCAGGTTGACGCAGCCTGTGAGCAGCGCCGTGACAGCCAGCGAAGGCCAGAAAAGACGCATCATGCTTCACCTGTAGATGTGGATTGGGCAACCGGAGCATTGCCTGCAGAACGACTGAAGCGGCGACGGACTTCGACGAAGAACAGCGGCACCAGAAAAATACCCAGCACGGTGGCGCTGAACATACCGCCCAGCACGCCAGTGCCGATTGCATTGCGCCCAGCCGAGCCTGCGCCGGTGCTGAGGGCCAGCGGCAGCACACCGAACATGAACGCCAGCGAAGTCATCAGAATCGGACGCAGTCGTTGCCGGGCGGCAAGAAGGGTCGCTTCATGCAGGCTTTTGCCCTGTTCCTGAAGATGTTTGGCGAACTCGACGATCAGAATCGCGTTTTTCGCCGCCAGGCCCACGGTGGTCAGCAAGCCCACCTGAAAGTACACGTCATTACTCAAACCGCTGAGCCGTGTCGCCAGAACCGCGCCGACAACGCCCAGAGGCACCACGAGCATGACCGAAAACGGTACTGACCAGCTTTCATACAAAGCCGCCAGGCAGAGGAACACGAACAGCACTGAAACCGCGTAGAGCATGGGCGCCTGAGCGCCGGACAAACGCAGTTGATAGGACTGCCCGGTCCACTCGTAACCGATGCCTTCGGGAAGTTGCTTGATGATTGCTTCAACGGCATCCATTGCCGTGCCCGAGCTGACACCCGGCGCAGGATCACCCACCACTTCAAGCGACGAATTGCCGTTGTAGCGTTCCAGCAACGGCGAGCCATAGCTCCAGCTACTGCGGGCAAACGACGAGAACGGGACCATTTCGTCATTGCTGTTGCGCACGAACCAGTGGTTCAGATCGGCTGATTGCATGCGCGAAGCAGCCTCGCCCTGCACGTAGACTTTCTTCACTCGCCCCTGGTTGAGGAAATCATTGATGTAGCTGCCACCCAGCGCAGTGGACAGGGTCGAATTGATGTCGCTGGTAGACAGGCTCAGCGCACCGGCCTTGCGGTCATCGATGGTCACTTTTAACTGTGGGGTGTCGTCCAGGCCGTTGCTGCGCACGCCCAGCAAGCTCGGGTCCTTCTTCGCCAGCTCGATAAACTGCTCGCGTGCCGCGACCAGCGCCTCATGCCCCACGCCGCCAAGGTCCTTGAGCTGCACATCAAACCCCGAACTCTGCCCCAGCCCGCGCACCGCAGGCGGTTGCATGACAAACACGCTGGCGTCGCCAATGCTTGCCAGCGCCAGAGTCGCCCGCTGCGCCAGCTGCGCGGCGCCCTGCCCCTTGCCGGAACGCTCACTCCAGTCCTTGAGCTTGATGAACGCCCTGGCGGTGTTCTGGCTGTTACCGCCCATCCCCAGCCCGGAGATACTGATCAGTGCCTCGACCTCCGGCTGCTTGAGCATGTAGGTCTCGAACTGCCGCATCACCGCCTGCGTACGGCTGTCGGTAGCGCCTACCGGCAGCTGGATCTGCGCCATCAGCGCGCCCTGGTCCTCATCCGGCAAAAACGATGTGGGCAGGCTGACATAACCCACCGCCATGGCCACCAGCACCAGCACGTACACCAGCAGAGCCCGCCCGCGATGGTTGATCACACCGCTTACGCCTCGCTGGTAACGGTCGGCGCTGCGGTCGAAGGAACGGTTGAACCAGCCGAAAAAGCCGCCCCGTTGTGCATGCAACTGAGCGTCCGAGGCTTTGAGCATCGTCGCGCACAACGCTGGCGTCAGGGTCATTGCAACCAGTACAGAGAGCAGCATGGCCGAAACGATAGTCACCGAAAACTGCCGGTAGATAATCCCGGTGGAGCCGCTGAAAAAGGCCATCGGGATGAATACGGCGCTCAGCACCAGCGCGATGCCGATCAGCGCACTGGTAATTTCATCCATCGATTTGCGGGTCGCCTCCAGCGGGCTCAGTTGCTCTTCGCTCATGACCCGCTCGACGTTTTCCACCACCACAATCGCATCGTCGACCAGCAGGCCGATGGCCAGGACCATGGCAAACATGGTCAGGGTATTGATCGAATAACCAAACAGCGCCAGCACGCCGAACGTGCCCAGCAGCACCACCGGTACGGTAATCGCCGGAATCAGCGTGGCGCGCAGGTTCTGCATGAACAGAAACATGATCAGCACCACCAGTACGATTGCCTCACCCAGCGACTTCACCACTTCTTTGATCGACAGGCTCACGAACGGTGTCGTGTCATAGGCAATCACCGTCTTCAGTTGCATCTGCGTAGGGTAGAACGGTTCCAGTTCCTTGAGTTTGGCCTTGATCGCTTCGCCAACGCTCAGCGCGTTTGCGCCTGACGCCAGTTGAATGCCCATTGCCGCCGCAGGCCTGCCATTGAGCGCCGAATTGATGTCGTAGCTCTCGCTGCCCAGTTCCACCCGCGCCACATCGCGCAGGAGCACAACAGCACCGTCGCTGGAAGATTTGACGACCACGTTTTCGAATTGCTCAGGCGTCTGCAGCTTGCTGCGGGCGCTGATGGTCGCGTTCAGTTGCTGGCCGGTCACCGCAGGCAAGGCGCCCAACTGGCCTGCCGAGACTTCGGTGTTCTGCGCCTCCAGCGCCGAGCTGATGTCGGAGGGCATCAGTGCGTACTTTTCCAGCCTGGCCGGGTCCAGCCAGATACGCATGGCGTAACCCGAACCCAGAGTCTGCACGTCGCCGACGCCATTCACACGGCTGAGTTGGTCGAGCAGCGTGCTGGAAATGTAATCACCTATCTGCGTACCCGTGACACTTTCGTTATCGGATGCCAGGGCAACCAGCATCAGAAAATCGGAACTGCCCTTGGTCACCGTCAAACCTTCACTCTGCACGCTTTGCGGCAAACGTGATTCAGCCTGTTGCAGCTTGTTCTGCACCTGCATCTGCGCCACATCAGGGTCGGTGCCTGCGGCGAAGGTCAGGTTGATGTTCGCACTGCCCGCAGAGCTGCTGGAGGCGGACATATAAGTCAGCCGGTCCAGCCCCTTCATCTGCTGCTCGATGACCTGGGTAACCGAGTCTTCGACGGTCTTGGCCGATGCGCCAGTGTAGGTGGCCGAGATCTTTACCGTCGGTGGCGCGATATTGGGGTATTGCTCAAGTGGCAGCTGGCTGATGGACAACCCGCCGGCGAACATGATGCAAATGGCAATGACCCAGGCGAAGATGGGGCGATCAATGAAGAAACGAGCCATGTTCAGCGCTCCTTCACGTCAGTGGCAGCGACAGTGCCGCTCGGCGATGGCGAATTCGGGCTGTCGGCGTTCTGAACACTGACTTCGGTGCCCACCGGCGTTTTCTGCCCGCCCTCGACCACCACCTGCTCATTGGCCTTGAGCCCGCTGCTCACCCACCACTGGTTGCCCACTGTGCGGTCGACACTGATCACCCGCTGCTCGATCCTGCCGTCAACCACCAGCAACACTGTGGTCTGGCCGCTGGCACTGCGGCTGACGGCCTTTTGTGGAATCAGGATCGCGTTGTGATCCTGCGCCTGCTCCAGCACCGCTACCACGTACATGCCCGGCAGCAACAGCCGCTCGGGGTTGGCAAAGCTGGCACGCAGCGTCACGGTGCCGGTGCCTTCATTGACGCTGACGCCACTGAATTGTAGGCGGCCGTCGTGGTTATAAGTGCTGCCGTCATCCAGCTTGAGGGTGATTCGGGCTTGCCCATCGCCGTTGGTTTGCAGCTTTCCGCTGGCCAGGTCGCGCTTGAGACGCAGCAACTCGGTGGTGGACTGCGTGACATCGACGTAAATCGGGTCCAGTTGCTGAACCGTGGTCAGCGCCGTGTCCTGCTGGGCCACCACCAATGCACCGGGGGTGACGGTCGAGGTCTCGATACGGCCACTGATGGGCGCGGTAATACGTGTGTAAGCCAGGTTGATGCGCGCGGTCTGCACATCGGCCTCCGCCACTTTTACCTCCGCCGCAGCGGTCAACAGACTGGCCTCGGCGTCTTCTTTATCCTGCTGGCTGATGGCATCTATCTTTGCCAGTCCAATATCTCGCCTGGCGGTCGCCTGCGCCGATTTGAGCGTGGCACGGGACTTGGCGAGCGTGGCCTGTGACTCCGCCAGCGCAGCCTGGTAGGTCGCACTGTCGAGCTGATACAAAGGCTGGCCGGCCTTGACGTCTGCCCCCTCGACGAACAGCCGCTGCTGAACGATGCCACTGACCTGCGGCCGTATCTCGGCGACCATGAACGCTTGAGTGCGCCCCGCCAGCTCGGTGGTCAGCGCCTGGCTGCGCGGCTGGACAGTGATGACCGACACGCTTGGTTTTGGCGCAGCGGGCGGCGGATCATCCGCCGAACAACCGCTCAGAAGACTGATAAGGGCTGCGTAGATGACAAAGGTCACCGTCATCAGGTATTTGGCGAAAATCTTGCTCGACATGTTTGCCTCAGGACGTTGTGGCGAAAGCCTGATGTCAGAGTGCGAGGCAAATGTGCAGGAAAATTGAAGATTGCTGCGCCGACTTGAAACTTGCGGTCACGAAGGCCTAAATGGACGCCGTCTTCAGGGAAAACCCGAGCTTTCATGAAATCGAGCATCTCCACCAAATTATTTGTCGCGGTACTGGCCAGCGTGCTGTCAGTGATCCTGATCATGGGTCTGACTGCGAACTGGAGTTTTGCCCGTGGCTTTCTGGGTTATCTCAACGAGCAGGCCATGCAGCGCATGTCGCCGGTCCTGCCGCGGCTGGCCGTGGCCTATGCTCGCGAGGGCAGTTGGGAGTTCATGCGTGACAACAAGGATCGCTGGTTTGAGGTGATGCGCCCGGAGCCCGCACAGGACTTCGCCATTCCCGGACTGGCAACACCCCCCACTTCCGATCTGACTGGTGCAGTGTTTCGAATCGCCCTGCTGGATGCGCAGAAGAACCTGGTAATGGGGTTTCCGGGCGTGCATGACGATGAGTTCATGCGCCCGGTGGAAGTCGCCGGCAAAATCGTGGGCTGGCTGGCCGTCACACCCTTTCAGAGCGTCAGTGAAGCGGGTGGCGAGCGCTTTCAGCAGTACCAGCTGCGCGCCAGCCTGGCGATGGGTGTGCTGTCGCTGCTGCTGGCCGTGCTGATTGCCTGGTGGATTGCCCGCACGCTGCTCGACCCGGTCAAGCGTGTGGCCGCTGCAACCCATCGGCTCGCCGCCGGGGAATACAGCAGCCGCGTGGCGGTTTCCTCCAATGACGAGGTAGGCCAGTTGGCTCGCGACTTCAATCAGTTGGCCTATACCCTGGAGCGCAATGAAAAGATGCGCCGGGAATTCATGGCCGATGTCTCCCATGAGCTGCGCACCCCGCTGTCGGTACTGCGTGGCGAACTGGAAGCCATCGAGGATGGCGTGCGCACCCTGGATCAGGCATCGATGAAGTCGCTACAGGGTGAAGTCGGCATGCTCAGCAAGCTGGTGGATGATCTCTACGAATTGTCGCTGGCGGATGTGGGCGCCCTGACCTACCGCAAGGTCGACTGTGACCTGGCAGAGCTGCTGACAAACATCACTGAGATGTTCGAGGAGCGTTGCGCCGCGCGTCAATTGAGTTTGCAGCTGGAACTTGCGACTCACCCCTTGTCGGTACACGCAGACCCAGGCCGCCTGCAACAGTTGATCAGCAACCTGCTGGAAAACTCGGTGCGCTACACCGATGCCGGTGGCACGGTGCAGGTTCGCGCAGCCATGCGCGATGATGAAGTGTGTATCGAAGTCATGGATTCCGGCCCCGGTGTCGATCCAGCACAATTGCCCAGGCTGTTCGAACGCTTCTATCGCGGTGAAACATCGCGTAACCGCGCCAGCGGCGGTGCGGGTCTGGGGCTGGCGATCTGTCACAGCATCGCCCTCGCCCACGGCGGCAGCCTCAGCGCCGAACACTCGCCTACAGGCGGCCTCTGGCTGACCCTGTGCCTGCCTGGACGGCTGCGACCATGACCTCTATGACCACCGAAACGCCGATTCTCATTGTCGAAGACGAACCCAAACTGGCATCGCTGATGCGCGACTACCTGATCGCTGCCGGTTATTCGACCCATTGCCTGAGCAACGGTCTGGAGGTAGTGCCAGCAGTCAGAGCCCAGCCGCCGCAACTGATCCTGCTGGATATCATGCTGCCAGGTCGCGATGGCATGGACATCTGCAGGGAGCTGCGCAGTTTCAGCGCCGTGCCCATTGTCATGATCACCGCGCGGGTCGAGGAAATCGATCGTTTGCTGGGCCTGGACCTCGGTGCGGATGACTACATCTGCAAACCGTTCAGCCCGCGTGAGATGGTAGCCCGCGTCAAGGCAATACTGCGTCGCACTTCCTCAACCGACCCGCACACGTCCAAGGGTTTGCAGGTGGACGAAGCGCATTATCAAGCCTCGTTCAATGGTGTCAGCCTGGACCTGACCCCGGTTGAGCTGCGTCTGCTGGCCACTTTCGCCCGCTCACCGGGTCGGGTCTTTTCCCGAGACCATCTGCTGGACCGGCTCTACTCGGATCATCGCGTAGTAACCGACCGCACGGTGGACAGCCACATCCGCAACCTGCGTCGCAAACTGGAGCAGGCCTGTCCTGGTCAGGACCCGATCCAGTCGCTTTACGGCGTGGGCTACAAGCTCGAGCTTTGACCGTCACAGCGTTGAGCACACGTCATCATCCATGCCGTTCCAAGCACCCAACATCGGACGCGGAGCGTCCAGAACGGCATGCGACGCAGAGCGCCGCACGATAGTTGCGATGATCGTTCCGCACGCTCCAGCGTGGGAGTGCCGTTCGTGACGCTCCGCGTCACAAATCTGCGCCGCGCCGCAACCTCAAGACCGGACGCAGAGCGTCCAGAACTGCATGCGACGCGGAGCGCCGCACGATAGTTGGGATTATCGTTCCGCACGCTCCAGCGTGGGAGTGCCGTTCGTGACGCTCCGCGTCACAAATCTGCGCCGCGCCGCAACCTCAAGACCGGACGCAGAGCGTCCAGAACTGCATGCGACGCGGAGCGCCGCACGATAGTCGGGATTATCGTTCCGCACGCTCCAGCGTGGGAATGCCGTTCGTGACGCTCCGCGTCACAAATCTGCGCCGCGCCGCAACCTCAAGACCGGACGCAGAGCGTCCAGAACTGCATGCGACGCGGAGCGCCGCACGATAGTCGGGATTATCGTTCCGCACGCTCCAGCGTGGGAATGCCGTTCGTGATGCTCCGCGTCACAGATTTGCGCCGCGCCGCAACCTCAAGACCGGACGCAGAGCGTCCAGAACGGCATGCGACGCGGAGCGCCGCACGATAGTCGGGATTATCGTTCCGCACGCTCCAGCGTGGGAATGCCGTTCGTGATGCTCCGCGTCACAGATTTGCGCCGCGCCACCTGGGCAACGACAGTCGTCAAACGTTTAGGCACTCTCCGTTTGGCGAGCGCGATTTAGTGCAGCGAGGTCGCGAAAGGCAGCGCCCGGGTGCCCCGCTTCCAGGCGCGGTCCTTCGCCGAACAGCTTTTCGCGCAGGGTGCCTTTGGCATATTCGGTCTTGTAGACGCCGCGTTTCTGAAGTTCCGGCACCAGCAGGTCCACCGCATCGATGAACGTTTCATGGGTCAGCGCGTAGGCCAGGTTGAAGCCGTCCACGTCGGTTTCTTCAACCCACTCCTGGAGCAGGTCGGCCACGGTTTCCGGGCTGCCGACAAACAGCGGGCCGAAACCGCCGATACCGACCCAGTCGGCCAGCGCCTGCGGCGTCCACACCGTATTCGGGTCAGCAGTGGAAAAGGTCTCGACTGCCGACTGAATGGCGTTGGTGTGTACATGCCGAAGCGGCTCATCAGGCTTGAACTGGCTGAAGTCGATGCCGGTCCAGCCGGAAATCAACGCCATCGCGCCTTCATAACTGACCCAGCTTTTGTATTCTTCAAACTTGGCCTTGGCCTTGGCGTCCGTTTCACCAAGGATCACCGTCTGCAAGTTGAAAATCAGCACACTGGAGGGGTCACGACCGGCCTCGGCGGTGCGGCGACGGATATCGGCCACGGTCTTTTTCAGTAGAACCTTGGAGGGTGCGGCCACAAAAACGCATTCGGCGTGCTCGGCGGCGAACTGCTTGCCGCGGCTTGAAGCCCCAGCCTGATAGAGCACCGGCGTACGTTGCGGCGAGGGCTCGCACAGGTGGATACCCGGCACCTGGAAGTGTTTGCCAACATGACGAATCTCGTGGATCTTACCGGGGTCACTGAATACCCGACGCTCGCGATCACGCAGAATCGCGCCCTCCTCCCAACTGCCTTCCCAGAGTTTGTAACAAACCTCCAGATACTCCTCGGCATAGTCATAGCGCGCATCGTGCTCGGTAAGGGTTTTCTGCCCCAGGTTCTTCGCGCCGCTCTCCAGATACGACGTGACAATATTCCAGCCTGCGCGGCCCTTGGTCAGGTGATCGAGCGTCGACAGACGTCGGGCAAACGGATAAGGATGTTCGAACGACAGTGACGCGGTCAGGCCGAAGCCCAAATGTTCGGTCACCAGCGCCATGGGCGGGATGAGCTGCAACGGGTCGTTGACCGGCACCTGCGTGGCCTGGCGAATGGCCGCCTCACCGTTACCGCGATAAACATCGTAAATGCCCAGCACGTCGGCAATGAACAACCCATCGAACTTGCCGCGCTCAAGAATTCTGGCCAGATCGGTCCAGTATTCCAGGTCCTTGTATTGCCAGGAGCGATCACGAGGATGAGCCCAGAGGCCAGGCGATTGATGACCGACGCAGTTCATGTCGAACGCATTGAGGCGAATCTGACGAGACATACACTTACTCCTGAAGCTGCGGCGGAACCACGCCATTGAGGCGTTGATTGCCGATAACCTGATAGTGCCAGCGCAGCGGTTCACGACCGGTCGGGGCAGGCAATGACGAACGTTGGCCGGTCAATTCGTACTGAATATTGCCCACCGCCTGCAATGCATCGGCACTGGCGATGACCGCCTCGCTGCTGGCGACAAGGCGCTGCTCGGGCGAGCCATCCAGCCTCCGGGCACGCTCCAGCAGCGCGGCGGCAACCTCCAGACGAATCTGCAGATCTCCGACTTTGCTGATCACATAGGGGTCATCGACAATGCGCTGTAGGTCACTGAGCGGCCATGGCTGAGCGTGCTCACGCAGGTAATCGAGGGTGTCTTGCAAGCCTTCGCGCGCCTGACCAAGGTCTTCAGCGGCGACCTTCAGTTGTGCGGTAATAGCGGGATGCGTCATGGGCGTACTCCTTGATCAGTTCCAGGCATGGCGTGGCGATGCAATGCCGTTGAGCACCTGATTACCGATCAGGTGATATTTCCAGCGTGCCGGGTCATGCAGGGTGTGGGTGCGCGCATTGCGCCAGTAACGGTCCAGATTGAGTTTGCCCAGCACCGAACGGGTGCCAGCCAGTTCGAACAGCTGGCTGCTGGCGAGCAAGGCAATCTGTGCCGACAGCACCTTGGCCTGCGCGACGATCACCGATGCTTGCGCGACGCTGGCCTCACTGGGTTCGGCCAACGCATGGTCAATGGCTTGGCCGGCCTTGGCGAGAATCGCGTCGGTGCCATGCAGCCGCCACTGCAAGTCGCCGATGGTGGCGATGCTGAACGGGTCCTGCCAGCCGAAATCCTGCTTGCTGTCGATCCATGGCCGCGCCAGTCGTGCGTGCTTGAGGGTTTCCTCGAAGGCGCCGTGGGCGATGCCGGTGTCCACCGCCGCCTGAATGATCTGCGAAATCGGCCCGTCGGCAGTCGGCTCATCGAATGCCCGGTGCGCAGGGATCACCGCGCTCGACGGGACTCGGACAGCGTTCAGGACTGCCCCGCCGCTGGCGGTGGTGCGCTGGCCGAAACCGTCCCAGTTGTCGATGATCGTCAGGCCAGGATTATCACGCTCGACGAACGCGATGAAGGCCTGATTTTGCTCGTTGACCCCGGCCACTGGCACGATGTGCGCGAACAGCGCGCCGGTGCAGTAAAACTTTTCACCGTCCAGCACCGCGTGCTCGCCATCGAAGCGGATACGGGTCTGGAATGCACCGGCGTTCTTGCTTTTCGACTCGGAGAACGCATTGCCGAAGCGGTAACCGGCCAGTGCCTTGCCGAAATAGTGGCGCTTCTGCTCCTCGGTGCCGGTCTGCAGCAGGATATCGAGCACGCCCAGATGGTTCTGCGGGATCTGCCCGAGCGAAGAGTCGGCGGCAGAAATGATCTTGATCACTTGCGCAACAGTGACGTAGGAAACGCCTGCACCGCCATAGGCTTTGGGCACGGTAATGGCCCACAGTCCGCTGGCGGAAAACTCATCCAGCTCGGCGACCGGCAGGCGGCGTTCGCGATCACGCAGCGACGCTTCCTCGGCAAACCGGCTGGCCAGTGCTGTGGCGACTTCGATGGCTTCGGCATCGGAAGCGATGACATGCGCTCTGGGCGGTGCTGCAGGTGGAATTGAGAGTGGGTTACTCATGGACTGGCTCCTGCTCGTTGGCGACAGGTTGAAAACACTCAACACGCTTGACCTTGAACAGTGCACAGCCCGTGCCGTAAATTATTTTTCTTTTAAAACAGTCGCTTGCATTAGATTTAAGATTCTCGGCGGTGCCCCGCAGAACAAAATGTCCGAACACTGTTGCTGGGCGAACAGCGGGGATTCACGCTTGGGTCGCCGTGCCCAGATAGAAGTTCTGGATATCGTCACTCCCGGCCAGTTCCTGCGCAGTCCCTGAGCCCACCACCCGGCCGTTCTCCAGCACATAACCGAAGTGCGCGTATTCCAGGGTCAGATTGATATTCTGCTCGGCCACCAGCAGGCTCAGCCCCGCCTCGTGATTGAGCCGCGCCAGCGTGTCAAAAATTTCCTCGACTACCTGCGGAGCGAGGCCCATGGAAGGCTCGTCGAGCAGCAGTAAACGAGGCTGGGACATCAATGCCCGGCCGATGGCGACCATCTGCTGTTCACCGCCCGAGGTATAGCCGGTCAGCCGTTTACGCAGCAGGCGCAGCCTGGGGAAGTAGCTGTAGACCCTCTCCAGCCTGGCCTTGATTTCGGCCCGTGATGGTCGCGACACAAAAGCGCCGATCAGCAGGTTCTGCTCGACACTCAAGTGGGTGAAGCAGTGTCGACCTTCCAGCACCTGCGCCAGACCGTTTTTGACCAGTGCCGAAGGATCGGAATGGGTGATTGGCAGGCCCTGATAGTGAATCCGGCCACTGACCACCTCGCCCCGCTCGGCACTCACCAGTCTGGAAATGGCCTTGAGCGTAGTGCTTTTGCCCGCGCCATTGGCCCCCAGCAAGGCCACGATCTGGCCCTGCCGAACCTGCAGACTGATCCCGCGCAACGCGAGGATGGATTGCTCGTAGAACACCTCGACCTGCTCCACCGACAGAATGGTTTCGGCAGCGGGCGCAGCATGCGGGATCAGGCTCATCGGGTTTACTGCTCCTTGCTGCAATCGCGCGGGGTAATGCCTTTTTCCTTGACGTACTGCGCAGCCGATGCCTCGATGATGGGCCGCAACAAGGCACGATCAGCCTGTATCCAGTCGCTGATCAGGTTCCAGCGCTGGCCGTCCCATTGCTGAAAGCGCACCGCACCACCGCCTTCGTGGTCAGCGCACGACAGCTTCAATGGCTGTACCAGCCCTTTGGCACCCAGCGCCTGCAAGCGTGCGTCGTCAAGGTTCAAATGCTCGAACCCCCAGCGCACCTGCTCGCCAGTCAGTGGCTTATTGCCGAATCGGGCCTGTGCAATGCGCAGCGCTTCGACATTGAGGATGCCGTTCACCACACCCAGGTTGTAATACACGGTGCCAAAACGTTTGGGGTCGGCCAGGTTGCCTTGGCCCTTGTCGAGCACCGCCGTCTTGATGCCTTGCAGCACCGGGAAGTCGGTCCCGGAGGGGTGCGTGGTGATAGAAATGAAGCCCTTGGCGGCTGCCCCTGCGGGAATCACGTCTTCCTCGGAATTGCTCCAGATGTTGCCAATGATGTGATCCACCGGAAAGCCAACCTTCTGCGCCGACTTCAGCGCCACCGGATTCATCACCCCCCAACCGCGCAGGATCACCCAGTCGGGCTTGAGGCGACGAATGTTCAGCCATTGCGATTGCTGTTCGTTACCGGGGTGCGGCACTTCAAGGGTGGTCAGCTCGAAGCCGTAATTTTTTGCCAGGGTTTCCAGTACACCATTGGTTTCCTTGCCATACGGCGAGCCGTGATACAGCACAGCGATTTTCTTGCCCTTGAGCGACGCCAGGCCGCCTTCACGCTGACCGATGTAATTGACGATGGCCGACACTTCGGAGTACGGGTTCAACTGCAGCGGAAACACATAGGGAAAGACACTGCCGTCTGTGGAATCCGTGCGTCCGTGGTTGATGGTGATCAGCGGAAGTTTGTCGGCAGTAGAGCGCTCCAGCGTGGCGTAGGCGATGCCGACGGAAAGCGGATTGGTCGCCGCAGCCGGCGCACCGTTAAGCCCGCCTTTGAGACGCTCGTAGCACTCGACGCCCTTCTCCACCACGTATTCGGTTTCGCACTCCGACCAGGTCAGCTTGACGCCATTGACCCCACCGTTGGCATTGACGTATTGCAGGTAGTCGATGAAACCACCGAAAAACCCGGTGCCGCCCGCAGCATAAGGGCCTACCCGGTAGCTCTGCAGCGGGAAATACTGCTCGTTGGCAGCCTGTGCCGTGGTAGCCAGACCACACCCCAGCAGGGCCATACCGAGGGCCAGACGCAACAGGGATTTTCGGTGTTTCATAGGCGCATTCCTTGAGGTACACGAGGTTTTTGTGGGTGAGTAACCAGTCAATAGCGCAGCGGCCAGACGCGTGCGCGCTGACGAAAGCGCAGCCAGAGACGCGCCAGCCCTTCGGGCTCCTTGATCAGAAAAGCGATGATCAAGGCGCCGAAAAGCATTTTCTGAATGTTTTCCAGTTGCCCGGAATCGATCAGGCCGACCGGCAGCAAGGCGCTGAGGTTGCCGAGCAGAATCGGGAACAGCACGATGAACGCCGCCCCAAGGAAGTTGCCTTGCACGCTGCCCAGCCCGCCGATAATGATGATGAACAGAATCTGGAATGACCGGTTCAGGTCAAAACCATGCGGCTCGACCGTGCCCAGATAAGCGAACGCCCACAGCGAGCCAGCGACGCCCAGATAGAAACCGCTGATGGCGAATGCCAGAAGTTTGGCTTTGAACAGGCGGATGCCGATTACCGCAGCGGCGGTGTCCATATCGCGCACGGCCATCCAGTTGCGGCCCAGCTCCCCGCGAAGCAGATTTCTCGCCAGCCAGAAAAGCAGCACTACCAGCCCAAGCGTCAACAGGTAGCGGCCTTGCGGCGAGCTGAAATTCACCCCGGTGATGATCAGTGGCGGCGAGGTGATCACGCCCGAGGCATTGTCGTTGGTGAACCAGCTGAAGCGGGTCAACACCCACTCGACCACAAACTGTGCGGCGAGTGTCGAAACCAGCAGGTAGAAGCCCTTGATCCGCAGGCTCGGCAGCCCGAACAGCAACGCCACCAGCGCAGACACCAGCCCACCCAGCGCGAAGCCGAGCAGCAACGGCATGCCCGGCACCCGCAGTTGCAGGTTATAAGCAGCGAAAGCACCCACCGCCATGAACGCAGCCGAGCCCAGCGATAATTGCCCGGCGTAACCGATCAACAGGTTCAGCCCCAGCCCCGCCAGCGACAGCACCAGAAACGGAATCAGGATCGCGCTGAACCAGTAATCGTTACCCAGCAACGGCACTGCGATAAAAGCGAATACCAACAGGCTCCACAGCCCGATGCGGTCCTGGCGCAGACGAAACACCCGGCGTTCATCCGCGTAGCTACTCGCCAATTGTCCGGTTTCTCGATAAAGCATGGCATTGATCCTTGATGAAAGTCAGACGCGCTCTATCGCCCGCTCGCCGAACAGGCCGGCAGGGCGAACCAGCAGAAACAACAGCGCCAGCACATACGGCACCCAGTTTTCGATACCGCTGCCGATGATCGGCCCCAGGTAAATCTCGGCCAGCTTCTCGGCTGCGCCGATGATCAGACCGCCGACAATCGCGCCGCCAATCGAGGAAAAACCGCCAATGATCAACACCGGCAGCGCCTTAAGCACCACCAGTGACAGGGAAAACTGCACCCCCAGCCGCGCCCCCCAGAGCAGCCCGGCCACCAGTCCGACAAACCCGGCCACGGCCCAGACCACCGCCCAGATGCGTGGCAAACGGATACCCACGGCCAGCGAGGCCAATGGGTCGTCCGCCACTGCACGCAACGACAGACCGATACGAGTACGGTTGAACAGCAACGACAGGGCAATCACCAGCGCCGCAGCCGTGCCCGCCGCGAACAGGTCGAACTGCGAGAGCAACATGCCGCGAATTTCCAGTGGCTCGTCAGGGATGCCCAGCTCAAGGCCGTGAACCTGCGCCCCCCACAGCGCCTGGGCCAGTCCTTCGATCATGTACGACAGGCCAAGGGTGGCCATGAACAGAATGATCGGTGGACGATTGACCAGTGGGCGCAGAACCATTCTTTCGATCAACAGCGCCAGCACCACCATGCTGGCCAGCGTTGCCAGAAACGCCCAGAAAAATGGCACACCCCGCTCCAGCAGGCTGACAAACGTCAGCGCCGCGAACAGCACCATCGCGCCCTGAGCGAAGTTGAACACCCCCGACGCCTTGTAGATCAGCACAAACCCAATCGCCACCAGCGAGTACATGACACCTGCCAACAGCCCGCCGATCAGCACTTCAAAGAAGAATTCCATGGTTTATGGTTTCCCGACCGAAGACGAACGACGCGTGCCGAGATACGCAGCGATTACCTGAGGGTTGGCGCGAACCTGCGCGGGTGTGCCGTCCCCGATCTTGCGACCGTAATCCAGCACCACCACATGGTCGCTGAGGCCCATCACCACACCGATGTCATGCTCGATCAGCACCACAGTGACGCCCAGCTCACGATTGATATCGCGGATGAACTGACTCATCTCGTGCTTCTCTTCGGCATTCATTCCGGCCATCGGCTCGTCCAGCAACAGCAGACGCGGTTCCGCCGCCAGGGCGCGGGCCAGTTCGACACGTTTTTGCAGGCCATAGGAAAGTTTGCCCACCAGTGCATGGCGCCACGGGTGGATGCGCAGAAACTCAATCACCCGCTCGGCATGCCGGCGTTGTTCGTCGTCTTCGGCAGGTGCCCGACCGATGCGCAGCATCTGCTCAAGCCAGGTACTGCGCCGTTTGAGATTGCGCCCGGTCAACACGTTGTCCAGCACACTCATGCCCTTGAACAAGGCGATATTCTGAAAAGTACGGGCGATACCGCCCTCGGCCGCCTGGTGCGGACGCATCCGGCGGCGCGTCTGGCCGGCATAAGTGATGGAGCCGCTTTGCGCCTGATACACGCCATTGATGACGTTGAGCAGCGAACTCTTGCCCGCACCATTGGGGCCTATCAATGCGCAGATCTCGCCTGTAGCCACCGAGAAACTGATTGAGGTAACAGCTTTAACCCCTTTGAAAGATAAGGAAATATCTTCAAGTTCCAATAGCGCCACAGGCGCCAGCGCATTCAAGACGGCACACCCAGTAGTGCTGGCGCATGCGGCATATCATCTGCCGGTTCTTGTGGCTGACTGGTTTGGCTCGCAGCCCCCAACCTGATTGGCCTGATACCCAGAGCCGTAAAAAACGCTTCGCTCTGTGGCGTCAGCGCATCGCCTGCCAGCAATGGTTTAGCCAGCCGACTCATGCCCAACACGTCCAGCAGCGGGCGGCGAATCAACCAATAACCCAGCCAGCGCCGCACGGCACCCGGAGCAGGAGCCATCGCCCATTGATAAAGCCGGTGGCTGATGCTGGCTGGTAGCGGCAAGCGCTCCCTGACCCAGAGTTCCAGACGTGCGTAGGACTCGCGAGTGCCCAGCACCAGGGTGGGCCCCAGTTCGCGACGGTCGTTGTCGCGAGTGCCAAGGGCCTCGGGAAAATTCAGGCAAAACCCGGCAACCAGCCAGGGTGCCAACAGATAGCGCGCCTGCCCGCTGGCGGCAAACACTCTGGCGGCCAATGCCTGATCCTGGCTGGAAAGCGCATGCCTTTGCGCCAATTGCCTTGCGTCCGAAAGCAGAACTGCATGACTCAACTGCAGGTCCGGCTGCCAGTCGACAGCGGGAAAGACAAAGGCCGCAGCCCGGCTCTGGCGCGGATCGGCAACGTCGCCAGCCGATCCATTCAGCAGTCGGGCATAGTCGATCACCCCGCTGTCATCAGCCTCAGTCAGGCCGCGCTTGTCCAGCAACACGACGATGCCCGATGAAGCGACGCGCACCTGGAGAAGCGCTTCCAGCCCGTCGACCACTGCAAACTCCGGGGACTGGCCTGCCAGCCATGTGCGGTTATCCAGCGCCGGGTCGAGCAGGCTGACGCTGCCCCCAAGCCAGTGCGCCGCCAGCGTCAACAACAACGCTTCGGATCGCGCCTCGCTGATAATGAACAGCCTGTCGGCCGGGCCGAACCCGACGCCCTTCAAGGCAGCGGCCAAGCTTCTGACGTCAATGGCCAGCTCGCCCCAGCTACGTTTCTGCCAGATACCGAATTGCTTGTAACGCAAGGCCGTCTGTTCAGGACGGCTTTGAGCCTGCTGTAGCAGCGCCTGGGGCAATGAGTCGCACATGTTGCGCTTCCGTCGATAAAGAATCGATGAAGCCATAGCAGCGAGCGTGCCAGTCTAACAACCTTATTAATATCAATAGGTTGCAACGCCTGAATGAGTTTTGTCACTGTGCGGTTTGCAGACAAGCTGTCGCGCGGCTGTTGCCCGGACAACAGATGAATCCGCCAATTAAAATAAAATCTATAAAAATCAGATAGTTAGATTAAGGCATAAAGCATGCAGAGATCTGCACGAACCCACCCGGCCCATGTGCCGATCTCTTCGCGTTCAGGAGTACCGCATGACTCAATCAACCGGCTCAAACCCTCTCTCGCTGGGCACCGATTACGAAACTCTGGCCAACCGGTTCCGGCCGATTTTCCGCGAGATTGGCGCTGGCAACGTCGAACGCGAGAAAGCCCGCGCCCTGCCCTATGAACCGATTGCCTGGTTGAAGAAAGCCGGTTTCGGCGCTGTGCGGGTACCCGTCGAACACGGCGGTGCGGGTGCTTCGGTGAGCCAGCTGTTTCAACTGCTGATAGAACTGGCCGAAGCCGACTCGAACATTCCGCAAGCCTTGCGAGCGCATTTCGCCTTTGTCGAAGACCGCTTGAATGCACCACCCGGCGCCGACCGGGACACATGGTTTGCACGCTTCGTGGCTGGGGATCTGGTCGGCAACGGCTGGACCGAGGTAGGGGCAGTGAAAATCGGCGATGTGATAACCAAAGTCAGCCCTCAAGGCGATGGCTTCGTGCTCAACGGCACCAAGTTTTACAGCACCGGCAGCATTTTCGCCGACTGGATCGACGTCTACGCCCAGCGCGCCGACACTGGAACCGATGTGATTGCGGTGGTGGATGCGAGGCACGCAGGCGTGCGTCACAGTGACGACTGGGACGGGTTTGGCCAGCGCACCACCGGCAGTGGCACCTCGGTGTACGACAATGTGCCGCTGCCTGCCACACATGTCATTCCGTTCGAGCAGCGTTTCAAATACCAGACGGCGTTCTATCAGCTGGTGCTGCTGGCGGTGCTGGCAGGTATTGGCCGAGCCGTCGAACGCGACATCGCGCATGAAGTGCGCGACCGCAAGCGCATCTTCAGCCACGGCAATGCGGGCAGCGTCAGCCAGGACTCACAGGTGCAGCAAGTGGTCGGGCAGATCGCCGCTCAGGTCTACGCCGCCGAAGCGGCCACCCTGCGTTCTGCCGAGCCTTTGCAACGCGCTTATGTGGCACGCTTCGGCAATAATCCACAGCAGGAAAAAGACGCCAACATTGCCGCGGAAATCGAGACGGCCAAGGCGCAGGTCATTGTGTCGGAACTGGTGCTGCGCTCTGCCACCGAGCTGTTCAATGCGCTGGGCGCGTCAGGCGTCAGCGTCAACAAGGCGCTGGATCGCCACTGGCGTAATGCTCGCACAGCGGCATCGCACAATCCGCTGATCTATAAGGCGCGCATTGTCGGTGACTGGCGCATCAATGGTACCGAGCCGCCTTTTGTCTGGCAGATCGGCAGCGGTACCGGCAAAGCCTGAGGCGTAAGGTTACGCCGCGTTACGCAACAGGTGGCGACTGGCAAAGCTGAACGCCAGCACCAGAAAGATCAGCACCCCGGTCGCCACCTGCTGCCAATAGAAGTTCCAGCCGATCAACAACAAACCATTGGCGATGACGTTGATGAACAGCACGCCCAATAACGTCCCGACAATGTTGGCACGCCCATGGCGACTCAGCGTCGTGCCGATGAACACCGCACCAATGGCGTTGATCAGGTAGGCATTGCCCGACATCGGCACGTAGGCGTTGACCGTGGAACTGAGCAGGATACCGGCGACCGCGCAGGCCAGAGCGCTGGCGACAAACACCTGTACGGCGATGCGCCGGGTAGAAAGCCCCGAGTAATACGCCAGCTGCGGCTGAGTCCCCAGCGCAAGCATTTCCCGCCCCAAACGGCCACGCGCCAGCACCAGCCCGTAAAACCCTGCCAGCACCCCGACCACCACCAGAGGCAATGGCACGCCCAGAATCAGTACACCGCTGATGCCCGGCAACGCGCCCTGAGCGATGTAGATAGGTTGACCACCGTCGGATAACAGCTGCTGCACGCTGGTGCCGATAAACAATGTACCCAGCGTCGCCAGAAACGGCGAAATACGCAGCCCGGCGATCAGCGTCGCATTGAACGCGCCCGCCGCGCCGCCTGCCAACAAGGCCACCGCGATGGCCGCACCCAGACCGTGGCCGCCATTGAGCGTGACGACAAAGCCGAGGCTGGCAAAGTCCAGCGCTGTTCCCACCGACAGATCGATGCCGCCGGCAGCAACTGCCCAGGTCATACCGACGGCCACAATGGCCAGCAACACAAAATTATTCAGCACCAGGCTCGACAGGTTGCCCCAGCTCAGAAATCCCGGTGCATTGATGGCGAAAAACAGCAGGATGATCAACACCAACAGCGGCAGGACCGCAGGCAAAAGGCGCGGCAGGAATTTCACCAGTGTTGAAGAAGTGTTCAGGGTCAGCGTATTCATTGTTCACCCTCCCGGCGGCCCAGCGCCCCGGAAAATGCCACCACCAGCAGGATCAGCACGCCTTGAACGCCATTGACCCAGAAATTGGAGATGTTCAGCAATTGAAAGCCATTGATCAGAAAACCCAGCAGCAACGTCGCCAGCAAGGTGCCAGGAATGTTGGCGGTCAGGCGCCGCGAGAACACCACACCGAGAAAGGCAATCGCCACCACTGAAAGCAGCATGTCGCCGGAGCCGGTGGTGCTGCCACTGAAAAATGCAGCAGAGCAGAACGCCGCAATGGCGGCGCAGCCACCGGCAATCAGGTAGCTGGCGAACACATGGCCCTGCAGATTCAGGCCGGCAGCAGTTGCCGCTTGCGGGTATTCACCGATGGCATACAGGCGCAGGCCAAACGCGCTGTGCTGAATCAGCAGCCACAACAGCGCTGCAACACTCAGCAACACCCACGCCAGCGCCGGAATGCCCAGCCAGACGCCGGAAGCCAGACTGTCCAGCAGCGCGGAATCGGTAGCCAGTACGGTGTTCTGGGTCAGCACCAGCTCCAGACCTGCAATCACATTCATGCTCGCAAGTGTCGCCAGCAACGGCGGCAAGCGTAAAAACACCACTCCCAGACCATTGAGCGCGCCAACCAGCAGACCACAGGCGAGCGTCAAACCAATCGCTTGCCAGGCTTCGAAACCGGCGTTGTTCAGACTGCTGTAAACGGCTGCGCACAGACCGAGATTGGCCGCCAGCGAGAGGTCCAGCCCGCCGCTGACAACGTTGGAGCCACCGCCGATGACCACACATGTCAGGCCCAGCGCCAATATGCCCAGCACGGCTGACTGGGCGAACACGTTGCTGATGTTGCCGATACTGAGAAAGTTGGGCGCGCTGACCGCAAAGCCCAGCAGTATCGCCAGAAATACCAGTAACGAACCGCGCTGTGCCAGCCGTACCAGCCAGCGTTGCGAGGGATCGCCGACCTGAATGACTGATGTTTCAAGCGTGGACATGGCGGGTCTCCTGGAGAGTATTTTTACCGTCATGACGGCTTTCGCTGGCACCGGTGGCGCAGGCCAGCAACTGGTCACTGTCGGTGCTCGACGAATCGAATTCGCCCGCAATACGCCCCCTGTGCAGCACCACAATGCGCTGGGTGATGCCGATCAGTTCCGGCAGGTCCGACGACAGCACCAGCACTGCTGCACCGCCTTCAGCCAGCCGGGCAATCAGCCGGTAGATTTCCACCTTGGCACCAATGTCGACACCCACACTGGGCTCATCCAGCAGGTACAACGTCGAGTGTCGACTCAGCCATTTGGCCAGGGCGACCTTTTGCTGGTTGCCACCACTGAGCAATTGAACCGCCGCATCATGGTCTGAGGTCTTGATCGCCAGTTCACCGATCAGGCGCTGACTTTCCCTTGACTGCGCAGCACCGTCGAGCAATCCCCAGCGGCTGAAGCGCCCGAGGCTGGCCAGGGTAATGTTCTCCAGCACCGAAAGCGCTGGCGCTACGCCATGCGTGCGGCGCTCTTCGGGGACCAGCGCTATACCGTTGCGCACCGCATCACGAGGGGATTTCAGGCGCAACGGCTGACCATTCAACAGCACGTCGCCACGATCCGGCTTGAGCAGCCCGAACAGGCTCTTGAGCAGTTCCTTGGCACCCGAGCCGACCAGCCCGGTCAGGCCCACCACTTCGCCACTTCGCACGCTCAGGTCAACGCCGTTGTAAAAGCGCCCTGCCCCCAGCCCGTTCAATTGAAGCACTGGCGGGCCGGGCTGCGTCTGCGCCCGGAAATATTGCTCACCCACGTCACGATTGACCATCAGCCGGGCGATCTGCGCGGTGCTGACAAGCGCGGGATCAACCACCGCCACATCGCGTCCATTGCGCAGCACGGTGACCTGATCACACAACGATTCGATTTCCTGCAGGTAGTGGGAGATGTACACAATGGTCAGCCCGTCATCGCGCAAGCGCCGGACAATGGCCAGCAACCGGTCCACCTCCTGTTTGACCAGTGACACACTCGGCTCGTCGAACACCAGCACCTGCGGTTTGGCCAGCAGCGCGCGAGTGATCTGCAATATCTGCCGCTGCGCGCTGTCCAGATCGCGTACCAGCGCCCCGCTCGGCAGGCGCATGGCAAAATAATCATCCAGCAACCGGGCCGCTTCGCGCTCCTGAGCGCGTCGATCGACGAACAGACCGCGTTTGATTTCCTGCCCGAAAAACAACGCCTCGCCGACGCTGAAGCTGCCCGGCAGCAAGCGCTCCTGATGAATGAAATGCACGCCCGCGGCTTCAATCTGGCGCGGAGTAAAGCTGTCGAACTGCTGGCCATGGATACTCAAGCTGCCCGCATCGGCGCTATGAATACCGGCGAGGACCTTGATCAGGGTTGATTTGCCTGCGCCGTTTTCGCCAACCAGCCCATGAATCGTTCCGGCCTCGACCCGCAGGTTGACCCCATCCAGTGCCTGAGTGGCACCAAAGCGCTTACTGATGCCCTGCAAGTGCAAGGCCGCCGTTGCAGTCGTAACGTCTGCAATCGCTGCTCTCATGGTCGATCTCCTGCGTCAGTTATCACCCCTGAGTTCCTGCACTTGCGGCAGGTTGGCGGCCGTGGTCAGCAAGGTCGGCACCTGAGTCTCTTTGGGCAGGTCGCGTTGCCCGGCCAGGTAGCGAGCGACGTTCTGCACCGCGGTCTTGCCGATCAGGGCCGGCTGCTGCGCAACCACCGCACCAATCGGCGAGTTCTCACGGCGCATCAGCTCAAGCACTTCCGGGGTGCCGTCGACGCCATAGGTCTTGATTTCAGTTCTTCCGGCGTCGATCAGTGCCTTGCTGGCACCCAGCTGGGGAATATCCCAGGCCGCCCAGATCGCCGAAACACTGCCTTTGGGGTACTTGTTAAGCAGTGCCGAGACTTGCGAGTAAGCGTCTTGAACCGTGTTGGGAATGACGTCACGCAACTCCGGCTCGATGATTTTCAGTTCCGGATGATCCTTGAGCGCCAACTTGAGCTGGTCGTAACGAATGGCACACACCGGCACACCATAAAAGCCGTTGAATACCAGCACGCTGCCCTTGCCACCCGCGTCTTTGATCAGTTGCCCGGCCAGTGCCTTGCCGGTGGCAATATTGTCCGAGGTGGTGTTGTTGAGGCTGTATTGCGAAGGTGCATCGATGGTGAATAGTGGAATCCCCGCCTTGCTGATGCGCTTGAGCCAGGGGTCGATAACGCTGAGTGTGCCCAGGGTCTGAATCACCGCGTCGGGCTTTTGCGTAACCACGGTCTGCAGTTGATTGACCAGGTTCTTGTCGTTGCGACCTGCATCAAGCGTTATAGGCGTGCCGCCCAGGCGCTTGACCTCATCCACCTGCGCCTGAAACGTCTTGATATCGAAGTAGTGACTGGTACCGGTCATGCTGATCGCGATGCGCTTGCCCGCCAGCGAAGGTACATCGCTGTCATCGGCATATGCCGTCGCGACAAGGCTGGTGGCCAACACGGTCAGTGCCAGAGCGCGCCCTAATGCACGCAGGCGGGTTGGCTTAAAAATCGGGACGGCATCAGGCATTCGGGTGGCTCCGCTGGCTCAGGAAAACAATCCTGATCAGCAGTGCACAGGTCATGCCCAAAGCCCTGCGGTTACGCTGGCAACGGCGCAGAGCCTGGCTTGCAGGCTATTGCGCCGAATTGCGTCTAGGCTGATAGCCGACGCTTCAGGCCCAAGGCGGCGAACACATTGTCGATTCGCTGTTGTCCGGGCAACAGCAAGGTCATGCCTGACTGCTTAGCTAAGCTTGAACTGCCTAAGGGTAGTAGTCAGATCACTCGCCAGTTCGGCCAGCGACTGACTGGCACTGCCGGTCTGGCCGGTGCGCACTGCCGACTGCGCCGACAAGTCACGGATTCGTACCAGGTTGCGATCCACTTCGCGCGCGACCAGCGCCTGCTCCTCAGAAGCGCTGGCGATCACCGTATTTCGCTCATCGATGACCATGACCGAACTGGCGATACCGGCCAGCACGGCGTTGGCCGACTCGGCCTGCTGTTTGGTACGTTGGGCCTGCTCGGTACTGACTTCAAGCGCCACCAGCGTGCTTTTGGTGCCCTGCTGGATGTGCCCGATCATGGTCTCGATCTCACGGGTCGACTCGCTGGTGCGATGAGCCAGCGCGCGAACTTCGTCCGCAACTACGGCAAAACCCCGCCCGGCATCGCCAGCCCGTGCCGCCTCGATGGCGGCATTGAGGGCCAGCAGGTTAGTTTGCTCGGAGACTGCGCGAATAACATCCAGGACCTTAGTGATATCCAGCGTGCGGGTTGCCAGCGCCTGCGCCTCGACCGACGCGGTGCCGACATTGCGGGTCAGTTCAAGGATCGACTGAACGGTTTGATTGAGCTCTTCCTGACCTTCGCGGGCCGACACCGAAGAGGCTTTGGATTCTTCCGAGGTGGCCACCGCATTTCGCGCTACTTCGTCGACCGCCTGGCTCATCTCGGTAACGGCGGTGGCGGCCATTTCTATCTCGCTGTTCTGCACCACAAGGTCAGCGTTGCTGTTGACCATCAGCACACTCATTTGCTCTGTGGCCGAGGCCAATTGGTGAGCGGCATCGCCCACCTGACTCAGAGTCTGGCTCAGATTGCCGCGCATGCGCTCCATCGATTGCAGCAAAAGGGCCGCTTCATCAGTGCCCTCACGGTTGATTGCGCTGGGACGCAGGTCGCCCGCAGCAATGGTTTCCGAGCTGTGCAGCGCCTGACTGATCGGCACTGCCAGACTTTTGATCAGGCGCCAGGCGAGCAATACGGTCAGCAACACCGTCAGAAACATAACCCCCTGAGTGACGATCAGGGCGTTTTCATACACCGACGTCGCTGCAGCGCTGGATTCGGCTTCGGAGTCATCATTGATCTTTTCCAGCTTGCCAAGGGCGGCTTCGATACTTTCCGCCATGGCCTTCATCTCGCCCCAGACGAGCGCCCTTCCGGCCTCTGCCTGATTCTCGTTGATCAGCGTATAGACCTTTTCGCCACGCTCGATGTAGCCCTGATAAGTGCTCTTCAGACCCTCTACGAGCACGCGCTCTTCATCATCGGTGATCAGCGGGTCGTAGGCCTCTACGGCCTTTTGAAAACCAGCCTTTCTTTCAAGGAACTCGTTGTGAGCCTGAGCTACCTGCGCAAGATCATGCGTGGCAAGCATTTTGGCCACGGTGGTGCGGGTTTTCTCGACCGCCAGGGCAATATCGTCACCCAGCGCAATCCCTGGAAGCGCGTCGTTTTCGATTTCAAGCGATTGCTCACGAATACCGTGCAATTGCTGAATGCTAAAAATACCAAGCCCGAACACCAGCACCACCATCAACGCAAAGCAGGCGGAGGTCCGCGCGGCTATTTTCAGCTGTCTCAGCATGTTCAATCCCCTTCCCGTGGCTGACGAATAAATTAGCACCGTCATTTCTATCGGCTGATCGAGAAAAAGAATGAAGAACGTCGAATCAGAGCCGTGCCACTGCTATTCAGGGCCCACTTCAAGGAAACCTTATGGTAGGTTTCGCGACGCTCGATAACCACGAGATGACGGTCTTTTCAACCTTCAGACTGACTTACTGGAGTTGCCATGAAACATTATTACGCTGCCGCATTACTTGCCCTTGCACTACCCGGTGCTGCTCACGCTGGCGACGCGCTGGTCAGCTACCCCGCTATCATCCAGGCGTTGAACACCGGAGAGTCGGTCGCTGTGGCGATTGATCTTGGGCAATGCAAGTCTTCGGTCGCGGGTGCCGAGCCGTCCAAAACCAAAGGCGGCAAACGCATCGATGCCTACCGCATCACTCCCGACGGCACCCTCGCGTTCTCGGACAGCCACTTCACCCTCGATCGCGATAACAAACCTATCGAGCAGTTCATTCGCTACCAGATACGCTCTAATGGCAGTGCCGTATTCAGCATGACGACGCTGAGTGTTCCCGGCTATCAGCAGGTCGGCAATCCGGTGAGTTATGAATGCGCGATCGGCAAAGGACTAAGCTTTTTTGCCAGCCAGTAACGGTCACGCCACAACCAAATGAACCAGACATATATCCGGCGTGGGCGACAGACCGTCCTCACGCCCTTGAAAGTAACGCTTGAATTGCTTATTGGTGGACAATTTCGAGCACTTCAAAGCCGACTGATAAACTGAGAATGGTTGAACCCAGCCTGCACGCAAGCCGCCTTGTGAGACTGACCAGTCTCTGGTTATATACATAACCAGCAAAAATGATTTAAACGCCATTACTCCGACCCGCCAAGTGTCAGCGACAAGGTTTATACCTTGATAACACACTTGACACTTGCTTTCACACCCACGCGCTTCTTTGAAGGCTCTCTATATCTCGTTAACCTGATAAATACTGACACGCAGGCGGTCATCCCCGGCTTTTATATTTAATCTGCCGACGTACAGGTTTCTCTGCAGGTAATCATGAGCGCCGGAAGGAACGCTGAACTGTTTGCTGCATGTGCACCGACAGCGCGATTCGGCGAATGGCGCGCGGTCCGTTTCATCGAAGGCCACGAGCCCTTCTCCGACGACATCTATCTTTGTTCCGTCGTCAGTCAGCAAGGTGTAGTACAGGCTGAATCGTGCAAGGCTGTCATCCTGGGGCACGAGAAAAAGGCTACCTCCCGGAAGAACCTGCCCCTGCAATCGATCGCCGTTAAATTCTCCTCCCAGTATCTCACCGCTGCTGCGTTGCCCTCGTTGAGGGTTACAAAGCGCTTGCGGCTTATCGATACGCAGGTGAGCAGCCAGTATTTCATGCAGTTGCATCGTCTCCATCCCTCTACCCCTCATCTTGCATGCGGTGGCTCGCGCCTGCCCATAACTGTACCGAGGTGTATCTTTTAGCCCGGACATCGCATGCTGTCAATTTAAATGTACCAGCTGGTACGCTTATGAGGCTTAGGATAAGCGTCTGTAAAGCAGTATCGTTTTGCCACTTTCGATAAATCTCTGTGGCTCGCACCCAGCGCAGAAAAAAGCGGAAATTCTATTCCGCAAGTTCATTTAAAAATTGATTCACATGGCCTATTACTCAACTAACAGTACTGGCCAAATTAGCCCACTCGGCCAACTCATAGCTCACTACTTACTAAATGAAGTTTAATCCGCGCCTGCCAAAAACCTGTTTACATGAGGACTGTCAACTTTTCCGACAGTGTCTTACAAGGAGATACGAAATGACCTATACCGTGAAACAGTATGGATGGATTCGCGATCTGCCTGATCATCGCGATCATCTTTATGCGGCCCCCACAACGGCGCTGGCGGCGCTCCCACACATGGTTGATCTGCGCCCCCATTGCCCGCCCGTATACGACCAGGGCCAACTGGGCAGTTGTACCGCGAACGGTATTGCCGGAGCGATTCAGTTTGATCGCATGAAGCAAAAGCTGACGCCAGCATTCGAGCCCTCGCGGTTGTTTATCTACTACAACGAACGGGTCATTGAGCATACCGTCGATTCGGACAGCGGCGCGATGATCCGCCACGGAATCAAAAGTGTAGCGGAGCAAGGTGATTGCCCTGAAAAAGAGTGGCCTTATGACATTGAAAAGTTCGCTGTCAAACCTTCGGCTGCCTGCTACAAGGACGCTAGAAAATACAAAGCGGTGTCCTACCAGAAGGTTGCGCAAAACCTCAACCAGATGAAAGGCTGCCTGGCGGCAGGCTATCCGTTTGTCATTGGTTTTTCCGTCTACGAGAGCTTTGAGAGCAAGAAAGTCGCCCAGACCGGGCATGCTCCGATGCCGGGCCCTCACGAAAAGATGCTCGGAGGGCACTGCGTGTTGGCAGTGGGTTACAACGATGCCCATCAGCATTTCATCCTGCGCAACTCATGGGGCACTGGCTGGGGCATGGAAGGCTACTTCACTCTGCCCTACAGCTATCTGCTGGATGAAAATCTGTCCACCGACTTCTGGACGATAAGGGTCGTGGCTGCCTGACCTTCTCAGGCACCTGGACATTGCACTGCCGCATTGACACCTTGCAGGTACTCTCGCGGCGTGCAACCAAATTCCCGGCGAAATACCGTGTGCAGGTATTGCGCCGACCGGAAACCACAATCGCGTGCGATGTCGGCAATTGCGCAGTCAGTGTTTTGCAGCCCGTGTGCGGCAGCGGCCAGTTTGAAACGCAGGATCTCGTCATGCACGCTACAGCCCCGCACCCGGCGAAAATGCGCTTCCAGCGACGAGCGCGAAACACCCACGTACGCGGCTACCTGTGCGGTCTTGATGCCTTGGCACGCGTACTGCCGGATAAACAGCAACGCCTGCATGACATACGGGTCCCCCAACGGTTGGTGCAGACTCGAAGCCTGTACGTTGACAGCGTCCGGCGGTATCAGAATGTGGGTGCCGGAAGACGGCATGCCATGCAACATCTGGTGCAGCAGGCGCGCGGCGGTTCGGCCCATTGTGTCGGTGCCTTGAACCACCGAGCTCAGCGGTACACGCGTGAGGGTTCTGGTCAACGGATCGTTGTCGATGCCGATCAGCGCCACTTGTTCAGGCACGGCAATTCCGGCAGTCAGGCAGGCCTGCAACAACTGACGGGCGCGGGCATCTGTCACGGCAATGATGCCGATAGGCTTGGGCAGGCTTTGCAGCCAGGCAATCTGCTGTTCCACAGCGCTGTCCCAGAGCGGTGCACTGGTGCCCAGGCCGCGATAAACCTCGGCGTGCAGGCCATCGCGCTGCAGCAGTCGACGAAAGGCCTGCTCGCGCTCCTGCGCCCAGCGATTGGCCTGAGCCTCAGGCAGACTGAAGCAGGCAAAGCGGGTCAGCCCAGCCACTATCAAATGCTCGTAGGCGGCCTTGATCAAGGCGTGGTTGTCGGTCGCGACATAGGGAATGCCCTTCGGGTAGGCGCGCTCATCCTGGTAGGAACCGCCTACCGCCACCACCGGCAGCCTGATGCCAGCCAACGCCTCGCCAATCAGCGGGTCGTCGAAGTCGGCAATGATCCCGTCACCCTGCCAACGCTCGATGCCTTTCAGGCGACAGAGAAAATCTTCCTCCAGAAACAGATCCCAGGACACCCGGGTACTGCTTAGGTAGTTGCCGATGCCGCTGATGATGCCGCGGTCATAGATCTTGCTGCCGTTGAACAACAGTGCGATACGGTGAACGGGGGGTACGGTTTTCATTATTTTTATGCCGGATTTTTATATCGATTCGATAAGCACTACGTCGCTCTACACAGACTAGGCCCGCAAAGGACCAATCTCAATACTCAAAATCGCACTGCGCGTTGACGATTTTCATAATCAGCAGGCCTGGGGCCGTTGCTAGTATCGAGGCATCGCCAAGAACAATAAGGAAAACGCAGATGCCGTACTTCCCCGCCGTCGACAAGGTTCGCTACGAAGGCCCTGACAGCGACTCGCCCCTTGCCTTTCGTCACTACGATGCCGACAAACTGATTCTCGGCAAACCCATGCGCGAGCATTTGCGCATGGCGGCCTGCTACTGGCACACGTTCGTCTGGCCGGGCGCCGACGTGTTTGGTGTCGGCACTTTCAAGCGTCCATGGCAAGGTTCCGGGGACCCGCTGGAGCTGGCTATCGGCAAGGCTGAAGCAGCTTTCGAGTTTTTCTCCAAACTCGGCATCGACTACTACAGCTTCCATGACACCGACGTGGCACCGGAAGGCAGCTCGCTCAGGGAGTATCGCAACAACTTCGCGCAGATGATTGATCAGCTGGAACGTCATCAGGAGCAAACCGGGATCAAGCTGCTGTGGGGCACCGCTAACTGTTTCAGCAACCCGCGCTTTGCCGCAGGGGCCGCCAGCAATCCGGACCCTGAAGTATTTGCCTACGCCGCGACTCAGGTGTTCAGTGCCATGAACGCCACCCAGCGACTCAAAGGGGCCAACTACGTCCTGTGGGGCGGTCGTGAAGGCTACGAAACCCTGCTCAATACGGACCTCAGGCAGGAGCGCGAACAGTTGGGCCGCTTCATGCGTATGGTGGTCGAGCACAAACACAAGATTGGCTTCAAAGGCGACTTGCTGATCGAGCCCAAGCCGCAGGAGCCCACCAAGCATCAGTACGATTATGACAGCGCCACGGTATTCGGTTTTCTGCAGCAGTACGGTCTGGAAAAAGAGATCAAGGTCAACATCGAAGCCAACCACGCGACCCTGGCCGGACACAGCTTCCACCACGAAATTGCCACAGCAGTCTCGCTGGGGATCTTTGGCAGCATCGATGCCAACCGCGGCGACCCGCAGAACGGCTGGGACACTGACCAGTTCCCCAACAGCGTCGAGGAGATGACCCTCGCCACCTACGAGATTCTCAAGGCCGGTGGTTTCACCAATGGCGGCTACAATTTCGATTCCAAGGTCCGTCGTCAGAGCCTCGACGAAGTCGACCTGTTCCACGGCCACGTTGCCGCCATGGATGTGCTCGCCCTGGCGCTGGAGCGCGCAGCGGCCATGGTGCAGAACGATAAGCTTCAGCAGTTCAAGGACCAGCGCTACGCAGGCTGGCAGCAGCCGTTTGGCCAATCCGTACTGAGCGGAGGTTTCAGTCTCGCTTCGCTGGCCGAGCATGCGTTCGCCAACGACCTCAACCCACAAGCCGTCAGCGGTCGGCAGGAATTGCTTGAAGGAGTGGTCAATCGTTTTATCTACTCCTGAAGCAAGGCTGAACGGACGCCGCAGTGACATTCTCACGACAAATCTGTGCCCGCGGCGTCCGACAGCGTTTTACAGTTGCACCGGCATTACGCTGCACATCATGAAGTGTCTTTCGAACAACAATAAAAGGACGCACCCTATGAACACCCTGAAACGCACGCTGCTTGCCAGCGCTCTGGCCTTGCTGTCCCTGCCGGTCATGGCCGACTCCGCCCACCCGAAAATCGGTTTTTCCATTGATGACCTGCGTCTGGAACGCTGGTCACGCGACCGTGATTACTTCGTTGCGGCAGCGGAGAAACTGGACGCCAAGGTCTACGTACAGTCGGCGGATGCCAACGAGCAGAAACAGATATCGCAGATCGAAAACCTCATCTCTCGCGGCGTCGATGTGCTTGTCATCGTGCCGTTCAACGCCACCGTGCTGACCAACGCCGTTGCCGAAGCCAAGAAGGCCGGGATCAAAGTGGTATCTTATGACCGGCTGATCCTCAACGCCGACATCGACGCTTACATCTCCTTCGATAACGAAAAGGTCGGCGAAATGCAGGCCGGCGGCGTACTGAAAGCAGCGCCCAAGGGCAACTACTTTTTGCTGGGCGGAGCCCCCACTGACAACAACGCCAAGATTCTGCGCGAAGGTCAGATGAAGGTGCTGCAGCCAGCCATCGACAAGGGCGATATCAAAATCGTCGGCCAACAGTGGGTGAAGGAATGGAACCCCACGGAAGCCCTGAGCATTGTTGAAAATGCCCTGACCCGAAATAACAACAAGATCGATGGCATCGTTGCTTCCAACGACGCCACCGCCGGGGGCGCGATTCAGGCGCTGGCCGCACAGAAACTGGCCGGCAAAGTGCCTATCTCGGGGCAGGATGCGGACCTGGCGGCGGTCAAGCGGGTCATTGATGGCACCCAGACCATGACCGTCTACAAGCCGCTGAAGCTGATTGCCAGCGAAGCCGCCAAACTGTCGGTGCAACTGGTGCGCAACGAGAAGCCTGCCTTTACCGCGCAGTACGACAATGGCAGCAAGAAAGTCGACACCATCCTGCTGACCCCGACACCGTTGACCAAGGACAACATCGACCTGCTGGAGAAAGACGGGTTCTACACCAAGGCGCAGATGGGCGGCCAGTGAGCTATCGATAATCAGTCGATAGAAAGCCTGGGCCTGTGCAGAACGGCTGCGCAGGCTCAGGCACGCCCTTGGATCCCCGTGTGAGCCTGTGCCATGTCCGACTATCTGTTGCAAATGAACGGCATCGTCAAAACCTTTGACGGCGTCAAAGCCCTGAACGGCATTGACATAAAGGTCCGGCCCGGTGAATGCGTCGGCCTGTGCGGCGAAAACGGCGCGGGCAAGTCCACGCTGATGAAGGTGCTGTCAGCGGTTTACCCCTACGGCACCTGGGACGGCGAGATCCTCTGGGATGGTAACCCCCTCAAGGCGCAGTCAATCAGCGAAACGGAAGCAACCGGTATCGTCATCATTCATCAGGAACTCACGCTGGTGCCTGACCTGTCGGTGGCCGAAAACATCTTCATGGGTCATGAACTGACGCTCCCGGGTGGGCGCATGAACTACCCGGCCATGATCCATCGCGCCGAAGTGTTGATGCGTGAGCTCAAAGTGCCAGACATGAACGTGGCACTGCCGGTTTCCCAGTACGGCGGCGGTTACCAGCAACTGGTGGAAATCGCCAAGGCACTGAACAAGAAAGCTCGTCTGTTGATCCTCGACGAGCCGTCCTCTGCCCTGACACGCTCGGAAATCGAGGTGCTGCTGGACATCATTCGTGACCTGAAAGCCAAGGGCGTGGCGTGCGTGTACATTTCGCACAAACTCGATGAAGTGGCGGCCGTGTGCGACACCATTTCAGTGATCCGTGATGGCAAGCATATCGCCACCACCGCCATGTCGGGCATGGACATCCCGAAGATCATCACCCAGATGGTCGGTCGCGAAATGAGCAACCTTTACCCCACCGAACCCCATGAGATCGGCGAGGTGATTTTCGAGGCGCGGAATGTTACCTGTTACGACGTCGATAACCCCAGACGCAAACGGGTCGACGACATTTCGTTTGCTCTCAAGCGCGGGGAAATTCTCGGCATTGCCGGGCTGGTAGGCGCGGGTCGCACCGAACTGGTGTCCGCTCTGTTCGGTGCCTACCCGGGCCGATATACCGGTGAAGTGTGGCTGGACGGCCAACCTGTCGACACGCGCACGCCGCTCAAATCAATCCGCGCCGGCCTGTGCATGGTCCCGGAAGACCGTAAGCGTCAGGGCATTATTCCGGACCTGGGCGTTGGTCAGAACATCACCCTCGCGGTTCTCGATACCTACTCGAAAATGACCCGCATCGATGCCGAAGCCGAGCTGGGCAGCATCGACCGGGAAATCTCGCGCATGCACCTCAAGACGGCCAGCCCGTTCCTGCCGATCACCAGCCTGTCCGGTGGCAACCAGCAGAAAGCCGTGTTGGCGAAGATGCTGCTGACCCGCCCGCGCGTTCTGATTCTCGACGAACCGACCCGCGGCGTCGATGTGGGTGCCAAGTACGAGATTTACAAGCTGATGGGCGCGCTGGCGGCCGAAGGTGTGTCAATCATCATGGTCTCTTCGGAGCTGGCCGAAGTACTGGGAGTCTCCGACCGTGTGCTGGTGATTGGCGAAGGCCAGTTGCGCGGCGACTTCATCAACCATGAACTCACTCAGGAGCAGGTGCTCGCCGCTGCGCTCAGCCACCCCGATGCCCCTGACAATAATGCCCGGAAGACCGCATAGATGAACCAGGTCAAACAGTTCTTCACCCGCTACAAAATGCTTGCGCTGGTGATTGCCATCGCAGTGATCTGGCTGTTCTTCAGTTGGCAGACCGATGGAGGGTTTCTGACCCCGCGCAACCTTTCCAACCTGCTGCGGCAGATGTCCATCACCGGCATTCTGGCTTGCGGCATGGTATTGGTGATCATCAGTGGCGAGATCGACCTGTCGGTGGGGTCATTGCTGGGCCTGCTCGGGGGGCTGGCGGCGATTCTGGATGTGGTTTACCACGTGCCGCTGCTGGCAAACCTGAGCGTGGTTGCGCTATGTGGGCTGATGATTGGCCTGGCCAACGGCTACATGACGGCCTACCTGCGCATTCCCTCCTTCATTGTCGGGCTGGGCGGTATGCTGGCCTTTCGCGGCATTCTTCTGGGGATTACCGGCGGCACGACCATCGCCCCGGTATCGCCTTCGCTGGTCTACGTCGGCCAGGGATATTTGCCGCACTCTGTCGGTACAGCGCTTGGCGTACTATTGCTGGCCCTGACGCTGTTCCTGACCTGGAAACAACGGCGCAACAGAGCCCTGCACGGGCTGGCGGCACATTCGATGATCCGTGATGTGTTACGCGTAGTATTGATCGGCGCTGTGTTGGGCGGGTTTGTCTATGTGCTCAACAGCTACGACGGAATCCCCGTTCCGGTATTGCTGTTGCTGGTCCTGCTCGGTGTGTTCAGTTATGTCACCAGCCAGACGGTTTTCGGACGGCGCGTCTATGCGGTGGGCAGCAACATGGAAGCCACGCGGTTATCCGGCATCAACGTACAGGCCGTAAAACTGTGGATCTTCGGCATCATGGGCGTCATGTGTGCCTTCGCCGGGCTGGTCAATACCGCACGCCTTGCTGCAGGCTCGCCCTCGGCCGGCAACATGGGCGAACTGGACGCCATTGCCGCCTGCTTTATCGGCGGCACCTCCATGCGCGGTGGCTCGGGCACTGTCTACGGTGCCCTGCTTGGCGCGCTGGTCATCACCAGTCTCGATAACGGCATGTCCATGCTCGACGTCGACAGTTACTGGCAGATGATCGTCAAGGGCGGCATCCTCGTGCTGGCGGTGTGGGTGGACGTGAGCACACGGGCCGGACGGCGGTGATTCGCAGAAGTCAGAGGTTGTGCTGAACACTTTATTCTGGAGTTTCCGGTCTCGACAGGTCCCACAGGTTAATCGAGATACCGGGAACCACAGCGTGCGTTCCGGCCGCTCACCGTCGATATGGTTTTCTACGGATACTGGCAATGAACTCATCCTCCACTCTACAAAAGCTGCTTGATAGGCGTGGTCAGGCGGCCAACGGAAATTCTGCGACACAGGCCGTACAGTGGCAGGAAGGAATGAACCTCACGCTGCATGTAAACGGCGATAGCCTCACGATGTTGGCAGAGACCATCGATCTGCGTGCCGACCCTCAGGACGACATCCTCTTGCGCAAGCTGCTTGCCCATGCTTTTCCGGGCCTGCGGCTACGACGCGGCGCGTTGACCATCAACCCGGGCGAGAACACGTTGGTGTATTCCTACGAGCATGACTTTCTCGCACTGGACAAGACCCGATTCGAAAATCTGCTGGCTAACTTTGCCGAAACAACGCAGGAGTTGCGTAACACCGCGCAGCGCCTGCGTTACCGCTGAGGACAGAGCCCATGTTGAACAAGCCGACGTTGAACGAGATTTCCCCTACCGCACAAGCCGCTGCTTCCCATGCCGTCGAGGGCCCCACAAGCCCCACGCCAATGCGACTGGATGCAGCGCAAGGTCAGCGATCACTGCCACCGATGGACGCGCCATCGTCGCTACGCCTACGAGCGTCCGGCACATCGTCAGGTGGAGAACCGCAGGCGGCTCAGGAAAACTCAGGCAGCGCGGCTGCAGACAACAATGGAGCCGCACGCGCTCGGCGAGAGCCGGGGATTGATCCAGTCAGGCTTTTTGTGAAACTGATGGTAGGAACCCTTGCGCTCTCGACAGGATGTCGATTGACAAGGCATCCGGATGATTTTGCAAAAGATCCTGGAGGCAGTATATGGGCGGCCATGAGTTTAAAGCATCGCTCTTCTCAGAACGATCTGGATCAGGGAAACAGAACGGTTCTGGAGCGTTACGGCGCCTACATTCCCAAAGACAGTAACTGTTTCAAAGCAAAGGCAGACGTCACTCACGACATTCCCCCTGGCGTCGCAGGTCAGTGGAACGTTAAAACCCGTCAGGTGAAGCTGAACCCCAACATTGCGCTTGAAAGTCACCCGGCCGAGGTCGCAGGGCACGAGTTCATACACTGTTACACCCACCCGGAGTTCAGGGGTCGTCACATTGATCATCGGCACTGGAAAGCCTTGAACGAAGGCCTGACCACTCATCTGACGGAAAAACTACCCACGCCGAAACGCCTCTTGCCTATCCCTCTGGCCAAAGACCCCTATCACGGTTTCAAACTGGCCACAGGAGACTCATGGCCCGCTGCGGCGAAACGTATTGAAGGTGCTGTCGGCGAAGATACGCTGCTGAAAGCGTTCTTCGGCGGCGACGATGACGCCATCAGTGAAGTCGCCAAAGCCGCTGCCCAGATCTATCCCCGGCTTGCGTCAAGCCGCACCGAGCAGGAGTTGTACAGAGCCGGAATGATGCGCGGCTCGCAGCAATTGGCTGAGTGTTATGCCGGTGCCTTGCTCGCCAGCGGCCAGCCTTTGCCCGAGAGCTGGTCACGCAATATGCTCCCGGTGTTCAGTTTCTCGGACATGCAACCCGAGCAGGCGAAAAAGGCGCAATTGCAAGCAGAGCAGAGCCAGGAGCGAATGGGCATCATATTTGATGCGGCATTTTTCTCACCAGACCTGAAGACCCAACGACAGGCATTGGGCATGCTGCGCGAAGATCTACTGATGCACTGGGAAAACGTTGTGCCCGATAAAGGCTGATCCATCGAAGCCCTCGCTTTAAAGGCTACCGGGAAGGAAAGGTGCTCAAGCCTGCCTGGCCGCTACCGCTTCCACTTCGATCAGCGCACCGGGCAACGGCAGCGCCACTACCTGCAAAGCGGTGCGCGCGGGTTTCAAGGGTTGCTCGGGGGTGCCGAAAAACTGCGTGTAACCGGCCTGCAGGCCTGCAAAGTCAAGCTTGCCGCCGGTTTCCTCGGCCCCCACCAGAAACACCCGCAACTGCACGATATCGCCCAGATCAAGGTCCTGTTGCCGGAGGATATTGCGCAGTTTGTTGAACACCGAAACGCTCTGCACTTCAGTGTTGCCATAGGCGGCAGGCGTACCCGCCGGAGCGTGTGGGTCGGCAAGGTCGGGCAAAGTGCCGCTGATGAACACCAGGCTGGCCGAGGCAGGCACGGTCACGGTTTGCGAGATTGGAAAATCGCCGACGCTGGTACGTTGAATGCTGTCGCTCATGGTGTCACTCCTCAATGGATGTTGATGCTGCAATAAAGGCTCAGGACGCCGTGAGGGCCGCCGTCTGTCGTTGCTGGATGACCCGCTCGGCCAGTTGCCCGACCACATGGCGCGCCGAATTGGCGGCTGATTCCTGCCAGATACCCACGCCGCTCTGCACCAGCCCGTCGCCAGCGAAGTAAACCCGGCCATGAGGTTCATCCAGCAAGGCGCTGGCGTCGGCCGGGAAATGTTCGCGTTGCAGCCACGGGCCTTCGCTATAAGGAATCTGCTCCCAGGACACGGCCAACGGGTTACGCAAGTGATGCGAGTAACCGGGATGCAGCAGTTCGACCGCCTCTCTGGAGGCTGCGTATTGCGCCTCGAACGGTTTCGCGCCGAACACGTCGGCACCCTCCCCGGTCACGTAACCGGCGACGAGCAGGCCATCGCGGGTGTTCAAGTCATTGCTCGGGTACCACAGCAGGCGCGCCGGATGGTCGATCCAGGACAACCCGCCATAGGTGCGGTAATCGGTTTCCCAGAAGCGCGGGGATTGCCACGCCACCTTGGTCGCCTGATCGTTGCGGGTGCTCAGCAAAGCGGCCTTTACCGGATTACTGAAGTCGGTATCCAGCCTGGCCAGCAACGGCAACGGCAGGGTCGACACCAGATAATCGGCGCGTACTACCTGTTCGCGGCCGCTGTGTCTGTCGTGATAGGTGACCGCCACACCGTCTTCCAGTTGACGAATCTGGCGCACCTGCGCGCCCAGTTGCACCTGTTCAGTGAGGCGCTGGTAAAAGGCGTCGGTGATGCGGTCCATACCGCCGACCGGCTGAAACATGGTCGCCGAGAACTCGGGAAACTCAGTGTGCAGCAGCGCGCCCCACAGCTCGGGATGCAGCAGGCGCTCCAGCCCTACCGGCTGCGCACTGGTCGGCAATGCCCCCGGATGCGAGAGCGACTCCTGATGTCCAGAACGCAGGCTGCCCTCATAAGCCAGTTCCTGCGAGAGGTCGCCATACACCTGCAAAAACGCCAACAGGCGCTGACGCTCTTCGCCGCTCAACACATCGTCCAGAGCATCGCGCTGCACCGCCGTGGCCAGTAGACCCGAGAGGTGGCCGCGGGCGTCGTTGATAGCCTGGCCGACAGTGAACGCGGGCTGTTGCAGGTCCGGGCGGACCTGAGCGCCATGGCTGCTGTTGACCAGCACTTCAAGCGGCACCCCCAGCTCGCTGCAATAGTCGAGCAGCGTGCGGTGCTGGCTGGGAATCCGCGCTGGCCCGGCATTGAAATACAGCCCGGGATCAAAGCCCACGGTCTGCGTGCGACCGTCCTTGTAGTCCACCTGATCGCCGCTGCGTAACGTCCAGTTGCGGCCGCCCACTCGATCACGGGCCTCCAGCACTTGCACAGTAAATCCTGCCCGCGTCAATTCCAGCGCAGTCACCAGCCCGGCGATTCCGGCACCCAGCACCAGTACGCGAGTGCCCTGCCCCAGCCCGTTTCCGAGTTTCAGAGGTTTTGGCCGCCGGTGTGATGAAGGCCCCAGCCCCAGTACCGCAAGCGCGTCCTTGACGGCTTTTTCGCCACCTACCGCAGCAATGCTGGAAAGTGCTTCACGTCGTGTCAGTCCCATATCATTTGCTCCCTTGAAGTCCTCAATCCGGTAAGCCGGGCGGGTTGATCAGCGACTTGTCGACGCGCTCCACATCCAGGCCCCAGCGCTGCAACACTTGCTCGTACTGCCCGCCGGCAATCGCGCCTTCAAGGGCGGTATGAATCGGTTTGACCAGACCGTTGTCCTTGCGCGTGGTCACTGCGATATCAGCCTGCAATGGCCAGCCGCCGTTAACCGTGCCGACCCGCTTGATGCCTCCGGTGATGGCGGCCGAGTAGGCATACACCGAATTGGGCCCGAACAGCGCATCACTGCGACCCGACTGAATGGCAAGCTGCGCAGCCGCCTGATCATCGAAATACTGCAACAGCGCAGGCTTGATACCAGCCTTTTCGTTAGCCTCGTTCCACGCCAACAGGACCTTTTCCTGATTGGTGCCGGAGCCGACGATGATCTTCAGCCCCGCGATGTCCGACGCCTGTTTTATCTCGCTGATTTTGCTGTTGGTCTTGACATAGAAGCCCAGGACATCCTGGCGGTAGGTGGCGAAATCGAAGCGTTTCTTGCGCGCTTCGGTCACGGTGACGTTACTGATGACTGCGTCGTATTTGCCCGAACTGACGCCCAGTGGCCAGTCCTCCCAACTGGTCTGCACCACGTTCAATTGCAGGCCCAGGCTGTCCGCCACCAGTTGCGCGGTGTCGGCCTCGCTGCCGATGGTGGTCTTGTCATCATTGGCCAGCAGCGCCAGGGGCGGCCCCGCCACACCGGAGACGGCTACGGTGAACTTGCCTGGCTGGGCAAACTTGAAGCCCGCCGGGATCTGCGCAATGGCCGCTTCGTTGCGCGGTACATGAATGCGTTGCCGGTCAGGACTGAGGTCGACCGGTTGCGCGGTGGAAGCAAAAGCACTTTGCGCCACGCTGACGGCTATCGTCAGCAGGGCTACGCGGGCGGTATTCACTAGCATCAGCAATCACTCCTTGAAAGCGGGAAATTCACAGCACCTTGCCGAGAAAGGCAGCGGTGCGAGGGTGTCGGGGATGGTGGAAAACCTGTTCCGGCGGCCCTTGCTCAATCAACTGGCCTTCGCACAGAAACACCACGTGATCCGCCACTTCCCGGGCAAAGCCGATCTCGTGGGTCACTACCACCAGCGTGACACCCAGTTGCGTGAGCCCTTTGATGACATCCAGCACCTCGCCGACCAGCTCGGGGTCGAGGGCTGAGGTAGGTTCATCAAACAGCAGCACCTTGGGGTCCAGCGCCAACGCACGGGCAATGGCGACGCGCTGTTGCTGGCCCCCGGAAAGCTGGCGTGGGTAAGCGTCCACCTTGTCTGCCAGGCCAACCCTGGCCAGCAATTCACCTGCTCTTGCCTGCGCCTCCGCCTTGCTCCAGCGTTTATGGGCCAACGGTGCTTCAGCAATGTTTTCCCAGGCGGTAAGGTGCGGGAACAGGTTGAAATTCTGAAACACGAAGCCAACCTCGATGCGCCGCTTGAGGATTTCACGCTCCTTGAGCTCATAGAGCAGATCACCCTTGCGCCGATAACCAACGTAGTCGCCGTCGATGGTGATGTAACCGCTGTCGATCTTTTCCAGGTGGTTGATGGTGCGCAACAGCGTGGACTTGCCCGAGCCGGACGGCCCGAGAATCACCGTGACCTTGCCCGGTTCAATGCTCAGGTCAATGTCCTTGAGCACCTGCTGGCTGCCAAAGCGTTTGCCCACGCCCTGGATCTGAATGCGCCCTGCGCGCACGGGTGCAGAGGCTTCACTCATGATGCTTCTCCTTCAACCAGCCGCGCACTCGCTGCAAGGGCGTGGGCGGCAAAACACGCGCCGTGCCACGAGCAAAGTGTCGCTCGACGTAGTACTGCGCGCTGGTCAACAGCGTGGTGATGATCAGGTACCAGACAGTGGCAACAATCAGCAGCGGAATCACCGCCTGGGTACGGTTGTAGATGACCTGCACGGTGTAAAACAGCTCTGGCAAGGCCAGCACGTAAACAATGGAGGTGCCTTTGACCAGGCCGATGATTTCGTTGAAGCCCGAAGGCAGGATCGAGCGCAGTGCCTGGGGCAGAATGATGCGGAAAACCCGACGCGAAGCCGGCAAGCCAAGGGCTGCAGCGGCTTCATGCTGGCCAGCATCGACACCGATCAGCCCGCCACGAATGATTTCTGCGGTATACGCCGCCTGCATCAGGCTCAAGCCCAGGACCGCCACGGTGAATTGACTTAGCACGTCGACCGTTGACCATTCGGCGAAGACCAGATCGGTAAACGGCACGCCCAGTACGATGTGGTCGTACAGGTAGGCGAAGTTGTAGAGAATGATCAACACCAGCAGCGCCGGCATCGAGCGAAAAAACCAGATGTAGCCCCAGGCCAGCGCCGCCAGCAGCGGTGAGCCCGACAGGCGTGCCAGCGCCAGCGCCGTGCCGAGAATAATACTGAACACGGTGCTGAGCAGTGTCAGCAGCAACGTCTGGGCCAGGCCGCGCAGCACTGACGGCGAGAAGAACCATTGCCCGAACACGCCCCACTCCCAGCGCGGATTGGTCGCCAGCGAATGCACGATGGCGACCAGCACCAGTGCAGCGAATATCGACCCCACCCAGCGACCGGGATGCCGGGCGGGTACTACTTGCAACGCCTTGATCGGTGGTTGTGCTACCCGGCTCTGGCGCAGCGGGTAACGGCTGGTCTCGTCGATGAAGTCATAGGGTTTGGCGACAGTGGGCATGCTTGTTCCTCGCACTCAATAGGGGTTTTCAGGTGCTGGCCTTAAAAGGCGTAAGTCAGCCGGGTGTAGTAGTAACCGCCGGTAAAACCGTAGGGCGAATAGGTGCCGTAACTGCTGACCATGGTGCTGCTGGGAACCCCCTGTTTCTTTGGATAGATGTCGAACAGGTTCTTTGCGCCGATGGCAACGTTGAGGTTTTTGCTGAGGTTGTAGCCGAGGTCCAGATCGGTGATCCACTTGGCGCTGTACACCCGATCCAGATCGCGATTGGCTGAGGAATTGACCTCTTTGTAGGAACCGTAACGGGTCAGCGCCAGGTTCAGGTTGAAGCGCTCGATGCTCCAGTCGCCGCCCAGAATCAGTTTGGTACGCGGCTGCACGCCGGTAATCAGATTGCGCGCTTCGCGGTCCATCAGCTCATAGGACGTACCGCGGATCGAGGTGGATTCCTTGTAGCTGAGGATCTTTGTCTGGTTCCAGTTGAACGCCGCTGTCCACTTCACTGACCCGTACTGCCCAAGGTCCTGACGGTAGTTGCTGACCAGATCCAGCCCCTTGGTGCGGGTGTCGGCACCGTTGATGAAATACTGGCCGCCCGACGTCGAATCGATGCCGTTGTTGAGCAGCACCTGAGTGACCTCATCACCCAGCAGGGTGCCGGTCAGAGTGATGCGGTCACGCAGATTGATCACGTAGGCATCGGCGGTCAGGGTCAACTGATCGGTAGGCGTCAGGGTGAAACCGAGGCTGAAATTGGTGGAGCGCTCCGGCTTGAGGTCCTCGGCACCTAACGCTCTGGCGGCACCCGAGCCGGTCGGCAGTACGCCGTAATTGATCGACTGATACACGCCGTCCACCACGCCGTAAGTGGTCGAACGTGCACTGAACAGACTGTTGGCCAGGGATGGCGCACGAAAGCCATTGCTGACGGTGGCGCGAACGGCGAACTGCGGGGTGAAGTCGTAGCGTGTGGTCAGCTTGCCGCTGCGGGTCGCACCCACACCTTGGTTGTAATGTTCATAGCGCAGTGCGCTGCCGACATACCAGTCAGGCACAGGGTTGAAGCCTACGTCGACATAACTGGCGACACTGTTGCGCGAGGCGCTGCTTTCTTCATCCGGCGAAATGCCGTTGGTGACCTGCGCACCTGACGATGCACAGTTGCCCGGTGCGACGCAGTAACCACCGTTGGCATAGGATTCATAGTCGCCCGCCTGCACCTCATAGGTGTCGCGTCGATGTTCAAGGCCGTAGGACACGTCGAGGGGCTTTTGCAGGCCGATGTCAAAGCCGCGCTTGAAGTCCAGATTGGTGGTCAGCTCGGTGGAAATCCACGTTCCTGATGTGAAGCTGTTGGGCGTGGCCTCACCCAGCGACGGGTTCTGGTTATGCGTGGTGCCCTGCTCCGCCTCGTTGCGCCCGTAAGTGCTGGACAGATCCCAGTCCCATTCACCAAACGTGCCTTTGCCACCAAACGCAGCCTGAAAATCGTCTTCGTCGATGTACCAGGTCGGTGTGTATCCCGCCGGATAACCATTGGGCCCGGTGGTGATCGTATTGGTAATGGTCGGCAGGCGAAAATTCTGCCCCTGCTCGGCCTTGCGACGCGAATAGGTGGTGAAGGAATACAGACTGAAACTGTCATCGATCGGCAGCTCGGCGTTGTAGCCC
This sequence comes from Pseudomonas syringae group sp. 243L2, assembly GCF_032587875.1. NCBI lineage: Bacteria > Pseudomonadati > Pseudomonadota > Gammaproteobacteria > Pseudomonadales > Pseudomonadaceae > Pseudomonas > Pseudomonas syringae group sp. 243L2. The sequence continues at coordinate 287,532 of NZ_JAWHPL010000021.1, forward strand.
AGGGTCAGCAGATTGGTTTTCGGCGTGCCGTAACCGCCATACGTGGACTTGCCCGCCAGGTCGTAGGCTTGTTCGTAGCTGTAGCCATTGGCGCTGGCCTTGTTGTCGTCATTCTGGCTGCGGGCATCCAGCGCCAGTTGCACGATACCGCCGTCGCCAATCTCGAAGCCTTTATTGAGGCTTTGCTGCACGGTCTGCTTCTTGCCGTCATAACCGAGCCCGGCGTTGGTCACCGAGGTGCCGCTGGTGTCGGCCTTGAGGATGACGTTAATCACCCCGGCAATGGCATCGGAGCCATATTGAGCCGCGGCACCGTCACGCAGCACTTCTACATGATCAATGGCGCTGATCGGGATCAGATCGAGGTCTGCCGGCGCAGCGCCGGTGTTGATGCCGTTGATATTAAGAGTCGCGCTGGTATGGCGGCGTTTGCCATTGACCAACACCAGCACCTCGGCGGCACTCAAACCACGCAAGTTAGGCGCACGGGCAATGCCGCTGGCGTCCCAACCAGTTTTTTCCGGCAGTGTCAGTGATGGAATCACTGCGCTCAATGCCTCCATCAGACCCGGCTTGCCAGTGCTCTGTAATTGCCTGGCACTGACCACATCGATCGGCACCGGGCTGCTGGTCACAGTGCGCTGCTCGGCACCGCGATTACCAGTGACCACCACGGTGGACAAGGTACGACGCTCATCCTCGGAGGTTTTTTCCTCGGCCTGAATCGTCCCTGACAGCAAAACGCTCCCTATCGCCAACGCCAGCGGGCAGTAGCCCAGCACGGCAGTCGAGGCTCGGGCACGGTGTAAAGCTTGCTTCATATTCACTCCAGACATGGCCGTCATTGAAGCCATGCATGCAAATCGCAAAGTCGGGCGTTCCTGCTGTCGTAGGGACAGCGCGGTACGCACGTTTCAGGCTGTGCAGGTAAAACCTGCGCGATGAGCTAGCGGTGGGGTGAGAAGCCGGTTGGCGGCAGAAGTGACGCGCAGCGCCTGTCAACAGCAGGGCGAGAGGAATAAAGCCAGTGGCAGGATTGAACAGACAACATACGTTGAACTCCCTTCCAACGATTCTGCTTGAGGGGAATGGTTTATCCCTCGGTCATGGCGCACTCGACGGCGGCCTGATGCGCAGAATCCTGATAACGATTGGTACCATCCGAGGTAAGGGGTAGGCTGTTGAAACCAAACATAACGGAATCAATTTCGAAAATATAATTCTATTTGGTCATAAGCTAATATTATTATTTTTGATTTATATTTATTTTATTATTCACAAATAGCATTTTCAGTTCTCAGGTGTCTGACTGACAGGAAGACCCGATTATCAGGCCGGGCTTCCCAAGGCTGCTTTACTTTGAGAGCAACAACTCAATCAGCTCATCCGAGCCTCTGGAAATACCCGCCTGCGCCGCCGACAAACGCCCGAAGGTCGAGCTTATGTCATAAACCTTTGGATATTGCCGAGTGACATAGGACTCCAGAAGCTGCGAAGTGGACGCATCGTAGATCTCGACGGCATAGCTGACGGACCCGGTAAACGTACCTTCACGGTCTCTGGAGGCCTGAACGAGGTTATATGACCCCATGCCGATATCGAATCGGGAGAATGTAGACAGCCCGGTAACAGTGGTCTCGGCCCCGGTCAGGGTGAGGCGAATGCGCATTGTCCCGCGTGAAGGTGTGTCGGTGAACCGGAAATGCTTGCCCAGGGCTTCAGAGAACCTGACTGTCATGTCGTTGGCCAGGACGGTCTTTTCGTTGCGCTCCAGGTCTGAAAATTGCGCATCCGCTCCCGAGTAGATCACCACAGGTTCAAGCATTACTTTATCGTATTGGTTCCATTTGACTGACGTCGAGTACTTGAAGGGAATACGACCCGAGCTGTCCTGTTTGTTGGGCCGCATTTCAAGTGATGACTCGATTCCTGAATAAGGCGACGGCTCGTGACTGGCACACCCCGTGACCAGAAAAACCAATAACAACAGCCCGGCCAACTTCATGTTTTTAACGTAGTGCATGCAGAACTCTCCAGCGTGATCAGGTTATTGAAATTCAAGCACTCACCGTCAATCCCCGAGCCCGACTACTATCAGGCACGCACCGTCACGGGCAGTACCTTTGAAGGGCACTGGTAATATCCCGGGACTGTTTATCCAGAAGCACGCTTTCCAAGGGCACTGTATCTCGGAGCACTCTCTTGCCTGATGCAGGGCCATCCATGATCGCGACGTACCGCGTTGCACGGCATTTAATCGATCATCATCAGACTGCTCTGCGAGGCGCTGCCGGACTGTTCTGGATATGTGTCAGTCTGCAATGAACTGCGAGACCACCAAAACTGTACCGACGTGTATAGTTTTAAACCGTTGGCGATGGGTCGTCAACCTAAAATGTACACATCGGTATGCTTTTGAAGAGTTTACTATTCGCATCAAGCGGGCTGAACCCGTCAGCCCCTTGAACGGCAATCATTCCAGATTCCGCGAATCAGATCCTTGAGTAACAGTGCCTCGCTCCAGCGATCTGAAATTTCGCGCCCGTCACTCCCTGTGATTGCATACGGGGGCGGGCCCAGCTCGCACGTGAAAGACAGGCTGGCTGGTTTATTCGGTCGAGCCAGCCAATCTTCAATACCGTAACGCCACCAGGCTGAAAACCGCTCAAGCCAGGGGCGGTGTTGTGCAAAGCTCAAAGGCACCTGCACTTGTTCACTATTGGCTATACGGCCGTGAAAGCCCCAACTATGGCGCAAGATGCTGTGAATGTGCTCGTCGTCCTCGGCCGTCGCCGACTCGGGCAACTCCCGACCTACCACGTAGTGGGACAAATCAGCCAGCAGTTTGAGGTCCGGCATCTGCGCCAGCACGTCGAGGGTAAACAACAGATCACTGGTAAGGCGGTAACGGTGAGTTTCCAGCAGAACCGGAAAGTCCACCTGCTCGGCCAGACGCTGCCAGCCCTCGATCAACGTGACCGCCTGGGCCAGCGTCCGCGGACGTGCATCGGCCTGCAGAGTCAGGTGATGACAACCGTAGCGGCAAGCAACTTCAAGCGCCCTGTCCAGATCGGCCACTGTCTGTGGGAATAGCTGACCTTCAATCTGTAAGCCACGGGCCTCTGCGGCGGCATGCAGCCGCATGACATCGGGGGCATGCCAGTAATGGTCGGTGATCCCGTCAAAGCCGGCAGCGGCAATTCTGTCCAGTTGCGCCTCGATGGGAAGGTCACACTGGCCACGATGGTCCTGCATGGCCCATAGCGACTGAAATACCAGAAATGTGTCCATGTCAGAGCCTCAGCAGTTGTTTGAGCGAACACTCGGGGTCGTTGAGCATGGTGACGCTCAGCGGAGTTCGGGCAACGATCAGGCGCTCACACAGCTTGATATCTTTGGCAACGCTGTTGCCCAGCGCCAGGCCACAGGCCCCCTGCAGTCGTTGTTGCGCATCCAGGTAGAACAGCAACCGCCCACCGCAGGCCAATGCGCGGCTGGCTGAAGGCAGGGGCTGCGTGGTTACACCGACTGTCTGCACGCTCCAGTCGTACTGATCGGACCAGAAGCCGGGCACGTCCTGGAACGGAAGATCGTACCCCAGCATATTCAATGCGCTGTGGCGCCCCTGCGCTTCGGCGTTGCGCCAGGTCTCCTGCCGCTGATATGCCCCCTCCGGGTGCAGGCGATACTCACACACATCACCGGCGGCGAAGATGTCCGGGCAGCTGGTGCGCAGTCGATCGTCGACACGAATCCCTTGCCCCACGGCAAGGCCAGCCGCTACTGCAAGCTCGATGTTCGGCTGCATGCCAACGCCGACAACCACTGCGTCACAAGGCACACTCCGGCCGTCGACCAGCAGCACTGACTCGGCGCGCTCATTGCCTTGCACGTCTTCAAGCACGACATTGAGTTGTACATCGACGCCGTGCTGCCGATGCAAATCCAGCAATGCCCGGGACACTTCTTCAGGCAAGACGCGCCCGGCCAGACGAGGGCCTGCTTCGAGCAACGTCACCTGGCAGCCTAGAGCCCGCGCCGTCGCCGCAACTTCAAGGCCAATGAACCCGGCACCGATGATCACCAGGCGTGAACCGTGGATCAAGGCACCCCGCAACGCCAATGCTTCATCGTGGGTGCGCAGGTAGAAAACATTGCTCAGGTGCCTGGGGATCTGTGCCAGGCAACGCGCCCTGCCCCCGGTCGCCAACAGCAATCGGCTGTAAGGCAATTCATCGCCGTCAGCCAACTGCAGGCGATGACCCTGCGGGTCGAGGCTCTTTACCGGATTGTCGGTCAGATGCTCGATACCCAGCTCAGTGAGGCGCGTGTCCGCACACAGGCTGCAACCGGCCAGGTCCACGGAGCCTCGCAGCACGCCCTTGGACAAAGGTGGGCGCTCATACGGCACGTGCGGCTCGGCGCCGATCAGTATCAGTCGGCCGGCGTAACCCTGATCGCGCAAGGTCAGCGCTGCACGGCCACCTGCATGACCCGCGCCAACGATAATCAATGGAGCATTCATGGCATGCACTCCTGATTTTCAGTCACTGACCGCAAGCAAAACCCGCCCGGCTTCGACCCGTACGGCAAAGGTCTTGAGATTGACGCACACGGGTGCTCCCAGGGCTTTGCCATTGCGATAGTCGAAGCGGCCGTTATGTTTAGGGCATTCGATGACGTGATCTATTACCAGCCCGTCGGCGAGGTGAATCTTTTCGTGGGTGCACAGGCCCGCCGTGGCGAAAAATTCGTTGTCGGCGGAACGGTATACGGCATAGGTATGCGGGCCGTGATCGAAGCGAATGACGTCTTCTTCATCAATTTCGCCCACGGCGCATACATCAATCCATTGATTGTTCATGGTTTTTCTCTCTCGTTCGGGTACAACCGGAAAGTGTCAGCCGGAGGTCGCTTCAGGCTGGGGACGTGCGGTGGTGGCAGGCGCTGAAGCATGTGACACCTGGCGCTTGATGAAGTAGGTCGGGTCGCGGCGCTGCCTCAGGAGGGTTGGAATAATTTCCTTGAAGGCTTCGCCGAGGCTGGCATAAGGCGGCGGACAGTCGTGGCGGATCTCTTCATGAAGTTGCGCCAACGCGTGATACGGCACCATCGGGTACATATGGTGCTCAAGGTGGTAGTTCATGTTCATGTACAGAAAGCGCAGCACGCGGTTCATGTAGATAGTGCGGCAGTTGCTGCGATGATCGAGCACGTCTTCAGCCAGCCCCACATGTTGAGTAAGGCCGAACAGGTAAGACAGCCAGCCGCCATAAAGCATGGGCAAACCGACGTACATGAGGGGTAACCAGCTTTGCAGATACAGTGCCGCAGCAACCACTCCGGCATAAATAGCGAGCCAGATACGCGCGGCCAGAAACACTCTGGGCCATTCGGACACCGGGATGAAATCCTTCTCTTGCTCGCTCATGTGCGCAAAAGCATGTCGGCACACGCCGCCCATTGTTTTGATCAGCAAGGGAATCTGAAACAGGCTCAGGAACATCATCACAAGGCTCGGCGGCCGTGGCTCGACAATTTCCGGGTCGCGACCTACCACGATAGTGTCGGTATGATGCCGCGCATGGCTCCAGCGCCATACATGTGGCTCGAACATGCACATGAAACTGGCCACCTGGTACAACCCGTCATTCATCCACCGGGTCTTGAACGCGGTGCCGTGGCCAGTCTCGTGCCAGCGCGGGTTGGAGGCTGTGGCGTAAAGAACGCCGTAAGCCAGGAAGAACGGCACACATGCCCAGGAACCCCAGAACCAGTAGCCGCCAAAACCGCTGACCAGCAGCGCCAGCAACCAAATGGCAGTGTCGAGCAAGGCCGGGCCGTCGCGGCGCTGCATCAATTGTTTCATGCGTTGACGAGAGATGGGCGACTGGTACCACTCGGCAGATACCAGGCCTTTTTCTGCTGCACGGGCAGCTTCGGGGCCGGTCAGGCTATAGTCGCGCTGACAGGCTGCAGTGTCTTGAGGCATTGTTATTATTCTCCGCAAGTGTGAAGTTTCAGGAACTTTGCGTAAGAAAATATAGAGAGCACCCACCCCCCTCTCAAGGCCTTGAATACATTCACTATCAAGCTATCATCGAGCATCTGCGGTGCTTGATAGTTTTCTATCAAGCCGCTTCAAGGGCATGTCATGAATAACAATAAGCGCCCCACCATCGCGACTGTTGCCGCGCAGGCAGGCTTGAGTGTCGCGACTGTCGATCGCGTGCTCAACGCCCGCGCTCCGGTAAACCCCGCTACCGCCGAGCAGGTGCTGAAGGCCGCGGAAGCAGTGGGTTATTTCGCCGCACGGCTGATTGCGCAGCGCATTGTCGAGCAACGTCCCACTTACCGTTTCGGCATTCTGTTGCTGAACACCGCCCAGGCGTTCTATGCCAACCTCGCTCAGGCCATTGGCCAGGCCGCGCAACGTCGTATCGGGGCCAATCTGACCTGCCAGTTCGAATACGTGACTGATCGCAGCCCGGCCGCCATCGTTGCCCAACTCGAACAACTGGCAGTGCAATGTGACGGCCTGGCGGTGGTCAGCTTCGCCCACCCGCTGATCAACGCTGCTCTTGAACAGATTCGCCAGGCTGGCGTCCCGGTGATAGCGCTGCTTTCAGACATTCATGAGAAGGCCGATGAGCCTTACGTCGGTCAGGACAATTATCAGGTCGGACGCACCATGGGCTGGCTGCTGGCACGTACCTGCGGTGCTCGCAAAGGCAGCATCGGCATTCTGCTCGGCGGCCATCGCTTTCTCGGTCATCAGGCGCGGGTTGAAGGGCTACACAGTTACCTGGCAGAGCATGCGCCGGGGTTACGTCCTCTGGTGCCGCTGATCAACCTCGACAACTGTGATATCACCGAAGAGGCGAGCCTGGAATTGCTGGGCAATCATGACGATCTGCGCGGGCTGTGCGTGGTGGGCGGTGGTGGCGACGGCATCATCAGTGCTCTCTCGCAACTGCCCAGACGTCCAGCGCTGTGCTGCATTTTGCAGGAGTCCACCGAACTGTCGCGCCTCGCACTCGCGAACGGGCTGGTTGACGTGGTGATCGACTCCCAGCCTCTTCAAATTGCCGAGGCACTGGTAAATCTGCTGATCGAGTTGCAGACCGTCAACAGCTTCGATCCGCTCAGGCACCGGGTGTATGTACCGCTACAGATCGTGACCTCGGAGAATACCGACGCCTGACCGGCGTCAGAGCCCTCGAAAATCGGCGGCGTTCAAGCCGAATCGACTCATTTTGTTGTACAGCCCGCCGCGGGAAACGTTCAGCTGTCGAGCAGCGAGGCGAATGTTGCCTCGGGTGCTTTCGAGCGCCGCAATAATCGCGTGCATTTCGTGGGTGCCAAGGTCATGGGCCGCCAAAGGCACTGGCAGCCGGCCCGGCACCGCGGGGCCGCTCCGCTGCCTGATTTCAAGGGGCAGATCGGCGGGCTGGACGAGCTCACCCGTGGCCAGATTGGTCGCGCGCTCAATGCTGTTTTCCAGCTCTCGCACGTTGCCCGGCCAGCTATAAGCCACCAGCAATTCCAGGGCTTGCGCAGAAAGCCCCAGCACTGACTTGCGCAATGAACGGGCACAACGATCAAGAAAATGTTGCGCCAGCAAGGCAATGTCTTCCCGACGCATACGCAGCGGCGGTACGGTCAGGTTGAGCACGTTGAGTCGGTAATACAGATCTTCACGAAAGGCGCCTTCGGCCACTGCCTGACTCAAGTTACGGTGAGTGGCGGCAATGATGCGTACATCCACTGGTCGCGAGCTTTTCGCCCCGACCCGGGTCACTTCGCCCTCTTGCAACACCCGTAAAAGGCTGACCTGCGCATCGAAGGACATGTCGCCGATCTCATCAAGAAAGATCGTGCCGCCATCGGCCAGTTCGAACTTGCCCGCCGACCCGCCTTTAGCCGAACCCGTGAATGCGCCCTCGACATGGCCGAACAGCTCGCTTTGCACCAGGTCCCGGGGAATCGCACCGCAGTTGACCGCCACAAAAGGCCCGCTATTGCGGTCACTCGCATTATGGATCGCCTGGGCGAACAACTCCTTGCCGGTGCCGCTTTCGCCAAGAATCAAGGTGGTGGAATCGCTGCGACTGGCGATCCGCCCAAAATGCACGGCATCTGCAATCGCCCGTGAACGGCCCTGAATGGTCTCGAACGTGTAACGGGCCTGAGTGCCGATAATTCGCCGGGTGATCTCCCGAATGCGCCGATTTTCTCGCAGCGACACCACGCGCCCGCCCTGCTCCAGTGGGCATACCGAAACCAGACAGGACAACTGGCTGAAATCATGCAGTTCAAAGGTGCAGTCCAGGTCCCGCAGCCCTTCACCGATACGCGCCAGAATCTGTTCGTTCAAATCACTGCGCCCCAGACGCTGGAACGGGCTGCCCAGCAAATCCAGGCCGACCCGAAAAAGCTGCCGGGCATAGCGATTGAGCGCTTTTATACAGCCTCGTTCGTCCAGTACCACCAAACCTTCGTTGAGCACTTCGAGAACGGTTTGCTGTTCTTCCAGCAGCGCCTGCAAGGCCATTTGCCGCGAGACGGCCTCGGCCGCCGCCTGGACAGTGCCGAGCGTATGAAAATGGAACCAGCCAGGTTCTGCGGTCAGGGTCAGCATCGCCAGGGTCTTGCCTTGGGCATTGCGGATGGGCGCCGCAGCGCAATGCATTCGCCGCTGACGAAGGCCTGTACCGAAGTTTTCCTCTGCCAGTACATACACCAGGGAATCTTCAGCCAGGGCCAGCCCGGTGCAGTTGGTGCCCTGCACCGACTCCAGCAAACGCGTACCCACCGGCGTCAGATCCAGCCCGCAAAAATACAGTGTGGTGCCCTCAGCATCGGTGAGGTTGATATGGCCTCTCGGGTTATAGGCAAGCAAGCCGCGCATCACTTGAGCTGCTGCGGCAATCAAAACCCGATTGGCCGCCAGAGTAGCCGCAAGGTGTTGAGGGTCGACAAACCGGTAGTCGCTGTCTTCAGGGTTCACGCCGCCTGCGATGCTGCGTCCCCAGGAATCCCAAATAACCTTCCTGACCGTCGCCGGGCGCTCGTCAACGCCACTCAGGCGCGCCCGCCAGGCCTGCTCCAGTTCGGGTATGGGACCGCTGTTGAGTGCCACGGTCCCCAATGCGGTGAGGTATCCGAGGTCTTGCACGCTGAAGGTCGCAGACTGTGAGGACATTGATGTATCCATGTTCATATATTCAACATGTCAGTATAGACATGTCATTAAAATGAACACCTTTTGACTGGAAATTTTTAATAAACTTTTAAAATCAATAGCTTAAGTTATGGCATGGCCTTTGCTCTCCCCCTTTGCCCGGCGCGCTTACGGCCGGAAAATAATCGAACAACAATTAAAAAGGGTTATTTCATGAGCAAAAAAATTCTCCGCCTTGGTCTGATTGGCGCCGGTCGCATGGGCAGCTTCCACGGCCAGACCGCCGCCCACCATATTCCCGGTGCCTGCCTTGCGGCCATCGCCGACCCCACTCCGGGCCAGGCGTCGCGTCTGGCCGCAGAGTTAGGGGTAGATCGGGTTTACACCGACCCTCAGCAATTGCTGGACGACCCAGACCTGGATGGCGTGCTGATCGCTGCCCCCGCGCGCAGCCACGCAGAATTGGTCATCAGCGCGGCGCGGGCCGGCAAGGGCGTTTTTTGCGAGAAACCCATGGCGATCACTCTCGAGGAAGCCGACCGCGCTATCGCTGCGGCCGCCGATGCCGGCGTGCCCTTGCAAGTCGGTTTCAATCGTCGCTTCGCCAAAAGCTTTCGTACGGCTCATCTGAACGTGGTTGAGGGGCGTATAGGTACACCGCAACTGTTGCGCTCGTTAACCCGAGATCCTGCGCTGAACAATCCGGCAGCCTCGCCGCAATGGGTGATCTTTCTTGAAACGCTGATTCATGACTTCGATACCCTGCGCTACCTGAACCCCGGCGCCGAGGCAGTCAGCGTGTTCGTCATGGCTGATGCGCTGATTGCACCGGATTACAAGAACAATGGGTTTCTGGACACAGCGGTGGTGATGATCCGCTTCGACAACGGTGCCATTGCCACCGCTGAAGCCAGCTTTCAGGCGGTCTACGGTTACGACGTCCGGGGCGAGGTCTTCGGCAGTGCCGGCATGTTGACTATGGGCAACGTCAGTGAATCTGATCTGACCCGTTATCTGGCCAATGGCATACAGGCCGACTCCCAACGACTGGACACCGACCTGCTGCGTGACGCCTACATCGCCGAACTCAATCATTTTGCCGACTGCCTGCGTACCGGGGCCAAACCCCTGGCCAGTGGCGAAGATGCCCGAGCGGCGCTGGCCATTGCCCGCGCCTGCATCGAGTCGTTCCAGCAAGGCCGACCGGTGGCGGTGTCACGAGGAGTCTGCGCATGAGCTCCATACCGTTCACATTAGCGGTCAGCGCCGAGATGGTGTTCCTGGATTTACCCTTCACCGAGCGTGTCAGGCGTATTCACGAGCTGGGCTTTAGCGCCGAAATATGGAGCTGGGCCAATAAGGACATCACAGCGCTGGCTGCCACAGGGGCGAATTTCACCTCCATGACCGGCTACACCCACGGCAATCTGACCGATGCCGACGCAATCCAGCACCTGCTGGACAGCGCACGCGAATCCCTCGCGGTTGCCGCCCGGCTCAATTGCCCGAGCCTGAACCTGCATGGCACGGGCCTTGACGACAAAGGTCTGCCCGTCAATCCGGTGGCTCATGTCAATGGACGCATGTGGCTGAGTGCCTGCAAAACGCTGGAAAAACTCGCTCGCCTTGGCGAAGAGGCAGGCCGGGTATTCTTGCTGGAAAACCTGAATACCGAGGTCGACCACCCCGGCACCCCGTTCGCTCGCGCTGAAGACACATTGGCCCTGATCGAAGCCGTGGGCAGCCCGCACCTGAAAATGAACCTGGACCTTTATCACGCGCAAATCGGCGAAGGAAACCTGATCGAACTCATCCAGCGCTCAGGCAGCGCCATAGGAGAAATCCAGGTCGCCGACGTTCCCGGTCGCCAAGAGCCCGGTACAGGGGAAATTCATTATCCCGCCATTGCCAGAGCGTTGTTCGATATCGGCTACACGGGTGTCGTCGGGCTTGAAGGCTGGGCCAGTGGCAACAGCGAAGCAGCACTGGAACGCTTCAAAAAAGCCTTCACCCTGGCTTGAGGAACACCTTGGCACGCTCTCGTGAAAAGCGCTGGAAACGTTCATGACAGGTCTTGGTGAACGTCACACATAACAACAAAAGGAAACGTCTCATGCCCTTCTGCAAACTGTTTATCGCCGTGCTGTTACTGGTTTCCAGCCAATGGGCTGCTGCGAGCTACCGAATTGGCGTCACGATCGCCAGAGTCGACGATAACTTCATGACCTATGTGCGCAGCGGCCTGGAAGAAGCTGCCCGAAAAGAGAATGTGCAGCTCCAGTTCGAGGACGCTCAAGGCGATGTCGTTCGCCAGATCAATCAGGTTCAGGGCTTTCTCAGCCAGAAAGTGGATGCGGTCATCGTCTTGCCGGTGGACACCGCCGCCACGGCAAATATGACCCGCGCAGCAGTCGAGGCAAAGATGCCGCTTGTCTACGTCAACCGTCACCCGGATGAGCGCGTCTTGCCCAAGGGCGTTACCACCGTGGCGTCCAACGACATTGAGGCAGGACAATTGCAGATGCGCTATCTGGCAGAAAAGATGGGAGGCAAAGGTACTATCGCGCTCATCATGGGTGACCTTGCGCAGAACTCGACACACGACCGCAGCGAAGGCGTCAAACAGGTGCTCAAGGACTATCCGGGCATAACGATCGTCGAGCAGCAAACAGCGGAATGGCAACGTAACAAAGGTATGGACCTGACCAGTAACTGGCTACTGGCGGGCAGAACCTTTGATGCCATCGTGGCCAATAACGACGAGATGGCCATCGGCGCCGCCATGGCGTTACAACAGGCTGGCAAAGCGAAGGGGGAAGTTGCAATTGTAGGCATTGACGGCTTGCCTGATGGCCTAGCGGCAATCAAACGTGGAATGCTGGCAGCCTCGGTGTTTCAAGACCCGAAAGCCCAAGCGACCACAGCTCTGCAATCGGCCATAAAAATGATCAAAGGCGAGCCGGTCGACGCCGAGGTCTGGGTGCCCTTCCAACTCATTACACCGGAGCAGGTAGCGGTGTTCGAGCAACATTATAAATAGTAGTCGGGAAGGCGAGTATCGAATGGAGGGATGAACGCCCTGACCAGATGAGTTTCGAAGCTCAGGGGCAACGCATGGCATGGGCTGCCAAGCCGGGTATCGACACTGGCGTAGAAGGTGTGCGCTGGGTAAAGTCTGCCAATAACGATGCCGTCTGGGTGAACTACTAAAGCACTGACTGCCGGGTTTCTTACCCGGCAGGATGGCTGCCCTGCCGGCGATTCAACCGACAGTGGCTTCCTTGACGAAGTCTTCGTAGGTGCGCAGCGGGTGCCCGATAATGGCCTCCAGCCGGTCTACTGTTCCTTCGACTGCTTGAGGTGGCGACGGCTATATGGCTTCGGACGCCAAAACTGCTTCAGACAATCAGAAGTACATCACAAGAAAGTAAACCCGGGATATTTACCGCAAAAACGAAAAAAGACGCCTAAGCGTCTTTTTTGTTAATCCCATATGCCTCTTGTGCATACATGGATTTATATTTGGAGCGGGAAACGAGACTCGAACTCGCGACCCCGACCTTGGCAAGGTCGTGCTCTACCAACTGAGCTATTCCCGCATTGTCTTGATGACGGGCGCTATTCTAGCGTTTCAGAAAGCTGCGTCAAGCCCTTGATTCAAAAACTTATTTTTTTTCTGCCGTAGTCTTGAGGTGCGGCCACGCGGCTCTGAGGTATTGCACCATCGACCACAGGGTCAACCCCGCTGCAACGAGCAGCAATGCGTAGCCGAGAATCACCCAGATCGTGATCGCAGGCGGGTTACCCAGCAGAATAACCAGCGCGAGCATTTGCGCCGCGGTTTTCCATTTGCCCATATTGGAAACGGCAACCTGCGCACGCGCGCCGATTTCCGCCATCCACTCGCGGAGTGCAGAAATCACGATTTCGCGACCGATGATCACCGCTGCGGGCAGCGTCAGCCACAGATTGGCATGCGCCTGAACCAGCAGCACCAATGCCACGGCCACCATCAGTTTGTCTGCTACCGGGTCGAGAAAGGCGCCAAAAGGCGTACTTTGTTCAAGACGGCGGGCCAGATACCCGTCGAGCCAGTCGGTCGCCGCAGCGAACGCAAAGACTGCACTGGCGGCCATGTAGCTCCAGTGATAAGGCATGTAGAACAGCAAAATGAAGATCGGAATCAATAAAACGCGTAGTACGGTGATCAGATTAGGGATATTCATCGGCACAACTGGCTACGAGGTGAGCGGGCATTCTACTCGCTGTGCAGGTTTGCATAAATCGACTCTGCCAGCTTTTTACTGATTCCGGGTGCTTTTGCGATTTCATCGATGCTGGCACGGGACAATTCCTGTAATCCGCCGAAATGTTTGAGCAGGTCACGACGCCGGGTCGGCCCGACGCCTGCAACGCCCTCAAGGGTCGAGGTGCGCCGGGTCTTGCCGCGCCGCGCGCGGTGACCGGTGATTGCGAAACGGTGGGCCTCGTCGCGAATCTGCTGGATAAGGTGCAACGCTGGCGAATCGCCGGGCAGCGTGAATTCATGTGCTGCGTCGTTCAGGTAAAGGGTTTCAAAGCCCGCCTTGCGCGTGGTGCCCTTGGCGACACCGAGCAGAATCAGATCAGGCACCTGCAATTCATTGAGCACATCACGGGCCATGGACATCTGGCCCTTGCCGCCGTCCACCAGCAGCACATCCGGCAACTTGCCCTCCCCGGCCTTGATGCGGCTGTAACGTCGGGTCAAGGCCTGGTGCATGGCGGCATAGTCGTCGCCCGCCGTTACGCCTTCGATATTGAAACGCCGGTAATCGGACTTGATCGGGCCTTCCGGACCGAACACCACACAGGACGCTACGGTCGCCTCACCACTGGAGTGGCTGATGTCGTAGCATTCGAGACGCATTGGCGGATCTTCAAGCCCCAGCACCTTGGCCAGCGCTTCGAACCGCGACGCAACATGCTGACGGTTGGCCAGCCGCGCAGTCAGTGCCTGCTCGGCATTGGTGACCGCCATTTGCTGCCAGCGCGCCCGGGTGCCGCGCACGCGATGACTGATAACCATCTCGACGCCGCGCAATTCTTCGACGGCGTCGACGAACGCAGGGAAATCGTCGTTGATGACATTGACGATGACTTCGCCGGGCAGCTCACGGTCGATGCCGCCGAGGAAATACTGAGCCAGGAATGCCGACATCACTTCGCCGACCTCCTCTTCTATGCCGACCTGCGGGAAGAAGTTCTTGCTGCCCAGCACCCGCCCGCCCCGCACGCTGATCAGGTGCACGCAGGCACCGCCAGGGTTGACGAACGCGGCGACCACATCGACATCGCCGGTACCGCCGTCCATGCTTTGCTGATCCTGGACGCGGCGCAACAAGGCGACCTGATCGCGCAACTCGGCTGCGCGTTCGAAGTCGAGCGCCATCGCGGCTTTTTCCATGGAGGCGTTCAGTTCGTCACTCAGGGCATTGCTGCGTCCCTCGAGAAACATCACCGAGTGACGTACGTCCTCGGCATACACCTCAGGCTCGACCAGCCCGACACACGGCCCTTTGCAACGTTTGATCTGATATTGCAGGCAAGGACGCGTGCGGTTCTTGAAGTAGCTGTCCTCGCACTGCCGCACCTGAAAGGTCTTCTGCAGCAGGCTAAGGCTCTCGCGAATCGCGCCGGCACTCGGGTAAGGCCCGAAATAACGGCCCTTGGCTTTTTTGGTGCCGCGATGAATGCTCAGTCGCGGGTAGTTACCATCGGACAGAAACACATAGGGATAGGACTTATCGTCACGCAGCAGAATGTTGTAGGGCGGCCGCCACTCCTTGATGAGGGTCTGCTCCAGCAACAGCGCTTCAGTTTCGTTGCCCGTGATGGTCGTTTCAATCTGGGCGATGCGCGACACCAGCGCTCCGGTCTTGGGCGCGTGTCCGGTTTTGCGAAAATAGCTGGCAAGACGCTTCTTGAGGTTCTTGGCCTTGCCGACGTAAAGCAGTTTAGCTTCGGCGTCGAACATACGGTAGACGCCGGGACGACCGCTACAGGTCGCGAGAAATGCACTTGGATCGAATGTCTGGGTCATGTTCAGGCGCTGGCATCAACCATGCCGTGACGTACAGCGAGCAAAGCCAGTTCAACATCACTGCTGATCGAGAGCTTTTCAAAGATACGGTATCGGTAGGTATTAACGGTTTTCGGTGACAGGCACAGCTTGTCCGAGATGGTCTGGACTTTCTGGCAGCCGACAATCATCAGGGCAATCTGGATTTCACGCTCGGAAAGCAGATCGAACGGCGAATTGTTGACCTGCGGCTGAAACGACTTCAAGGCCAACTGCTGGGCAATCTGCGGGCTGATGTAACGCTGACCGGCAAACACCAGGCGAATGGCCTGGACCATTTCGGCAAGCCCCGCACCCTTGGTCATGTAGCCGGCAGCACCTGCCTGCAGCAAACGGGTCGGAAACGGGTCTTCTTCACAGACAGTGACTGCGACGACCTTGATATCAGGGTGGCTGCGCAGCATCTTGCGCGTCGCCTCCAGCCCACCGATGCCCGGCATCTTGACGTCCATGAGTACAACGTCAGGCTTGAGCTCGCGCGCCTTCTTCAGTGATTCCTCGCCGGAATCAGCCTGCCCGACAACCTGCAGACCGTCTATGTCGGCCAGCATGCGTGTGATGCCTGTCCGGACAAGATCATGGTCATCGACAACTAGCACCTTAATCAAGCAGACACCTCGCGCAACGGTCATAACGAATGCCAATCACCATAACAAAAACAATGAGTCAGACCTAGCACTGCGAACTCAGACTCTCGACAACTTGACGGTGGGTGCTTCGAGAACGACGGAAAAAAACCGCAGGCCGCAGAAAATCAGGCTGCATGTCCGCCTCGCAATGCCTGCCCTAAGGAAGCTTTTCAGGAGCGGAAAGCTCGGCAATGGTCGTCGTCAAACGCCTGATCGCATCCTGATCATCCTTGGCCAACACCCGGTAATTACCCAGAATCTTTTCTTCGATCACACTGAGGTTGTCAATCGGCACCGGCGTGCGCGCTCCCGTCAGCACATAGAGCACATCCACACCTTTGGCCGCCACCGCAGCCAGGTAATCGGCCTTGGGCGCGCGATCACCATTTTCATACTTTCCCTGGGCGTTAGCCTCAACTCCCCCTATTTCACCGAAGGTACGCTGAGACATGCTCAGACGCTCTCGTTCTTTTCTCAGCCGACAACCGATTCCACTCATTTGAATCTATGATCCTGTTAAAGCCATCCTAACGAATGTTAGAATCCCGCGGAATTGAATAGATTTGAACGGTTTTGAACTATGCCCGGAATACGCACCGCCGCACAAGCCAAGGCCTGGCTCGAACAACAGGGAAAATCTGTTCAGGAATTCGCTCGGGAAAACAGCATTGATCCGGCGACAACTTACCAGGTGCTGGCAGGCCGCAAGAAAGGCAGGCGCGGTGAAGCGCATAAGGTAGCCGTATTGCTGGGCATGAAGATCGGGACCATCCCGAACATGCAAACCCCGCAGGAAGAAGTAATGGGTGAAGAGTAGCTGATCCTGCCGGAGACTGCAGGCGCAATATGTAGAAGCCTGGCCGAACCATAGCCTGCCGCCAGGTAACTGTCATCAGCCGTTGAGCGGTTTACCCCTCGCCCTCTGGACCACCACGTCAATGCTCGTAGCCATTGATAATCCTGGTGATTGAATTTTCCAATTGAATGCGCCGCCGCTCCTGAAGTAAGCTTCGGAGCAATCAACGGAGACCCACCATGCTGCAATCCACTTCATCACTGCTTAAAGCGGCTACCGGCATATCCTGCCGTGCATGCGCTGTGGCTGTGCGGGTTGCCTCGGTGAACGCTCCTGTTCAGCTCAACTCTTATTATGGGTATTGGTTTAGCCACTGGCGCGCCTGATACCTATCCGGCGCCCACTTCAAGGGGACGCCAACCAGAGAATTCTCTACCCCCGGTCGGCTTCCCGACCGGGGGTTTTGTTTTTTCAGGGCCAGGTATTTTCAACCCTTCATAAATATCACGCTGCACATTGAGGACTACGACATGAACTACGCCACTTATTACCGCAACGACATCGACTTCGCCTGGCGATTTAGCCATCTCCGTTCGGGACAGCCTGCCGCCTCCGTTCGGTCACTGCCAGGTGGCAACCACAAACGCCCGGCCAATACGGCCCTTTGTCGAACACCCCAGTAGGTCTGCGCGGTACTGCACCGCCAGCCCAGGAAGCCAGAATATGAATTCGTCCGTTGTCGTAAAACCGTCCGACCTGTCCAGCCATGCCGTTGCTCTGGCAGACAACAGCCCCGCCTCGAAACGCCTGCCCGGCACGCTTGAACTGAAAATGCGCCTGCCGCTGAATGCAGCGCTGACCGAACAGGTTGCTGCCCATCGCCGCGCCGTACGCGCCATCCTTGAAGGTGAAGACTCGCGACTGCTCGTTATCGTGGGCCCCTGCTCGATCCATGACCCGCAATCTGCTCGTGAATATGCCGAGCGACTGGCCGGCCTTGCGGCGCAAGTCAGTGATCAGATGCTGCTGGTGATGCGCGCCTACGTCGAAAAACCGCGCACGACAGTGGGCTGGAAAGGCCTGGCGTACGATCCCCATCTGGACGGCAGTGACGATATGGCTGAAGGCCTGGCGCTGTCGCGACAATTGATGCGTGACATGCTGGAAATGGGCCTGCCGATTGCCACCGAGATACTGCAACCCATGGCCGCGGGCTATTTCGATGACCTGCTCAGTTGGGTCGCGATCGGCGCACGTACCACCGAGTCGCAAATCCATCGGGAAATGGCCAGCGGGCTGCCCATGGCAGTCGGCTTCAAGAATGGCACTGACGGTGGCGTCGCGGTGGCCAGCGATGCAATGCGTTCAGCGGCGCATCCGCATCGCCACTTCGGCATGGACGGTCACGGTCATCCGGCAATCATCCAGACGCAGGGCAATCCGGACACTCACATTGTGCTGCGCGGCGGCCACAGCGGCCCCAACTACGATGGCCAGAGTGTCGCTCGGGTGCAGGCCAGCCTGACCAAAAACAATATCGCATCGCGAATCATGGTCGATTGCAGCCACGCCAACAGTGGCAAGGACCCGTCACGCCAGCCCCACGTCTTTAACGATGTTCTTGAACAGCACCTGGCCGGCAATACCTCACTGATCGGCATGATGATCGAGAGCCACTTGTTCGACGGCTGCCAGGCATTGGGCGGGACGCTGCAGTACGGCGTTTCGGTCACCGATGGCTGCCTTGGCTGGGAAGGCACCGAACAGCTATTGCGTCGCGCGGTTGACCGTCTGCGTTACAGATAAACAGAGCGAAGGAACTTTGTCGGGAAATACCGCACTGAATCCGGTAGGCTGTTTCTTTTTTTTCACAGGAGATTATTCCCCATGGCTAAAGCCACTGCCCGCCACATCCTTGTTTCGAGCGAAGAAAAATGCAACGAACTCAAGGCTCAGATCGAAGGCGGCGCTGATTTCGCTGAAATCGCCAAGGCCAACTCCAGCTGCCCATCGAGCCGCCAGGGCGGTGACCTGGGTTCGTTCGGTCCAGGCCAGATGGTCAAGGAATTCGACACTGTCGTATTCAGTGCTCCGGTGAACACCGTTCAGGGTCCGGTAAAGACTCAGTTCGGCTACCACCTGCTGGAAGTGACCAGCCGCCAGGACTGATCCTGCTGCGCTGAGTACCAGACGGCTCATCTTCGGATGGGCCGTTTTTGCAGGTGGCCGTTAATACCGTTGCCTGCTCGTAGCAGCTTGGCGAAGCGACCATTTGTCTGTAGAAGATACCGCGACGCAGATGCCTGAGCGCTGCCGGGATTTTCGTCATACCTTGACAGCCAGTCGCCTTTAACCCTGACATTCGCTTGCGGACGTCAGTCAGGATTCGAGTCATGCGTTTTGTTTTTTCATCGTTGCTCGCCTTGACGCTGACCTTCGTTGGCGTTGTTCAATCGCTGTCTGCAGCACCACAGCACGCACTGACCGTTTACGGCGAGGCCCCGCGCTACCCTGCCGACTTCAAACATTTCGATTATGTGAACCCGGACGCCCCGAAAGGCGGCAGCATGCGCCGCTCGGCCATTGAAATAGGTCAGTTCGATCACTTGATGCCGTTTACCGACAAAGGTATGGGGGTTTCGCAGATCAATGGCCTGCTCTATGCCCCGCTGGCCATACGCTCTATGGATGAGCCTTATACGGTCTACGGACTTGTCGCCGAGAAAATGGAGCGTGGTGCAGACGGCCTTTCCTTGCGCTTTTACCTCAACCCGAAGGCGCGTTTCGCGGATGGCACCCCGATTACCGCCAACGACGTCAAGTACACCTACGAACTGCTGATGACCCAAGGCAACATGCAATACCGGACCCAGTTTGAGGCGGTCAAAGGCCTGGAAGTCGAATCCCCCTTGCAGATCCGTTTCGACTTCAAGCACAGCGACAGCCGCACCCTGCCCCTGGACCTCGCTTCACTGCCGGTGTTCCCGGAGCACTGGTGGAAATCCCGCGACTTCGCCAGTGGCGCGGGGTTTGAAGTTCCTCCGGGCAGCGGGCCTTACACCATCAGCCGTGTCGACCCGGGGCGCACCGTCACGTTTCAACGTGACCCAGGCTGGTGGGGCAAAGACCTGCCGGTCAGCAAAGGCCTGTACAACTTCGACACCTTCAGCATCGAGTATTTCGGCGACATTGACGTGGCACGCACGGTTCTCAAGGGCGGGGCCTACGACTACAACCGCGAGTTTTCAGCGACCGGCTATTCAATTCGTTATGACGGCCCGGCACTCAGTGACGGTCGCTTGCAGAAGGCCCAACTGGCCAAGGGCGCGGTGCAAAGCTCACAGGGCTTCGTATTCAACCTGAGCCGACCGATGTTTCAGGACCGCCGCGTGCGCCAGGCGCTGTCGCTGCTCTGGGACTTCGAATGGACCAACCGGCAGTTGATGCGCAACATGTACATTCGCCAGGACAGCTTCTTCTCCAACTCGGAGCTGGCTGCCAGCGAGCTGCCGACTCCCGCCGAACTGAAAATCCTTGAGCCGCTGCGTGGCAAGGTCCCTGACCAGGTGTTCGACAGCGTGTTCAAGGCACCAAAAACCGATGGCACAGGCTTCATTCGCGACAAGCAACTGCAAGCACTGGCGCTGATGAAAGAGGCTGGCTGGAAGCCGCAGGGCGACCAACTGGTTAATGCTCAGGGCGAACCCTTCAGCTTTACGTTTCTCAACGCACAGAACGGTTTCGAAAGGATGCTGCTGCCCTACAAACGCACGCTGGCGCAGATCGGCATTCATTTTGATATTCGTCGCATCGATTCCGCGCAATACCTCAACCGAGTAATGGCCCGCGATTACGACATGATTGTCACCGGCTACCCGGTATCTACCTCGCCCGGGGCCGAGTTATACAACAGCTTTGGTTCGAAAGTAGCGATGGACCCAGGTTCCAGCAATTACATGGCACTTCAGGACCCCGCCGTAGACACCCTGATTGCAGGCCTGCTCAAGGCTGACAACAAGCAGACCATGACCGACTATGCACATTGCCTGGACCGGGTACTGCAATGGAATTACTACTGGATTCCCAACTATTACCCGCCAGGCTCCTCCACCGTCTGGTGGAACCGTTTCGGCATTCCGAAAATCCAGGCCAGCAACAATGAAGCCATCGAAACATGGTGGGAAATCAGCCCGACGCCATTGACCAATGAGCAGTTCGCTGAAAAACGCGGTGCTTCAGCCATCGTTTCGGAGATGCACTGAATGCTCGGCTATATTTTGCGTCGCCTGCTGCTGATCATCCCTACTCTGCTGTGTATTTTGCTGGTCAACTTTTTCATCGTGCAGGCCGCGCCGGGCGGCCCTGTCGAACAGGCTATTGCGCGCTTGCAGGGAATTGGCGGTGCGACCGTGGGCGCGGGGGCGAGCGAATCGGCCGATGCCGGACACTCCCGAGCGTCCCGAGGACTGGACCCGGTACTGATCAAACAGATCGAACATCAATACGGTTTCGACAAGCCCTTGCATGAGCGGCTCTGGCTGATGCTGAAGAGTTACGCCCGACTGGATTTCGGCAACAGCTTCTTTCGCGGTGCCACGGTGACCGACCTTATTCTGCAAAAAATGCCGGTCTCCATATCATTGGGCCTCTGGGCGACGTTGCTGACCTACCTGGTATCCATCCCGCTGGGTATTCGCAAAGCGGTCAAACATGGCAGTCAGTTCGATATCTGGAGCAGCACCGCGATCATCATCGGTTACGCCACGCCAGCCTTCCTGTTCGCCATGCTGCTGGTGGTGGTGTTCTGCGGTGGCACGTCACTGAACTGGTTTCCGGTGCGCGGGCTGGTCTCGGACAACTTCGAGCAACTGACCACCGTCGGCAAGATCGCTGACTATTTCTGGCATTTGGTGCTGCCTGTTTCAGCGCTGGTGATCGGCGGTTTTGCCACACTGACCCTGCTGACCAAACATTCCTTTCTCAACGAAATAACCCGTCAGTATGTGACTACCGCCCGCGCCAAGGGTATGAGCGAGCGGCGCGTGCTCTATGGCCATGTGTTTCGCAATGCCATGTTGCTGGTTGTGTCGGGTATTCCGCAGGCGTTCATCAGCGTGTTCTTTGCCGGTTCGCTGCTGATCGAAGTGATCTTCTCGCTGGATGGCCTGGGCCGCATGAGCTATGAAGCGGCCGTTTCGCGGGATTATCCGGTGGTGTTCGGCTCGCTGTTCATCTTTACCGTCTTCGGCCTGCTGATAAAACTGATTGGCGATGTCTGCTACACGCTGGTTGACCCCCGAATCGACTTCAGCGCGAGGAATGCATGATGCGTAGCCTCTCGCCGCTGGCCCGTCGCCGTCTGGAGCGCTTTCGCAGCAATCGCCGGGGCTGGTGGTCGCTTTGGCTATTCTGCGCGCTGTTTGCCCTGACTCTGGGCGGCGAGCTGATCGCCAATGACAAACCGCTGATAGTCAGTTACCAGCACTCGCTCTACTTTCCGGTGTTCAAGCGCTACACCGAGCAGCAATTTGGCGGCGAACTGCCCTTCCAGCCGGATTACCGCAGTGACTACGTGCGCCAGCTGATTACCAAGGGCGACGGCTGGATGCTGTTTCCGCCAGTCCCGTTCAGTGACGACACACCTAACTATGAGCTGACGACACCAGCGCCTAGCCCACCCTCTGCAAGCAACTGGCTGGGTACAGACGATCAGGCGCGCGATGTACTGGCTCGAGTGATTTTCGGTGCGCGCATTTCAATTCTATTTGCCCTGGTGCTGACCTTCATCAGTGCCTTGATTGGCATCTCTGCCGGCGCGCTGCAAGGCTATTACGGCGGCTGGGTAGACTTGCTCGGTCAACGTCTGCTGGAGGTCTGGTCCGGCTTGCCTGTGCTGTACCTGCTGATCATCCTGTCAGGCTTCGTCGAACCCGATTTCTGGTGGCTGCTGGGCATCATGGCGCTGTTTTCCTGGCTGACGCTGGTTGATGTCGTGCGCGCCGAGTTCCTCCGTGGGCGCAACCTGGAGTACGTCAAGGCAGCGCGTGCACTGGGCCTGGGGGACCGGAAGATAATCATGCGTCACATCCTGCCCAACGCAATGACTGCGACGCTGAGCTATCTGCCGTTCATCCTCACCGGTGCCATTTCGACCCTGACCGCTCTGGATTTCCTGGGCTTCGGCATGCCAGCGGGCAGCGCTTCACTGGGCGAACTGATCGCCCAGGGCAAGCAGAACCTGCAAGCGCCCTGGCTGGGCCTGACAGCGTTCTTTGCCCTCGCGTTGATCCTGACGCTGTTGGTATTCATAGGCGAGGCGCTGCGTGATGCCTTTGACCCGAGGTCCTGATATGCCGGAAAACCTGATCGAAATTCGCGACCTGAGCGTTGCGTTCAGCGGGCAAAAGGTCGTCAGCAACCTGAGCCTGGACGTACGCCGCGGTGAATGCCTGGCGCTGGTGGGTGAATCCGGCTCTGGCAAGTCCGTCACTGCGCACTCGATCCTGCAACTGCTGCCGCACAACGGTACGCTGACCACTGGCAGCATCACCTACCGGGGTCAACAACTGGTGGGTGCCGACCAGCGCACCCTGCGCGAGCTGCGGGGCAACCGCATTGCCATGATTTTCCAGGAACCGATGACCTCGCTGAACCCGCTGCACAGCGTGGCCCGACAGATAGGCGAGACGCTGCTGCTGCATCGCGGCATCAGTGGCCGTGAAGCGCAGAAACGCATTGTCGAACTGTTGGAAATGGTCGGCATTCAGCAGCCGGAAAAACGCCTGAAAGCCTACCCGCACGAACTGTCCGGAGGCCAACGCCAGCGGGTGATGATTGCCATGGCGCTGGCGTGCGAGCCGGAACTGCTGGTTGCCGACGAACCGACCACTGCGCTGGACGTCACCGTGCAACGCAAGATCCTCTTGCTGCTCAAGGAGCTGCAGCAGCGCCTGGACATGTCGCTGCTGCTGATCAGTCATGATCTCAATCTGGTTCATAGCGTGGCGCAGCGCGTCTGCGTCATGCGTGCCGGCGAGATTGTCGAGCAGTCCGATTGCAAATCGCTGTTCAAATCGCCGCAGCATCCTTACAGCCGCCTGCTGCTGGATGCCGAACCTGCGGGCGAGCCGCTGCCACGCGACACGCGGGAAACGGTTCTGCAGGTCGATAACCTGAAAGTCTGGTTCTCCCTGACCGGCGGCATTCTGCGGCGGCACAAGGAGTACCTCAAGGCGGTGGATGACATCAGCCTGAGTATCGAGCGCGGCAAGACCCTCGGTATCGTTGGCGAATCAGGTTCCGGCAAGTCGACACTGGGCCAGGCGATCCTGCGCCTGCTGGAATCACGCGGCGGTATCCGCTTCCGCGGGCAGGCGCTGGACGGCCTGAGTCAGAAAAAGATGCGCCCGTGGCGTAAAGAGATGCAAGTGGTCTTTCAGGACCCTTACGGCAGCCTCAGCCCGCGCATGTCAGTGGCGCAGATCATCAGTGAAGGACTTGAGGTGCACAGCCAGTTCGCCCCTGCCAAATGCGATGCCGAAGTCATTCGGGCGCTTGAAGAAGTCGGCATCGACCTGCAGAGCCGGCATCGCTACCCCCATGAGTTTTCCGGTGGCCAGCGTCAGCGTATCGCCATTGCACGGGCGCTGGTGCTGAAACCCGCGCTGATTCTGCTCGACGAGCCTACCTCGGCGCTGGACCGCACCGTGCAGAAACAAATCGTCGCACTGCTGCGCGAGCTTCAGGAAAAGCACGGCCTGACGTACCTGTTCATCAGTCATGACCTGGCGGTGGTCAAGGCGCTCGCCCATGATGTCATCGTGGTAAAGGACGGCAAGGTTGTCGAGCGCGGTGCCAGCCACGATGTGTTCGAATCACCGCAGCACCCCTATACACAGGAATTGCTGGCTGCTGCGCGCCCTGAATAATCTGGTCCACAATGAAGCTTCTGCCCGGAGCGCAGGAGCTTCACCGATTTACGCCTGCGGCCCCGGCGCGTCGTCATCGACCAGCCCCCACTCGGCGGTACTTGCCGTGCTGCTGCCGGTCGGGGCCGGGGGCGGCGTCGTCAGGCTGGCGACTCCGCCTTCACTGTGCAGTTTGAGGCGCAGACGAACGTTGTTCTGCGAGTCGGCATTCTTCAGCGCCTCCTCCTCGCTGATCGCCCCCTCGACGGCCAGATTGAACAACGCCGTGTCGAAGGTCTGCATACCGAGGCTGCCGGATTTCTCCATGATGCCCTTGAGTTCGGTCAGTTCATTGCGCTGAATCAGGTCGCGAATGGTCGGCGTGCCCATCATCACTTCAACCGCTGCGCGACGTTTGCCGTCCGGGGTTCTAACCAGCCGCTGGGACACGAACGCCTTGAGGTTATTGCCCAGGTCATGCAGCAACTGCGCACGACGCTCTTCCGGGAAGAAGTTGATGATCCGGTCCAGCGCCTGGTTGGCGTTGTTGGCATGCAGGGTCGAGATCGCCAGGTGGCCGGTGTCGGCAAACGCCAGCGCATGCTCCATGGTCTCGCGATCACGAATTTCGCCGATCAGAATCACATCCGGAGCCTGACGTAACGTGTTCTTCAGCGCCGCGCGGAAGCTTCGGGTATCAACCCCCACTTCGCGCTGGTTGACGATGGACTTCTTGTGCCGATGGATGAATTCGACCGGGTCTTCAATGGTGATGATATGGCCGCTGGCGTTGCGATTTCGGTAATCGATCAGCGCCGCCAGCGAGGTCGATTTGCCCGAACCGGTGGCACCGACGAACAACACCAGCCCGTGCTTTTCCATGATCACATCGAGCAGTACGGGCGGCAGGAACAGGTCCTCGAAACGCGGAATATCCAGCTTGATATTCCGCGCGACGATCGACACCTCGTTACGCTGCATGAAGATATTGATCCGGAACCGGCCGATGCCCGCCAGCGAAACAGCAAGGTTCATCTCCAGTTCGCGCAGGAATTCGAGCTTCTGCTCCTCGTCCATCAGCCCTTGGGCGATCACCGCAACCTCGCCCGGCTTGAGGGTTTCACTGCCCAGCGGCTTGAGCACACCGTTGAACTTGGCGCACGGAGGCGCTCCGGTGGAAAGATACAGGTCCGATCCGTCCTGACTGGCCAGAATCTTCAACAGCGCCGGAAAATCCATAATCAATACCGTACAAAATGAAGTAAATAGACGACGACCGTCATGACGGCACGCGTGACGCACGGGCGTCGCTCAGCAAGAGCAGGCATAATGGCAGCCTTTTGCAGCAGGTGATATTGCGACATGAAAGCCCAAGCCCGCCATATTCTGGTGAAAACCGCCGAAGAGGCCGAACAGCTCAAGCTGCGCATTGCCAAGGGTGAGGCGTTTGACGTGCTGGCTAAAAAGCATTCTAGCTGCCCATCCGGCAAACGTGGCGGTGATCTGGGCGAAGTCCGGCCAGGGCAAATGGTCGGTGCCATCGATCAGGTGATCTTCAAGAAGCCGCTACGCGTGGTGCACGGCCCGATCAAAAGCAAATTCGGTTATCACCTGGTGCAGGTCTTCTATCGCGACTGAGCCACAGGTCAAAAGCTGAAAAACCCCGAACCGGTTGAGGTTCGAGGTTTTTCGGGCCTTGACGAAAGCAGTGATTATTTCGGCGAAATCGCCCCGTCCACCAGCACTTGAGCTTCTGCTACCAGGCGCTTGAGGTGATCTTCGCTGACAAAACTCTCGGCGTAGATCTTGTAGATGTCCTCGGTGCCTGAAGGGCGTGCCGCAAACCAGCCGTTTTCGGTCATGACTTTCACGCCACCGAACGCCTGATCATTACCCGGCGCGTTGCTAAGCACCTTCTGAATCGGCTCCCCCGCCAGCTCGGTGGAAGTCACCTGCTCCGGCGACAGCTTGCTCAGCAGCGCCTTCTGTTGCGGGTTGGCCTTGGCGTCGACGCGAGTCGAGAATGGTTCGCCCAGTTCGTCGGTCATGGTCTTGTACGTTTCGCTTGGGTCACGACCGGTACGGGCAGTCATTTCCGCAGCCAGCAAGGCCGGAATCAGACCGTCCTTGTCGGTGGTCCAGACAGTACCGTCGCGGCGCAGAAACGAGGCGCCGGCGCTTTCTTCACCGCCAAAGCCCAACGAACCCTCGAACAGGCCCTGCGCGAAATACTTGAAGCCGACCGGCACTTCGTACAGGCGTCGACCCAGGCGCGCAGCCACACGATCGATCATGCCGCTGCTGACCACAGTCTTGCCGACTGCCGCATCGGCGCGCCACTCAGGACGGTTCTGGAACAGGTAGTCGATGGATACCGCCAAGTAGCTGTTGGGCGTCATCAGGCCACCGCTCGGGGTCACGATGCCGTGGCGGTCGTGATCCGGGTCACAGGCAAACGCCACTTGATAACGGTCCTTGAGACCGATCAGGCTCTGCATGGCATGGCTGGAAGACGGGTCCATACGAATCTGGCCGTCCCAGTCAACGGTCATGAAACGGAACGTAGGGTCGACAAACTTATTGACCACATCCAGGTTCAGGCCGTAATGCTCGCCAATCGCCGACCAGTAGTTCACCCCGGCCCCACCCAGCGGGTCGACACCGAGACGCAGACCCGAATCGCGAATAGCGTCCAGATCAATGACGTTCTTCAGGTCGGCTACGTAAGTGTTGACGTAGTCATGGCGGTGAGTGGTGTCGGCACGCAGTGCTTTTTCATGACTGATGCGTGAAACGCCAGTGACTTTATCGGCCAGCAGTTCGTTGGCCTTGTTCTCGATCCACTTGGTGATATCACTGTCAGCCGGGCCGCCATTGGGCGGGTTGTACTTGAAGCCACCGCTTTGCGGCGGGTTGTGCGACGGCGTAATGACGATGCCATCAGCCAGCCCCGAAGTACGGCCACGGTTGTAACAGATAATGGCGTGAGACACCGCAGGGGTTGGCGTGTATTCATCGCCTTGCGAGATCATCACCTCAACGCCGTTGGCGGCCAGCACTTCAAGAGCAGTGGCAGCGGCTGGCGTGGACAACGCATGGGTATCAGCGCCAAGGAACAAAGGGCCGTCGATACCATTTGCCTTTCGGTACAGGCAGATCGCCTGGCTGATAGCCAACACGTGCCATTCGTTGAAGCCCAGATCGAACGACGTGCCACGGTGTCCGGAAGTGCCGAACGCAACGCGTTGAGCAGGTACCGATGCATCAGGTTGACCGGTGTAGTAAGCCGTGACCAGTCTCGGAATATCGACCAGTAACTGCGCAGGTGCCAGCTTGCCGGCGAAAGGACTGAGACTCATACAACCTCCACTAAGAAATGAAATACGGAGAAAAAATAAAGACTTGCTGCAGGTAAAAACATAATCGATGCGGCAGTTTACTGGCAGTTCGACAGCGCTGCTTGAGTATCGATCCCTAAGCCGTTGACGTTTCAGGCCGCCACCACGCCGGAAACAGCTGCTTGACCTTGTGCTCGGCAAAACGATCGTCGATCAGCATCACCACGCCACGATCACTCTGGCTGCGGATCACCCGCCCCGCTGCCTGCACCACCTTCTGCACGCCGGGGTAAAGATAGGTGTAGTCGTAGCCAGCACCGAACAGTGCAGCCATGCGCTGCTTGAACTGCTCGTTGACCGGGTTGAGCTGCGGCAGCCCCAAGGTGGCGATGAACGCGCCGATCAACCGTGCGCCCGGCAAGTCGATACCCTCACCAAAGGCACCGCCCAGTACGGCAAAACCGATGCCCTGACTGCTCAGGGTAAAGCGGTCGAGAAACGCGTGACGCTCACTCTCGCCCATGCCCCGCGCCTGCTGCCAGAGGGTGATGTGCGGATGAGTCTGCGCCATCAGTTCAGCCACTTGTTGCAGGTAATCAAAACTGCTGAAAAACGCCAGGTAGTTACCTGGCCGCGCTTCGAACTGCTCCGCCATCAGCTCGACAATCGGTGCCAGCGAGGCCTGACGATGAGTGAAACGTGTGGAAATGCGGCTGACAATCCGCACGTCGAGTTGGTCGTGATTAAACGGTGATTCCACATCGATCCACGCTGTGTTGACCGGCAGCCCGAGCAGGTCCGCATAGTAATGCCGCGGGTTGAGCGTTGCGGAAAACAGCACGGTGCTGCGCGCAGCGGTCAGGCGCGGACGGATGAAGCGTGCTGGAACCACGTTACGCAGGCTGAGGCGCGACAGAATGCGCTTGCCGCCCGCCTCGCGCCGGGTGATGTCGAATATAAAATGCTCGTCGAACAGCTCGGCGATGCGTGCAAAGCCGATGGCTTCCAGATAGAAACCCTGCAACGTGCCATCCACTGCCTGCGGGTGCTCGTTGAAATGATCACCAATGGTCGAGATGCACTGGTTCAGGCTGCCGATGAGTTTTTCCGGTGCCGCCGAGTACGCCTGATAGGCAGCGGGCTGCACTTTGTGCAGCGCATTCCATTGCCGGTCGAGACGCTGCAAGGCTTTTTTAACGGGTTCGGGCGACGTCTGGATCAGGGCTTTCAACTGGCTCTGATCAAGACTGGCGCTGTACATCTGCCGGGCCCGCTCGACCATGTTGTGCGCTTCGTCGACCAGCACCGCCACGCGCCACTGATTGAGCTGGCCGAGGCCGAACAGCAGCGCACTGAGGTCGAAGTAATAATTGTAATCAGCGATTACTACATCGGCCCAGCGTGCCAGTTCCTGGCTGAGGTAATACGGACAGACCTGATGCCGCAATGCGGCCTCGCGCACGCTGGCCTGATTCAGCCAGGGCGACTCAAGTGCAGCGGCGCGGGCCGCTGGCAGACGATCGTAAAAGCCATTGGCCAGTGGACAGGAATCTCCGTTACAGGCCTTGTCCAGATGCTCACAGGCCTTGTCCCGCGCCACCAGTTCCAACACCCGCAGCTTTAGCTCCGGCGCACTGTGATTGATGACCTCAAGCGCATCCAGTGCCAGCCGACGCCCGGGAGTCTTGGCGGTGAGGAAGAAAATCTTGTCAAGCTGCTGACCGGGCGCCGCCTTGAGCAATGGAAACAGCGTGCCCACCGTCTTGCCGATGCCCGTAGGTGCCTGAGCCATCAGACAACAGCCGGTGCTCACCGCCTTGTACACCGACTCGGCCAGCACCCGTTGCCCGGTTCGAAAGGACGCGTGAGGGAACTTCAGGCTGCCCAGCGTCTTGTGCAGCGCCTGCGTATGCGCCATCTGTTGCTGCGCCCAGCCGAGGAATATCGTGCACTGTTGCTCGAAGAACTGTTGCAGCGTCGTTGCACTGAATGGCTCGCGAATCAGGGTTTCCTGCTCGCTGACAATGTTGAAATACACCAGAGCCAGCGTCACTTGTTCAAGTTGCAGACGCTGGCAAAGCAGCCAGCCGTAGACCTTCACCTGTGCCCAGTGCAATCGACGATGGTTGGCGGGCATCGCATCCAGCTCGCCGCGATAGGTCTTCACTTCTTCCAATTGATTGCGACCGGCGTCGTACCCGTCCGCCCTGCCCCTTACCGTCAGCTCGCGATAATCGCCACTCAACGACAACTCGGCCTGATAATCAGCGCCACGACGCGACGCGACCGTGCGGTGTCCGGCAATCCCTTCCTGAGCCGTGGGTGATGGTGTGAAGCGCAGGTCAAGATCGCCGACCTTGGCGGTGAACTCGCACAGTGCGCGCACGGCCACGACATAATGCGCAGGCGAGTCGCTGATGAGGGCTTGCCCGGAATCGGGTTTTACAGGGGCGGTCGGAGTCACTGCGCTGGGAAGCCGTAGGTTGTGAATACTGGACAGGCGTCCAGTTAACAGCCTTGAATCACGTCTGGCAAACATAAATGGATCGACGGCTTGCGATGTCAGTGCCTAGTGCAGACGCGCCTGCGTTAACGCTCCTCCCAACGCGGCCAGGCGCGCGGCCGGATCCTGACCCCAGTCGATGGCGTAGCTGACCCATAAATGCTGCCCATAACGGTTTTGCAGGCTGAACAGTTCGCCGGGAGTAATGACGATGCGCTGGGCCAGCAGCCTGTCGAAGACCTGGCGCATGTCTACGGGATGCATGCTCTCGGCCCAGACACCGCAGCCGCCCTCGGGTACCTGATAACGCAACGCTCCACCCGTCTGTTCATCCAGTTGTTGTGTCATCGACTGCATGCGTCTGACCAGCGTTTCTCGCAACGCCACCAGTTGCCTGTCCAGACGCCCACTGCTGCACAATCTGGCAATCGCCCGCTGACGAATCGGCGGCAGTTCGAATGCTCGCAGCCAAAAATACTGCTGCCAGCGCACCTCAAGGGTTTTGCACAGCAGATAGCCGTAAGGGGCTTCAGGCCCAAGACTCTTGTCAAATGCGCCGATAATCACCAGACGCTGCGGGTCAACCCAGTGGCGCAGAGGGGCCTGCTCGTGCGCAAATTGCAAACCCGCATGGCTGTCATTTTCCAGCACCCAGACCTGATGACGATTTAACGCGTACGCAACGGCCTCGCTGTTACCCGGAGGGCGCATGCTGCCTCGCACCGGGTTCAGTAAAGAAGGCAACACGGCAAGCCCGATATCATTGTCGCGCAACAGGTTATCGAGTCGCGCAGGATCAAGGCTGCCGGTCTCGTCCAGTGGCAGCTCGATAACGCGAATGTCGAACGATTGCAGCAAGCGCAGCAACGCCCAGGCGCAGGGCGACTCCACCAACACCACAGTGCCACGCAGCCCCAACGTTTCGATAACGGCCTTGAACGCCCCGTGCAGGTCTGGGGCGATATAGACATTGTCAGCATGCCAGCAGTGTTCTGCATCACGGGTGTAGCGGGCCGCCAACGCGGTGCGCAGCTCTGGCTCGCCGAACGGCTGAAAACCTGGCTCCCGCAGGCGCGGATAATGCCGAGTCAGTTCTCGCTCCATTGCCGGTAGCGAACTTTCCTGTGCATGCAGAAGGGTCGGTTCATCGCAACCCAGCAGCGACATGCCCGGACGACTGGCGTTATCGCACAGCACGTGTAACAGATCGCCATCGCTGTCAGAACATGCCCGCCCCGCCCTGTTCCCGCTGCACGGTGCCGAGTAATAGCCCGACTTGGGAAGCGAATAGACGCGCCCTTCCTTTTCCAGTAGCGAATAGGCGCTTTGTACTGTGGATATAGATACGCTCAGTCGCTGCGCCAGCTGTCGCAGTGATGGCATCTTCAGCGCCAGCTCGCCTTGTTGCTGGTCGACCAGCCGCACCAGATAGCGGTAAACCGCCTGGTAAGCAAAATCCATGTTGTTTTTCATCCAGGTATCCGCCGCTCAGCCAGACCAGACTTTAGAAAGTCGCGACATGACTGATGCCGGTTGCCGACAGCAGCCATGATCCGAAACCGGTTCAGCGCCCGGAAAGCATCTCGACCACTGCCTGACCGGTCGCCGGGTCAACGGTCATGATTCGGCGTTTGTCAGGATCGGCAGCGCGAATTCTGGCGATGATTGAATGCGGGTCATCGAAGTTCACCCGTTGTTTGCCGTAAAGGTTTTGCAGCGATTGGAGGCTCAGACCGCTGATATCCACCAGCCACTGCATCACTTGATCCGGGGCCGTCGAGCCCGAGAGCACCTTGTGCAGATCCGGCAGTGCCACCAGCATGCCGGGATGGCAGCGGCGCAGAAATGATTCAAGGCCGTCGCCCTGATTGACGAATGGCGAGAACAGCATGCAGACCAGTTGAGTCTCGTTCAGGCCAAACCCCTCCTGAGCGAAGCCTGAGGCCAGCTCGCGACGCGTCTCGATTCGCGCCCGCCCGGCATAAGCGCTGAGCGCCTGATCAATCAATCGTGGCGGCATCTGCTTTCTGCGCATCAGCGATGTTGCCAGCTCAAGGTATTCGGCTATCCCGTCGGCATAATTGCGCTCTTGCAGGTACTGCGCAGTCAGGCCCCGCATATGAGCCATCAGCAAAGGATTGGCGCAATCGGACTCACTGAAGCTGAACGACAGATCATCGAAGCGGAAATCAAGGAATTCAGTCAGCAGGTTCCAGTGCTCGTCTGCCTTGCAACTGACCAGATCGGCGATGGTGATAAAGGCTGGCGCGTTGGCTTTTTCAGGAACCGCTATGGATCGGTTTGCCCGCGGGCTGTCTTCGCCGTCCCCGTACAGTTCGTGGTAATACGCCTGGCCGATCGTGTCGATGACCTTGAGTACGCCAGTCAGCGTCTGGTTGCCCCAACTGCCCGTGTACTGCCCGGTGCGCTGGGCCAGACGCATGATCCACGTCGCGTACTGCCGCTGCTCCCTGTGTGAATCGCCGCTGACCACAGCATCGACACCGTTACCCCAGCTCAACGCGCGCCCCAGAAATTCCGCCAGCCCCAGATAGCAGGTATTGCAAAACGTGGTGCGCGCGTCACCTGCGGACAGATGTCCACCGAGCAGCATGTCTAGGCGATTCTGCTCGCGCCCTGCGCTGGAAAAAGGCAGATCCGGCTCGAAGGCCTGGGTGTACTGGTTGTCGATCACCAGCGTTTCGACGCGCGGGTCGTCATACAAAAACAATGCTGAATAGGTGCGGTTGATGTTATCCATCACCGCGGGTGTCATTCCCGCGTGGCGTCGATTGGCGACCCGCAAATTGAACGTACCGGGCGATCGACAGGCAATGCTCAACTGGGCGGCGCGCAAAAAGGCCAGCGTGTAGGCACTGTCCTTACCACCGCCGAACGCCACCAGCACCTTGAAACCGGAAATCCGCTCGATCCCGCCAGCCGCGACAATCAATCGCTGAATCAACAACTGCAATGCCGTGCGTTCCGCACGGGTGAAATACCCCAGCAAACGTTGCAATACTTGCTGATAGACGTAATTCATTGCCTGTTCGTGGATAGAGCTCATTGTGTGTCACCTGCCTGTCGCTCAAGACGCGACACGGTGCAGGCAGAACATTGAACATCAAGCTGACAACCAAGTTTATAGTCGAGCATGACTCATTCCCTGAGTGGTAATTACCGACGCATTATCAATATCTTCAAAACAATTACAATAGACAGTTTTCTTTTGAAAACAACGCAGAATGTTTACATAAGGCGGCCATATTAGACAACGCGTTTAAACGCCTCACTCATTCAGCAGCCAGGGACTTATTATTTTGCCAATTATACTCCACGCCAGATCCCTCCACAGGAAGCTCTCGGCGAGCAAGAGCGTATCGACATACAATGATGCTTTTACTCTGCCCTGTAGGAAATACCAGTGGCATTGTGCGCATTCTGACAGATTGATTAAACTTTAATACTCATGTCGCCCACAGCTCCATATTTACCTTCGTCCAGCGGAACTGAACCGGTACTTTCAATGAAGCAATAAAGAGCATCGTGCCCGGCGCGGCATTGTCGAGGTGAAATATCACACAGCCGGCATTCAATTGTCTCGATCATCGCCAAAGGTTCTAAGCGGCACTCACCGACATCGACCCACTCTGTCCTAAGCTTGATCAATGCGCTCTGCATTAAAGACGCACAAGGAGTTTTCAAACCCAACAAGGACGTACAACCATGGCCCTACCATCCGCTTCCCTCGAAAAAAGTTCATCTCCGACCTACGCCAGTCTGTTTCCGGAAAACCTAGCGCACACCACCTCCGCGGGCGCACTGGATTCCAGCGACGGGCCTCTTGCCTACCTGAGCGATCTGTATCAACGAGCCATCAAGCTGGAAATAATGGCCGACAACAAGGCCATCAAAATCGGTGTCCGACGCCCTGCGCTGGGCGATCTGCTGCTTGACGAAACCAGCGCCCACCAGACCGTATCCGCGCTAAAACTGGTGATCGATATACTCGCTCATCCCGCGCAGATGCTGGCCGGCATTACACCATTGCCGAATGCCATCGCCGCATCGGGCAGTCATGCAACGCTGCCATTCCATCTGGCTTTCCAACAAATGCGGGCGGTGCTTGAGCAGAAGGGCATCACGCTGTTCGATGTGCACAAGCTTGCGTCTTATGATTATCCCAACTTCTGCTACCAGAATTTCCGCCAGAAAGACCTGCGCGCGGCCATACTCTCGGGCAGCGGCCTTGACCCGTCCCTGCACACACTGCTGCTGGACAATGAGACTGCGGCAAAAGCCGATTTTTTCAAAACTGCCTACGGCGTAGCCGGTAGCGCAACCGAGGCTCTGCTGGCGATCAGCGATGTAGCCCTGTTTCGCCACCAGACTGGGCTGAGCGAACAGGACCTTTACGACCTGCTTGCCCTCAAAAGTACGGACGATGGAAAGCAGACCGGCTTCAGCACCACGGTAAAACGTTCCGAACACCTCCCTGTCGCATCGCAAACAGAGGTTGCAGCCAGTCAGGTTTACGGTGCCTCGTTTATCAACAATGCCAGCAGCCCGGCAATCGCCATTACAGTGCCCGCTGACAGCTCGTCAGGCCAGCAACTGACCAACGTCAACGCCAGCCATTTCGCCCGCCTGCACAAGCTCATTCACTTGCAGCACTTCCTCGGCCTGCCGTTCGCTGACGTCGATACGCTGGTAATGTCCGCCTTGCGTGCAGAAGGTCAAACCAAAGATTTCCACTTTACCGCCAACACGTTGCGAGCAATCAGCGTGTTCCGTTACCTGCATCGTGATTTCAAGGTCAGCGCATGGCAGTTTGCGACCATGCTTGGCGCGTTGCCGGTATATTCGGTGGGTCAGGCATTGCCCGCTCTGGATACCGTATTGGGTGCGCAGGCCGCCAACGGTAACGACAGCAATCAGACCCGAGTGATATTCGATGACGCTGAGTTCGATCTGGATACCGACGCGGGCCAGGCTACGCTGGCGCAGATGTGCTACGCACTGAAGATCGACGAACAGACCGCCAGAGATTTCGTTGCAACTACACAGCGATTCCAGCAACCCGCCGCAAAAGGCGCCCCGACAAAACTGCCCAAACGAACACTGACCTTGTTTTCTGCGTTATATCGTCAGGTTTACCTGCCGCGCCTGTTGAGGCTATCGCCGCAGGCCGGGGCCGGTCTGATGTCGCTGCTGTTCATCGGCAACGACGACCTGCTCAAGCAACTGGCTGGCGCACCGACGCTTCTTGATAAAGACGATCAGCCGGACATCCTCGACGTGATAATGGCTGCGGTGAACCTCACTCAGTGGGCGAGGCTGCAAAACATCGGTCTGGATCTACTGGCGTTGCTGCTGACGCCCACGCCGGATATCGAGGCGAAAACGCTCCCCGCTCCGGCCGACTGGCTGGAATTGATCACGGAATCTGCAGATCGGCTGGGCAAATCATCGCTGACAGAAGCCAGACTTGCATCATTGGCCGCTGTGCAGCAGGTTGCACTCAAGGACGACAAGAATACCTGGCTGCAGCTTTTCAACCCTCTGATTGACACAGATGGCTGGGTCAAGGCAATTCCCGTATTCCAGGGCCGGGACCGCTTGGCGGCGATCAATGCTCAGATTTCAATCTGTCTGACGGGCGCGTTAGCACAGAGTGATGCACTGGATGTAGATGCCTACCTCAAAACCGGTGAGGCCTTCGCCGCGCAGATCAATGGAGCGCTGATCGCTCAGGAAGATGTTATCAAGTCGTTGGGGGCGGCGCTGTCAGGCAATAGCAATCAGCCTGGTCGATCGGTATTGAGTGAACAGCACGTATTGCTCCTGTTGCGCTGGCTCGACATCAGTACCGCTACCTTGCTCAATGAAATAAAAAACAACGCAATTCAGGCGGGCAGCCAGAACACGTTCAGCAAAAGCGCATTCGTCATGTGGTCAGAGCTAAAACGCCATGCCGAACTGATCATGCGCTTCAACCTCAGCCCCGCCGGGCTTGAGTTGCTACTGGAATACCCTGAGCAAATGGCCTTGGACGAGTCGGGATCAAGCCTTGACCTGTGCTACCAGCTTTCATGCCTTGGCAATTGGGTCAAACGCGCTCAGGAGACTGGCTATCAGGAGTCCGATGTTCTGGATTATCTGCAGGCCATCAACAGCGATGGAGACGAGTCAACAGGACTTGAGGCGGCAGAGCGACTGGCGAAGTTGATTGGCTGGAACGCTGAAGAAACGCTATGTGCCGTGGGGACTACGTATCTGCCGGAGCCAAAGCCTGCGCCAGAGGCCACCAAAGTTATCGTCAAACCAGATCGTAAGACATTTGCCGATTACCTCGCCAGCCTGGACAAGAGCTCCAGAGACACCGTCAACGGGAATGGAGGAGTCTCATATATTGCACAAAACTATTATTGGACCCTGGACATCAACAATGTGTATTCAGGGATAAAGCCGATATTCATGTCGTTTCAAAAATTTTTAAGCGATAACCCTGGACCGCTGATCGTTAGTCCGGATGAGTTCACTGAAGTCTATTCGCAAAATAAGGAAAGAGCTGAGTCCCTGAAGAAAAGTGGCAAACTCTTAAAATTTAAAGGTCAGATTCTCGGCTTTACTGACCGCACGCGAACCGGGGACCCTTTAAATGGGCTGCTGAACACGGCACCCAAAGAAGTAGCTGAAGCCAAACCGATTCAGAAGAGAGCTTTCAATGTCGCCGATGTCGATCAGGTCCTGCGCTTACAGTTGCTTTGCCAGAAGACAGGGCTGTCATGCCAGTCGCTTATCGCATTGACTGCACTGGATGCAAAATCATCCTATGGACAGGTTCAGTCACTTGCCACGCTGTTGTTCGCAAGTTGTGATGAGGCCGAGCAGCACGCTATCAATATTCCGCTCAACGAAGCGTGGCGAGATGCACTGGTTGGCTACCTGCTGATCAACTTGCCCAACACGCCTGACTACAGGTTTTCCACTGCTGCCGACGCCGACGATCTGTCCAACTTTCTGCTGACCGACGTGCAGGTTTCCAGTGAAGTCATGACCAGTCAGATGGCGCATGCGACGGCCAGTTTGCAACATTACCTCAGCCGATTTTTCGCACACCTGGAACCGGGTTACGACACAGCGGCGCGGAATATTATTGCTGACGCGGACGACGAATGGCGTCGCTATTGCAACCAGTACGCGCGCTGGCGCAGTTGGCACCAACAGGTCAACCATCCGGAAAACCTTATCCAGCCAGCCTTGCGGCCCGGCAAGAGCCAACCATTCGTCGAGCTGGAAAATGAACTGAATCAGGGCAAACTGACCAACGACATGGTGCAACTCGCGGTGGCTAACTACATCGGCAAGTTCGAGCACGTCAGCAACCTGCAAGTGGTCAGCGGCTACCTCGACGGCTTTGACCCGGTAAGCGATACCTACCATTTCATCGGCAAGACCAACGTCGAACCGACTGAGTACTACTGGCGATCGCTGGATATCAGCAAGCGCGATAATCTGGGGCAACTCAGCCCGCTGGCATGGAGTGAATGGGAGAAAATCGGCTTGCCTCTGAGCGGGCAGATCGTGCAAACACCAACCACAGATGGGCAAACGCTGGATGTGATTCGTCCGATCATCATCGCTGGGCGTCCCTATGTGATCTGGGTCGAACGCTCGACCACTCCGATACCCAGCGCAGACGAAACGAAGCAGACGCCTACAAAGTTCAGAAAAATTACCGTGCATTACTGCTATAAGCAGATAGATGGGCTATGGAGCCCAGCGAATGAGTTGCTGGCCCTGGACGGGACAAAGGATGGCAAGCGTTTAAAAGATGAAAATAACAATTACCTTAAAGACGACACTTACAAACCCGGGCTAATTGCTATTGTGGACGAACATGGCAAGCGCGAGAACGACCCCTGGTTGATCGCACTGCTTTACGATGCAACGACAGAAGACAAGCCTGAAAGAGAGAACCCTATAAAAGGACAGCCAAAAATACCAGGTAAAAAGAAGGATGCGCTAGGAACGAAAGATTATGATTTTTTTGTTCAGGCGCGTGACTTGTTGTTGATTGATGAAAAAGTGATAGGCGAAGAACACCAAAATGAAGAGGACAAGGAAAGCAAACTGCTTACTGCATTGCATACTGAGTACAACGATGCTAGAAGGATTCAGCACGTGTATGTAGGTGATATTTTATCCAGCCAATCCTACAAACTTGAGTTTCAACTTACTGAAAGCGACTTTCCTATAAAATCGACAACAGATTCAACCAAAGGTGAAAACTTCACCCTCTTTACAAGAAAATATGAAAAAGCAGTTATAGATTTTTTCATTGACAGCACAGTACTTATACAGGATTCTGAACACATAAACGGGCTTGAAAATTATATCGCCGAAATACTCGAAGCCGTAGGTATCTCGTCACCTACTAAAAATCAAAAAAAATATGTTTTACAGTTAATGCTCGAATTACTTAACGACATCGGCGACGATGGAAGTAATGAAATTAGGACACAAAACCATTCAGAATTTTTTAAAATAAACAACACAATAAATACACCCGAATACTTAATTGAACACATAAAAACCTTAAACCTTAAAACTGCTTCAACAAACGGAAACTTAACTGTCGCACTAACTTTCACATCGAGCAAAATATCATACAGAAAACTTGTATTCACCAACCACGAGCATCTTGTGACCCTCGTCCCAGTCAAGGCGTCGCCGAGCACGCTATCGACTTATGTAAAAAGACCACTGAACAAAACCTTACGTATTTCATTCAACTTTTTGCAGCAAATACCGCTGCCCAACGGCGCATGGTCTGCCCTTCAGGGTGATGCCGCCTTTGCCTCCATACAGCTGAAAATCCTTACCAAAGCTGCCGCTGACGAAACGTTCGTAGAGCGGGCCAGGAAAGAGGTAGTGGCCAATGGGGAGGCTTTTATCGAAGCAGACCTTGATGAGATTTCACCTGGTACTTACCAGGTGGCGTTGGTGGGGGTGGACCACTGGGTGGTCAATCAACTCCATGAAGTCAAAATAGTCTCGTCTCGAACGTTTACTCTATGGGACTGCAAAATCACCCGCAACCCGGAACAGGCCCTTTACCTGGAACTCAGTGG
The DNA here is from genome assembly GCF_032587875.1 of Pseudomonas syringae group sp. 243L2. NCBI lineage: Bacteria > Pseudomonadati > Pseudomonadota > Gammaproteobacteria > Pseudomonadales > Pseudomonadaceae > Pseudomonas > Pseudomonas syringae group sp. 243L2. Next base: position 327,147 of record NZ_JAWHPL010000021.1, read on the forward strand.
TATGCAAGACCTCCCGTTCAGCACTATCCGGCTCAACACGTTGTTCGGCAAGCAACTGGTCAGCCGGGCCACGCAGTCGGTTGATCGTGTGCTGGCATGGGATACACAGATGCTACTGGAGCCTGCCATCGACGCCGAAAGTACAGTTTCGGTGGACTTCCATGGTGCCAACGGGCGCTACTTCCGTGAATTATTCCTGCATCTCCCGTTTCTGGTCACCACACGTCTCAGCGAGGAGAAACAGTTTCAGGAGGCGTTACGCTGGTGTACTGAGCACTTGTTTGACCCTTACCGCACTGGCACTGGAGAACATGACCAACCTGCGCTGTGGAGTACTAGGCCGCTTGCCGACATCAGCACAGGCACGTCGCAGCTTGATGATTCTGTCGACCCGGCGATACGGGCCTTCACTTCGTCCCGTCACTACCGGCAGGCAGTATTCCTGTTTCTGGTCGAACACTGGCAGCGCGAGGGTGATCATTATTATCGGCACCTCACCAGTGACAGCCTCACGCAGGCCTGGCTCAGCTATCAGCAGGCGCTCAAGCTGATCGGCCAGATTGCCGAAACATCAAGGGGAGACAGCTGGACGGCTCAACCGTTGAAAGGCGTCACCGAAGGGGCGTTCCGTACCCCGCTCAACGCCCGCCTTACCGATCTGCGCAGCACCATCGAACAGCGCCTGTTCAACCTGCGCCACGGCCTGACGCTTGACGGCAAGGCAATGCCATTTTTGCCACTCTACGCAACCGACGATCCGTTCAGCCATTCATCCGGGAAAGCCGGTGGACTCAGTTCCACCTATAATAGTGCCTTCGGCCTGATACCGGTCTATCGTTTTCCCGCACTGGTAACGAGGGTGCAGCAAGCAATAAGGGTGTTGACCGACATGGGTCGTCATCTGATGCATCTTATGGAGAGTGAATTTGACACATCACTGTCGGTGCAGCTACAGGACCAGCAAGTCCAGCTTGCTGACTTCACAATAAAGCTCCAGGCAGAAGCGCTCAACGCTGCCCAGGCAGGCAAACAGACGCTGATATCGGGTAAGCATGCAATAGATTTACGGCACACGTTTTATAGGGATCAGGTCTCCGAGGGGAAAACTGATCTTGAGTCTATAGCACTGCGTTGCAAGGTCGATGCTGCGTACATGGAAACTGCGACGTCGTTACCAGAGGCCGTGAAAGGAACGCTTGATGCGCTGCCCAATGTTTTCGGTATGGCAATGGGTGGTCAGGAATTTTCTGCTCCGGTGTCTGCCGCGATTGGTGGTGCTCATGCTTTGAGCAGAGCACTGGCCTTCGCGTCGGACAGATTGACTACCGAGGCCGAATACGAACGTCGCTCAAGAGGCTGGCAACTTGAAGTGGATCTCGCCGCTTTCGAAATGGCGACCCTGAACCAACAAATCGTCGAACAAGACATACTTATAAAATCTGCAGCAATCGCCGTCGAAGAAGCAAAAGCTCAGCGTATTGCAATGCAGGAAGCCTATGTGTCGATGACCACCGGCTTCACTATCATTCCTACCTACAACTGGCTGGTCGCGCGGATGAGCACTGTCTACGCCCCGGCCTACGATGCGGTATTGTCAATGGCTCTCGCCCTCGAAGGCGCCTGGCGCTATGAGATAGGCGACTACGAACATGCGCAGTTCATTCGCACCGGCGGTTGGAATGACAACTTCCGCGGCATGCTGGCCGGAGAGTCATTGCAACTGGATGTGCTGGAGATGGAAGCGGCTTACCTGCAGTCTTCCGAACGGCGCATGAACATTCGCAAAACGGTTTCGCTCAGATCCCAAGTAGGTATAACCGACGACGGTAAATGGCTTAAGACGTTGCAGGAACTGGGCACCAAGCCTCTGATGTTTTCCTTGAGAGCTGCTGACTTCGACCGTAACTATCCCGGGCATTATTTGCGTCAGCTCAAGCATGTGTCGGTGTCCTTCAAGTTGCAATCCAGTGATCCGGACGGCTTGCAGAACCTCTGCGCTGTGCTTAACCAGACCGGCAGCACCACGCTGGTCAGACCGGATATCGAAGCCGCCAGGCTTTTGTACGAAACACGCAAGTCCAACCCGTACCTCAAGACCAATCTGCGCGCGCAACAGCAAATCGCGCTGTCTTCCAGCCTGTCGGACGACGGCCGGGGCATAGGCAGCGAAAACTGGCTGTGCGAGCTGATGTTCGACGATGGGCGCTATTTGCCTTTTGAAGGGACAGGCGCGATATCGAACTGGACGCTGGAATTTCCAGATGCAGAAGTTGTGAAGCAATTCATAGGAAAAGACAACAAAGCTGCGGTTACCGACATTCAACTGCACATCGTCTACACCGCCGCAGAGGGTGGCAGTCAGTTCGCGTCATCCATCAAGCAATTATTGAAGGAGCAGGAAACGCCAAACTCCTGAATGCAAAAGCCCTCCAGAGCGGAGGGCTTTTTTATTACAGGGCAAAAAAATATTAGACCGATTCGACTTCCAGCACCGCACGCCCACCAATCGGGCAGACGTCCATGTAACGGTGCGCCTGCACCACCTGCTCGAACGGGAAGCTGCGCGTCTGCAACGGCGCAAGTACCTTGTCGGCGGTCATTTGATTGATCTGCTGCAAGGCGCGTTGCAGTGCAGCCTCATCCTGAGTAATACCCAGCTCAGGCTTGCCGGTGAAATTGCCCAGGCAGTGCACGTAGAACTGAATGTTTTTCTGGAACGCAGCGCAGGCCGGGAACGGCGTCTGATTACCGCCTTGCAGACCATACAGCACCAGGCTGCCGCGTGGCGCGAGCACATCACCCATGATCGACATCTGCGGGCCACCGAGGCCATCGAAAACAGCATCGACACCACGGTTTTCGGTGTACTTGTTGATTGCCATCAACAAGTCCTGCTCTTCGGTGACCACCACCTTGTCGGCACCCAGCGACTGTAAATACTCACGGGCATCTTCAGTTTTGGTCGCGGCGATCACTCGAACGCCCAGCGCCTTGCCCAACTGCACGAAAGCAGGACCGGAACAGTGGCTGGCGTCGGTGACCAGCACGGTTTGCCCGGACTTGATACGCGCCAGGTCAACATAGGCAAAGTACGCCACCAGATACGGTGTGTAATGCACGCTGGCCTCGACCGGCGAAAGCACATCCGGGTAGCGAGTCAATGCCCGACGCGGCAATACGATGGTTTCACCATAGACCGGGTGCTGGTTGGCATCGGCTGCCGGAAAGCTGGCGACCTTGTCGCCGACTTGCAAATCGTCGACCCCATCGCCCAGCGCAGTCACCACGCCAGCCATCTCATAACCCAGGCCGGCAGGCAGCCTGGCCTGGGTAGACGCGAGATTTTGTCGCCAGAGAACGTCGTACCAGCTGACACCGATGGCCTGGACGCGCACCTGCACCTCGCCGGTAACAGGCGACGCGACAGGATGCTCTTCGAGCTTGAGCACCTCGGCCGGGCCAAACTGGTGAAAACGGATCGTGCGGGACATTTAGAACCTCGCCTGGTAAACCTTGATGCCACAAACTTTATCCGGGCATTGCCGGGAACACTATCGGTGGCTATTGATAGTCGACATGCCTGTCATCGATTGTGTCCTGTGAGCTGCATGTCGCAGCCAGAAAGCGTCTGGAAGCCACGATGCGCAATGGCCGCCATTGTTCGCATGTCGACGAGACATTGCAAGCCATGTGGACATTCCGTGGCCTTGCCATTAATTTTCCCTGCGCCAGACCCGCATTTGCTCGTACTATCGCACCCTGCTCACGTCCCAACCGACAAATGGCCCGAGATATTCCGCATGAATCGTAACGACCTGCGTCGCGTCGACCTCAATCTGCTCATCGTTTTCGAAACCCTGATGCATGAGCGCAGCGTTACGCGTGCGGCGGAAAAGCTGTTTCTGGGTCAGCCAGCCATCAGCGCCGCGCTTTCTCGGCTGCGCGGCCTGTTCGATGACCCGTTGTTCGTGCGTACCGGGCGCAGCATGGAGCCCACCGCCCGCGCCACAGAAATATTCGGCCTGCTTTCCCCGGCACTCGACTCCATCTCGACAGCGGTCAGCCGTGCTTCAGAGTTCGACCCGGCCACCAGCACTTCAGTGTTCCGCATCGGTTTGTCGGACGACGTCGAGTTTGCCTTGCTGCCCACCCTGCTCAAACGCCTGCGCTCTGAAGCTCCAGGGATCGTGCTGGTGGTCAGACGAGTCAATTACATCCTCATGCCGCCATTGCTGGCCTCGGGTGAAATCTCGGTCGGCGTCAGCTACACCCAGGACCTGCCTGCCAACGCCAAGCGCAAGGTTCTGCGCAGGAGCAAGCCGCAATTGCTGCGCGCCGACTCGATACCCGGCCCCTTGAGCCTCGACGACTTCTGCGCCCGCCCCCACGCACTGGTCTCTTTCGCCGGCGACCTGAGCGGGTTCATTGACGAGCACCTGGAAAAAATCGACCGCAAACGCCACGTCGTCCTCGCCGTGCCGCAGTTCAATGGCCTGGCGACACTGCTGACCGGCACCGACATCATCGCCACCGTGCCTGATTATGCCGCGCAGGTGCTGACGGCGGCTGGCGGCGTTCGGTCTGAAGACCTGCCGATCGAGACGCGTACGTTTGAGCTGCACATGGCCTGGAGGGGGGCGCAGGATAATGATCCGGGGGAGCGTTGGTTGAGGTCGCGGATTCAGATGTTTTTTGGGGATCCGGATAGTCTGTAATGAAATCCCACTAAAATCAAAAAATACGTTATTGGCGATTGAAGTATCGGCTGTATGGCAAGGAAAACCGTTTCTCCATCGGCGCTTACCCCGATATCGGCCTGAAGGAGGCTCGCGACATTGCGCGCGGTGCGCTCATCACGCGGTCAAGACAATCACAGACTGTAAGTCCGCCACGGTGCTCTCGTGGCGGACTGATCAATTAGACGATAGTGCTCTGGATTGCGCGGGCAAGCCGGCCGTCGTCCATCATTTCACGAATCGCATGAAGCTCTGGATACATATCTCGATCCTCGTCACGTGCGGGCACGCAAGTACGGATCAAATCGTAAGCTGCGCCTGTACCTCGCCCAGGTTGTAACGGCCGCTGGAACTCCAGACCTTGTGCTGCACAAATGAATTCAACACTGAGAATGTCTGCTGCGTTGTTCGCTGCGGCACGCGCCTTACGCGCAGCACTTACACCCATCGACACGTGATCTTCCTGGCCTGCACAGGTCGAAACAGTGTGCACACTCGCAGGGGCCGCGAGCCCACGGTTATCGGCTGCCAGAGCGGCGGCAACATAAGGCGGAATCATGAAACCAGAGTTCGAACCCCGTCCATCTGCCAGAAATGCCGGCAAGCCGCTGAGATAACTATTGGTCAAACGGTCCGAGCGGGCCTGAGACATGCTGCTGAGTTGTGCGATTGCCACCGCCAGAAAATCAAGTGCCAACGCGGTTGGTGCACCATGACCATTGCCTCCGGGCAAGGCGATCAGCGTATCGTCCTCAACAACGAAAACCGGGTTGTCCGTCACCGAGTTTATCTCGATATCAAGCACGCTTCGGCAATAGGCAATGGCGTCACGGACAGCGCCATGTACTTGCGGAATGCAGCGCAGGCTAAGGGCGTCCTGTAGCCGGTGATCGACATTCGCCGCGATGATTTCACTGGAGTCCAACAGGCTCATCAATCGTGCGGCGGTTTTCACTTGGCCGGGGTGCGGTCGCATGCGTTGCAGGCGAGGGTCAAAACCCCTTGTATTGCCTTTCAGCGCCTCAAGGCTCATCCCCCCCGCTACATCTGCCAAAGCGATCAATTGTTCCGTCTCGTGGAGCGCCAGTGCGCCGATGCCGGTAATTTCGTAGGTTCCGCTGAGAAGAGCGTGCCCCTCCCGCGGGCCTGGCTCGCGTATAGCGATACCTGCCCGGGTAAGTGCCTCGCCGCCTGGCAACAATTGGCCCTGATACCACGCCTGGCCCTGGCCAAAAACAGCAAGGCCAATGTGCGCTGTCGCTATCAGATATCCAACCGAGCCGCCACCAGGTGACCAAGGCGTGACGCCACGGTTGAGCATCTCAGTCATGGTAATGATGAGGTCGGAACTGACACCGCTGGAACCCTGCAACAGAGCCTTGATCATCGTGGCCATGATGGCGCGTATAGCCTGGTCGTCGTGCGGTGCTCCTACCCCGCTTGCGTGACTTCTCAACATGTTGAGTTGCGATCGTGAAATCTCGTCCGAGCGTAGCGGCACTGAATACAAGTCACCCACGCCAGTGGTAAGCCCATAAATCGCCTTGCCGCTATCAAGTTCGAATTTGATGAGGTCGGACGTGCGTTTCATTGCGGCAAGCAACACAGGGTCTAGAACAACACGCGCCCCGTAGGCAATCGCTGCAATATCCTCGACAGACGTTGGCGCTGCACCCAGTTCGACGGTCGTCATGTTACTGGTCAAGATTGTGTCCTCACTGAAAGGTTATTCGGTTGGGTGGAACTCACCACGTCGCTGCAACACCGCGTGTGCCTCAGTTGATCTTGTGGGCGGTCAACCAGCGATCAGCAATCACGTCGATACTTTCATGCTCATCCACACTACCGTTCATAACGATGAGATCCTCAGTGGTCAACGCTGAGGAAACCGCATTGAATACGGCAGCCGCTTCAGGGCCGACTTTTTTAGCCGAGAAAATCGGCACAATGTTCTGGGCTGGAAAGAGGTTCAGAGTGTCCTCAAGGACGACAAGGTTGTTGCGTTTGATTGCTGGATCGGTCGAGGTCATATCGGCAGCATCAATTTGACCGTTCAACAAGGCGGAGAGCGTCAGCGGTCCGGCAACGTCCAGGGTTTTGAATGATTTGAATGTAAGGCCATACACGTCTTTAAGACCCTGGACTCCTTCTTTGCGAGACTTCCATTCCGGCGGTCCACCGAGGACTAGTTTGCTGGCGACGGGCTTGAGGTCAGCGATAGTCACAAGCTTGTATTTCTCCGCAGTGGCCTTGGTGACGACGACAACATCAGAGTCTTGAGCCGAAGATGGCGGCAACATCGATATGCCCTCCGGAAGCGCCTTACGCAAGGCTTCTGCCACCTCCTCGGGAGTATGCGCGGTTGCCTTTTTGTCGAGATAACTCAACGTGGCACCCGAATACTCAGGAATCATATCGATTGAGCCATCGAGCAACGCTGGCAGGTAGACCTCGCGGCTGCCAATATTCAGTTTGGTATTCACCGCAATACCCTTTGCCGTCAGAGCTTTTGCATAGATCGTAGCGAGCAGCTGGCTTTCAGGAAAATCCGCCGAACCAATCGTGATGGCCTCCGTTGTCGGCTTTTCGGCAGCCATGGCTGAAACGGTCAACAGGCTGGAGACAGCGAACAAACCCAAGGCAAACATTGCTTTCATCATCGTCTGAACTCTCTAAAAGATCCCGAGGGAGGTTAGGTGGGTGAAATCATCAACACATGGAACGACGCCGGACGCATTTCGACACCCTCCGGGTCAGCCCGGGGGATATCAGCAGAAAAGACAACAGACCGATCAGCAGATCGACTCCGAGCGCGAGGACAGCAACCAGAAACGCACCTGCCGCCATCTGCGCATAATCGTTCTGAGCGCGACCATCGATAATCAATCGGCCTATCCCGCCGAGTGAGACATACGCAGCGATGGTTGCGGTCGAGATGACCTGGAGTGTTGCGCCACGCAGCCCGGACAGCATGAGCGGGAGCGCACAAGGCAACTCGACACGGAACAGAATTTCCAATGGCCGGTAGCCCATGCCTCGTGCTGCATCGACAACGGCCTCATCAACAGCGACCATCCCGGCGTAGGTCCCGGTCATGATGGGCGGAACCGCGAGCAAAATGAGCACGATAAGACTCGGAACAATGAACGCCAGGTCCGACGCGAAAACGGGACCGAAGAGAATCACCAGAAGGACGATAAGACCGATGCTGGGCAACGCCCGCAGTATGTTTGCAAGCCCCGCGACCAGAACCACGCCACGTCTGGTATGCCCGACATACAGCCCAATTGGAACCGCAATGACCGCCGAGATCAGCAGTGCGATGCCGCTGTAAAGGAGGTGCTCCGCGACAAGCATGAGGACCCCTTCAGAGCCCGTCCAGTGGGAAAGATCAAAGAGCCAGTCGATCATGAGTGCCCCCTGCGCGGTTGCCAGGAAGTGAGTCGTGCAGCCAGGAAAATCACCAGCCCATCCAGCAGGACCGCAAGAATGAGGCAGAGCACGATGCCAACGATAATCGGGGTTAGAAAGCGCTGTTGCATCCCCTGTGAAAACAGCATGCCCAGTTGCGGCGTGCCAATGAGCGCCGCGACAGAAACCACGCTGACATTGGAAACAACGGCCACTCGTAAATTGGCAGCGATGACCGGGGTTGCAATGGGCAGCTCGACAGCAACCAAGCAGTGCAAGGCGCGGTAACCCATGGCATCAGCAGCCTGGAGTGTTTCTTCAGGCACTGAATCCAGGCCGTCGCTGACCGTGCGAATCAACAGTGCCAAGGTATAAACCGTGAGGGCGATCACCACGTTCATCGGGTCCAGTATTTTGGTCCCAATGATCCCCGGCAGGAGCACAAACAGCGCAAGTGCCGGGATAGTGTACAGAAGGCCAGCGGCCCCCAGGAAGACGGACTTGAAAACCCCGCTGCGTTGCGCTGCCCACCCTAGTGGCAATGCCAGAGCAAGACCGATAACGACCGGCAACAGTGACAGGATCAAGTGTGACCAGAACAGTCCCGCGATGGTCCCGGATTGCTGCATTATCCAGTCGAACTTCATGACACTTTCCTGCCCGGTGCATCCTGGGTATCACCGAGTGCCGCTGCGACGTCCGTCAGACTTACTGTCCCCAGGAGCATGCCATCATTACCCACGACAACACCGCGTCGGCTTGGCGCACTCAAGGTGGCGTCGAAGAGTTGACGAAGCGTCCCATCGACGGGTGCCAGGGTCCCGCTGAGGTTCAAATCGCTAACCTGAACCGACGCCTGCAGGTTGGGAGCATCTGCCCAGCCGAGCGGTCTCCCCGCCGCGTCCAGCACCAGGATCCAGCGATCATTAGCGAGGTGACGTGCTGCCTGCGCTGACTCACCGAGCTTTACTGTCGGTTCGAAACGAAGAGGCAAATTGTCGGACATCGGCGTGAATCCCAGAAAGCGATACCCTCGATCACGCCCGACGAAATCAGCGACAAATGCATCGGCGGGTCGGGTCAGCAATTCCTGTGGTGAAGCCACTTGAGCCAACTCACCACCGGTGCGAAAAACAGCTACCTGATCACCGAGTTTGAGTGCTTCATCAATATCGTGGGTCACCATAATGATGGTCTTGCCGATCTCGCGCTGTAGTCGCAGAAATTCATCCTGTAACTGCAGGCGTACGACCGGGTCAACGGCGCTGAAGGGCTCATCCATCAGCATGAACTCAGGATCTGACGCCAGCGCACGGGCAACGCCGACACGCTGTTGTTGCCCGCCCGAGAGTTGCCACGGATACCGATCCGCGAAGTCCAGCGCCAATCCGACACGCTCGATCAGCTCCAATGCAATGGTGCGCGCCTTGGAAGGCTTGATTCCGTTCAGCAGCGCTGTAGTGGCGATATTCTGAATTACAGTTCGATGAGGAAAGAGTCCGGCGTGCTGAATCACATAGCCTATCCGCCGACGTAACAATGCCACGTCCATCTTTGACGTCGGCTCACCATTGAGGCTAATGGTGCCTGAACTCGGCGAGATCAATCGATTGACCATGCGAAGCGACGTTGTCTTGCCGCATCCAGAAGGTCCGACCAGGACAGTCAACTTTCCAGTGGGTGCAACCAGCGACAGTCGGTTCACCGCAACAGCGCCGCCGATGTACTCTTTAGTGACATTCTCAAACGTAATCACAGCATTTCCTCATTCAAGAGCAGGGACCAGACCGCAAGTATTGCTTCAGCTCACCGGACGTCCGGCCCCTGTGCGATGCAAGGTGTAACGGGTAAGAAGAGAAGTGTTCATCAGCGTCGCAAACCCCACCCAAGAGGTTTGGCAGTCGGAATAAACAGCTAGACAGTCACCTGCCCCATGGCTGCGCCTCTGATGACAAATAGTCTTTCCCCCAACCCCTCTCAGGCGCACTCATTTCGCTTTTCGGTGATCAACACCACCGATGAGATGTCATCGTCGCCGTGCCCTTCCTGCGCCAGTTGCGCGAAATAACTTCTCGCAAGATCAGCAACGGGTAAGACCAATCCGTTTGCGGACATGATTGCCGCTGCGTTGTTGAGATCCTTGAGGAAGGTCCGCACATGGCCGCCCGGGACGAAGTTACGCTCTTCCATGCGCAGACCGTGGATCTGCAACATCTTGCTGTCCGCAAAGCCGCCCGTCAGCGCTGAGCGAACACGAGCTGGCTCCAGGCCCAGTTTGCTGGCGAGAACCATGACTTCCGAGACTGCAGTGATGGCAGTGGATGCAATGGTCTGACTGAGCAACTTGACCGTCTGGCCCGCGCCTGAGAGGCCAACGTGCGTTACACGGCCCATGCATTCCAATATGGGCCGGGCATATTCAATTGCATCGACACTGCCACCCGCCATGATTGCCAGCGTCCCCAGCTCGGCCCCATCCGGACCACCCGAAATCGGTGCGTCCACATAGGACATACCCATTGCGTGGAAACGCTGGTTAATTTCCGAGGACTCATGAGGTGCGATTGAGCTCATATCAATGATCACTTGACCCTCGGCCAACTGATCAAGCAACTCTGGCGCGAAAAGTACTTCGCGTACCGCTGCACCATTCTCGATGACTGAAATCAGCAATTGCACATCGGTCGCCACGTCCGCCAGTGTTTTAACCGCCTGCGCGCCATGCGTCGCCAGTGCTTCGGCCTTCGCGGGCGTCCGGTTCCAGACGCGGACCTGATGACCTGCGTCCAGCAATCGCCGCACCATGGGAGCACCCATTACGCCCGCGCCGATAAATCCGATCCTCATTTGGTGCACTCCTCAACGAATTAGGATGTCATTACATGTCATGTAGAGTTACTAGCAAGCTCCAAGCCAACTCGCTACGGACCAAAACGAACGTGAGAGAGATTTTTCGCCGCATCTAGTTGTCATGACATGTTTACACTATCTAGTTCTCTAGGCGCTGTCGATAGTTTTTCGAGGCAAGATTTGATCGCACAGATCACTCCCGAAAATATTCAGGCAATAAAAAACCGGCTCGGTGGCCGGTTTTTGCAATCCGTAGAACTACAGATCGGTGGGACGCAGAGATGTCGGCGCAATGTTTGGTGCCGCCTCTTAAGTCTGGGCCCCGTTCAGCAGAGCTGTGCCCACAAATCGCTGTCGAGATCCTGGGTGTACAAACCGGGTGAAAGAAGTCATCGCATCATTGACCCACGTTTTGCGCGTCAGTATCAGAAACGCTTCAGGGCCTGCCAACTCGAGTAGTGTCGACTCCACCCCGCTCGGCAACGCAGCCTGGATTTCGTGCTCAGACTTGGTCGGCATCGCAATGGACTGAAGGTAATCAGTCGTCGATTGCTTGGTGAAATCCTGAGCCAGGTAAAGCGGCGCAAAGCTTGGCGAGACATACCGGTCTTCCAGCTGAATCGGAACGCCGTCGGCGCAGTAGACCAATAGACTATGAAAGTAGTATTCCTGCCCTCCTGCCCCCTGCAGCAACGGTACCTCAGCCATGATTTTGGCCTTGGCCTTGACCCGTTCCAGCTTGTGGACCCTGATTGTCAGGATCTGTCCTCGACTGCGGATGTCGTCGGCAATGTTGTGCAGCTTTATGAAGGTAGACGCGACTCTCGGCGGAGCGACAAAGGTTCCCACGCCCTGAATCCGATCCAGCACGCCAGACTCCGACAGCTCACGAAGTGCACGATTGACCGTTAAACGTGAAGCCCCCATCTCGGCGACAAGTTCATTTTCGCTGGGAATTTTCTCCCCGGACCGGAAACGCCCACTTGCTATGCCGTCCAGTACATAGGCCTTGACTTGTTGATAGAGAGGAAGAGGCAATGGGGCACCCATCTTTTAAAAGAGGATTTAATCCTATCACGAATGAATTCAGGCGCATGCGCGCCATAAGCCGGGCTTGAGTGCCACCCGAGCCGCCTTTGGAGGGCATTTCATGTTTGATGTGGTTGTCATGACGTGTTTATATTAGCCAGGTGAAATTCACCCATTCAATGACGCGCACGCAATCCATAAACGCTCAGAAAATGACCGAGGTTCCTATGTCATCCACCACAGCATCACCCAGCCAAACTCAGGATTCGGCGAGCGCTGGCCCCCTCACGGGCCTGAGAGTTGTCGATTTTACCCGCGTGTTGTCCGGACCGTTTTCCACGGCGTTGCTGGCCGATCTAGGGGCTGAGGTCATCAAGATTGAGTCACCAGGGGGCGACGACTATCGTCATGTCGGGCCCTTTGTAGAAGGATCAAGTGCGTTATTCGCTTTTGCGAACCGAGGAAAAAAAAGCGTTGTTCTGGACTTGAAAAAGCCCGAAGACCTGAGCGCTGCACGCCAACTGTCGAGTACTGCAGACATCGTCGTGGAAAATTTTCGTCCAGGTGTAGCCGATCGCCTGGGAATAGGCTATGAGTCCCTGCGCTCATTGAACGAGAAATTGATCTACGCCAGTATTTCCGGCTTTGGACAACACAGCCCCTTCAAGGAAAAACCCGCCTACGACTTGGTCGTCCAGGCGTTGACCGGCTTGATGTCGATCAACGGCGATGCGGACGGCCCTCCCATGATTGTCGGCGAGGCATTCGGTGACCTCACTGCAGGATTATTCGCATCCTGGGCCATATTGGCGGCGGTGGTTCAACGCAACGCTAATGGAAAAGGCTGTCAGATCGACGTTTCAATGTTCGACTCATTGCTCACACTCATGCCCACTGCGGCGGCCAGCTACCTGGTCTCGGGCAAGGCTCCAACTCGAACAGGCAACCGTCACCCCTTCTCCGCACCATTCGGTGCATTTGCAGCGCACGACGGGAATGTCGTTATCGCCGTTTTAAACAACAAACTTTTCGAACAGTTTGCTCTCATCATTGGTCGCCCCGACTTATCCCGGGATCCGCGCTTTCAGAGCGATGAACTGCGGGGAATCAATGAAGCCGAGCTTCGAACTGCCATTGAGGCATGGAGCCAATCGAGATCTGTCGCCAGCATCGTTCAGGTGTTGGAGAAAACCGGAATTCCGTGCGCTGCCATTGATGATGTAGCCAACGCCGTGGACGGACCTCAGGCCGTCGCGCGGTCTCTGTTTCGTAAGGGGAATGTCGGCGAACTTGAGATGCGACTTCCGGAACAGCCGGTCCACTTCTCGACTATGTCCCGAGGGCAGCCGACGGTGGTGCCAGGCCTTGGACAGCACAATGACGTGCTCGCTGGACTGAAAACGGTCCTCAGTGATACTCAGCAGCCCTTAAACAAACAGCCTCAGAGCGTTGAGAATACTGAAGTTGTGACCCTGAATATTGATGGACCGGTTGCGACTATCACTATCAACAGGCCTGATGCCGCCAATGCATTGAGTGCCGAAGTCAGGGAAAAATTGCTGACGTTAGTCACAGAGTTGGAGTCAAACCGATCCATACGTGCAGTGATCCTGACAGGTGCTGGGTCCAAGGTATTCGCGGCAGGCTCGGATATTCGAGACATGGCATCGATGACCGGTGCCGAATCGATGGCGTTGTCTGAAAGTATTTTGCACCTCAACAATCGGATCTCAGCCTTGACCCAACCTGTCATCTGCGCAGTCAATGGTTGGTGTCTCGGTGGAGGCCTGGAGCTGGCGCTTGCCTGCGATATCCGAATCGCCTCGGATTCGGCAAGATTTGGATTTCCCGAAGCGAAGCTGGGAATCATGACAGGAGGCGGCGGCATACCACGCTTGATACGCGTGGTGGGGAGCGGCGTCGCACGGCACATGACACTGACCGGCCAATTCCTCAGCGCACAACGTGCTTATGAATCAGGACTGATCACTCAAGTGTGTGCACCTGACGAGTTGATGAAAGAAGCAAAAGCCATGGCGATGCAAATCGCAACACTTGCGCCGATAGCCTTGTCCCAGATCAAACGCATCATCGCGGTTGTAGAGAATACAGATGTGACATCGGGTATGCAGGCAGAAGCCCAGGCTTGCGCGGTTTGCTTCTCCACCTGGGACAAGAAAGAAGGTATGGATGCATTCTTGGAGAAACGTCTTGCTGCTTTTGAATGGCGCTAGGTTCTGCAGGTGGTTAGCTTTCAGCCACCATACTCTCAATTGGACAGTCGATTGGGGCGGCAGAAAACCTGCGCTGGTATAGCAGCTTGTTGCCTGGCGCACCCGTCACTTCGCCCCGTTGCGGGAGCGCCAAGTCTGCGAGCGAACCTGACGCGGGCGGCACGCGTTGCATAGTTTCGAACCCGAGCGCATTACGCTAAATCAGCAGACAAATGTGATGCGTTCGCTCTACCGTCAATGCCAACGTGCTCTACGAAAAATACTGTTACGGCGCAAACTCACCACGTTGTCAAGGTGTTGTGTATCGCTATTGCTAGCCGTGATTCACTCCAGGCCACTGAATATCTCCGCACAAGGCACTTTAAAGGTCAAGCCACAATCAAAGGGATCGTTGAAAGTTTTAGGCTTCGCGCAGAACAAAGTATCGCTTTCGAAATTATCAAGGGCACCATTAGTAATACCCCGAAACTTAAACAGTTTGTTGGGAAGAAGGGGAAAAGCAATTTTTTTGGCCCTCGCAGCAGCACCAGGCTTGTCATACTCTTCGCGTATGATTTTTCTCAGTAACTCTTTGTCTTTTTTGACATCGACCATCAACGCTATCCTTGACGCCTCGTTAGTACAAAAGCGGGAGTGAACACGATTCCCCGAGGATCGAGACCGGCAAACGCTGCCAACCCATCAGATAGCCTGTCTCGATACTGCATATGCGCAAAACCATTTCGCCTTTCGCGCATCCGGCTCCGTGTCAAAGGAGCCCAAGGACCTGACTGAGGGTAAAAAAGTGTGCAATTGCGTGTCCCAGAGTCAGCCAATCACCACAAGCCCAATAATGTCGCTGAAGGTGCCAAGTCACACCTCCTGGCTAATGACCCGTGACATCCTCGCGTTGCTCCACTAAATTACGCCCCCCGAAACGCCCTGAGCCTTTCGCGCCTCACATCTGAAATGCCTCAAACCTGAAATAGTGAAATTCAATGCCTGATTCCCAGACCAACGAAGCCCTGACCTCCTCCAAGCTGGAATACGAAAGCGCAATTGGTCTTTCCCAGCACGTGCCGCAGGCCAAGACCATCAGCGAGATGGTGCTTGATGCGTTCCAGACCGCCAAGGAAAGCGAAGAAATCCGTGAGCTGCGTGCAGCTATTCGCCTGGCGCAGGATGAGCACGATGACGACAAAGCTTACGAACTGATGGGCCAACTGAAGCGCCTCAAGGATGCCGAAGCAGCAGACAGCGCAGCACTGGCTGATCTTGGCACGCAGTTCCCGATCAGCCGTATCCTGTCCAGCTACAAGAATGATCCGGCGTTTCAGGAGCTGGTATATGGCCTGGCGCTCAAGGTGCTGAACCAGACGCATCAGGCGATCAGCACCCCCAATACCGCCAAGAGCAAAACGACGCGTGCCCGAAAGGAAGCCGAGGTCTACACCATCAGCAAGGATGGCCAGAGTGTCAGCCTGCCGTTGCGCACCCCGCGTTCCAACCTTAATGTCGACCGCGAAGCCCTCGAGTTCCTTGGTTTCACCTTTGTCGGCGAAGGCGACACCGCCGAACTGCAGGAAACAACCTTCGTCGACAATGAAGGCAGCGAACTGCCGGTGACCCGTAAAAACATCGTCACCGCCCTGCAACAGGGCAAGGCATTCAACGCTTACAGCATTGCGTAATGACGATCGGCCGGCGATGCGATAACGCCATGGCGCTCGCCTCGCCGACGACCATGTGTTGAGCGAAGAGCAAGTCCAGTGGTTGTCTCCAGCCACTGGCACCGATTTACTCCATCAGCCGATCGCCTCTCGCAAAACCATGAGCCCGCGCACGCAGCGCAATAACCAGGCTCAGCACTAACAATGCAAACAAGACCCACGTAAACGAGCTCACGCCCCACTGTCCAAGCAACACTCCGCCCAGTAGCCCACCGCCTGCAATAGCGCTGTTCCAGACAACGACATTCATCGAAAGCGCCACATCAGCGCCCTCACCTGCCGAGTCGGCGAGCGCGGTTTGCAGAAGCGTGGCGGCACCCCCAAAGGTCAGGCCCCAGATAAATACGCCTACATAGATGGCCAGGGCCGAGCCAGAAAACAGGCCCAGGAACACCGAAACCGCCGCAAAGCTCGCGAGGCTGGCCAGCACGGTCTTGCGTAAATGACGATCAACCAGCCGTCCCGTTACCCAGATGCCTGCCAGCGCGGCGACACCAAATGTCAGCAATACCAAATCAACGTCACTCGCCAACCCGGCCTCGGAAACAAACGGCGCGACGTAGGTATAAAGAATGTTGTGAGCCAGCATCCAGGTGAAGACCACTCCCAGTACCGAGCGTACGCCTGGGGTGAAAAAGACCTGACGCAATGCCATGCGCTGTGAAGCGGACTGGCCAGGGTAATCCGGCACTTTGATCAGCACCCAGATGATCAACAGCAGGGTCATTCCGGACATCAACCCGAATGCCATGCGCCAGCCCATCAACCCGCCCAGCCAGGTTCCGAGAGGCACGCCCAATGACAACGCGATGGGCGTTCCTACCATCGCGACCGCCAGCGCGCGGCCCTGCAATTGCGGGACGACCATACGTCGTGCGTAACCCGCGATAAGGCTCCAGGCCAGCCCCGCAGAGACGCCAGCGAAAAACCTCGCGATCAGGGTCAGCCAGTAGCTGGAAGACAGCGCAGTGACGGAATTGAATATCAGGAAGCCGACAATCGTCAGCAACAAGACTGTTCGGCGGCGCCAGCTCTGCGTAGCGATGGTCAGCGGAATGGCTGCCAGCAGTGAGCCCAACGCATAAACAGTCACCATTTGCCCTGCAAACGATGCCGAGACTCCCAGGCCACTGCCGATTTCGGGCAGCAAACCCGCAGGCAACGTCTCGGTCACGATGCAAATGAACCCTGTCATCGCCAAAGCCAGCAATGCCCCGAGCGGAAGTTTTTCGCACTGTTTCTCGTCTGCCGTCATTCGAATCTCTCCACTAATATACTGATCGATACAAATATAGGCAGGACATCCAAGGTAGTCAATGACTTATGTATCGACTAGTATTTAAATGATTCTGAAGGAGACCTGGCATGGCAAAGATGGGACGTCCGCGCACGTTTGACCGTGACGTGGCAATCAATCAGGCGCTGCATTTGTTCTGGGAGCATGGATACGATGCGACATCCTTGAGCCAATTGAAGGCGAACATAGGCGGAGGCATTACCGCGCCAAGCTTTTACGCCGCTTTTGGCTCGAAACAAGCGCTGTTCAATGAGGTGATGGAGCGCTACCTCGCCACCCACGGTCGGGTTACCGACAGCCTGTTTGACAACACTCTGCCGCCCAGGGAGGCGATTGAACTGACCCTTCGCCGGTCCGCAAAAATGCAGTGCGAGCCCGATCATCCCAAGGGATGCCTGGTGGCGTTAGGCCTGATGAGCGCTTGCACGGAAGAGAGCAAGGCTATTTCCGCACCGCTCGCAAAAGCCCGGAACCTGAATCGTGCGGGTATCGTTGCCTGCATCCACCGCGCCGTTGCCGCAGGGGAGCTGCCCGCGACGGTGATACCGGAGACCCTCGCTGCTGCGTTCGACAGTTTTCTTCTGGGCTTGTCTACACTGGCTCGCGACGGTGTTCCATATGCCACACTGGATGCTGCAGTCACTCAAATGATGGGACTGTGGGATAGCCTGCGTAGTGTTGCCGACGACCAATGACCCGTAAGCTCAGAAACCTCTGCATTCCCTGGTAATGCCTCGACGCATTGTGCACAGGCGTCCAATGCCAGAATCTTCACTAAATCCTTTCGGAGACCACCATGCTTCGCGCGTTTGAAAAATGGCTCGACCCCTTCCCGCCCGACGAAGTGCCGCCGCCTCCTGACGGTCTGGTGCGGTTTCTCTGGGCCTGCACACGGGGGGCTCGTGGCTATATCCTGGCGCTTGCGCTATTGAGTGCCGGCGTATCGATTTACGAAGCGTGGCTGTTTTCTTTCCTCGGACAGGTCGTGGACCTGCTGTCGGCGTGGAAGGCCGGCGACGCGACGGCCATGCAGGAAAGTAGCGTGCTGTGGGGCATCGGTCTGGTACTGCTGACCAGCATCGGGCTGGTGGCGTTGCGTACGATGGTGCAGCACCAGGTATTGGCGATCAACCTGCCATTGCGGCTGCGCTGGGATTTCCATCGGTTGATGTTGCGCCAAAGCCTTTCTTTTTTCTCCGATGAATTCTCTGGCCGTGTCACCACCAAGGTGATGCAGACGGCCCTGTCGGTGCGTGAGGTGCTGTTCACCCTCATCGAAATCGCACCCGGAATCGGGGTGTACTTCATCGCGATCATTGCATTGGCCGGCGGCTTCGACCTGAAGCTGATGCTGCCTTTCATTGCCTGGATCGCCCTGTTCGGTCTGGCCATGCTGTATTTCGTGCCTCGCCTGGGCAAAGTCGGACAGGAGCAGGCTAACGCGCGCTCATCGATGACCGGGCGTATCTCGGATGCCTACACCAACATCACCACTGTGAAGCTGTTCTCCCACTCCAAACGCGAGGCGCACTTCGCACGTGCTGCAATGGAGGACTTCAAGCTCACCGGCTTTCGCCAGATGCGCCTGGTCAGCCAGTTCGAGATCGTCAATCAGGTATTGGTCGTTGCGTTGATCATGGGTGCAGGTGGTTATGCCCTGTGGCTGTGGCACCAGGGTCAGGTTGGCACCGGTGCCGTTGCAGCGATTACCGCCATGGCGTTGCGCGTCAATGGCATGTCGCACTGGATCATGTGGCAAATGACCTCGCTGTTCGAGAACATTGGCACCGTACAGGACGGTATGGAAACCTTGACCCGCGGCCCCAAGGTTCAGGATGCGCCGGATGCAGCCGCGCTGGTCACCACGGGTGGTGCGGTAACCTTTGATAATGTGAGTTTCAATTACAACGGTGAACGTCAGGTGCTCGATGCCCTGAACCTGAGCATTCGGCCGGGTGAAAAAATCGGCCTGGTGGGTCGCTCCGGCGCCGGGAAGTCCACGCTCATCAACCTGCTGCTGCGCTTTTATGACGTGGACGAAGGAGCGATCAGTATCGACGGGCAAAATATTGCGCATGTCACTCAAGACAGCCTGCGTAGCGCCATCGGCATGGTCACTCAGGACACGTCCCTGCTGCACCGTTCCATTCGCGACAACATCGCCTATGGCCGTCCCGACGCGACTGATGCGCAAATCCACAGCGCGGCGGCCAGTGCCCAGGCCGATGGGTTCATCAGCCAACTGAGCGACAAGCAAGGCAATAGCGGCTACGACACTCTGGTGGGTGAGCGTGGCATCAAGCTGTCGGGCGGTCAGCGTCAACGTGTCGCGATTGCCCGGGTGATGCTCAAGAACGCGCCGATCCTGCTGCTGGACGAGGCCACCAGCGCGCTGGACTCGGAAGTCGAAGTGGCTATTCAGGAAAGCCTCGATGAAATGATGAAAGGCAAGACTGTGATCGCCATCGCCCATCGCCTGTCTACCATCGCAGCCATGGACCGGCTGATTGTCATGGACGACGGTCGCATCATCGAACAAGGCACCCACTCCGAACTGCTCGGCAAGAACGGAACCTATGCGCGGCTGTGGCAGCACCAGAGCGGCGGATTTCTCGGGGAGGATCAGGGTGTGGCCGATATCATCGATTAGGCAGACTGACCAATAGCCCGGCCAGGTCGCTGGTGGCGTACGCAAGCACTCCAGCGGCGATAAGAGAAAGGGCATCCATGCCCTTTCTTGCCTTTAAAGCGTTGCTTCGATCTTTTTGGCAGCAGCGTCACTGACCCAGGTGTGCCAGATTTCCGGGTGCTCCTTGAAGAATATCTTCGCCAGCTTGGGTGAATCGATACGCTCCTTGCTCATGCGGGCCAGGTTCTGGTTTAACAGGTCGATCGGCAGATTGACCTTTTCCAGAACGGCTACCAATTCCGACGCCTGCTCGTGAAAGACATTGGAAAGCCCTACCTGAATGCTGATTTTCTTATCGACGCCCGGCTTTTCTTCCAGCTTTAACAGATCGACTTGTCCCATTAACGGCGTCGGCGACCAGTAGTAGAAAAGAATGGGCTCGCCCCGCTTGTAGCTCGACAAAACGGCAGCATCCAACGCCGGGCCTGTACCCGGGCGGAAGTTGGTATAACTGGCTTCCAGGCCATAGCTCTTAAGCATCTCGCTGTTTTCCAACTCGCAGGTCCAGCCCGCCGGGCAATTGTAGAAACGGCCTTTGTCCGGTTCTTCCGGGTCCTTGAAGAGCGCCACGTACTGGGTCAGGTCGGCGATCTTCTTCAGATCGGGAGCCTTGGGCTTGAGGTTGCGTTTGGCATCGCCTTCGACCAGATAACGTGGCACATACCAACCTTCGGTGGCCCCGATAATCGGTGCCCCCACACCGACTACCTTCCCACTGGCCGCCGCCTTGTTCCAGACCTCGCTTCGCCCGACCCACTCCTCCGCCAGTACCTGAATGTCGTTATTGCTCAAGGCGCTTTCCATGGTGATGGAGTTGCCTGGCAATGTATCGATCGCACAGCCATAGCCGTCCTTGAGCAATATCTGCAGTATGTCGGTGAGCAACATGCCGCTTTCCCAATTGAGCCCGGCAAATTTGACCGGTTTACCCGACTCGCACCAACCGGCGGCCTGGCTTGCAGCACTGCCGGCAAACAGCCCGAGAGCAATCAGTGTGGCGGTAAGGTTTTTTCTGATCTTCACAATCGCACGCTCCAACACAGTGAACAGAGTTATGGCAGTGCAAATGCTCGTCACATCAGTGGCGAACCTGTTTCATCTACATGAAACTCAAGCTCCTTGATGTATCGTCGGGAACCAATCTTCGCGCAGTCTCTGACCGGTCTGCATCGCATGCCCTGGATACGGTGGAGAGGTCCGTCCTGGACGCTCGAAGTAACGTATATCGTCGCCAAGCCAGCGCAGCGACAAGACACGACGGCGCTGAGCCGACGCATTGCCTTTAGCACCATGCACGGTACGGAAATCGAACAGCACCGCGTCGCCCGGCTGCATCTCCCACTCCAGTACCTGCAGGCCTTGCTCGGTATCAGTATCTGGATCCGGCGCGTCGCGGTACCCGCCAGCATCTTTGTAGAAATCGCTTTGATCGGCCCAGTGCACCGGTTTTATGCCCTTCTCCCAACGGTGTGAGCCGGCAAGCAGCCGCAGCGTCGACTCGCGCACCGGGTCCACGGGGATCCAGAAGCTCACGTTCTGGCTACCTTCGACAAAATAGTAAGGGATGTCCTGGTGCCATGGCGTGGCCTTATGCGCGCCGGGTTCCTTGACCAGAACATGATCATGAAAAAACTGTGCCGATCTGGAGCGCATCACGGCAGCCGCGACAGACGCTGCCGGTGAATCCTCGACCATGGCGCGAAACTCTGGAATCCGCTGCCAGTTGCAATAGTCGTCGAAAAAGCCGCCCGGTTTGTCATCCTTCTCGACGTAACGGCTGGCGTAAGCACCCGGCTCGGCGAGGTTACGCTCGATTCCGTCGGCAATGGTGCCGATCCAGTCGCGGAAAACGCCGCGCAGGCAAATTGCGCCATCGCGCTGAAAGGCCTCAATGTCTTCTGTCGTGAGGGCAAACGAATGTTGTGTCATGACCTGAAACTCCCTCGGAGAAGAATAAATGTGGGCAAGGGGCAAATATTTCATGACACTCAGCGAAGATAAAATAATATGTATTGATTTATCACCCAAGAAATTCTTATGAAGTTCAGTCTGCGACAACTCCGTTATGCGCTCGCTGCCGCCAAACACGGCAATCTCACGTTGGCGGCCGAAGAGCTGCATGTTTCCCAACCGTCAATTTCAACGGCGATTACCGAACTCGAGCAGCTTTTTGGTCAGCCGCTGTTTGTTCGTCAACGCGGACTGGGCGTATCGCTTACGCCTTTCGGGCGCACAGTGATGGCCCAGGCCAGGCGGGTTCTGGCCGAAGCCCGGACGTTTTCAGACATCGGCAGCGACAACAACGACTTTTCCGGAGAGCTGGTACTGGGTTGTTACGAGGACCTGGCACCCTATTGCCTGCCGCAGATCCTCAGGCGCCTGCAACAGGAACATCCGCGAGTGAGGGTCGACATGCGCGAAGGCGGCTTCGACTATCTGGGCAAGCGCCTCGCCGAAGGTACTCTGGAACTGGCGCTGACCTACGACCTGGGGCTGCCGGCAAACATGGCGTGTGTCGAGTTGCGTCAACTGACTGCCCATGCCCTGCTGGCGGCTGATCACCCATTGGCAAACGAGCCCGATGTCAGTCTGCACGCACTCAGTGAAGGCAATCTGGTAGTTACTGATCAGGTCCACAGCTGGCAGCACGTGCTGGACCTGTTCAACATGCATGGACTGTCGCCTCAAAGCCTCCAGCGCACCCACAGCTTCGAGTTTCAGCGCAGCCTCGTCGCCAACGGATTCGGTGTTTCCCTGACCTATACCAGGCCCTTCGGCGACCGCAGCTACGACGGTCAGCCCTTGGTGTGTCGCCCGATACGCGAAACGCTGCCCACTCAGCGCATCGTACTGGCCTACGATCAGCGCTATCCGTTAACGCCGCCCGCCGAAGCATTCAAAAACCAGGCCGTTGCCTGGTTCCAGGAAAGAGTACCTTTTGTCTGAGGCAGCGCCCGGGCGTCTATGACGCTGAAGCGGCGACAACCCGCCAACAACAAAATAAACAAATGCATTTTTAGCAAAAATACAATTATTCTTTGCCCATGATCAAAGAACTGAAAACGTTTATCGCCGTGGCAAGAGAAGGCACGTTCGCTGCGGCGGGCAGCAAGATCGGGCTCACCCAGGCCGCTGTCAGTGCGCAGATGCAGCGCCTTGAAGCTGAACTGGGCGTCGAGCTGTTCGACCGAAAAGGACGTTCAGCCCAGCTCAACCGCATGGGGCAGCAGGTGTTGTTACAAGGTCAGGATCTGGTGCGCCAGTTCAGCAGCCTTGGCACTACGACAGTAGGGCTACCCGCGAGCGTGCTGGTGACCATCGGCGCAATTGCCTCTGTACAACGCTCCTTTCTGCCGGAAGCGCTGGCTCGGTTTCATCAGCAATTCTCCGCGTGCAGGACGCGCGTCATTCCCGGCCTGTCCATGGACCTGGTCAATCAGGTGGACGCTGGCGAGATCGACATGGCAGCGATCATCCGTCCGCCCTTCTCACTGCAAAGCGACTTGCGCTGGACAACGCTGGTCCGTGAACCCTATCGCCTTATCGTGCCTGCTGACATGCAGGGGGATGACTGGGCCGAACTGATTTCGGCTCATCCATTCATTCGTTACGATCGATCGTCATTTGGTGGCCGACAGGTCGATAGGTTCCTGCGCCAGACCCATGTCTCGCTGCGCGAAGTCTGCGAGCTCGATGAACTGGATGCGATTATGAAACTGGTCGCCAACGGCGTCGGCGTCGCATTGGTTCCGGAAACGGCAACCCTGCAGAGATGGCACGCCGGTGTGCGCTCTATCGACTTGAAAGAGCATACGTTCCATCGCGATATCGGGCTGGTACATCGCGCTCGCCGCAGCCTGACCGAACCGGTAACCGCGCTGGTCCAACTGATCAACGAACACGCTCTGACTCGTTAGCGCTGCGCCCGCTCTAGCAGGCCTGGCGCAACATAGTGTGCGCCAGGCTTTTTACTATTTTGCGAACAGCTGACTCATGTCTTTGAACGCCTTGAACTCAAGCGCATTACCGCAGGGATCGAACAGGAACATGGTGGCCTGCTCACCCACCTGCCCCTTGAATCGAATGTAGGGTTCGATGACGAACTCGGTGCCGAAGGATTTCAAGCGCTCGGCCAGAGCTTCCCACTGAGCCCATTCCAGAATGATGCCGAAGTGCGGAACCGGAACGTCGTGACCGTCTACCGGGTTGCTGTGCACACTCTCTTGAGAGGCGGTTTTCGGGTGTTCATGAATCACCAACTGGTGCCCGTAGAAATCGAAGTCGACCCACTGATCGCTGGAGCGCCCTTCGGAAAGACCGAACACTTCACCGTAGAAGGCACGTGTCGCGGCCAGGTCATAAACCGGGATTGCAAGGTGGAAAGGAGAAAGACTCATCAGGACTCCGATTTCAGCTCTTGGTGGCGTGTGAAAGCGGGCAGCGTGCTCGCTGTCCGGCGACTTATTCAAGTTCCACTCATGCTAAGGCCGGGCGATACCAATAAAAATCAATATATATTTTAAAAATGCACAAATTATTTTTGTGATAGCGGTCATGCTCGTGCTCATGGGAGTCCACGTCGTGCTCATGGCCATGGCCTGTATGCCCGTGACTGAGCCTGGCACTTTCGACCTTGTACAACTGCTCGCCACGCCAGGTGCGCCATAGCATCCACAATGCAATGGCGATGATCACGGCAGATGACCCGAGCTGGAAGTAAGGTTCCGTGGTTTCAGCATCCAGCCCCTGGCCCAGATACATCCCGCCGATTGCCACCAGCCAGACGACAGCGGTGTGCGAAACGGTAGCGGCGACGCCGAGCATCACGGCCTGTTTCACAGAGCCACGAATGGCCACAATGAACGCCGCCATCATGGTTTTTGAATGCCCGGGCTCCAGCCCGTGCAACGCTCCCAGCAGAATGGCACTGGGGAAATACAGCCAGGCGTGCGAACCCCCTTGCTGCAACAGCTCGACGAAGTTGGGCATGTGAGACCTAGAGGTATTTGGTGATTTGCTTGAAGGCTTCCAGTGGTGCGCGCGCCCCTGGCAATTGAACCGAGCGTGTCTTAAAGGCAGTGATCGATATGATCCTGAATCAACGTACGCTTGGCCTGGCACACCGCTTTCTCGACCGCGTGCAGCTGCTGGGCGATATCCACACACTCGCGCCCTTCTTCGATCATGGTGATGATGCTGCGCAAATGGCCGTCGGCCCGTTTCAGGCGCTTTATAACAGCTGTGTGGGACAGGTGCGTAGGCCGTGGGGGTGGTCGTATTCACTCATGGCTTGAGCTCTGGCCTGGACAATTCAGACCGGCACTCTATCCCCCCAGGGAGGATAGAGTCAAAGGTAATGCAGGATTGGAACCGGAAGCGAGCCCACCTATGAAAACCTGTTCAATTCATCCCGTTGAATGCCAGCTCGCTGTCCTTGATGTTGGCAATCGGCCCGAGAATGGCTGGATCGAAGTCGCGGAGTGGCTTGCCCTGACGCAACAGCTGTGGCAGGTCCGGATTGGCCAGCGCGCCCTTGCCCACCGCGATGATGTCCGCCCCCTGATGAAGCACCTGGTCGGCTTTTTCCGGGTCGTGCAGGCCGCCATTGGCGATCAGCGCAACGCCTGGCGCGTAGCGTCGGGCCAGTTCGACCAGGCTGGCTTTACCTTGGGCAAAGGCCGGCTGCCATGCTTCGTGTTCGGTTACATGGATGTAATCGACGCCGGCACCGGCCAGCGTAGCGAAAATGACTTCGGCATCGCGCCCGCCCCCCGCCCATTTATGTTGAAAGTCGTTGACCTTGCCTTGTGAAAGACGCACACCCACCGGTGCCTGCCCGGCGACCTTTTTCACCGCGGCGATGACCTCAAGCGTCAGCCGCAGACGCTGTACGACCTCACCGCCCCATTGATCGGTGCGTTGATTGCTGTAATCGGTCAGAAACTGGTCCAGCAAGTAACCATTTGCGCCGTGAATCTCGACACCGTCAAAACCCGCAGTGCCTAAAGCCAGCTGCGTGGCACGGGCGAACCCGTCGATGGCCTCGGCGATATCCTTGTCGCTCATGGCTCGCGGAATTCGATAGCTGCCCGCGCCGTAATAGAACGCCATCTGTTCGCCCTTGGGACGAATGGCCGAAGGGCCCGCCGACTCGCTGACGAAGCGATTGGCCTGGCTGAGTGCGCCTGCGTGCATGAGCTGCGCAATCATGACACTGCCATGCCGGTGCACAGCATTGGTCGTGGCACGCCATGCCTGAGCCTGCTCGTCATCGGTGAGCCCGGGCTGGAAGCGGTAGCCTTGGGAAGAACTGCGATCTGTATAGTTGCCCTCGGTGATGATCAGGCCAAAACCACCCTTGGCGAACCGCTCGTAATAGCGCGTCATGTTCTGCGTTGCACTGCCCTGCTCGTCCGCGCTCACGCGTGTCATGGGTGCCACCGCAAACCTGTTCTTAAGTTTGAGATGACCCATGTCGAACGGGGCTGTAACGTGTTTGTTTATCTCGCTCATACTTCAAACCCTCACTGTGCAGATCGCCTGCGAATTGCCCGCAGTCATGGACAGAACCTGTAGCAACGGTAAGGGCTGGCGAAGACCATTGGAACCCGGCCGTGCAGATAAGGCGCTTTAACGAAAATGGATATAATCCGTGCAAATATCTGATATAGAGGTGTTCGCCGCCATTGCTTCCAGCAGAAGCCTGTCGGAAGCGGCGCGTCGACTCGGGTTGTCACCGATGGCAATCTCCAGACGTCTGGCTGCGCTGGAAAACGACCTGGGCGTCAGGCTGTTTCACCGTACAACCCGCTCGGTATCACTGACGCCAGAGGGCGAAGTTTTTCTGCCTCATGCCAAAACCATACTGGAAGCAAGCGAGGCCGCCCGCACCACGCTGAAGGCTGATGCAGGCTCTGCCAGTGGCGTTTTGCGGGTTACGGCGCCGAGTGTGTTTGGTCAGACAGTCATCATGCCGTTGCTGCCCGCATTGATGCTGGAAAACCCGGCACTGAGTATCGACCTGACGCTGTCGGACAGCATTGTCGACATCGCCGGACTGGGAATCGATGTCGCCATCCGGATTGCCACGATACGCGACTCGGCACTGGTAGCCAGGTCGCTGGCGCCCAACCCACGGGTGGTGTGTGTAAGCCCAGACTACCTGGCGAGGCACGGCAAACCAGCGCTACTGGAGGAACTCAGACACCACCCGTGCATTGCCTTGCACGCAATGCCCTGGTGGCCGTTCACAAGAAACGGCGAGCCCATCACCATTCGCGCTCAGGGCCCCTTCTCTGCCAACAGCGTCGAGGCCGTGCGCACGGCATGTAAACAAGGTATGGGACTGGCCATGCTGACCTATTGGGATGTCCGACAGGAAATCAACGAAGGCAGCCTTCAGCAGGTGGACTTCGAAGATGCCATGCCCGAACAGCTGTCTGTCACGGCAGTGCTGCCAACACGCCAGCGCGTTCCTCACAGGGTGCGCCTGTTCATTGACCGCCTTGAAGCAGCGCTCAAGAGCAAGGCAGGCGCGGCGGGAGCCACCTTGTAAACGAACGAACCGGCGTCAAGCCGGTTCGCAAACCATCCACTGCAATCAGACCTACAGGGGCTGCGTGATCAGGGCACGATTCTAAACGCGTAGTTAGCGATGGTTCTGGCGTCAAGCGGTTGTCTGTTCATCGGATGCTCAGGCTTGCCTGCGAGGAATTGGGCAAGTTTTTTCATATCCATGAACACCAGGTCCTTATTTCCCTGCTGACTGTAAAGCTCCGACGTGTCCGTCGGATTCCCCGCCAGGCCGATCACCTGCTGACGAGAATTTTCCAGCGACAATGGTTCACCAAAAAGGCAATGGGTCGCATCGTCCGGGTGATGGTGTTCCGCGTCCCTGAAGGGCGGATTTTGGGATTCAACAACGGCCTTGGAGACCGTACGCAGTTGATTGAATTGCGAGGTTATAGGGTCCCGGGCTGCGCGGATATCGTCCACAACTGCCGGCCGGTCCGCCGGATCGGTTATAAAGGCTGCAACAACCCTCCTTACTCCAACCCCCGGGTTCAGGTTAAGCAAGCGCATTCCGTAAGCCACATTATTTTCATAATCCTCCCGCTCCGGAATTACCCGCAATGCGCTGGAACGCGCGCCATCTGGTCGCCTGGAGGCAGCTGGAGGATGCACCGGAACGGCTGGGCGAGGCGGAGCACTAACGGGACGTGGCCCAAGCACGCGGTGCAGCGCAACACTCAAATCCATCAGCGGGCTTTCCACAAGGCTCTCAGCCGTGTCAACACTTGGGGGAATGCCCACGCTCTGCAACGCGTACGCTATATCCAAGGGGATCGGTTGGTGCCGCAATAGATGTCTTTCAAGCGCCGTGCGCAGGTCTTCCAGATTGACCCCTTGTTGAACCAATCCCTGCAAGGCTGCGGCGGCCTGGTTATTGCCACGATTACGCATCGCAGCCCTGTCGGGGCGTATGGGTACCTGATTGACGCGTGGCGGGCTTCTGTCTACCGGTGTCTGAGAGGTCGATGCGTTTGACGAACGTCTCTGATCAGGCGTCATCAGCCGGGCGAACCGCCCAAATAATGAACGCTGGCTGCTACTCGATGATGATTGCGTAGGGGTACGGGCCGCCGGGGGCCGCGTCGGTGTCCTTGCTGGAGTTGACGCCGCCTGTTGGCGATCCGCTCTACGGAGCGCATGACGGAGCTCGATAGCGAGCTCTGAATGGGGGTTGATTCCAGTCGCAATCATGTTAGGGAAATGCTCGCGCAAAATACTCTGTTCGGCTCTAGAAAGAGCCATCTCTTCGCCTCTCATGATATTGCGCAGCGTGGTACGAGTATGGGCAAGATCAGCGCCCGCGCTGACCAATTGCTGAACGATGCTATTGGCGTGTGCCGTCACCCCTGCGTGCTGCGGCCTGGGTCTTGTCTCGGCAGGTGCATGCGGTGCTGCGGCATCGGCAGACCCATGCGGTCTGCTACGCACTTCAGCCTCCGCCGTTGGCGGCATGCCCTGCTCCAGCCACTCCCTGGTTTCGCGCGACAGCGGTCTGGACCGCAAAAGCCTCTCACGCCGATCTCGCGCCTGCGAGGCGGAAGCCTCTGAAGGGGGCGGCGGCACCTGCAGACTGTTCGAAGAGCTGGCGCCGCTGCTGGATTCGCGTGCGCGCCCTGATGCAGGCTCGGGGTCTGTGTGCCCGGTAATATAAGCGCCCGATGGCCCCGCTCTATTGATACCCACCATATGCTGATCCTCCGCGGTTTTCTGGCTGCGGGCTGACTCACCCGCAAAATCAGCAATGTGTGGCGATAAGGAAAGAACAGGTTCCACCCCACTTCTCCCTGGAATCGCTGCGAACCTACACCGCAGACATTAACCAGGCACCATAAAATACCTATAAAGCATAATAAATTATCAAATAAATCATAAAAACCTATATTAGCTTATAAGAAAAAATACTTTTACAGCCTCCTTACATAAGAATACGGTCTTAAAACCAGCCGGATCGCTGCGCTCGACTTGAAGAGGACTTTTCCATGCACCGCACTCAACCTTCGACTTTCGCCTACAGATTCGTATATCGGAGGACAGCGCGATGACCGTGCGCCCTCTTCTTGCACGCCTGTTATTCGCCGTCATTACCGCCCTCACCCTGCTCGGCTGCTCGCCCTCCGGCCAGGACAGCCAGGCAAGCAAGACGCTCAAAGTCGCTTTCTTCAGAGACAACACCACGCTGGTCAGCCTTGATCCGTTCCAGGTGTATTGGCTGGAGCACCGCGTGGTGCTGCGTAATGTCGCCGAGTCGCTGACCGATCAGAACCCACAGACCGGCACTATCATTCCCTGGCTGGCAGAACGCTGGGACGTCAGTGAAAACGCGCTGGAGTACACCTTCCACTTGCGCAAGGATGTGACGTTCAGCAACGGCACGCGTTTCGACGCACAGGCCGTGAAGACCGCCTACGACAGCAATAAAGCGTTTGCCGCGCAATTGCCTGCAACCTTTGGCGCGACCTACCTGAAGGGTTACGACCACGCCGAAGTCGTCGACGATTTCACTGTCAAACTGGTGCTGGCCACGCCAAATGCGGGCTTTCTGCAAGCCACCTCAACCACCAACCTCGCCATTCTTGCCCCGGAGTCCTACACACTCAGCGTCAAGGAACGCTCGCTGGGTGCAATCATCGGCACCGGGCCATTCGTGCTGGAGCGCTACACCCCTGAAAGCGGTTTGCGCCTGATCAAACGCAAGGGCTATGCCTGGCCATCGGCCAATGCGCAGAACAGGGGCGAGGCGCATCTGGATGCGGTCGAGGTCAGTTACGTTCCGGAAGAGAGCGTGCGCAATGGCCAGTTCGTTCAAGGCCAGGTCGATATCCTCTGGCCACGCAACCCGTTTTCCGAAGTGGACCTGAACCTGTTCAAATCCAGGGGCGCGACTATCCAGAGCCGCTCGCTGCCAGGGCCGGCCCTGAACATGTACCCCAACACGCGCGGCAATCGCATCCTCGCTGACCGCAATGTGCGTCTGGCGCTACAAAAAGCCATCGACCGCAAGACCTACGCCGCCACTGTTTACAACCCGCAATTTCCGGTGGTGTCGGGTATCTACGACGTCACCACGCCGTTTTACAAGAATCAGGCCGACAGACTGGCCTATGACCCAGAAGGTGCCGAGCGCTTGCTCGACGAGGCTGGCTGGCAGAAGAACGCCGACGGCTATCGGTACAAGGACGGCAAACGACTGAAGCTGGCCTACAACCTGTCCCCCGCTGAAACCGCTGGCGATGTGCTGATTCAGGATCAGCTGCGCAAGGTCGGCATCGAGCTCAAGCTCAACGTGGTGACCACCGCCGAATGGGCCGCTGCCAATGCGGCAGGCAATTATGACCTGACGTCCACCTACATGACCCGCGCCGACCCGATCATCCTGCAGACCATCATCGACCCGCGCAGCGCCAACAGCTCGACATTGGCGACCAATCTTTACGCACCGCAAACACTGCCCAAAGCCCTGGAACTGTTTGACGCCGGGCTGACCGCAACGCGCAGCGAACAACGCGCAAAAGCCTATGGCGACCTGCAGGACCTGCTGATCGATGAAGGTTCGGCATTCCCGGTCTACGAGCGGGTCTGGCAAGCCGCCACGGCGAAAAACGTGCGTAACTTCCACTGGACGGCGGAAGGCTTTGCGCTGTTCAACGATATCGAGATCGCAGCGCCATGAGCCGTTATATCCTCAGCCGGATCGCCCAGGCGCTGCTGGTACTCTGGGGTGCTTACAGCATCACCTACTTCATTCTGTATCTGCTGCCCGGCGATACCTTGTCGATCATGCTCAGCGCCTCGGGTGTCGAAATCGACTCCCTGTCCGCGCAGGACCTGGCGCAAGCCAAGCTCTATTACGGGCTGGACCGAGGCGTCTTCGAGCAATACGTCGATTTGCTGTGGGGCGCTGTCCAGGGTGACTTCGGCAATTCGCTGACACTCAATCGTCCGGTTTCGAAACTGCTGGTTGAACGTCTGCCGCAAACCCTGAGCCTGGCCGGGCTGGCCATTGTTCTGTCGCTGATCGGTGGCGTCGGACTGGCTTACCTCACCGCCTACGTGCGCTGGCAGCCGTTGAAGGTCGTCTTGTCCCGGCTGCCGTCGCTGGGTTTTTCAGTACCGGTATTCTGGATGGGCCTGTTGTTTATTCAGCTGTTCGCATTCAGCCTTGGCTGGTTTCCAGCGACCGGCAATCAGGGCTTTTCCAGCTTGATATTGCCCGCTGTCACACTGGCGATCCCCAGTGCTGCAGTGTACGCGCAGGTTTTACAACGCGGCTTTCAGGGCGTCTGGAAAGAGCCCTACATCATTACCGCCTACGCCAAGGGCCTCACTCGCGCCCAGGTTCAGGCCCGCCATGCGTTCAAGAACGCTGCCTTGCCGCTGTTGACGCTGATCGGTCTGCAAGTGGGCAACACCGTGTCCGGTGCCGTGCTGGTGGAAACCATTTTTGCCCGATCAGGGGTCGGTCGACTTGCCCAGGAGGCCGTGCTGCGCCAGGACATTCCGGTGGTGCTGGCCATCGTTGCGGTCTCGGCAGCTGCTTTCGTCGTGGTCAATCTGATCGTTGACCTGCTGTACCCCGCGCTGGATCCGCGCATCGCCCACACGCCAAAGGTCTCCTGACGCCATGACTATCTTCGACAACCGCCTTGCGCGCCTGACCCGCCTTGTTGATTCCAGTCAAAGCCTTTCCGGCAAAACCGCCCCCGCCGCGCAATGGCGGCGGCGTAGCAACCTGAGTCGCGCCGTAGAGGCCGCCAAGCCTCTGCTGCGTCGTCCGGGGTTTCTGCTCGCGGTGGCAATGGTCGCCTTTGCATTACTGGCCGCGCTGGCACCCAACCTGCTGAGCAGCTACGCGCCTTACGCCACCTCGCCCAGCGACAAGCTCACCGCGCCAAATGCCGCGCACTGGTTCGGCACCGACGAACTGGGCCGTGATCTCTACACCCGCGTGGTACACGGATCGAGCCTGTCGGTACAAGCCGCATTGCTGGCGGTGGGCATCGCCATGGCCGGTGGCCTGAGCCTGGGGGTGATTTCCGGTTTTGCAGGCGGGCGCATCGATGCGGTAATCATGCGCCTGATCGATGTATTACTGGCCCTGCCCGGCCTGTTACTGGCGCTGGCGATTGTCACCGCCATCGGTTTCGGCACCATTCCGGTGGCCATCGCGGTGGGTGTAGGAATCATCCCCGGCTTCGCCCGTACCACCCGCGCCGAAGTGCTGCGGGTCAAGACCCTGCCTTACGTCGAAGCGGCGCGTCTGGGCGGTGCCAGCTGGACCCGAACTCTGCTGCGCCACATTCTGCCCAACGCCTGGGGCCCAGTGGCGGTGCTTGCCACGCTGGATTTCGGTGCAGCGATTCTGGCGACTGCCGGGCTGAGTTTCCTCGGCTTCGGTGCCGAGCCACCGGCTGCCGAATGGGGCACGCTGATCGCCAACGGTCGTCACTTCCTGATGACCGCGCCCTGGGTGTCGCTGCTGCCGGGCCTGTTCGTGGTCGGCGTGGTGTTCAGCTTCAACCACATCGCCCGCACTCTGGAAGAGACTCAACGATGACCGATACCGCTCAACTGATCGACATTCGTCATCTGAGTGTCGCCTACCGTTTCGACGGCCAGACCAACCAGGCCGTGCGCGGCGTCTCGTTTCAGGTGGCCAGGGGCGAAACCGTGGCAATTGTCGGTGAATCCGGGTCCGGCAAGTCGACCCTGGCCAACGCCATACTCGGCCTGTTGCCGGATAACGCGACCATCACCGGCGGCGAGCTGCACGTCGACGGTCACGACCTGAGCCACGCCTCCGAGCGAGAAAAACGTCGGGTTCGCGGCAGCGTGATCGGTCTGGTGCCGCAAGACCCGATGGTCGGCCTCAACCCTACCCTGCGCATCGGCCGGCAAATTGCCGAAGCACTGATTCAGGCCCACGGCCGGCGTTACTTGGCGGTGGATGCCGATGTGCTGGAGTTGCTGCAACAGGTCGGTCTGGACAAGCCGGTATTGCGCGCCCGCCAGTATCCGCACGAACTGTCCGGTGGCATGCGCCAGCGCGTGCTGATCGCCATCGCGTTGGCGGGCAATCCTCGCCTGATCATCGCCGATGAGCCCACCAGTGCTCTGGACGTGACAGTGCAGCGCAAGATCCTTGATCACCTGCAACACCTGGTGGCCGAGCGCGGCATTTCCCTGCTGATCATTACCCACGATCTCGGCGTGGCTGCCGATCGTGCTGACCGTGTGCTGGTGATGAACAAGGGCGAGTTGGTCGAACAAGGCCCGCCGCAACAGATAATCATCACGCCTCGCCATACCTATACGCGCGCACTGATCGCGGCAGCACCGGCTTTCGGCCAGCGCAAGAGCCCGGCAACAGTGCGCCCGGTATCGAGCAGCGACACACCTCTGCTGACCCTGAGCAACATCGGCAAGACCTATCGCCTGCCCTACGTGAAAGGTGAAGACACAGACTTCCAGGCATTGCAGGACGTCAACTTCAAGGTTTATCCCGGCCAGACCCTGGCCATCGTCGGCGAGTCCGGTTCTGGCAAAAGTACTGCGCTGCGCATTGCGCTGGGCCTGGAAAAACCCACGCAAGGGCGAGTTTTGCTGGACGGCCAGGATGTCACCGACCTGGGCTGGCGCGAGTTCAGACCGCTACGGCGACGCATCCAGCTGGTACAGCAAAACCCGTTCGCGGCACTTGATCCGCGCTTCACGCTATTCGAAAGCATCGTCGAGCCACTGGTCTCGTTCGGCCTGCTCAAAGGCCGTGAACTGGAGCAGGCCGCGCGCCAATTGATTGAGCGAGTGCACTTGCCCGTGGCGTATCTGGACCGGCTGCCCCGTGAGCTTTCCGGTGGCCAGCGTCAGCGCGTAGCGATTGCCAGAGCGCTGGCCCTGCAACCGGATCTGCTGCTGCTCGATGAGCCGGTTTCCGCCCTGGACGTGTCGGTGCAAGCGCAGATTCTTGACTTGCTGGTCGAACTGCAATCCGAATCCGGCATCGCCTACGTATTGGTGTCCCACGACCTGGCAGTCGTCGCCAGCGTTGCCCACCAGGTTCTGGTGCTCAAGCAGGGCAAGACCGTCGAGCAGGGTCTGGCCGAGGATGTTTTTGCCAGACCTGAAGCGGCGTACACCCAGGAATTGATTGCTGCGATACCTGGCCGGCGTCTGGAGTTACAAACAGGGACGCACTGACAAATACCTGGGCTTGCATCAATTGGTCGCACGACGTTTGAAACCCATGGCGTCGGCGACTGCGTATATGCATATTCCTTATCGATATTTAAATTATCTTTTTAATAGCTATAGAGTTTCATCTTATGCACCAAACGTTGCCGAAGCAGGATGCAGGCAAGACCAGGCCAACTTGCGCACCTGACTCGCATGTTCAGGCCGCATCAGCAAGAAGCCCCCATCCCCCTACTTCGAGCATCCGCAATGAAAGGCATCAACCCCCTGTCGTTCCCAGCCCTGATGGGTTCAGCGCTGTTGCTGAATGCCGTCATTTCGTTTCCCGCCCTGGCCGGGCTGTTGGAAAAAGGTCGCAGCGACGGTCTGACCGCAGGCATTGCCAACGAACAGCCCTATGCCTACATCGGCACCGATGGCAAAGCGACCGGGGCCAACGTAGAGATACTGCGTGCGATTCTCGAACCGCTGGGTATCAAGCAGATCGAGACGCCTATCACCGATTTCGGTTCGCTGGTGCCGGGTCTGGCGGCAGGTCGTTTCGATCTGATCGGTGCAGGCCTGTTCATCAACCCGAATCGTTGCAAGGTGATCTCGTTCTCCAATCCGGTGACGCGATCCGGCGGTGCGTTCATTGTCAAAACCGGCAACCCGCTGAACCTGCACAGCCTCAAGGACGTTGCCAGTAACGGCAAGGCGCGGCTGGCCACGCAACCTGGCAGCAATCAGGTTCAGGAAGCCAAGGACAGCGGTATCGCCAACAGCAACGTGGTGTTGTTTGACAAGGACACCGAGGCATTGGCGGCTTTGCAGGCGGGTCGTGTTGACGTGGTGTATTTCCCGGATGCCGAAGTCATCAGCCTGATCAAGAAGGCCAACAGCCCGGACATCGAGCGCGCCTTGCCTTTCGAGCAGATCCCGGACGCCAATGGCAAGCCGGGCTGGAATTACCACGCCTATGGTCTGCCAAAGAATGACCCGGCCTTTGAAAAAGCTTTCAACGAGCAACTGGCCAAACTCCGGGCGTCGGGCGAGCTGCTGAAAATCCTGCAGAAGTACGGCTACACCGAAAACGAACTGGCTGACCCGGCCATCACCGCAGCCCAACGCTGCAACCCATGATCTGTCCCGCCCCGCAAGGGCGCGCAGTAAACGGCCCTGACCCACACGAGTACGGCCATGCCTGTTGATGCTGCAACACTGGAAACCGCAGGTTTCATTGCCAGACAACTGGCCCACGGCGCCTGGATCACCCTGCAGATCACTGTGCTTGCTGAACTGCTGGTGCTGGTGCTCTCGTTTGTAATCGCCCTGATGCGCCTGTCGCCATTCAGGGCGTTACGCTGGTTCGCCACGGTGTATGTCGAGGTGCTGCGTGGCATCTCGGCATTGGTGCTGCTGTTTTATCTGTTCTTCATCCTGCCGCTGTTCGGCATTCGCCTGTCACCCATGACCACGGGTGTGCTGGGGCTGGGCCTGACGTTTTCGGCGTATGGCGCGGAAATCATTCGCTCGGCACTGATCAACGTCAGCCAGGGTCAACGTGACGCTGTGCGTGCGCTGGATTTCGGGCCGATAAGCGCGTTTCGGCGAATAATTCTGCCGCAGGCCCTGCCGTTCATGATCCCGCCGATGGGCAACCAATTGGTCGAGCTGCTGAAAACCACGTCACTGGTTTCCCTTATTACCCTCACCGACCTGACCTTTACCGGCAGTCAATTGATCACCACGCTGGGCCAGCAAACGCTGATCTGGAGCATCGTGCTGGTCTGCTATTTCGTGATGGCCTGGCCATTGAGCTGGCTGGTCAAGCGTTATGAGCAGCACGCCACCGCGTGGCGCACGGCCAGGGGATGAACGATGGAGTTTGATATCGCATTCGCTTGGTCGATTCTGCCGGAGCTGTTTCAGGGCTTGCTGGTGACCGTGCAGGTCGTGGTGCTGGGGTTCCTGCTCGCGGTTTTGCTCGGTCTGATCCTGGCCCTGACACTGCGCTCGCAGATAACCATCGTGCATCGCCTGAGCAAAGGCTACCTGAGCTTTTTCCGTAATACGCCTTTGATGGTCCAGTTGTATGTGCTGTTCTTCGCGCTGCCGCTGGCGGGCATCACCTTCCCGGCCATCACTACCGGTGTGATAGGTCTTGGCTGCTATTACGCGGCCTACATTGCCGAAGCGTATCGCGGTGCCATTGATGACATCCCTGCCGGGCAATGGGAAGCCGCACGCGCGCTGGACTTCAGCCGTGGCGACACCTGGCGGCGTATTATCCTGCCGCAAGCGTTGAAACCCATGCTGCCGGTGCTCGGCAATTACCTGATCGGCATGTTCAAGGAAACGCCGCTTCTGGCGGTGATTACCATCCCTGAACTGTTTCAGGCTGCCAAGCAGATCGCCGGCATGACCTATCGTTACAACGAACCGTACACAGTGATGGCGCTGATGTTTCTGGCGATCAGTGTGCCGACCTCGTTGCTGTTCAAATACCTGGAAAGGCGCAGCCATGTCTGATCTCGCACACACCGCAATCCCACCCGTCACCATTGCGCAGATACAGCTGAAACACGTGGTCAAGGACTTCGGCCGCAACCGGATCATCGACCATCTGGACCTGAGCATTCCTCAAGGTCAGAAAGTCGCCTTGATCGGCCCCAGTGGCTCGGGTAAATCAACGGTATTGCGCCTCATCAAGGGGCTGGAAAACTATCAGCAAGGCAGCATAGAAGTCGCAGGCGAAACAGTGCCCGCGCGCAAATCCCGATGGCACTGGCCCGGCGCGCGCAAGGCTCCGGTCGAACATCGGGTTGGCATGGTGTTCCAGCAGTTCAACCTGTTCCCACACCTCACTGTTCAGGAAAATGTCACCGAAGCGCCGTTACGGGTACTCAGACTGCCTCGCGAAGAGGCCCTTGAGCGCGCGCATCAATACCTTGGGCTGGTCGGGCTCGCTCACAAGGCCGATGCCTACCCGAGCCAGCTTTCCGGTGGTCAGCAACAACGTGTAGCGATTGCCAGAGCGCTGGCCATGCGCCCGCAGGTCATGTTGTTCGATGAAGTCACCTCGGCGCTCGACCCGGAGCTGGTCGGCGAGGTGCTGTCAGTGATTCGCTCGATTGCCCACGAATTTCAGATGACCATGTTACTGGTGACCCACGAGATGAAATTCGCTCAGGACATCGCTGACCGAGTGCTGTTCATGGAGGGAGGCCGCATCGTGGCAGACGGCACCCCGGGCGAAATTCTGCTGAATCCGCAAAACGAGCGAACCCGAAGGTTTTTGCAGTTGGTGGAGCAGCGCTGATTGCCAGCGCTGCTCTTTTTGCAGGGTGAGACTTTTGGGCCTCGCGACTTTTTGAAAGTGGCGGCAATCAGATCCGGAAGCGCGCAACCATGTCCTGCAGGTTGCTGCCCAGGCGCGCCAGTTCCACGGTAGACGCCGCGCTCTGCTCAGTGGCCGTGGCCGACTGATCGGCGATGTCTCGTACGCTGATGACACTGCGATTGATTTCGTCGGTGACGGCGCTCTGCTCTTCAGCGGCAGCAGAAATCTGTTGGCTCATCTGTTCGATGGTCCCAATCGAATGAGTGATTTCAAGCAGCGATTCTTCGGCCTGCCGCGCCAGCGCCACTGTGCCTTCGGTACGTTGACGGCTGGCATTCATCAGCTCCGATGCCGCGCCGGTGCCATCTTGCAAGGACTTTATCAGCGCCTCGATTTCAGTCGTGGATGACTGTGTACGCTGAGCCAGCGAGCGCACCTCATCGGCCACCACGGCAAAGCCACGCCCCTGCTCACCCGCACGTGCGGCTTCGATCGCCGCGTTGAGGGCCAATAGGTTGGTTTGTTCTGCGACCGCCTTGATCACATCGATTACACCGCCAATCTTGTCACTGTCCTGTATCAGGCGCTGCATGGCCTCGCCCAGTTGCCCCACTTCACCGGCAAGCTGGCTGATTTCACGCGTGGCGTGTTGCACCACGCTGCTGCCATGAGCAGCACGATCACTGGCCTGTCTGGCGGCCTGCGATGCATCTTCAGTGTTCTGCGCCACTTCCTGAACGGTAGACGCCATCTGATTCATGGCGGTCGCTACCTGATCGACTTCCAGTTTCTGCTGAGTGACGCCCGCGCTGGTCTGTTCGCTGACGGCTGAAAGCTCCTCGGCCGCCGTGGCGATCTGTGTCACACCATTACTGATACCGCCAATCAGGGTGCGCAACGATACGGTCATCTGGTGCATGGTGTTTTGCAGCAGGCCCAGCTCATCCTGGCGAGTGGTGCTGAGGTCATTGGTCAGATCGCCGTCGGCAATTCGACGCGCAGCGATCACCGTGGAATCGAGCGGACGAGTAATCTGACGGGTAATCAGAATCGCCGCGAATATGCCCAGCAGCAATACGATCACCGCCACCGTGAGCAACTGGGTGACCGCACTGTCTTTTTCTTTATTGGCACTGACTACCTGGCCCGCCATCAGCTTTTCGGTACTGGTGACGATGTCCATTGACTGCTGGCGAAGGCTGTCGCGAATCTGATCGCTCTGTTGCATCAACTGCGAGATGGAGACCATCAACGATTTGTACTGTTGCAGTGCCCTGAGCGCCTCATCCACTGCCGGGCCGGCCTTGTTCGGCAATTGGTTGCGCGCACTGCTCACCTGAGCGATCAGTGAGTCGGCAGCATCGAAGGTGATCTGCCTGTTTTCAGCGGTCGGGATACTGATATAACGGCGAAACACCAGGCGAAAACTGGTCATGCCATTGCGCAGGTCGCCGGCAATCTTTACCTGGTCGATACCGCTTTGATCCAGCGAGCGGGAAACGTCGTCGAAGGTCTTTTGCAGGAGTGTCTCGAAGCTTCCGCTCACCTGCTCGGAAATGGTGATCAACGGCTGCATGGCCTGATCAATTTGCCGATTATTATCGACCAACTGGCTGAACGTTTGTCTCAAGCCACCCACCTGATCACGAATACCTCTGAGAATATCGGCATTGGCCGGAACAGTCAGAAGCTTCAGGCCGTCCTCGATGGTCTTGCCCAGGTTGTCCAGAGCGACCGTGTAGCCCTGCGAATTGCTCGCGTCAGGCTTGGCAGTATAGGCCTGCGCAGCGATCCTGAGGCTTAGCGCATCGGCCTTTACTTCAGAAACTTTGGCTGCCTTGCCCAGCCGTTCGATCAGCAGGTTGGTGCTGAGGTAGCCGATCGCGGTGACCGTCAGCACACCCAGTAGTATCAGACCGAAGCCTATACTCAGCTTTTTGCTGACCTTCAAATTGTCCAGCCATGTCGACTTCATCAAATTTTTCCTCGGGATTTATCGTAATACTCAAGGATCGACTGTTCGCTGGACAACTTGATAGCGGCGGCGATTGCAAAGATTGATCGAAGAGATAGCAATATGACATGAGCTTTTTGGCTCGCCATAAGGGGAGCATTCTCAGCCCCGAATTCCTGGCCACCATTCACCTTGCGGGTCACTCGGAGGCAGGTTTTCGAAGACCTATGGGTACTCATCATTGCCAGTGATAGTAACCTTCGGTTTATTCGATTCGTTAATAACACCCTGTGCGCAACAGAATCCGCCCATTCCTTACTATCGGCGGAACTTCCCATGCACCAGACACTCAGCCATCTGCGCTACCCCCTCACCGCCCTCGCCCTTATCGTTATCAGTGCTTGCGGCCGCGCGCCGGAAGCCACCAGTGCGCCTGGCGCAGCCAAGGTCAGCGTGGCCAAGGTGCTGGAGCAGCCGATCAACGAATGGGATGAATTCACAGGTCGTCTTGAAGCGCCGGAAACCGTCGAGGTTCGCCCAAGGGTGTCTGGTCAGATCGATCAGGTAGCGTTCACCGACGGTTCGCTGGTCAAGAAAGGCGACCTTCTTTTCCAGATCGACCCGCGCCCGTTCCAGTCCGAAGTTCGTCGTCTTGAGGCACAGCTGCAGCAGGCCCGTGCCGTTGCACTGCGCAGCGACAATGAAGCCCAGCGCGGCGAGCGTCTGCGTACCAACAACGCGATTTCCGCCGAGCTGGCCGACTCGCGCACCACCTCGGCGCAGGAAGCCAAGGCCGGTGTCGCGGCCATTCAGGCGCAGCTGGATCTGGCTCGACTGAACCTCAGTTTTACCCGTGTTACTGCACCGATTACAGGTCGTGTCAGCCGTGCAGAGATCACCGCTGGCAACATTGTGACCGCAGATGTCACCGCGCTGACCAGCGTGGTCTCCACCGACAAGGTCTACGCCTACTTCGACGCTGACGAACGCGTGTTCCTCAAGTACACCGAGCTGGCCCGCAAAGGCCAGCGCGGCCAGACCACTCCGGTGTACCTGGGCCTGTCCAACGAAACCGGTAACCCGCACCTGGGCCAGATGAACTTTGTCGACAACCAGGTCAACCCCAGGACCGGCACCATTCGCGGTCGTGCGGTGTTCGATAACGCCGACGGTGATTTCACCCCCGGCCTGTATGCCCGTCTGAAACTGGTGGGCAGCGGCACTTACTCGGCGGTGCTGATCAATGACGAAGCGGTGGGCACCGACCTGGGCAAGAAGTTTGTGCTGGTCATGGACAAGGACAACAAGCCTGCCTACAGAGCTGTCGAGCTGGGCCCGAAAATCGAAGGCCTGCGCATTGTGCGCAACGGTCTGGGCAAGGACGACACCATCGTCGTCAAAGGCTTGCAGCGCGTGCGTCCGGGCCAGCCTGTAGACCCTGAAGTGACACCGATGGCCAGCGCCGACACCCTCGCAGCATTGCTCAAACAACGCCAGGCTCTTGAAGCCAGCAACCTGCCACAAGTGGCGCCCAAAGCGGCCGTCAAAATCGCCAGCGCCACTGCGCCGCGCGGCTAAGGGACTTGTCCGATGAACTTCTCCAAATTCTTTATTTCCCGGCCGATCTTTGCCGCAGTGCTGTCGCTGCTGATCCTGATCGCCGGTGCTATCTCACTGTTCCAGCTGCCGATCAGTGAATACCCGGAAGTAGTGCCGCCCACGGTAGTCGTGCGCGCCAACTTTCCCGGCGCCAACCCCAAGGTGATCGGCGAAACCGTAGCCTCTCCTCTGGAACAGGCCATCACCGGTGTGGAGGGCATGCTCTATATGTCGTCCCAGGCCACTGCCGACGGCAAGCTGACCCTGACCATCACCTTTGCGCTGGGCACTGAACTGGACAACGCGCAGGTGCAGGTGCAGAACCGTGTGACGCGTACCGAGCCCAAGCTGCCGGAAGAAGTGACGCGCATCGGCATTACCGTGGACAAGGCCTCCCCCGACCTGACCATGGTTGTGCACTTGACCTCGCCGGATCAGCGCTACGACATGCTGTACCTGTCCAACTACGCTGTGCTCAACATCAAGGATGAGCTCGCGCGACTGGGTGGTGTCGGTGACGTGCAACTGTTTGGTATGGGCGACTATTCGCTGCGGGTCTGGCTGGACCCGAACAAGACGGCCTCACGCAACCTGACCGCCACCGATGTGGTCAATGCGATTCGCGAGCAGAACCGTCAGGTTGCAGCAGGTCAGCTGGGCTCCCCGCCCTCGCCGAATGCCACCAGTTTTCAGATGTCGATCAACACCCAGGGCCGTCTGGTCACCGAGGAGGAGTTCGAGAACGTTGTGGTTCGTGCAGGCGCTGATGGTGAAATCACTCGCCTGAAAGACGTTGCGCGCATCGAGCTGGGCTCCAGCCAGTATGCGCTGCGCTCGCTGCTGAACAACCAGCCCGCCGTGGCCATCCCTATTTTCCAGCGGCCCGGCTCCAACGCCATCGACATCTCCAACGATGTACGGGCCAGAATGGCCGAGCTGAAAAAGAGCTTCCCGGAAGGCATGGACTACAGCATCGTCTATGACCCGACGATCTTCGTGCGCGGCTCCATCGAGGCGGTGATTCACACCCTGTTTGAAGCACTGATCCTGGTCGTGCTGGTGGTGATCCTGTTCCTGCAGACCTGGCGCGCTTCAATCATTCCGCTGGTGGCCGT
This sequence comes from Pseudomonas syringae group sp. 243L2, assembly GCF_032587875.1. Taxonomy (NCBI): domain Bacteria; kingdom Pseudomonadati; phylum Pseudomonadota; class Gammaproteobacteria; order Pseudomonadales; family Pseudomonadaceae; genus Pseudomonas; species Pseudomonas syringae group sp. 243L2. The sequence goes on from NZ_JAWHPL010000021.1 coordinate 369,852, forward strand.
TCCGGTCTCGCTGATCGGCACCTTTGCGGTCATGCACATGTTCGGTTTCTCGCTGAACGCGCTGTCCTTGTTCGGTTTGGTACTGGCGATCGGTATCGTGGTCGACGATGCCATCGTGGTGGTGGAGAACGTCGAACGAAACATCGAGCTGGGGCTTGAACCGGTTCAGGCCACGCACAAGGCGATGGCCGAAGTGACCGGACCGATCATCGCCACCGCGCTGGTGCTGTGCGCGGTATTCGTACCGGCAGCGTTCATTTCCGGCCTGACCGGACAGTTCTACAAGCAGTTCGCACTGACCATCGCCATCTCGACAGTGATTTCGGCCTTCAACTCGCTGACCCTGTCGCCTGCGCTGGCCGCGGTACTGCTCAAAGGCCACGATGCGCCCAAGGATCGTTTCTCGCGTTTCCTCGACAGAATCCTTGGCGGCTGGCTGTTCCGCCCGTTCAACCGTTTCTTCGAAAAAGCCAGCCATGGCTACGTCGGCACCGTCGCCCGGGTTATTCGCAGCAGTGGTATCGCACTGTTGGTGTATGCAGGCCTGATGGTCCTGACCTGGCTGGGTTTCGCCAGCACGCCGACCGGTTTTGTACCCAGCCAGGACAAGCAATACCTGGTGGCCTTTGCCCAGCTGCCTGACGCTGCCAGCCTCGACCGTACCGAAGACGTCATCAAGCGCATGTCCGAGCTGGCACTTAAACAGCCGGGCGTGGAAAACGCGATTGCCTTCCCCGGCCTGTCGATCAACGGCTTTACCAACAGCCCTAACAACGGTGTGGTATTCGTCGCCCTCAAACCGTTTGAGGAGCGCAAGGACCCCAGTCTGTCAGCCAACGCCATTGCCGGCGCCCTGAACGGCCAGTTCGCGTCGATCCAGGAAGCGTACATGGCGATCTTCCCGCCACCTCCGGTACAGGGGCTGGGCACCATCGGCGGTTTCCGCCTGCAGATAGAGGACCGTGGCAACCTGGGTTACGACGAGTTGTACAAGGAAACCCAGAACATCATTGCCAAGAGCCGCAGCGTGCCGGAACTGGCCGGGTTGTTCACCAGCTATACCGTGAACGTGCCGCAGGTGGATGCCGCCATCGACCGCGAGAAGGCCAAGACGCATGGCGTTGCGGTCAGCGACATCTTTGACACCCTGCAGGTTTATCTGGGCTCGCTGTATGCCAACGACTTCAACCGTTTTGGCCGCACGTATCAGGTCAATGTCCAGGCAGAGCAGCAGTTCCGTCAGGATGCCGACCAGATCGGTCAGCTCAAGGTGCGCAACAATCTGGGAGAAATGATCCCGCTGGCAACCTTCGTCAAAGTCAGTGACACCGCAGGTCCCGACCGCGTAATGCACTACAACGGCTTCATCACGGCAGAAATCAACGGTGCTGCCGGTCCGGGCTTCAGCTCTGGTCAGGCTCAAGCGGCGGTCGAGAAACTGCTGCGTGAAGAGCTGCCCAACGGCATGGTTTACGAGTGGACTGACCTTACGTACCAACAGATTCTTTCAGGCAACACGGCGCTGTTCGTCTTCCCGCTGTGTGTTCTGCTGGCATTTTTGGTACTGGCGGCTCAGTACGAAAGCTGGAGCCTGCCACTGGCGGTGATCCTGATCGTACCAATGACCCTGCTTTCGGCGATTGCCGGGGTGATGATTGCCGGTAGCGATAACAACATCTTCACCCAGATCGGGCTGATCGTACTGGTGGGCCTGGCGTGCAAGAACGCGATTCTGATCGTCGAGTTCGCCAAGGACAAACAGGCCGAGGGAATGAGCCCGCTGGATGCAGTGCTGGAGGCATGCCGACTGCGCCTGCGTCCGATTCTGATGACGTCCTTCGCGTTCATCATGGGCGTAGTACCACTGGTGCTTTCCAGCGGTGCAGGTGCGGAAATGCGCCATGCCATGGGGGTCGCCGTGTTCTCCGGGATGCTGGGGGTCACGTTCTTCGGCCTGCTGCTGACGCCGGTGTTCTACGTGCTTATCCGTAATTACGTCGAACGCCAGGAGGCCCGCAAGGCCGCCAGGGCACAAAGACTGCAAAACCTGCCTGCGGAGATGCATTGATGAGCGCGTTCAAACTTTTCCTTCCGAGCCTGCTGGTCATGGCGCTGGCGGCCTGCGCCGTCGGCCCGGACTACAAGGCACCGGTTACGGCGCCAGCACAACTGGCGTCCGCAGCCCAGGGCAACTATGACCGCAGCAAAGTGGACACCGTCTGGTGGCAGCAGTTTGAGGACCCTACCCTCAATAAACTGGTAGCCAGGTCGCTGGACGGCAACCGCGATCTGCGTGTTGCCTTTGCCCGCCTGAAAGCCGCACGGGCGATTCGCGATGACGTTGCCAACGACGCCATGCCGGTGATCACCAGCCGGGCCAGCAGTGACCTGGGCAAGGGTCAGCAACCTGGTGTTACTGAGCGGCGCGTCAATAGCGAGCGGTATGACCTTGGCCTGGACATGGCCTGGGAGGTCGACCTGTTCGGACGTATTCAGCGCCAACTGGAAGCCAGCGATGCCGATCAGGAAGCCGCCGAAGCCAACCTGTATCAGCTTCAGGTGACTCTGATTGCCGAGGTGGTCGACGCCTACGGGCAGCTACGCGGCGCACAGCTGCGTGAAGCCATTGCCCGCGACAACCTGAAAAACCAGCAGAGCTCTCAGGACGTGACCACCCAGTTGCGTGATGCCGGCGTGGGCAATGAACTGGACGTGGTGCGTGCCGAGGCACGACTGGCAGCCGTTGAAGCGACCGTGCCGCAGTTGCAGGCCGAACAGGTTCGCCAACGCAATCGTATCGCCACATTGCTGGGCGAGCGCCCGGAAAACCTCAGCGTCGACCTGAGCCCGAGCAAACTGCCTGCTATCGCCAAGGCTCTGCCGATTGGCGATCCGACACAGGTGCTGCGCAATCGGCCCGACATCCGCGCCGCCGAACGCCAACTGGCCGCCTCGACCGCACGCATCGGCGTGGCGACCGCCGACCTGTTTCCGCGGGTCAGTCTGAGCGGTTTTCTGGGCTTTACCGCTGGCCGTGGGTCGCAGATCGGTTCGTCAGCGGCCAAAGCCTGGTCACTCGGCCCCAGCATCACCTGGGCGGCTTTCGATCTGGGCAGCGTCCGGGCGCAGATTCGCAGCGCCGATGCCGATGCCGAGGGCGCGCTGGCCAACTATGAGCAGCAGGTATTACTCGCCCTGGAGGAGTCGGAGAACGCTTTCAGCGATTACGACAAACGCCAGCAACGGCTGGTTTCGCTGATGCGCCAAAGCGATGCGAGTCGTTCCGCAGCCAGGCTGGCGTCAGTGCAGTACCGCGAAGGCACAGCGGACTTCCTGGTCCTGCTGGATGCCGAGCGCGAGCGTCTGGCGGCCGAAGACTCTCAGGCGCAGGCAGAAATCGAGCTGTACCGTGGCATCGTGGCCATTTACAAGGCACTGGGTGGCGGCTGGCAACCTCAGGCCTGATACGCCAACAGGCCGTAAACCCGCCCCGCGCCCCTTCAGGACGCGGGGCTTTTTTTGTCCGAACGCCGACGGCATCATGATTGTCGTTTGACAGCTGCCACCCACTCCCCGAAGCTGCAACCCGTCAAGCATTGGAAATCGATATGCCCAGACTTTCTACCAAGGGGTTATCGCCTCAACCCACTACTCGACATCGCTGGCTAATCGGCGCAGCGGCTGCGGCAATGCTGGCGCTATCACTGGCTTTCTGGTGGTGGCGCTTGCCTGTTCAGACAGCTCCCGCCAGGTTGAGCCACACCTACGCTCAAGCACTGGAACAGGCGCACGACGGCAAGCCCGGCGCTGCACGCGTGCTGTACCAACAACTGGCACGAACCGACCTGTCTGACGAGCAGCGCATCAACCTGCTCGCCGAATTGAGCGACTACCCCAGCCCTCAGGCCCTCAAATTGCTCGATGCCGCGCTGGGTGACCGATCCGCACAGGTGCGTGAAGCGGCTATCGATGTCAGCGTCAGACTGGTCTCCAACAGCCAGCGCAGCCTGCTGCTGGGCCCATTGCTGGACGACGACGAACAATCCGTCAGGTTCCGCGCCACCAGTGCCCTGCTCGGCCTGTCACCAGATGAACTGGGCCTGTACTTTGCCGTGCTGCAGCAAAGTGCCGAGGCGTTTCAGGAGTCGCTAAAGAGCCAGCCGCAAAACGCACAAAATCAGTTGCAACTGGCCAGACTGTACCTGCAGACCGGCGACCTGGAGCCGGCAGTCGCCGCGCTGCAGAGGGCCACAGCACTGGACCCGGGTAATATCGAAGCGGCGCTGGCGCACATCGAGCTGCTGGACCGCAAGGGCCAGGCCGAGCAGGCACGCAGCCTTTTTGCACAGTTGCTGGAACATAATCCTGGTTCATCCATGCTTCAGCACGCGCTGGGCATGTGGCTGCTTAACCACGGACAAGCAGAGTTCGCTGTGCTCAGCCTGGCGAAGGCTACAGAGCTGGCGCCCGATAACACCGACTACCGCTACGACCTGGCGGTTGCCCTGCATTCGTTGCACGAGCTTGAGGCGGCGCAGAGGCAGTTGACGCAGATTGTTCAGAGCCAGCCTGCGAACCGAAAGGCCAGAGTGCTGCTGATTCAATACTGGAAAGAAAATGGTCAGTTGCAAAACGTGCAGATTCTGCTGGCAGAGCTCGAGCAGCAGAACCCCGACGACCCGGTGCTGCAACAGGGACTGTAGGGTCAGAAAGGCAAAAAAAGGCAGGCCAAGGGCCATCTTTTATGCCGCTACACGCCCTTTCATCCGCTGCCTTCAGACACTTCTGCTCTTTCCGCATCCGCCAGCCTTCATGTCTGTCAGATGTTTCTCCTTTTAAGCCGTCCAGTGTCGCATGGCTCGTTTTCCATCTGCGACTAATGTCGGAAATAACTTACACAACAGCTCGCCTGATAACGCCGGCTTCATCGCCTATATCCAACACCCTCCACCACGACTATTTAACGAATTTGAAAAAGGCTATTTTCTAACTGAAAAAAAAGGTGCATCATTTGCGGGCTACTGAGTTATAACTATCCTCTGTCTGCGCAATGACAAGCCGCAAAGGCCATGTTTCAGCATAGAAACCGCAGGTACAGGGCAGCATCGAGTGAGCGAATCGGCCAATCAGTTTTGTCTCATCGCTTTATAGGGCTGACAACAGCCATTACATTGTTGGAGTGTATTACTTGTCCAGACTTGCCGAGTTTCGAGCAGCAGAGAAAGCCCTTCAAGAACAGCTTGCACAGCTGGAATCCTTGAAGAATGACGCCGGGTTGAAGAAGGAAATCGAGTTCGAGCAAAAGCTCCAGGACCTGATGGGCACCTACGGCAAAAGCCTGCGTGACATCATCGCAATCCTTGATCCTTCAAGCGCCACGTCGCTGGTCGCACCCGCCGGACCAAAGCGTCGTCGTGCACGCGTGGTCAAGGTTTACCAGAACCCCCACACCGGTGAGCTGATTGAAACCAAGGGTGGTAACCACCGCGGTCTCAAAGCGTGGAAAGAGCAGTACGGTGTAGACACTGTTGATTCGTGGCTTCGCGCCTGATTAAAACTTTGTCAATTGAAGCCCTGCACTTGCAGGGCTTTTTTTATCGACCCGTACGTCAACTGAGCGTCTGCACACTGCATCTGCCTGATCAAACGCCCATACACAGTTGACTGTCTGCCCGCCGCCGACATTCATATATATGATTAAGTGAACTGCTCGGTACATGTACTTCCAGCGCGTCAGGTATTAATACCGTTGAAATAATGACGCCAATAAAAATTCATCGATTATTCGATTCAGCGCACAGTTACAAACCTGAACAGTTGCTGAAATGTGTAGAGTAATTGTTCAGTTTATTCGGTCTAATGAGCGATAAGAGAATTTGTTACTGCGTGCTTCGCCGGATCGAAAATCGGCGGATGGCCGACACCGCGCAGCTTCACACTTTTTTCACATGGATTCTCGGATGATGAAGACCGCTAAAGGAATAGCGCCCCATGCCCGCCTCGGCGGGCTTCTTTTTGTCTGCGAAAAAGCAGGTATCACTGCGCATCGTCCAGACGCAAACTCTCGCGGATACGCAACGCCTCTTCCTTGTTGGCCGCGTACCCATCTGCCGATCCTGCGTAGGAAAGCGACCAGGCCATCTCTTTACTGGCAGCCGCTACCAGTGTCTGGGTCAACACATGTACGCCGTTCTGGGTGATCGTGCAGGTGGTTTCCAGTGCCGGCACGACGCTGAGCCGGCTCTCACGCACATGCGTGCAGACGCTCTGCAGGCCGCTGCGGGCAAAATTGACCTGAACCGACTTGCGCATCTCCAGCAGCACACCCGGGACATTAACCTCATGCCCGGGCGTCAGGCGTGTCTGAGTCAGCTCCATGACCATCAGCGGGTTTCCACTTTGATCGTTTTTCACCGCGCGCTGTCTGACTTGCACGGACGGTTGCACGGGCTTGCCCGACTCGGTCGGCAGCGACTCTACCTCCCAGCCTGCGGGCCAGATGATCATTGCGTCGGCGGCGTGAGTCTGTGCGGCGCCCAGCAGCAGGAACAGGCACAGACCTGGCAAGGAGCAACGGTATTGCGAAAGGATCATGGTCAGGTCGCCAGAACAGTTGACCGGAAATTCTGAGCCTGTTGCCGGCATCGAGCAAGACCGAAGCGAAGTTATCCGAACGAGGGTTTGGCACTGCCCGCCCTGCCCCGTATCATTTGGCATTATTTGTACATTCTGTTGGAGACACATTGATGAGCTTGCACGAACTCAACACACTACCGGGCGTTACGGCCGACCCTGAAGCGGCTACCCGGCAGTTTGTGTTCAACCACACCATGCTGCGCGTCAAGGACATCACAAAATCGCTGGATTTCTACACCCGCGTGCTCGGCTTCAGCCTGGTTGAAAAGCGTGATTTCCCGGAAGCCGAATTCAGCCTCTACTTCCTCGCACTGGTGGATAAGGCGCAGATCCCGGAAGACGACAAAGCCCGCAACGAGTGGATGAAATCGATCCCCGGCATTCTCGAGCTGACCCACAATCACGGCACCGAGAGCGATGCGACAGCTTCGTACCACAACGGCAACAGCGACCCGCGTGGCTTTGGTCACATTTGCGTCTCGGTACCAGACGTGAAGGTTGCCTGCGAGCGATTCGAGACTTTGGGCGTCGACTTTCAAAAGCGTCTGTCCGATGGCCGCATGAACAGCCTGGCCTTCATCAAGGACCCGGATGGCTACTGGGTAGAGATTATCCAGCCAACCCCGCTCTGAGGCCTTGGTTGCCCTGAGTGATTGCTCCCGCTCGGGAACGATCACCCAGATAACAAAAAGCCCCGTGATCGCTCACGGGGCTTTTTGTTTAGCGCTGCCCGATCAGGCCGGTGCGGAGGTACGGATCAGGTGGTCAAAGGCACTCAGGGAGGCTTTGGCACCCTCGCCCAGGGCGATGATGATCTGCTTGTACGGAGTTACCGTCACGTCACCGGCAGCGAAGATGCCCGGCACCGAGGTTTCACCACGTGCATCGACCACGATCTCACCACGCGGCGACAGCTCGATGGAGCCCTTGAGCCATTCGCTGTTAGGCAGCAGGCCGATCTGCACGAAGATACCTTCCAGCGGCACGGTGATTTCTTCGCCGGTGGTGCGGTTCTTGTAACGCAGGCCGTTGACCTTCTGCTCATCGCCGGTCACCTCAGTGGTTTGCGCACTGGTGATCACGGTAACGTTGGGCAGGCTGTGCAGTTTGCGCTGCAAGACGGCATCGGCACGCAGTTGCACATCGAACTCCAGCAGCGTCACGTGTGACACGATACCCGCCAGATCGATTGCCGCCTCGACACCCGAGTTACCGCCACCAATCACGGCGACGCGCTTGCCCTTGAACAATGGACCGTCGCAGTGCGGGCAATAAGCCACGCCCTTGTTACGGTACTGCTGTTCGCCCGGTACGTTCATCTCCCTCCAGCGTGCGCCGGTGGCAAGAATGACGGTCTTGGCCTTGAGGCTGGCACCGCTGGCGAATTTAACTTCGTGCAGCTCACCGGCCGCGCCCGGAATCAGCTTGTCGGCGCGTTGCAGGTTCATGATGTCGACTTCGTACTGTTTGACGTGCTCTTCCAGCGCAACGGCCAGTTTTGGGCCCTCGGTGTGCTGTACCGAAATGAAGTTTTCGATCGCCATGGTGTCGAGCACCTGACCGCCGAAACGTTCGGCTGCAACGCCGGTACGAATGCCTTTGCGGGCTGCGTAGACCGCAGCCGCCGAACCAGCAGGGCCGCCGCCGACTACCAGCACATCAAAAGCCTGTTTGGCGTTGAGTTTTTCTGCCTGACGCGCACCGGCACCGGTGTCGATCTTGGCGAGAATTTCTTCCAGGCCCATGCGGCCCTGACCGAACAGCTCACCATTTAGATAGATGCTGGGCACCGACATGATCTTGCGATCTGTGACTTCGTCCTGGAACAGTGCACCGTCGATAGCGACATGCTTGATGCCAGGGTTCAGTACTGCCATCAGGTTCAATGCCTGGACAACGTCCGGGCAGTTCTGGCAGGACTGCGAGAAATAGGTTTCGAAATGGAATTCGCCTTGAAGAGCGCGAACCTGTTCGATGGTTTCCGCACTGACCTTGGGTGGGTAGCCGCCAACTTGCAGCAGCGCCAGGACCAGCGAGGTGAATTCATGGCCCATGGGGATACCGGCGAAACGCAGGCTGATATCGTGGCCAGGGCTGCTCAGCGAGAACGACGGAGTACGCGCATCGTTGCCACTGTCATTCAGGGTGACATCTTTGGAGACACTGATCACATCATTGAGCAGTGCAAGCATTTCCTGAGACTTCGCGCCGTCATCAAGGGACGCGACGATCTCGATGGGGCGAGTAACCCGCTCCAGATAGGATTTCAACTGGGCTTTAAGATTGGCGTCCAACATGTGGCGGCTTCCTGTTTACAAAGGGTAGAAATAACAACGCCCAGGCGATTACCGCCCGGGCGTTTTTTGGGGCGATGCGGTTTACTTGCTCAAGAGCTCAACGCCCCCAGCCGATTCATGCGACTCAGATCTTGCCAACCAGGTCCAGGGACGGAGCCAGAGTAGCTTCGCCTTCTTTCCACTTGGCTGGGCAGACTTCGCCCGGGTGAGCAGCAACGTACTGAGCAGCCTTGATCTTGCGCAGCAGCTCGGAAGCGTCACGGCCAACACCACCGTCGTTCAGCTCGACGATTTTGATCTGACCTTCAGGGTTGATCACGAACGTACCGCGATCCGCCAGACCGGCTTCTTCGATCAGCACGTCGAAGTTGCGCGAGATAGTCAGGGTCGGGTCACCGATCATGGTGTACTGGATCTTGCCGATTGCAGGCGAAGTGTTGTGCCATGCAGCGTGGGCAAAGTGGGTGTCGGTCGAAACGCTGTAGATCTCGACGCCCAGCTTCTTGAACTCTTCGTAGTTGTCAGCCAGGTCTTCCAGCTCGGTCGGGCAAACGAAGGTGAAGTCGGCCGGGTAGAAGAATACGACAGACCACTTGCCTTTGAAGTCGGCGTCCGAAACGTCAACGAAAGCGCCGTTCTTGAACGCGGTAGCCTTGAACGGTTTTACTTGGCTGTTGATGATAGGCATCGGTATATCTCCTGATGGGTTGGATGGGTTGTTAATTCGATGGAGTGAAGCTTACGCATGATCAGTGACAATCGCTCATTGGCAAACCTGATGTCACTGATTGCTTTTCACTATGAAGGCAGCTTATCGATAGAAGAAACCTTCGACCCGCTCCCTGTCTCCAGGTTGCCCGGGAACGGCGCGGCGTCAATGTAGCGCATCGCCGACTTGATGTCCCTCCAGCCTACATAAGACATCAGTGACTTGAGGTCCCAGCCATTGCTGTGCGCCCAACTGGCGAAGCCGCGGCGTAGCGAGTGACTGGTGTAGTGCTCGGCGGCAATGCCTGCACGCTGGAGAGCCTGACGCAGCAACGGGATAACGCTGTTGGCGTGCAGCCCCTCCTCGCCAAGATTACCCCATCGATCCACCGCCCGAAACACCGGACCGCGCACCAGCGCCGCGCAATTGATCCACTCTATATAAGCCTGCACCGGGCACAGCCGCTGCAAGGCGGGCGTCTGATACGTTCTGCCCAGGTTATCGCGATCGCCCTTGCTGCGCGGCAGATAAAGGCTGATGCCCGAGTGGGCGATGGCCTTGACGTCCTGCACTTGCAGGCGACACAGCTCGTCGCTGCGAAAGCCGCGCCAGAACCCCAGCAGAATCAGCGCCGAGTCACGACGACAACGCAATAGCCGCGGCTGATCGTGTCGCGCCTCTGCATCACGTATCTCGATCTCCAGCCAGGCAATGACTTTCTCCAGGTCCTGCAACTGCAAAGGCTCGGCCTGCTTCTCTTGTGCCGGATGCAATGCACGAATGCCCTTGATGACCTTACGCACCATGGGCGCCTTGGTGGGATCGGCAAAACCCTGACTGGCATGCCATTGCGCCAGTGCTGACAGGCGCAGTTTCAACGTGTTGACCGATAGCTTTCCGGCATGGCTGGCCAGGTAACGCGCCACGCTTTCGCTGGTCGCCGGCAGAAACCCGCCCCATGTCACTTCGAAATGCTCGATGGCCGCCCGATAACTGCGGCGTGTGTTGTCACGGGTTGCGGCATCGATATAGCGATCAACGTCATTCATGGCTCGAACCTGCGCGGTGTACCGGAAAGAGCGCCGAAAAATGAACTGACAACGCCTGATACGGGATAATACGCCAATATCCCGTGTTAATTAATTCAAAAAGTGGCTAATTATTTCAAAACATATAGTATGTAATTACAGAGTACATACCACAGTATGAAATCGTAGGAGACAGCATGGCCCGTGGCGGTGTAAACAAGGCGTTAGTGCAGAAAGCGAGAGCGTCCCTGCTGTCACGAGGCGAAAACCCCAGCATCGACGCGGTACGTATCGAAATGGGCAATACTGGCTCGAAAACCACTATCCACCGCTATCTGAAGGAGCTTGAATCCACGCAAGCCCCAGCGCCGGATATCAATGAGGAATTGAGCGATCTGGTCGCGCATCTCGCCCAAAGGCTTCAGGAACAGGCGCAAGAGCGTATTGATCAGGCGCGCGATGAATATCAGGCCGAGCGCGACACCCTGCAGCGGCAACTTGCGGGCACTCAAGAGCAGATCAGCCAGCTGGAAAAATACGCGCAGCAGCGTGAACAGGCGCTGGAACAGCAGGCCGCCGCCCTGCTCCACACGCAAGGCACACTGCAGGATGTGCAGACAGAACACGCCCGGTTGCTTCAGGCCAATCAGGACATGGAGGCACGCCTGCGCGACAAGGACGGGCAGATCCATTCGCTTGAAGAAAAACACCAGCACGCCCGCGAGGCACTGGAGCACTATCGCAACTCGATCAGGGAGCAACGCGAGCAGGAGCAGCGACGCCACGAAACCCAGGTTCAGCAGCTGCAAATGGAACTGCGACAGGCACAGCAAGACCTTGCCGTGCACCAGGAAAACATCACACAGCTCAATCGAGATAACGAAAGGTTGCTGGCTGAAAATCGCAACACCCTGCGCGAACTGCACAGCCAGACCGACCAGCTGAAGCAAGCCAACACGCAGAATGCCGCCTTCGCCGAACAACAGCACCACACCCGCACCCAATGCGTGCTGCTGGAAGAAAGGTTACGCAGCGCGCAGGACGAAAACACCGCACTTAAACAAGGCATGACCGATGCGCAGCAACAGAGCCGCATGCTGGAACTGCTGCTGACCAAGAAGGAAGCGGCACTGGAGAACCTGCAGACAAGGCTCGATCAGCCGGACAAACCCAAAGCCACCAGAAAGAAACCATCAGACAAAGCCTGATCAGCAAGCTTCAGGCCAGCGCTATCTCGCCGCATGGCAGATGCAAATCAACCCGGGTGCCCTGACCTTCGACGCTGTCTATGTGCACGTGTCCGCCGGCTTGCCGGGTAAAGCCGTAGACCATCGACAAACCCAGGCCGGTTCCCTGACCTACCGGTTTGGTGGTGAAAAACGGATCGAACACCTGATCGATAACATCCCGAGCAATGCCACAGCCGTTATCTTCAACACTAAGCTGTACGTAGTCGCCAGGCAGCAGACCGTCTTTTTGCGTCTCCAGCGTTAACGCGCGGCTGCGCACGCACAACCTCCCTCCGACAGGTACGGCATCGCGCGCGTTGATGACCAGATTCAACAAGGCATTTTCCAACTGATGCTCATCGGTGCGCACCGCGCTCAGCCCCTCCTCCAGCTCGATCTCCAGGTGCGCATGAGCGCCGACCGTCCCCCGCAACAACTCTTCCATGGAGCGGACCATGCAATTGACATCTACCACGGTGACGTTAAGCGACTGCCGACGGGCAAATGTCAGCAGCCTGCGGGTCAGTGCAGCAGCACGGTTTGCAGAACTCGCTGCGGCATCCAGGTAGCGATCGACCTCACTGACACGCCCGGCAGCCACACGCAGCCTGATCATGTCCAGTGCGCCAATCACGCCGGAAAGTACATTGTTGAAGTCATGGGCGATACCACCAGTCAACTGACCGATAGCATCCATCTTCTGCGCATGGCGCAAGACTTCTTCAGCCATCGCCCGCTCGGCAATTTCAGCCTGCAACAGCTCATTTGCAGCTTCCAGCTCACGCGTGCGCTCGGCGACGCGCAACTCCAGACTTTCGTTGAGTTCGCGCAACGCCTCTTCTGCATTGACCTGAGCGGTGATGTCGGTGTGAGTACCCAGCCAGTGGGTAATGTGCCCCCTTGCGTCGCGCAGCGGCAGCGCACGCGAAAGGAACCAGTTGAAAGCGCCGCCCTTGCCACGTATCGGAAATGTATCTTCCCAGATCGAGCCAGTGGAAAAGCAGTATTGCAGACGCGCCATCACGCGCTCGCGATGTTCGGGGTGCAGAACCGAGCGCCACCCCAGGGCAGTCATGGCCTCGAGCGAAGCGCCGGTGTACGCATGCCAACGCTCGTTATACCAATGGATTTGCCCGCGGGGGCTGGCAGTCCAGGCCAGTTGACTCATGTTGTCAGCCAATGCCCTGAACTGACGCTCGCTTTCACGCAAGGCATCAATGTGCTGCGCGACTTCGCGGTCCTGCTCGACAGAATGCAATGGCATTCTGGCCGGTGATTGCTCTCTATTCACGTCGGGATCCATCCTCTCAAAACTCTTACCCCGGAGTTCTTCCTGAACTCCGGGCGTTGCGTGAGTTAACGTTTGACAGGCGTCCGCATGGTAACGAACTCTTCTGCCGCGGTCGGGTGTACCCCGATAGTATCGTCGAATACCTGCTTGGTCGCGCCAGCCTTGATGGCAATGGCCAGGCTCTGGACGATTTCGCCAGCATCCGGCCCGACCATATGGCAGCCCAGCACACGATCGGTTTTGGCATCGACGACCAGCTTCATCAATGTGCGCTCCTGATCATCGGTCAGGGTCAGCTTCATCGGCCTGAAACGACTCTCGAAAATCTGCACATCGTGACCGGCCTTGATTGCATCCTCTTCGGTCAGACCGACCGTACCGATGTTCGGCAGACTGAAAACCGCCGTCGGGATGTGATTGTAGTCTACCGGGCGATACTGCTCAGGCTTGAACAGTCGGCGCGCGACCGCCATGCCTTCAGCCAGAGCGACCGGCGTCAGTTGCACACCCCCGATGACATCGCCGATGGCCAGGATAGAAGGCTCGCTGCTCTGGTAATTGTCATCGACCTTGATATAGCCGTGCTCGTCCAGCTTGACGTCGACACTGTCCAGACCGAGGTTGTCGAGCATTGGGCGGCGCCCTGTTGCGTAGAACACGCAATCGGTCTCGAGCGTGCCGCCACCTTTCATGGACAGCAGCAGACTGCCGTCGGCCTGCTTGTCGATACGCTCGATATCGCTGTTGAAGCGAATCGTCATGTGGCGCTTGAGCAACTCTTCGTGAAGATGGGTGCGAACACCGCCATCAAATCCACGCAAGAACAACTCGCGGCGATAGACCAGCGTGGTGTCGGCGCCAAGCCCGTTGAAAATCGAGGCGAACTCCACCGCGATGTAGCCGCCACCCACAACGACGACCCGCTTGGGTAGCGTTTTGAGATAGAACGCCTCGTTGGAGGTGATCGCGTGCTCGCGCCCTGGTACGTCAGGCACCTGGGGCCAGCCGCCGGTGGCAATCAGAATGCGCTCGGCGCTGTAGGACTGGCCGTTGATCTCGACCCGCTGCGGGCCGACCAGCCTGGCGTGGCCTTCGAGCAGGGTAACGCCGCTGTCGACCAGCAGTTTGCGGTAGATGCCATTGAGGCGATTGATTTCGCGATCCTTGTTGGCGATCAGTGTGGACCAGTCAAAACTGGCCTCACCCAGCGACCAGCCGAACCCTTTGGCATGATCGAAATCTTCGGAAAAATGCGCTCCGTAGACCAACAGCTTTTTGGGCACGCAACCCACGTTGACGCAGGTTCCACCCAGATAGCGGCTCTCGGCCACGGCAACCTTGGCACCGAAACCGGCAGCAAAACGTGCCGCCCTGACGCCGCCGGAGCCGGCGCCAATTACAAACAGATCAAAATCAAAGGCCATCGATATCTCCTTGGCAGAGGCACAGCATAACCGCTTGGCGGCCAGTCAGAAATGACAAAGCCACCCGAAGGTGGCCTTGTCCCGAGCGTCATCAATCGAAAATCAATGCGCTTTACCGGTTTTGTAAAAGTGTTCGAAGCAGAAGTTGGTAGCCTGGATGTAGCCTTCAGCGCCACCGCAGTCAAAGCGCTCGCCCTTGAACTTGTAGGCCAGTACGTTGCCTTCTGCAGCCTGCTTCATCAGGGCGTCGGTGATCTGGATCTCCCCACCCTTGCCTGGCTCAGTCTGTTCGATCTTCTCGAAAATGTCCGGAGTCAGGATGTAGCGGCCGATGATCGCCAGGTTGGAAGGCGCATCTTCAGGCTTCGGTTTTTCAACCATGTTGGTCACGCGAAACAGGCCCGGCTTGATTTCTTCACCGGCGATCACGCCATACTTGTTGGTTTCCTGCGGATCGACTTCCTGAATGGCAATGATCGAGCAGCCATAATGCTTGTGCAGTTTGACCATCTGCGCCAGCACGCCATCACCATCAGGATTTACGCACAAGTCATCCGCCAGAACCACGGCGAATGCTTCATTACCAATCAGCGGACGACCGCTGAGAATGGCATGACCCAGACCTTTCATTTCAGTCTGGCGAGTGTAGGAAAAGCTGCACTCGTCGATCAGTTTGCGAATACCAACCAGGTACTTTTCCTTGTCCGTGCCCTTGATCTGATGCTCAAGCTCGTAGCTGATATCAAAGTGATCTTCAAGAGCACGCTTGCCACGACCGGTCACGATGGAAATTTCGGTCAGGCCTGCCGCGAGGGCTTCCTCAACACCGTATTGGATCAGTGGCTTGTTGACCACCGGCAGCATTTCCTTGGGCATGGCCTTGGTCGCTGGCAGGAAGCGAGTGCCGTAACCGGCTGCTGGGAACAAGCATTTCTTGATCATAAAAGTCCTTGGTAAGGGCTGTTGGTGTTAACGGCGCAGTCTAATCAGGAGGCGGTCACCTTACAATGCCCCGCCTTTGGCCGTACGATGCCATGATAGAGGAATCCTCAGGCAGATAGTTCCGCACTTCCTGGATATTGCCTACAGCCAATTGCAGACTGGACCACGCTCAAGTCACCGCCAAAGCCCGGCGTAACAGCCTTGTGCACGCTCTTTCGACGACCGAAGCATTTATGCTCTGCTCCCAGAGAGCTGCAACAGTGGCCAGCAAACGACGAGCTATTTATCGAGCTATCTATGATGAAAAACATGGCGGAACGATGGCACTTGTTACCAGTCCAACGTTCGCATTTGTCAATTCTCTGACCTTATCTTGAAGCGAAAAACATGATCAGAATCCTTTCCCTACTGTCCATTATTGTTGCGCTGGGCCTGACCGGCTGCGCAACCGCCTCCAACACTTACCTGAAAAACGGCAGACAGGGCTTGAGCATCGACTGCTCCGGCGAGGCGATGTCCTGGGCCAGCTGCTACGAAAAAGCGGACGCCTCCTGCGCGGGTACAGGTTATGAAATTGTCGGTACGGACGGCACTCCGCAGCCTGCGGAAAGCGAGAAAACACTGGGTGTGGACGTAGGCAACTACAAGAGCCGCAGCGTGCTTGTAGTGTGCAAATAATCAAGCCTGCCGCCCTGTCCGAAGCGGACAGGGCCGGTTGAACCCGCCAGAGCGATCAGCCTGAAATGCACGCTTCGGCAGCGTTCTGAACATCCCTGAAGCGGATCGGCACGTTGGAAAGTCGTTCATAGACCTTGATCGTACTGCCACCCGAGCGGCTCTCGACATCGACGACCGCCGCAGGCGATTTGCTGAGCTTTTGCGCCACAATTACCCGCAGGCCATCATGACGAGGCTCGACAAGCGGCGGCTTGCGACTGCTGGCGATCTTGCCGACGAAGCAATCGGCATACTCCTTGGGGTTCTTGCCCGACATCACGTTCATGGTGGGGGGTGTATGTTCGATGTCATTTACTGTGGCACAGCCAGTCATTGCCAGAGCCAGGACTACTACAGCCAGTTTCATACAAAGCCTCCAAATAAAGGTGCTACGACAAGCTCGCGCGCAATTAAATCCCTACTGAGGCAATATTTGCCAGAAACACGGCAAATTAGTGTCCAGCGACGTCAAATTGCGGGCATCACATGCTATCGTTTTGATTTTTCAGAAAAACCCTCATTCGGAGCCCGTCATGAAATTCGTACACCAGCGTGAGCATCTCAACGAGGACGACCTGGTCGTTATCGAGTGCTCGCAAACCTGCAATATTCGTCTGATGAACGATGCGAATTTTCGCAGCTTCAAAAATGGCGGTCGACACACTTATCATGGCGGTGCATTTGACACGTTTCCGGCCAAGATCGCCGCGCCGAGCACCGGTTTCTGGAACATCACCATCGATACCGCAGGCCGCAAGATAGATACCAATGCAGGCCGCAAACCGCCTTTCACTCACAAGATCAAGATCGTCCGGCGCTCTACCTCACGCCTGGGATGATGCAAGGAGTCACCGTGAACAATCCAGTCCCGCGCACCACTAAATTTGCTGTCAGCTACAAGCTCAACGGCGAACGCCGCTTCGAGTTCGCCCAACTGCAATCGGCCTCAACCGAAGAGGCCGAAGCCGCCTTGAAAAAAATGCACGGCCAGAGCGACGATCAAATCACTGACGTGAAGGTCAGCAAGGCGCTCTGATACGCGCAGGAGCTCGATCCGACCATGCAACGCAAAGGTGAAACTCCCGCCAATCTGGATCTGTTTGCCGACCAGACGACCCAGCCTGCAAGCAATGAGCTGATCGGGCCTGGGTCATGGCTGCTCAGAGGCTTTGCGCTGCCTGTCATGCCACAACTGCTGGACTCTCTTGAGGCGACACTGGCCCTTTCTCCATTCAGGCACATGCAGACCCCCAGCGGCTTGAGCATGTCTGCAGCGCTGAGCAGTTGCGGACAACTGGGCTGGATAACCGACCGTCATGGTTATCGATACACCGCAACCGACCCACAAACAGGCCTGGTATGGCCTGCGATGCCGGACGCCTTCATGCAACTGGCAAAGGATGCTGCGCACGCGGCGGGCTATGCCGACTTTATGCCTGACGCCTGCCTGATCAATCGATACATCCCTGGGGCGAAGATGTCTCTGCATCAGGACAAAAACGAGTACGACCATCGCTGGCCAGTGGTATCAGTGTCATTGGGTATACCGGCCACCTTCCAGTTCGGCGGCCTGCTGCGCAGCGACAAGACCCAACGCATATCGCTGTTTCATGGAGACGTGGTGGTCTGGGGCGGCGAGGACAGATTGCGCTTTCACGGCATTCTGCCCGTCAAACAGGCCGAGCACCCTCTGCTCGGCGAACAGCGGATCAATCTGACGTTTCGCAAGGCTGGCCGCGACGACTGATCATGCGCCTTCAAGCTCGCTCGATGTGCGAGCCAGTGCGGGACACACCGCTCGATGCAGATTCAATGCGGTGTTGATAATGCCGATGTGACTGAACGCCTGAGGGAAATTACCCAGCATGCGGCCGTCCTTCGGATCATATTGTTCCGCCAGCAGGCCGACGTCGTTGCACAGATCACACAGCCTCTCAAACAGCCGTGCAGCATCATCAGCCCGCCCCAGCAGCACGTAAGCGTCAGCCAGCCAGAACGAACACACCAGAAACGTCCCTTCGCGGCCGGCGACACCATCATCACTGCGCTCGTTGTCGTAACGCAGCAGCAGGCCATCCTGCATCAGCGTGCGCTCGATCTGCGCGACAGTACCGATAACTCGCGGGTCTTCAGGCGCAAGAAAACCGGTTAACACAATTTGCAGCAGACTGGCGTCGACCTCTTTGGAGCCATACGTCTGCACGAAACTACCAAGATCAGCATCGAAACCGTTGCGACAGACATCAGCATGGATTTCGTCCGCCACACGCCGGTAGTGTCTAGCCAACGCATGATCCTCATCGTTTTCGGCAGCCTTGGCGATCTGAGTGGCGTTTCGGTCGAAGGCCACCCAGGCCATGACTTTTGAATGGGTAAAGTGACGTGGTTCTGAACGAATCTCCCAGATGCCCGCATCCGGCAGGTGCCAGATCTTTTCCAGATAGGGCATGACCACCTTGGAGATCGCCACGCTGCGCGGGTGCTGCGGCATGCCGCCTCTCAGCGCCTGGATCAGGGCATCGGCAACCTCGCCATAAACGTCCAGTTGCACCTGAGTCGCTGCGCCGTTGCCGACACGCACCGGCAGCGAGTTCTCGTAGCCACTCAGCCACGGCAGCTCGTACTCCTGCAAACGTCGCTCACCGCCTACGCCGTACATGATCTGTATCTGTTCCGGGTTGCCGGCAACCGAGCGCAGCAGCCAGTCTCGCCAGGCGGTCGCCTCCTCGAAATAGCCCAGATTCATGAACGCCAGCAATGTCATGGTGGCGTCGCGCAGCCAGCAATAGCGATAGTCCCAATTGCGCTCGCCACCCAACTGTTCGGGCAGTGAGGTGGTCACGGCGGCAACGATGCCGCCAGTGGGCGCGTAGGTCATGGCTTTCAGCGTAATCAGCGAGCGCTTTACCTGAGCCGTCCACGGCCCGACGTCAGGGCAGCGATCAGAAAACTCGCGCCAGTAGGCAGCGGTGCTTTCCAGAGCTTGGTCGGCATCGATCTGCTCGAGCAAGGGTGCAAAGGATGCCTGATAGGCCAGCGTGAAGACCTTGCGCTCGCCTTCATCGACGTAAAAACGGCTGGCGGTGTGATGATCCTGCGGGTGCAAGGCCACAGGGCTGCGCAGCACCAGCATTTCCGGCCCGGCCACGGCAGTCAGGGTATGTTCATCCTTGCGCTCGACCCAAGGCACACTGCTGCCGTAATCGAAGCGAATGGCGAGGTCCACGCCGAACTCGACACGCCCGGACAGCCCGACCACGATGCGCACCACATGACCAGTCGTCTTCATGGGCATGAAATCGATCAGCATGGCGCGACCGTCACGGGTTTCGAAAACAGTTTCAAGAATCAGGGTGCCGTCGCGGTAACGGCGCTCGACAGCGATGACCTCTGCAGTCGGCGCAATCTTCCAGCGGCCCTGATCGTCGTTACCCAGCAACGCGGCGAAACAGGCAGTCGAGTCGAAACGGGGGAAACACAACCAGTCCAGCGAACCATCACGGGCGACTAGCGCCGCTGTCTGACAGTTGCCCAGCAATGCATAGTCTTCGATCAGTGCAGCCATTCAGAAATGCCCGTCGTGATGATGATTCGTCCGCATGCGCAAACTGCTCGATCAAGCTGGAAGAATGTAACGCTCGATGGCGACAGCAACGCCGTCCTGCTCATTGCTATCTGTAACATGATCAGCCTGTCCTTTGACTGTCTGCTCGCCCTGCCCCATCGCAATCGACAAGCCAGCCTTATGGAACATCGCCACGTCGTTACCACCGTCGCCAATGGCCGCCGTGCGAGAAAGATCGACTCCCAGATACTTTGCCAATGTAACCAGCGCGTAGCCCTTGTTGGCCTCAAGCGCAGTCACGTCGAGGTAGTATTTTTGCGAACGCGCAGCCAGGGCCAATCCTTCGATCTGCGGGTTGATGCGAGCTTCCAGAGTCTTCAGCAGCTCAAAATCAGCGCTGGCCGCAACGATCTTGTCGACGCGATCAAGGTATGGCTCGAAACTCTCGACCTGAACATAGCGGTACCCCAGTGCGTCGAGCTCATGATCAACGTAATCGGCGTGAGGATCGAGCAACAGCCATTGATCGTCGGCAAACACCCAGATCGCGACATTCTGCCCGGCAAACGACTCCAGACAGATGCGAACGGCGCGCGGGTCAATGCGATGAGCCACCAGCAGGCTGCCATCGGGATGAGTGATGGTGCCGCCATTGAATGCCACAGTGGGCAAATCCACACCCAGCGCTTCGATCACCTGGCGCATGGCCCTGGGCGGGCGACTGCTGGCAAGCGTGAAGTGAATACCCACCTCGCGCAAGCGCCTGATCGCGTCGATATTGGCCTGGCTAAGGCTGTGATCACGGCGCAGTAACGTGCCGTCGATGTCGGACAACAGGAACTGTACGGGCAGTTCAGACATTCAATTCTCTCCATTCGCGGCCATCACGGCTCAGCAGCTCTTCACCCGCTTGCGGGCCATCCTTGCCGGCTTCGTAAAGCTGCACTTGCGGCTGCGCGGCCCAGGCGTCGAGGAACGGCTGCACGGCACGCCAGCCGTTCTCGATGTTGTCGGCCCGCTGGAAGAGCGTCTGATCACCGGTCAGGCAGTCATAAATAAGGGTTTCGTAACCTGTGGAGGGCTGCATCTCGAAGAAATCCTTGTAGGCGAAGCCCAGCGCGATATCTTCCATTTTCAGTTCCGGGCCAGGACGCTTGGCAAACAGATCGAACCACATGCCTTCGTTGGGCTGGATCTGAATCCTCAGGTAGTTGGGCTTGAGGCGGTCGACTTCGGTGTCGCGAAACTGCGCATACGGCGCGGGCTTGAAGCAGATGGCGATTTCCGTGCTGCGAGCACTCATGCGCTTGCCGGTGCGCAGGTAGAACGGCACCCCGACCCAACGCCAATTGTCGACCATGACCTTGAGCGCGACATAGGTTTCGGTCGTGCTGTCGGGCTCCACGCGATCCTCCTGACGATAACCGACAACCTCCTTGTCACCCATCGCGCCTTTCGCATACTGGCCACGCACCGAGTTGGCCAGAGCCTCCTCCTGACTCCAGGGCCGGATCGCTCCAACCACCTTGGCCTTCTCGCCGCGAACAGCATCGGCACCGAAAGCGGCCGGCGGCTCCATGGCAACCATAGCCAGCAACTGGAACAGGTGATTGGGCACCATGTCACGCAATGCGCCGGTGTGTTCGTAAAAACTGCCACGGGTTTCGACGCCTACGGTCTCCGCCGCCGTGATCTGTACGTGGTCGATGTAGTGGTTGTTCCAGAACGATTCGAACAGACCATTGGAGAAACGGCTGACCAGAATGTTCTGTACCGTTTCCTTGCCCAGGTAGTGGTCGATGCGGTAGATCTGCTTCTCGCTCATGACCTTGAGCAGGCAGCCATTGAGCTCGACCGCACTGGCCAGATCGGAACCGAACGGTTTCTCGATCACTACCCGGCGAAACCCGTCGCCGTTTTCCTGCAACAAACCTGACGAGCCCAGCCGCTTGGCTACTTCGCTGAAAAACCGGGGTGCGGTGGCCAGATAAAACACCGCGTTCGCGGTGCCGGTGCTCTCGATCTTGCTGGCGATGTCCTGATAGGTGGAGTCGTCGAGGAAATCACCCTGCACATAACTGATACGCTCAGCCAGATTGCTCCACAGCGCAGGATCGAGTGGATCCTTGCCGCCACCGGCAACCTTCCCGGCGGCTTCGTCGCGAATGAAGTTCTCGAGCTTTTTCGCAAAGTCGGCATCGCTGATCGCATTGTGATCGACGCCAACGATGTGCAGCCCTTCATCCACCAGACCGTCGCGTGACAGGTTATAGAGTGCCGGCATCAGCAGGCGCTTGACCAGATCTCCATGGGCACCAAACAGAAACAGGGTCGTGGGGGGCGCCACTTCGGCTTTTTGCTCGGCGCTGCCGCGCGACAGGCCCATTACTTGGGTTCCTTGTGGCCACCAAATCCGAAGCGCATGGCCGACAGCATTTTATCTGCGTAGGAACTCGCCTGACGTGAGCGGAAGCGCGCAAACAACGCACTGGACAGTACAGGAACCGGAACCGCCTGCTCGATGGCGGCTTCGATGGTCCAGCGCCCTTCGCCACTGTCGGCAACCGAACCGGAAAACGCATCCAGTTGCGGGTCCGTCGCCAGGGCATCAGCGGTAAGGTCCAGCAGCCAGGAAGACACCACACTGCCACGACGCCAGACCTCGGCGATATCAGCCGTGTTCAGATCAAACCGCTGCTCAGCCGGCAAATGCTCGGAGTTTTTCTGCTTGAGAAGATCGAAGCCCTCAGCGAAGGCCTGCATCATTCCGTACTCGATACCGTTATGGATCATCTTCACGAAATGACCGGAACCCGCAGGGCCGGAATGGATATAGCCACGTTCGGCGCGATCGTCGGTCGAGGTACGGCCTTTGGTGCGCTCGATCGAGCCAAGACCTGGTGCCAGAGTTGCAAACAGCGGATCCAGGCGCTCGACAACAGCAGCCTCGCCTCCAATCATCATGCAATAGCCGCGCTCAAGCCCCCAGACCCCGCCTGACGTGCCGACATCGACGTAATGCAAGCCTTTTTCGGTGAGCTCCTGAGCGCGCCGAATGTCATCCTTGTAGAAGGTATTACCGCCGTCGATGATCACATCATCGGCGTCAAGCAACTGGCTGAGGGTCTGAATGGTCTCTTCGGTCGGCGCACCTGCCGGGAGCATTACCCAGATGGCGCGGGGCTTGTCGAGCGCATCGACCATTTCCTTCAGGCCTGCGACTGCAACCGAACCGTCATTGGCCAGGGCGTTGCGTGATGCCTCATCGCGGTCATACACAACAGTCGTGTGGCCGTTCAACATCAAGCGGCGTGCGATGTTGCCGCCCATGCGGCCCAGTCCAATAATCCCAAGTTGCATGAAGGTGCTCCTTAAATCGTAAAAAAGGTGCCGCACTTGCTGTCCAGCGCATCGACAGGTTACGAGCATGCTGGTTAGTCAAGCGAGGCGGAACGTCGGTTCCCTTGCGAGAAGATGAAGGCGTCTACGCCCTCCTGTGGTGCATTTTGTCGCGATTAATAAACATTCGCGACAATTAAAAATAAAAAAGTTCCAAAATCATGCAAAAGAAATCAAAATCGGTGCCGATAGAGAGGGTAAGCAGCGGCGCTCATGGATTGAAAGTCATTGCCACGGACCTTTCTGAGGTTGAATCCGCCATTTGCGAGGTGAGCAATGGGCACTGTACTACCAGCACTTGCACCACAAACCCTGTATGTCACGATCCGCCGCGACGAATTGCGTGCATTGAAAGAAGAGCGCGAGCAGTTGCAGAAAAAGGTCGCTCATTTGAGCTCGATGCTGCAGCAACCCCACTTGTCTGCACCCGGCAAGATGCTTCAAGCCTGACTGCCATTGCATCACCCCTTAAAACGCTTCAGGGCAAGCCCGATATTCTGGCTTGCCCACCTGATCTGCCCTCACAACCTGCACCCCTTCCCTGTCCGATTCTGCTGAACAGTTTTCCCTTGCACCCGACACGGCTGCACACAAACCTGCTGCGTACTTTATAGCGCCTTCTGCCAAAACATGGCACGCCCCATTTCAGGGCTCAACTGGTAATTGTCGAAACCGAGCTTCCTGTAGGCACCTTGAGCTACCTCATTGCCCTCCAGAACCTCAAGTGTCAGTTTGCAGCAACCTCGCTGGCGTGCAATCTCTTCCACCTTGAGCAACATTTTCTGGCTGATGCCCATGCCGCGGTATTGAGCGACGACCGCAACGTCGTGAATATTGACCAGCGGACGACAGGCAAAGGTTGAAAAACCCTCAAAGCAATTGACCAGCCCTACCGGCTCTCCGGAAATGAACGCCAGCACACTGAAAGCGTAGGGACGTTTGGCCAGCTCGATAGCCAACTGCTGACGCGCATCGCTCGACAGCGGCCGACCTGTACCCATGACATCCATCGAATATTCGTTCAGCACAAATCCAATTGCATCAGCGTGCACGGGATTCGTGTAACTCGCTTGCAGTACCAATACCTCGGGGGCTTCCATTTCCATCCTCGTCAATTCAATAAAAGTGATTCTGTAAAATCAGTCAAAGGGTAACTCTTTCAGACCAGCACGTTATTTCAAGCCAGCTCTGTGACTAGAGCGTCCAGCCCGATTCTATCCTGCCTCGCTGCAAAATGTTCCAGCGCGGAGGTAGGAATTTTCTCGCCACGCCCACAGATTGACCGCCAGACGCACCCAGAAAAGGCGCGACGCACCGATGGGGATCATGAGCACCTCCACTCACCCGTTTTTTTCGATAAAAAAGAAACGCATGACCTCGATTGTCGAACGATCCGACGACCGGTCATGCGCCCTCGGGACTCGAATTTAACCCATAAAAAAGCGCAACGACTGCCGGGCTGGCCCTTGCAGCGTGCCAACAAGCGCGGCTTCAAAGCCCTTGCCAGACATTCGCGCAGAAAAAAGTCGAAACTTCTCCAAAACGCCCCGGTCAGGTGAATGGAGCATCTATGCTATTGGCTGACATCCGGTAATGGCGACATCACGCGGCTTTGTCACTACGCATGGTCCAAACGGGTATTGATCTTGCGTAGTGCACGTATGTGTACCCGGCCATAGGAAATGGCCAATAAAAATCAAGTGATGCACCAAGACTGTTTTAAGGGGAAAAATCGATGATTAGCGCCGCTGTCAAAACCCAGAAGGGAGAGAGTTTTAACCAGCCTGTCGGCGAGCTGACTCATCTGCCAGTCTTCTCTACCAAGAGCGTTCCTTTGCTGCAATTACCAACCTCGACAATTCAGCCTACGCCGACCATGTCTCAGGTCAGCAGACGCAAAGTGTTGTTCGTGACCTCGGAATTGGCCGACCTGGTGAAAACCGGTGGGCTGGGCGACGTATCCGCCGCATTGCCACGAGCAATGCGCCACCTGCATGACGTGCGGGTTCTTATTCCAGGTTATCCGCAGGTCATCAACAGCGGAAACCCGATCCATATCATCAGCCAGCTGGGCGGGCATGCTGCACTGCCACCTTGCAAGGTGGGTCGCATGGACATGAAAGATGGCCTTGTGATCTATGTGTTGATATGCCCTGAGCTTTACGAGCGTGAAGGCACGCCTTACGCCGACAGCGATGGCCGCGACTGGTCCGATAACCATATTCGTTTTGCCCGTCTGGGGCTCGCGGCTGCCGAATTTGCGGCTGGCGAAGTGAAAAGCCAATGGTGCCCCGAGCTGGTCCATGCCCATGACTGGCCTGCCGGCCTGGCGCCTGCCTACATGCGCTGGCGCGGGCAGTCCACGCCAAGCATCTTTACTATTCACAATCTGGCCTATCAGGGGACCGTGAGTACCGCTTCGAGTCGTGAACTGGGCATTCCAGATGAAGCGATCACCCCGGAAGGCATGGAGTTCTACGGCAAGCTGTCCTTCATCAAGGCAGGCATGGCCTTCGCGAGCCACATTACGACCGTGAGTGCCACCTATGCTCGGGAAATCACCACGCCAGAGTTTGGTTGCGGCCTGGAAGGTTTTCTGCAGAGCAAGGCTAACAAGGGTCAGCTCAGCGGCATCCCTAACGGAATCGACGAAAGCTGGGATGCAGCGACCGACGAACACCTGATCTGCCACTTTGCGCCCAACGAATGGACGCGCAAGGAAATCAACGCCGACTATGTGCGTGAGCTGTTTGAGCTGGATGCCTCGACCGGGCCCCTGTATGCAGTGGTTTCGCGCCTTGTGTATCAAAAAGGCCTGGACCTGACCATCGGGGTTGCCGAGCACATCGTCAACAACGGCGGACAAATCGCAATTATCGGTCGCGGCGAGCCCGAGGAAGAAGATGCCATGCGCGAGCTGGCCGCACGCTTCCCGGGGCGCATTGGTGTGCGTATCGGTTTCAATGAAACCGACGCTCGACGCATGTTCGCCGGCAGTGATTTTCTGTTGATGCCATCGCGCTATGAACCCTGCGGTCTGAGCCAGATGTACGCGCAACGCTTCGGCTCCCTGCCTGTCGCACGCAACACCGGCGGCCTGGCGGACACAATCGAGGACGGCGTGACCGGCTTCCTGTTCAAAGAATCAACCATCGAAAGCTACACCGAAGCCCTGAACCGCACGTTTCAGGTATTCGCCCACCGTGAGCTGCTCAACGCCATGCGCTGCCGTGCAATGGCTGCTCCCTTCAACTGGCATCAGGCAGTAGAGCCCTACGCAGATCTCTACCGTGACCTGTTGAAGAAAAACGTGAGCATTTCCAGCAACTACTAGTTTAAGGATCAATGGATGCCACTGCGTACAGACGATAACTGGCGCCACGGCGCCGTCTTGCTAGACCCCGAACACACCCGGTTTGCCCTCTGGGCACCGGATGCCAACTACGTAAATGTCGAACTCCAGGATGGCCAGGGTGTTCAGTCACTGGCCATGCTGCCCCAGCCGGACGGCTGGTTCGTCCTTGAGGCCCGCTGCGAAGCGGGCACTCGATACAGCTTCAAAATCGACCATGAACTGGAAGTGCCTGACCCCGCCTCCCGCGCGCAGGTCGACGATGTCCATTCTCAAAGCTTCGTAGTGGACCCTCTGGCCTATTCATGGCAAAACACCTCATGGCAAGGTCGGCCGTGGCATGAGGCGGTGATCTATGAGCTGCACGTAGGTGCGATGGGCGGCTATGCTGCGGTGGAAAAACACCTGCCGCGCCTTGCGCAAATGGGCGTTACCGCGATCGAGCTGATGCCGCTTGCGCAGTTTCCCGGTGATCGCAACTGGGGCTACGACGGCGTTCTGCACTACGCCCCGCAATCTTCCTATGGCACTCCGGAAGAGCTCAAGCACCTGATCGATACAGCTCACGGTCTTGGCCTGATGGTAATTCTGGACGTGGTGTACAACCACTTCGGCCCGGACGGCAACTACCTGGGAAGTTACGCCAAGGAGTTTTTCCGCAGCGATCTGCATACCCCGTGGGGCGATGCCATTGATTTTCGCCGCCCGCAGGTGCGCGACTTCTTCGTCGACAATGCGCTGATGTGGCTGCTGGAATACCGCATCGACGGCTTGCGCATGGACGCTGTGCATGCCATTCGCGATGAAACGTTCCTGCCAGAATTCGCAACTCGCGTACGCGGCCAGATCGAGCCGGGCAGGCACGTGTGGCTGAACCTTGAGAACGAGTTCAACCAGGCCGGTCTTCTGGAGAAAGGCTTCGATGCACAATGGGACGACGACGGGCACAACACTTTGCACGTGCTGCTGACCGGTGAAACCGACGCCTATTATTCCGACTTCGCTCAGGAGCCTACGCAAAAGCTTGCGCGCCTGCTCAGCGAAGGGTTTGTCTATCAGGGCGAACAGACGCGGCATGGACACACGCGAGGCGAGCCCAGCGGCCACCTTGCGCCAACAGCCTTTGTGTTGTTTCTGCAGAACCATGACCAGATCGGCAACCGCGCACTCGGTGAACGTTTGCCGCAGCTGTGCACGCCTGCTGCGCTGAAGGCCGCAACCGCCCTGTTGCTGCTTTCGCCGATGATTCCGCTGATGTTCATGGGCGATGAGTGGGCGGCCAGCGAACCGTTTCTGTTCTTCACCAGCCACCGCGGCGAACTGGCCGATGCGGTGCGCGAAGGACGTCGCAAGGAGTTTGCCGACTTTGCCGCATTCGCCGACCCGGAAAAGCGCGAGCACATTCCCGACCCGAACGACATCAAGACATTCGAGGCATCGCGTCCGGCGTTTTCGGCAGTTGATCTGGAGACCGACAAAGGCCTGGATCACCGCAGCTGGGTCGACTTTTATACACAGTTGCTGGCTTTGCGGCACAAAGAAATCATGCCGCGCCTGCCCGGTGCACGCTTCCTGAAAACCGATATTCTCGGCGACAAGGCAGTCAGTGCACGCTGGGCGCTTGGCGATGGCAGCGAACTGCGTATCGACCTGAACCTGAGCGAACAGGCTGTCGATGCTCCGCCGCAGCAAAATGCCCGGCAGATATTCTCCAGCGCCGCAAAATCGTCCGAACTTTCCCCGCAGGCCATCCTCAATCCTTACACGGCCATTGTCAGCCTGACAGCAAGTGATGTTCTGGAGGAACAGGATGAACAATGAGCAACTGGAGAGGCTTGCGACCGAGGCAGGGCTATCGGTGCATTGGGTCGATGCCAACGCTCGGCCGCAGACTGTCAGCCCTGATGTACTGCGCAAGGTTCTGGAGGCGCTGGGCTATCCGGCCGAAAACGGCGAGGCTATCGATGCCAGCCTGTTAAGTCTGCAAAACGCCAGCCACGGCAAAAGCGCCCCGCCGCTGCTGACGGTCGACACGGACAGTAATCTGGATCTGTCCGAGTGGTTTGCGCCGCAAACGCCATTCACGCTGCACCTAGAAGACGGTTCATCGCTGGACGCCAGGCTCACCGCGTCCGGCGAACTTCCAGCGCTGGCACCGCCCGGCTATCAACAGTTGGAGATTGCCGGTCAACATCTGACCATCGCTGTCGCCCCTAAAACCTGTTTCAGCATGGCAATGGCCACCGATGCGCCGAAGCCGCATGGCTGGGGTCTGACTGCTCAGCTTTACAGCCTGCGCCGCGAGGGCGATGGCGGTTTTGGCGATACGGAAGCACTGGAGAAGGTTGTTCGCGCTGCCGGAGAGCGCGGTGCCGATGCGCTGGGCATCAGCCCGATCCATGCAATGTTCGCCAATGATCCACACCGTTACAGCCCTTATTCGCCGTCCAGCCGACTGTTTCTAAATAGCCTGTATGCGTCGCCCGGTGCCATTCTGGGTGAACATGCATGGCGTCAGGCGATAGAAGACGCGCGCGTCGGTGACGAAATGAAGCAACTGGAAGCGCAGCAGTTGATTGACTGGCCTGCTGCTGCCCAAGCCAAGTGGAAAGCGCTGCACAAGCTGTACGAAGGGTTCAGTGCGGGTGATCACCCTTTGCACGAAGACTTCAACAGCTTCCGCCACAGCGGTGGCGAGGCCCTGGAGAACCACTGCCGCTTCGAAGCGCTGTGTGCCGAATCCGAAACGTTGAATATCGGCAACAATTGGCATGAATGGCCGGAAGAGTTCAAAGACCCTCGTAGTGACGCCGTAGCAGCATTTGCCGAAGCGCACAGCGAGCACATCAGTTTTCATGCATTCGCTCAATGGCTCATCGCCCGCGGCCTGGAGCGTGCGCAGTCTGCCGCACGCAGCAGTGGCATGCGCATCGGCCTGATCGCCGACCTGGCAGTGGGTGCCGATGGTGCCGGAAGTCAGGCCTGGAGTCGTCAGGACGAGTTGCTGTCGGCTCTGACTGTTGGCGCACCACCCGACATTCTCAACCGTGCCGGCCAGAGCTGGGGGATTTCCGCGTTTTCACCGGACGGCCTCAAGCGTAACGGTTTTCGCGCGTTCATCGAGATGCTGCGGGCCAACTTCGCCCATGCCGGCGGGTTGCGTATCGACCATGTCATGGGCTTGCAGCGGCTATGGGTCATCCCTCAGGGGGCGCCTCCCAGTGAAGGCGCGTATCTGAATTTCCCGTTGGACGACATGCTTCGCCTGCTGAGTCTGGAATCCTGGCGGCACAAGGCGATCGTGCTCGGTGAAGACCTTGGGACTGTGCCTGAAGGTCTCAGCGACAAGCTCAGCGCTCGGGCGATTCTGGGCATGCGTGTGCTGCTCTTCGAACAGAACAACGGTCAGTTCAAGCCCATCCTTGACTGGTCGGACCAGGCACTGGCCACCACCAGTACCCACGATTTGCCGACACTGGCAGGCTGGCTCAGCGAGCTGGATATCGAGTGGAATGCCCAGCTGGGTCACATTGACGAGCAACATGAATCGCAATGGCGTGAAGAACGCGGGCGCGAATATGCAAGCCTGTGCCGAGCCTTGAGTCAGAACGTCGACAGCCTGCCGTCCGACAGTGAAGACCCTGAGCAGATCATCGACGCGAGTATCCGCTATCTGGGTCACACGCGCGCTCCACTGGTGCTGCTACCGATGGAAGACGCGCTGGGTGTCAAGGAGCAGGCCAACCTGCCCGGCACCATTGACAGCCACCCGAACTGGCGCAGACGCCTCCCCGGCGATGCGGCCTCCTTGCTTGATAACCCGAATGCTGCTCGACGACTGGAATTGCTCTCCCAATCCCGGCTGCAAGCTGCGGAGCGTGACCAATGACCCGTCCATTACAGCCTTTGCGCGCTACCCAGCGTTTACAATTTCATAAAGATTTCACGCTCGACGATGCGGTGCCACTGGTGCCCTACTTCGCCAGCCTGGGGATCAGCCATGTCTATGCCTCGCCGCTGCTCAAGGCGCGTGCTGGCTCAATGCATGGTTACGACGTCGTCGACCCGACCGTCATCAACCCGGAACTGGGTGGCGAGCCTGCCCTGCTGCGTCTGGTATCGGCTTTGCGCGAACACGGCATGGGGCTGATCCTCGACATCGTCTCCAACCACATGGCCGTCGGTGGTGCAGACAATCCCTGGTGGCTGGACCTGCTCGAATGGGGTCGGCGCAGCCCGTATGCCGAGTTCTTCGACATTCAGTGGAATTCGCCGGATCCCTTGCTGGAAGGCCAGTTGCTGCTGCCGTTTCTGAGCAGCGATTACGGCACCGTCCTGCAGGCCGGAGAAATCCCGCTGCGCTTCGACGCCGAGCGCGGCATGTTTTATATCGAGCACTACCAGCATCATTTCCCGATCTGCCCGCTGACCTATGATTCATTGCTTCAGGCAGTCGAACACCCGCAATTGAAGGAAATGGGCCAGCGCTTCACTGCGCTTGCTCAATACCCGCAAGCCTACGAACGTGCACGTCAGGCCAGAACCGAGCTGGCCGAGCTGGCGAAAGATCCGCAGGTGCTCAAAGGCATCGAGCAGATCCTTGCGCACTTCGACTCCAGCAAGCCGGAAGGCTTTCAGCGTCTGCATCAGTTGCTGGAACGTCAGCACTATCGTCTGGCCAGCTGGCGTACTGCCGGTGATGACATCAATTGGCGGCGCTTCTTCGACATCAACGAGCTAGGTGGTTTGCGTGTCGAACGGCCGCAGGTATTTGAAGCCACCCACGGCAAGATATTCCAGCTGATTGCCGACGGCCTGGTTGACGGGTTGCGGATCGATCATATCGATGGGCTGGCCAACCCGCGCGGCTACGGCCGCAAGCTGCATCGCCGGGTAAAAAGCCTGCTCAAGCTGCGTCCTGCCGAGGCGCGCATTGATCATCTGCCTATTTTCGTCGAGAAAATTCTAGGGCCGGATGAGCCGTTGCGTGAAGACTGGAGCGTGGACGGCACGACCGGCTACGAGTTCATGAATCAGGTCTCGCTCCTGCAACACGATCCCAAGGGCAAAGAGCCACTTGGAGAGCTGTGGAGTCGACTGACAGAACGTACCGCTGACTTCGATCAAGAAGTGCTGGTGGCCCGGGATCTGGTCCTGCACGGCACGCTGGCGGGCGATTTCGAGAACGTCGCGCAGTCGTTGCTGCAAGTTGCACGCAGCGACCTGATGAGTCGTGACCTCACGCTGGGTGCAATTCGCCGTGCCCTGCTCGCGCTGATCGTCAATTTTCCGATTTATCGCACCTATATCTCGGTATGCGGCCGCTCGGCGCAGGACGACAAGTATTTCCAGCAGGCAATGGAAGGCGCTCGCACCACTTTGAACGAAGGCGACTGGCCAGTGCTGGATTATCTGGCACGCTGGCTGGGTGGCGAAGCGTGGCGCAAACTGCCACGCGGACCGTTGCGCAAGCTGTACAAGAATGCGTGTGTACGGTTCCAGCAACTGACCTCCCCGGTTGCCGCCAAGTCGGTTGAGGACACCTCGTTCTATCGCTCTGCAGTGCTGTTGTCGCGCAACGACGTAGGCTTTCATCCGCAGCATTTCAGTGCGCCGGTGGAAGACTTCCATCAGGTCTGCCTGGAGCGTCTGGAAAAATTCCCCGACAACCTGCTGACCACTGCAACGCACGATCACAAGCGTGGCGAGGACACACGTACACGCCTTGCGGTCCTGAGTGAATGTGCGCCGTGGTACGCCGAACAGGTAGAACGCTGGAGACAGCTGGCAGTGCCCCTGAAAGGCGAAGAACCGGCCATCAGTGCGGGTGACGAGCTGATGCTTTATCAGGCCTTGCTGGGCAGCTGGCCGCTGAGCCTGGAGGGCGAAGAAGCTCACCAGGAATACGCGAAGCGCATGGTGCAGTGGCAAGAGAAAGCCCTGCGCGAAGCCAAGCTGCAAAGCAGCTGGAGCGCGCCGAATCAGCCTTACGAAACGGCTTGCCGCGAATTTCTTGAACGTTTGCTGCTGGCTCCTGAAGCGCTCGCGTTGCGCCAGTCACTGAGTGCAACGGCCAATCGTATCGCGACCGCCGGGGCACTCAACAGTCTGGCGCAAACCTTGCTACGCTTGACCGTACCCGGTGTTCCCGATTTGTATCAGGGCACCGAGTTCTGGGATTTCAGCCTGGTGGATCCGGACAACCGGCGACCGGTTGATTATGCAGCCCGACAGAAAGCGCTGGCAGAAGATGCAAGCGCTGCCGACCTGCTCGATAACTGGCAGGATGGCCGCATCAAACAGGCGCTGATTGCGAAGGTTTTGAACCTGCGTGCCGAGCACCCAACGCTGTTCAGCGAGGGGCGTTATCAGCCTCTGGAAATAAAGGGTAGCCACGCTGGGCAAGTGATGGCTTTTGCCCGGGAGACACAAGGAGTGCGCGCTGTCATCGTAGTCCCACGCACAAGCAGTGAACTATTGGGTACTGCGCAAACTCCATTGATTAATGCTGCCAATTGGGGCGACACACGGATTATGCTTCCGTTTGCCGACTCTGGATCTGACTGGAAAGGACTCTTTTCCGACGGTGTCGCAACACACGTTCGGGAGATACCGCTCAGTGCAGCGCTTGAAAGATTTTCCGTCAATTTGCTTATTCAAACTATGTAATAGCTGGGAGTCTCAAGATGAGTGCCGACGAAAAAAGAATTCGCGATTTTGCTTACCAAATCTGGGAGTCCGAGGGTAAGCCCTCCGGACACGACGAGCGTCACTGGGAGATGGCTCGCAAGCTTGCAGAAGCAGAAGCCCTGGCACCTGACAAGTCCAGCGTGCGCAAGTCCAGCAAGCCCAAGCTGCCTGAAGTAGACAGCGCCAAGGCGCCTGCCAAGGGCGCGGCCAAACCTGTGGCGAAGTCAGCACCAGCAGCAAAGCCAGCGGCCAAGCCCGCAGCTGAAGCCAAGCCAAAGCCAGCGGCCAAGGCGGCTCCCAAGCCTGCTCCCAAAGCCAAGCCGGCTACCGCTGCGCCAACTGATGCCCCAGCCAAGCCTGCTGCCAAGAAGCCACGCAAACCGTCGAATTCTTGAAACTCTTCTGGCCGGGCGCCAGTCCATTGTTGCAGGTCGCACTCTGATCGGAGATGAGGCCTGCTACACCCCCATACTTTATCGTCAATATTGAAGCCTTGGTGGCTTCGATAGCGGCCTTGGCCGCTCAGAAAATCATTCGACGTCAGGAAGTCATCATGAATACGAAGTCCACTACAACGGCAGAAGATAATTCAGCCCCGCAAGACAATCCAGGCAGCACCCCGTCTCGCATTCGTGAAGGACTTCCCTTTCCTCTCGGCGCTAGCTGGGACGGCCTGGGTGTCAACTTTGCCCTGTTTTCGGCCAACGCCACCAAAGTAGAGTTGTGTCTGTTTGACTCGACCGGTGAAATCGAACTGGAACGCATCGAACTTCCGGAATACACCGATGAGACGTATCACGGCTACCTGCCCGATGCGCACCCGGGCCTGATCTATGGCTATCGCGTCTACGGCCCTTATGACCCTAAAAACGGTCATCGCTTCAACCACAACAAACTGTTGATCGACCCGTATGCCAAGCAACTGGTCGGCGAATTGAAGTGGTCTGAAGCTTTGTTCGGTTACACCATTGGTCATCCTGACGGCGACCTGAGCTTCGATGAACGTGACAGCGCGCCCTTTGTACCGAAGAGCAAGGTGATCGACGAGGCTTACACCTGGGGCCGCGATCAGCGCGTCGGTACGCCTTGGGACAAGACCATTTTTTATGAAACCCACGTGCGCGGCATCACCATGCGCCACCCGGAAGTTGCCGAAGAGCTGCGCGGCACGTTTGCCGGTCTGGGATCAGCTCCCGTTGTCGATCACATCCGCAAGCTGGGTGTGACATCCGTCGAGCTGCTGCCGATACACGCCTTCGTCAACGACCAGCATCTGCTGCAAAAAGGAATGACCAACTACTGGGGCTACAACAGTATTGCGTTCTTTGCGCCAGACCCGCGTTATCTGGCGAGTGGCAAGATTGCCGAGTTCAAGGAAATGGTTGCGCACCTGCATCATGCCGGGCTGGAGGTCATTCTTGATGTGGTCTACAACCACACGGCCGAAGGCAACGAGCTCGGCCCTACCCTGTCCATGCGCGGTATCGACAACGCCTCCTATTACAGGCTGATGCCGGACGACAAGCGTTATTACATCAATGACTCAGGCACCGGCAACACCCTCGACCTGAGCCACCCGTGCGTACTGCAGATGGTCACTGACTCCCTGCGTTACTGGGCTTCGGAAATGCATGTCGACGGGTTCCGCTTCGACCTGGCAACCATTCTGGGTCGCTACCACGATGGTTTCGACGAACGTCACAGCTTCCTGGTCGCCTGCCGTCAGGACCCGGTGCTGCGTCAGGTCAAACTGGTCGCCGAGCCTTGGGACTGTGGCCCAGGTGGCTATCAGGTCGGCGGTTTCCCACCAGGCTGGATGGAGTGGAACGACAAGTTTCGTGACACCGTACGTGCCTTCTGGAAAGGCGACGAAGGCCAATTGGCAGACTTCGCGGCACGCATGACCGCCTCCGGCAACATGTTCAACCAGCGCGGTCGGCGTCCACAGGCGTCGGTGAACTTCATCACCGCGCACGATGGTTTCACGCTGCACGACCTGGTGTCGTACAACGACAAGCACAACGAAGCCAACGACGAAAACAACCAGGACGGCAGCAACAACAACCTGTCCTGGAACCACGGCGTCGAAGGCCCGACCGAAGACGCGGAAATCAACACCTTGCGTCTGCGTCAAATGCGTAACTTCTTCGCTACTTTGCTGCTGGCGCAAGGTACGCCGATGATCGTCGCCGGTGACGAGTTCGCCCGTACCCAGCACGGCAACAACAATGCCTACTGTCAGGACAGCGAAATTGGCTGGATCAACTGGGATCTGGACGAGGACGGCGCAGCGTTGCTCAAGTTCGTGACCCGCGTGATCAAGCTGCGTCAGACCTACCCGATCCTGCGCCGCAGTCGCTTCCTGGTGGGCGATTACAACGAAGAAATCGGCGTCAAGGATGTAACCTGGCTCGCTCCGGATGGCAACGAGATGAGTGTCGAGCAATGGCACGATGCCAATGGCCGTTGCCTGGGCATGTTGATGGATGGCCGTGCACAGGAAACCGGTATCCGTCGTCCAGGTGCCGACGCTACGCTGCTGCTGGTCGTCAACGCGCACCACGACGGGGTCAACTTCACCCTGCCGGAAGTGCCTGAAGGCACCCATTATGAGTGCCTGATCGACACCAATCAGGATGATGCACGCAGCAAGGAGCACTTTGCGTTCGGTTCGCAATATACCGTCACGCCGCGCTCGCTGCTGCTGTTCGAACTGAAGCGCGAAGACCAGCAATGATTAATGCCTTGAGTGAGTTTCTCGACTGGCGCAAGCACGGTTATGCCGATACGCGTGCGCTGGGCGAGTGCTTGCAGGCATTGGTCAACGAAGGTCTGGATCAGCTCCCCCTGCCTGCCAGCGGTCAGACACTTGAGCGCTGGCGGGCGCTGGCCTGCATTGCAGGCCATGACCTGGGGTTGTGCAAGTTGTACGAGGGGCATACCGACGCCTTGGCGATCATGGCGGAACTGGGTGCCCCGCCCCCCGAACAATTCAGCACCTGGGGCATGTGGGCGGCAGAGCCGCCGCAGGCACGGGTGAATATCAGCGGCACTGGCGATTCACTTCGTCTGAATGGCCGAAAAGCGTGGTGTTCCGGTGCTACGGCCTTGAGCCATGCACTGATCACCACATGGGATGAAGAACATCGCCAGCAACTGGTGGCGGTGCAACTCGACCAGCCCGGCGTGCATATGACCAATGATGGCTGGCGCGCAGTTGGCATGGGTGCCACCGGCAGCGTCGAAGTCGTGTTCGAGCACGCTACCGGGCAGGCGATTGGAGCGCCGGGCGGCTACCTGGAACGGCCTGGCTTCTGGCAAGGCGGCATCGGCATCGCGGCGTGTTGGTATGGTGCCTCCCGGGCTATCGCCCAACGCTTGCTGGCACAGGTCGGCAAACGCGAAGAGCCACACGCTCTTGCGCACCTGGGTGCTGTAGATGTCGCGTTGCACGCAGCAATCGATGTACTGCGTGCCGCCGCTGCGCATCTGGATCAGGCCCCGGCTGAAAATGCCGAGGTGCTCGCCAGACGCTGTCGTGCCTACGTGGAGCACGCTGCGGAACTGGTCATTCAGCACGTGGGCCGCGCGGTAGGTGCGGGTCCTTACTGCAAGGACCCGCACTTCGCTCGACTGATCACCGACCTGCCGGTTTTTCTGCGCCAGAGTCATGCCGAGCAAGACCTTGCTGCACTGGGTCAATTGACGGGTAAACGGCTGCCAGCTTTGCGCACGTGGTCACTATGAGAGCGTATCCATCATGAGCGAAGGCTTTCTAGTCAGCGACGACGAGTCTGGCCAGGGCACGCCTCTGGCTGCCTGGAACGCCTCCGGCAAACTGCGCAGCGTACCTGCGATTACTGCAGACCTGCTGGTGCCGAACAATTGCAGGGCGGTCATCATCGCCCCGCATCCGGACGATGAAGTACTGGCATGCGGCGGCTTGATGAGCCAGTTGGCGCAGCTGGAACGCAATCTGTTGTTGATCTCGGTCACTGACGGCACTGCCAGCCATCCGGGCTCCACGCTCTGGCATGTCGAGCGACTGTCTGCAATCCGGCCCCAGGAAAGCGCCGAAGCCTTGAATCGTCTCGATATTCCCCTTGAGCGTCTTGAGTGGCTGCGCTGCGGCTTGCAGGATGGTGCCGTGGCCGAGTCCGAAGATCAGCTGGCAGAGTTTCTTGAACGTCATCTGGGCCCTGCCGACGTAGTGTTCGCCACCTGGGCAGAAGATGGTCATGGCGACCACGAAGCCGTTGGCCGCGCCAGTGCAAGAGCCTGTGCGTCTACCGGGGCGCAGCTTTGCGAAGTACCGGTCTGGGCCTGGCACTGGGCTGACCCTGAAGATGAGCGTCTGCCATGGGACCGCGCACGCAAGTTGCTGCTGGACCCGGCGACCCTTGCTCGTAAACGCAATGCCGCTCAGGCGTTCGTCAGCCAATTGCAGGGTGACCCGGCCATCGGTCTTGCGCCCGTTCTGCCAGCCGTTGTTCTGGAAAGACTGCTGCAACCGTTTGAACTGGTGTTTGTATGAGCGTCGAAGACGGCTATTTCGATGAGCTGTTTCGCAACAACGATGACCCGTGGGCGTTCAAGCAACGCTGGTATGAGCGGCGCAAGCGTGCGCTGACATTGGCGGCCCTGCCCCGTGAACGGTACCAATCGATATTCGAGCCCGGCTGCGCCAACGGCGAACTCAGTGCCGACCTTGCCGGTCGCTGTGACGCACTGGTGTGCTGCGACACGTCAAACCTGGCGGTGGATCTGGCACGCAAGCGTCTGGCAGGCCTGCCCCATGTGCGCGTGTTGCAGGCCCGTTTGCCACAGCAATGGCCGCAGGGACAATTTGATCTGATCGTCTTCAGCGAACTGGGTTACTACCTGGACGTCGATGACCTGCACCGCCTGATCGACTGCGCTCTATCCTCGCTTTCACCTGACGGCCAGTTGCTCGCCTGTCACTGGCGCCCTGATATCGAGGGCTGCCCGCTGAACGCGCAGGCTGTACACGATATCCTTGCCGAACGCTTGGCCATGCACCGCCTTTTCAGTCATCACGAACAGGATTTTCTGCTGGACCTGTGGAGTCGTGATGGAACCTCCGTAGCAGAACAGGAATTCTCCGATGATCGGCATTCTGATCCCGGTGCACAATGAAGAGCAGCTACTCGATTTGTGCCTCGAAACGATAAAGCAGGCGGCTGAACACCCGGATCTCAAGGGTGAGCGAGTAGAGGTGCTGGTGGTTCTCGACAGTTGCACCGACAGCTCGGCAGACATCGCGCGAGCGCACGGGGTGATGGTCCTTGAGGTCTCGGCCCGCAACGTCGGACAGGCACGCGCCGAAGGAGCAGCTTTTCTCCTCGACCGAGGTGCGCGCTGGCTGGCCTGCACCGATGGCGACAGCACCGTGGCGAATGACTGGCTTGCCGAGCAACTGGCACTGGATGCCGATGCGGTATGCGGGACCGTCATGCCCGGCGATTGGAACAAGGATATCTCTGCGGCTGCGCAGGCGGCTTACCTCAAGCATTACCAGCACCGGGACGGCCATCGGCACATCCATGGTGCCAACCTGGGTGTCAGCTCAATTGCCTATATCAGTGCAGGCGGGTTTCCGGCACTGGCCTGCCACGAAGACGTGCATCTGGTTCGCCAGCTGGAGCTGATCGGCGCGCGGATCGCCTGGAGCTGCCGCCCGCGGGTCACGACCAGTACCCGCCTGGACTCAAAAGCCAGAGGCGGGTTTGGCGACTTTCTGAGTTCGCTGAACGCCTGAAAAGCGCTTATTCGTGATGCGCTGTCTGCATACCTGAATGGTCAGGGTCGGCAGAATTGAGCGCCGTGCTGAAGAAGCGCACAGCTTCTGCGCTCAGGTTGCGGTGAATGTCTTCGCGGTCCACTCCGTCAGGGTCGTTGCACAGTAACGGTGCGCTCGAACGCTGTTCGTCACTGCACGGTGCCATAAAGACAAAATGCCCTGCCCCCGCCAACAACTTATAGTCCGGTGCCTGCGGCAGTTTGCGCGCCAGCGCTTCGGCGTTGCGGTCGATGGCCAGCAACTGGTCGTCATCCCCGGCATACATCAGCACCGGTACATGCACATCGCCCAGCGTGTGACGGCCGAACATCAGGCTCAACGGGGCCATCAGCATCAGCGCACCGACCCTGGGGTCAGCCTGGGCATGCAGGTCATCGCGGTCAGCGACCAGCTCCCCTTGAGTCTTGCAGGCGTCACGGTCTGTGGGGCGTTCGAGGCAATACTGGCGCAGGCGCTGTAGATCAGGCTGCGCGCCCGCAAGAATAAGCGCAGTTTCGCCACCCGCCGAATAGCCGATCACGCCCACCTGACGAGCATTGAGATAAGGGGCAAGCATAGGGTCGAGCAAGGCCGTGCTGATCGCTTCAGAGATCTGCAGCGGGCGACCATACAGGTTACTCAGGCTGCCCAACCGACTGTGATCACGATCATTGTCGCCAGGATGAACCACAGCAACCACCACAAACCCCTGGCGCGCCAATGATGTGGCCAGGTCATGCAACGCCAGCGGTGTACCGGTATTGCCATGAGACAGCAGCAGCAACGGGAACCGGCCCATTGCAATCGGCGCATTTTCGCCGGCCTCGACGCGATAGCCGTGCAGGGTGCTCCACTGCTCACTGGCGGTCGACGGGTAAAAAGCGATGGCCTGCACCGGCTGTGAATCCAGCGGGTCGGGGAAACTCAGCTCGTGATAGCCCGCGCTCCAGGCGTCATCGGCCTGAGCGTGAACCGCAATCAGGCTGTCGAGCAAGCAAACCAGCATCACTGCACAAAGACGTACCATCGAAAGGCCCAACCTTTGCAAATCCGGAGGCTCGCCCGGATAGTCCATTCAGCGCTTGTGTCGAGCATCGTGCTCCAGCGCGCCGCTCTCACCCAGATGAGAGTGTGTAAAACAGAAATAGTGCACAAGCCGGGCCATAAACCGCCCGCTCTTTTCAGCAATCGTGAAAAGCACCACAAAACCGCAAACACAGTGCCGCGAAGATGCAGTTTAGTCCTTGAATAGCCCGCTTACCTGTAAGGAAGCTGTCAAGGTTGAGTACGCTCAAGACTGCGGGCATTTATGCGGCGCACAAAAAAACTCCACAACCCGGCGCACGTTGCTCGCGCGAGTTGTGGAGTCTTGTTCAGACCATCACCGACTCAGGCGGCGAACAGCTCGCTCTCGATATGTTGCTGCGCGGCTGTCATGGCGTTGGCACGCGGCCCTTCACCATAGGCCAGGCCGTGCGCACGAACAAATTGCAGGTCGGTGATACCGATGAAAGCGAACAGCGCCTTGAGCAGTTCTTCGTGGCCAGCGCCGGTTGGCTGCCCGACGTGCAGGCCACCGGAAGTGGAAACAATAATAACCTTCTTGCCGCCACACAGGCCTTCAGGGCCGGCTTCGGAATAACGGAACGTGCGGCCGGCAACCATGATCCGGTCAAACCAGGCTTTCAACTGGGACGGGATAGTGAAGTTGTACATCGGCGCACCGATCACCAGCACGTCGGCGGCAAGAAACTGCTGCAAGGTGGCTTCATTAGTGTCGACTTCCTGTTGCTGGGACGCATCTCGGGCTTCTACAGGGGTACCCGCTGCGGCAAGACTGGCAGCAGAGAAATGCCCGAGGGCTTCGCTGGCGAGGTCGCGGTAGGTTACCTGGCTGTCGGCATGCGAGCGCTGATAGACCTGAACAACCTCATGGGTCAACTGACGCGAAGCGGAATGATCGCCGAGGATGCTGGAATCGAGGTGCAATAAATTCATAACGTAGCTCCTTAAAGAAAATCGCCACTTAGCGATGAAGTGGCGAGCATCCTATCCTTGATCGCAATAGATGATTAGTGGTCTTGAATGCGACTGTTCGTTCTATGAAGAGAACAATAAAGCGAGTCGGGACTAAGGCTTAGCTCTTTGAACGAGGTTTCGAACACATCCAGCAGCCCTCTGACCGCGGGAAGCAGCCCACGGCGTGACGCAAACACGGCGTGCACGATGCCGCACTTTGGCCGATGCTGACTGAACAGTTCCACCAGACGTCCGTCCTGCAAGGCTTCCCGGACAATCAGTTCCGGCAGTTGCGCCACCCCAACCCCTTGCAGGGCGGCCTGCAGCATCATGTCCAGATCCGAGCTGATCAGCCTCGGCGTGTGGCGAATTTCAGCATAGTGGCCGGAAGTAGTTTCCAGCAGCCAGCGATGCTCATGGCTTGAAGACGGCGTGTCGAGGCTGGGCAGTGTTGATAGCGCCTCGAGTGTCGATGTTGCGGATAGCCTGGCAGCCAGATCCGGGCGTGCGACCAGACGTTGAGCACTGTGCCCGAGCAACTTGACCACCAGCCCGTCGTCTTCCAGTGGCGGAAAGCGCACACGCAACGCGATATCGATGTTCTCCGTCAGCGGGTCGACGCGGCGGTTGGTGCTTTCAACCTGCACCTGAACCTTCGGGTGATCGGCCGCGAACCGGGCAATGGTCTCGTTGAAGCCCATCGCCGCCAGTGCGGGAGGACAGCTGATCGCCACCCTGCCCTGCGGCTCGGACTTGGAACGCAGAATAGCCTCTTCAGCAGCCTCGGCTTCGACCAGCATTGCCACGCAGTGAGCGTAGTAATCGCGCCCGCTCTCGGTCACGGCGAACGTGCGCGTCGAGCGGTGAATCAGTCGTACACCCAGGCGCTCTTCCAGCCCGGCAATACGACGGCTGAGCTTGGACTTGGGAATCCCCAGTTTGCGGCTTGCTGGCGCAAAGCCGAGGCATTCGACCACCTGAACGAAATAAAACAGATCATTGAGATCAAACACCCGGCCACCTCGCTTTCAGAGCCGCGAGTATGCAGCGCCATGGCAAGCCTCTCAATACCGGGGTTCAGATCCCGCCAGCTTACTCGGCCGTCAGGAATGCCAGCACCGGCACCGTAAATGATTCCCCGGCCTCGACACTGGACAGATGAGCCGCGTGCAATTCGATTATCTGCGAACCTTTAATGCGCTCGACCATGAAGCGCCCGTCCGCCGGGGTGGTTACCGCATCTTCAGTGCCACAGACGACCAATACCGGCAACTGAATGGAGGCAATCTGCTCACGGAAATCGGCATCACGCACCGCAGCGCAGTTAGCTGCGTATCCCTGTGGCGATGTGCGGGCCAGCATACCGACAACCGTGTCGACCACAGCAGGCTCGGCGTGCGCAAATGAAGGCGTGAACCAGCGCGCAACAGAAGCATCACGCAATGCAACCATGGCTGACTGCCCGTCACGCAGAACGGTTTCGATGCGAGGGTTCCAGATATCAGGGTTGCCGATTCTGGCTGCCGTATTGCACAGCACGACCTTGCGCAGGCGCTGCGGCGCATTGATCGCCAGCCACTGACCGATCAGGCCGCCCATGGACAAACCACAGAAAAAAGCCGTGTCTATGTGCAGCGCATCCAGCAACGCCAGCACGTCGCGACCATTCTGCTCGATGCTGTAACTGCCCTCGCTGACCAGCGATTTGCCATGCCCGCGCGTGTCGTAGCGCAACACCTGAAAATGACGAATGAACGCAGGAATCTGGTTGTCCCACATATGCAGATCAGTGCCCAGCGAGTTGGACAACACCAGCACCGGCGCACCGGCCGGGCCTTCGAGTAGGTAGTTCAGTTCACCATCGGCGAGTTGCACGGCAGACATTCGAGACTCCGGAGAAGGACAAACCTGCACACTAATGAGTGTCGCAGCAG
The DNA here is from genome assembly GCF_032587875.1 of Pseudomonas syringae group sp. 243L2. Taxonomy (NCBI): domain Bacteria; kingdom Pseudomonadati; phylum Pseudomonadota; class Gammaproteobacteria; order Pseudomonadales; family Pseudomonadaceae; genus Pseudomonas; species Pseudomonas syringae group sp. 243L2. The sequence continues at coordinate 412,884 of NZ_JAWHPL010000021.1, forward strand.
CATACAATCCGCTGATCGAATATCCGTGCGGCTATCGAACAGCTTACCGCTCGACGCCCCATTGAAGGAGCATTCCATGAACAAGACCCGTCACAAAGAAGACATCGCCCGGTTCTGCCTGGACTTGCCAGGCGCCCGAGAGGATTACAAATGGGGCGGTGTGCGCGTATTTTCCGTTGCCGAAAAAAAGATGTTCGCGGTCATGGACCTGGTCGGCCAGGACCTTTCATTCAAGGTCCATCCGGAACTGTTTCTGGGTTACGTGGATCGGCCCGGCATACGGCCTGCGCCTTACCTGGCCCGCGCGCACTGGATCAGCGTGGCAGACCTGCACACACTGAGCGACGATGAAGTGCGTGATCTGCTGACCCGCTCCCACCAGCTTGTAGTCGGCAGGCTACCGAAACGACAGCAGATCGGCTTGAAACTATAAAGGCAACAGCTGTAAAAGCCGCTTGCCCAGAAACAGCCAGTCAAGCCACAGCACCTGATGCGCCAGCACGATCAGCCAGAACACGATCTGGAAAGATACCTTGCGGGTCTTGTGCCGAAACACCTGTTGCGCCAGCAATGCTCCGGGCCAGCCACCGAGCAGCTCGGTGGCATGCAGGACGTTCTCCGGCGTACGCTGACCGCCGTTTCCGGCCTGTCGCTTGTCATGCCTATAGAGCACAAACGCCAGCAGGCTCATGACTATCAAAGCCAGCGCCGGAATCAACGTGACCTGCCTGAACCCCAGCGACGCCGAGCCGTAGACCGGTAGCACACACAGCAGCAGGAACGCCGAGACCTTCAGGCGCAATTGCCGGACCGGTGCCCTGCCCCGACCGGCTGGCCGCTGCGGCTCGCGAGCCCGCGTCATGCCTTGGCCGATGCCCAGTCGATCCAGCCAAACTGCCAGGTCGCCAGAATCAGCAGGCCGAAGGCGATGCGATACCAGGCGAACACTGCATAGCTATGAGTTGCGATGAACTTGAGCAGCGCGCGAACTGCGATCATCGCGAAGATGAACGAGGTAATGAAACCGATGGCAAACACTGCGAAGTCGTCCGGGCGAAACATGTCCCGGTATTTGTAGCCCGAATACACGGCTGCACCGACCATGGTCGGCATGGCCAGAAAGAACGAAAATTCGGTCGCTGCCTTGCGTGACAAGCCGAACAGCAGGCCGCCAATGATGGTCGAGCCCGAGCGCGATGTGCCGGGGATCATCGCCAGGCACTGCACCAGCCCGACTTTCAGCGCATCGCTCCAGGTCATGTCATCGACGGTTTCGGTGCGCACAGTGTGCTCGCGGCGCTCGGCCCAGAGCATGATCACACCGCCCACGACCAGCGCCGTTGCCACGGTAATGGCATTGAACAGGTAATGGTGGATGGTATCGGCGAAAATCACGCCCAGCACCACGGCCGGCATGAAGGCGATCAGCAGGTTGAGGGTGAAACGCTGCGCCTGTTGCTGTTTCGGCAACCCCACGACAACGTCGAGAATCTTGCGCCGAAACTCCCAGACCACCGCTAGAATCGCACCCAGCTGGATGATGATATTGAAGGCCATGGCGCGCTCGCCGCCAAAATCGATCAGGTCGGCGACGATGATCTGATGCCCTGTACTGGAGATCGGCAAGAACTCCGTCAGCCCTTCTACAACACCCAATATCAACGCCTGAGCAGCGGTCCAAAGATCCATCATTCCCCCATGAAGCGATGCCGCAGGCTCGCTGTTTAATGTTGTCGTATAAAAAATGCTTGCCACTATGCCGTCGCCTGCCTGAACGAAGCTTGAAGAAAGTCGCGCAAATGCAAGGCGCGGAATGCTAGCAGACCTCCGCGCACAAAGCCTGCTGACGTGCAGCCTGACGCAACACAAGCTCCACGCCGCGCGCAGAAGCGCATACAATCGCCGCCCCCGACCCTCACAACCCTAACCAAGGAGCCGCCATGTCCGGGCTTGAACTCTTCGCTGCCGCCATTGGCGTTATCGCGGTCTGGCTGACAGTGAAGCAGAATCCCTGGTGCTGGCCAATCGGGCTGGTGATGGTGGTGATCTACATCTGGATATTCTTCGACGTGAAGCTGTATTCGGACATGCTGCTGCAGGTCATCTATGCAGGCTTGCAGATCTATGGCTGGCTGCAGTGGACTCGCCATGGCGACGGCCTGCCGGTCAAGGCTGTCACTGTGCTGCCGAGCCATTCAGTGCTTAAAGGGCTGGCTGTCGGCGCAGTCATCAGCCTCGCGCTGGGCGCTGGCATGGCGCATTTCACCGACGCCGCACAGCCATGGCTTGACGCAGCTCTCACGGGCTTCAGCCTGGTGGCACAAGTGTGGATGGCACACAAACGCGTTCAGTGCTGGCCGCTATGGATTGTGCTGGATGTGATTTTTGTCGGCCTGTTCATCTACAAAGAGCTGTACCTGACCGCTGCACTCTATGCGCTGTTTACCCTGCTGGCCGTACAGGGCTGGCGCGAGTGGCGTAACGATCTGGCGCTGGCGCGATGAAAGTCCTGGTCCTGACCGGGCCTGAGTCCAGCGGCAAGAGCTGGCTGTCGGCCGAAATACAGAATCGGTTCGGCGGCCTGCTGGTCGGCGAATATGTACGTCATTTCATCGATCAACAGGGGCGCGATACCCACTACGCCGATATTCCGGCCATTGCTCGGGGCCAGCTGGACTGGGAGGATACTGCCCGCGCCAGCGAGCCGCACTTGCTGATACTCGACACACACTTGCTGAGCAATGTGCTCTGGAGCCGCACCCTGTTCGGCGACTGCCCGGCGTGGATCGAACAGCAACTGCTGAACCGCTCCTACGACCTGCACCTGCTGCTGTCGCCCGAAGGCGTGGACTGGATCAGCGACGGGCAACGCTGCCAACCGCAGTTGCGCGAACGCCAGGCCTTCTTCGACAGCAGCCGGGAATGGCTGGACCACCATCGGCAGGCCTATAAGGTGCTGGGCGGTGACTGGCCGCAGCGCCGCGAACAGGCGATGACGGCTGTCGCGCAGTTACTGGGAGACTCAGCGGATCTGGTGCTTGTGTAACAGCCGATAGAATGTGGGTCGAGATATACCCAGCACTCTGGCCGCCACACTCAGATTGTCACTGTGGCGGGTCAATACGTCGCACAATGCCTGGCGCTCTGCACGTGATTTGTATTCTTCCAGCGTGCCCATGCTGCCAGCACTGTCCTCTTCGCCCAGCAAGCCCAGGTTTGCCGCTTCTATCTGTCGGCCTTCGGCCAGCAGCAGCCCGCGCCGTACCCGACCGGCCAGCTCCCGCACATTACCCGGCCAGTCGTGCTTGCCCAGCGCCACCAGCGCATCCTGACTGAAACTGCGTGCTCGCCTGCCGCTGTCCTGACTGTAAAAATGGGCGAAATGATTGGCCAGCAACGCCAGATCGCCATGACGCTCACGCAACGGTGCCACCCCGACCTGCAGCACATTGAGCTGGTAATACAGGTCTTCACGAAAGCGCTTTTTCCGCACAGCCGTTTCAAGATCCTCACGGGTCGCGGCCAGCACCCGCACATCCACTGCAATCGACTCACCGCCGCCCAGGCGCTCGATTTGCCGGTCTTCCAGAAAGCGCAACAGCGACGTCTGGGTTTCCAGCGGCAGATCACCGACCTCGTCAAGCAGCAGCGTGCCGCCGTCAGCAGCTTCAAGCAGCCCGATCCTGTGCGCTTGAGCACCATCAAACGCATCATCCTCATGACCGAACAGCTCGGCCTGGATCGAATGCCCGGTGAATGCACCGCAATCCACGACAACAAACGGTTTACCGCGTCGCTGAGACTGCACATGCAGGCTGCGTGCGATCAGCTCTTTGCCCGTACCTCGCTCGCCCCGAATCAATACCGGTGAATCGATAGGTGCCAGCCGGCTCAACAACTTGCGCAGCTCACGAATGGGCCGACTGTCGCCCAGCAGCTCGGGCTCGGCCTCGGAAAGCGCCAGCCCGCCTTGGGCTTCGGGGCGGCCAGCCGCGAACGCTTTGTCCAGCGTGCCATGCAACCGCGCTGCATCGAAAGGAAGGGCGTGAAAATCGAAAAACCACTGGCAAACGAAATCGCCTATTTTTTCGCGTTGCAGATCGTTGGCTGACAGCACTGCAACCCAGCGCATGTTGCTATGGGCGACAAGCTCTTGAAGCCTGGGCAGTTGTTCGAAATGACCGGACGTCAGTCGAATCAGGCCCACGTCATGATCGGGACTGAAGGTAGAACCTGAGGTGCTTTCCTGCACCGTCCATCCGGCATCACTCAAAGCAGGAATCAGAGGATGACAGTCGTCACCGCCGTCGATGATTAGCAGACGTCGCGTTGGGGCCGATCCATGCATGAAGTTTCCTTGGTGCCCGACGTGGAGTGGGATTTTTAAAAGCTTTTCATAAACAGCATGTTGGCGAGCCCAACTATCACCCTAGCAACTTTTTGACGCAGCGTTGTACCGTTTGGGTCTAACGCTCATAACCCTCTGTCACTAACGCCGTAGCTGCTGAAGGATGTTTATTTGCAAGGTCACGCGGGCGACCCTTGAAAAAAATTCGCATATTTTTCGTTGAAGGGTGTGACTCATGCCCCCTTGTCGTTCATCAACACAAGTAACCAGCCGGACGGTCAGCCCGCCGCCGTGACTGAATTGATATGGGCACTTGAGGAAAAAACCATGAACGCCCCACTGCGCTTCAACGATGCACTTCTGATCGCTGGACACGCTTTTGAACCCTTCCAGTGTGTTGCCTGGGCACCACAGGATGGTAACGGCGAACTGAGCCTGACGGTGATCGACCGCACCAGCAACCGTATCGGTCGCAAGCAGATCCCGAGCAGCACCTATTCAGACAAGCGGCAACTGGCCAGCGCTCTGGAACAGGCGCGTGCAGAAATCAGCAACGAAGGCTACGACCTTGAGCCTTGGACCATGCCAGCCTGACGCAGGTTTGAGCGTTGCCCGTGCACTGCAACTGACTGTCGTGCCAATGCTTCAGCGCATTGGCACGCAGTTCCAGAACTGCCAGACCTGATAGCTCAAACCGGTTTCAGCTCATCAATGTGCTGATAATCAGCCCCCAGGCTGGACGCCAGTTCCCGCGCCCTGCCCAAGCGGATCGGGCCTTTCTCGATATCGATCAACACACTCGCGCAATTGAATGCAGGCAGGACGGGTAACTGCTTGATCCTGCCATCGGTCAGCACCAGAACCCGCTGCTGCTCGGCCGGATAGCGTTTTTGCCGCTTTGCCAGCCATTCACCGGCCTGCTGAAGCGCCGCAGACAGTGGCGTGCCGCCGCCCGCACCCAGTGCATCCAGCCATGGACTCAATGCCGAGGACGCTTTCAGGCCCTGATGTTGCCAGCGTGGCGTGTCACCGCTGGCGGTCAGCAAGGCAAGACGCGCGCGGCGTCGATACGCATCGTCGAACAATTGCGACAACAGCCCCTTGGCCTGGCTCAACGCCTGATGGCGTCGTGTAGAAGCTGAAGCATCGACAATCACCAGCAATAACTCACTGGGACGGCTGCTGCGCGGCTGGCGAATCAGGTCCTTGCGGCTTTTCGGCCGGCCGCGCAACAGTGTGGACAACCATTGCACCGGGCCATCAGCACCGGCACGCATGGCCCCTTGTCTGCCAGTGGCCAGTCGACCAGGACGGGGAACGGCATCCGCCCCCTGCGAGATACGAGGGCGGATGCCTAAGGCTTTTTTGGCCAGCTCGGCACTTCGCGGCGTGCGCCGGTAGTGACGGCCTGGGCGGGCAGCTCGCCCCAGTTGCCCTGCCCGCTTTCAGGGTCGGCCTGCCTGCTGGACGATCCGGGCGGCGGCGCTTCCGGGTTTTGTGGTGGCGGGGCCGGCTCGCGCCGCCGATGACGCAAGGCAAACTCGGCGACCGCTTCGATGTCCTGTTCTTCAATTCGACCGGCACCACGCCATGCAGCATGGGCGCGCGCGGCGCGCAGCCAGACCAGATCGGCGCGCATACCGTCGACACCTGCAGCAAAGCATCGCTCGGTGATCATTGCCAATGAATGGTCATCCAGCTCGATACCTGCCAGCAGCTGACGCGCCTGCTCACAACGAAGCTTCAAGGCGTCCTGCTGCGCTTGCCATTGCTGGCAAAACATTACCGGATCGCTGTCGAAATCCAGACGGCGACGGATGATCTGACTGCGCTCGGCAGGCTGGGTCTGGCCACTCAATGCGACGTTCAAGCCAAAGCGATCCAGCAACTGCGGGCGCAATTCGCCTTCTTCCGGGTTCATGGTGCCGATCAGTACGAAGCGCGCTGCATGGCGATGGGAAATACCATCCCGCTCGACCATATTGACGCCGCTGGCAGCAACGTCCAGCAACAGGTCGACCAGATGGTCGGCGAGCAGATTGACCTCATCGACGTAAAGCACACCGCCGTCGGCCTTGGCGAGTACACCCGGGGAAAATTGTGCACGACCCTCGGCCAGCGCGGCGTCCAGATCCAGCGTGCCGACCAGACGCTCTTCAGTAGCACCCAGCGGCAAGGTGACGAACTGACCACTGGCCAGCACATCGGCCAACCCCCGCGCCAGCGTCGACTTGGCCATGCCCCGAGGCCCTTCGATCAATACGCCACCGATGCGCGGGTCGATGGCGGTCAGGCACAACGCCAGCTTCAAGTCATCGGCACCGACCACAGCGGCCAGCGGAAAATGTGGAGTTTCGGTGGTGTTCGGGTCAGGCAAGGTCATCAGTTCTCTTCTATGTCCAGGAGCAGGTCTTCCAGCGCCTGCTGATACTCGCCCGGCTCCTGCCAGAGGCCACGCTGCTGGGCTTCGAGCATGCGCTCGGTCATGTCGCGCAAGGCATCGGGATTGTGCTCGGCGAGAAAATCGCGAGTGGTCGGGTCAAGCAGATAGGCGTCGGCCAGCAGCGCGTACTGGTGATCATCGATCAGTTCGGTGGTCGCGTCGAAGGCAAACAGGAAATCCACCGTGGCGGCCATTTCGAACGCACCTTTGTACCCATGACGTCTGGCCCCGTCGATCCATTTCGGATTCGCAGCGCGCGAGCGTATCACCCGGTTCAGCTCTTCCTTCAGGGTGCGGATTTTCGGCAGGTCCGGCTGGCTGTGATCGCCATGGTAACTGGCGGTCTTCTGCCCGCTGAGGGTTTCCGAAGCCGCGAGCATACCGCCTTGAAACTGGTAATAATCGTTTGAATCAAGCAGGTCGTGTTCGCGATTGTCCTGATTCTGCAGCACGGCCTGCACCTGAGACAACCGCTGGGCAAAGCGCTGACGCGCAGGCGTACCTTCATCGGCAGCGCCATAGGCGTAGCCGCCCCAGTTCAGGTAAACCTCGGCAAGGTCCTCACGGCTCTGCCACAGACGGCCGTCGATCGCGCCCTGCACGCCAGCACCATAGGCACCGGGCTTGGCGCCGAAGATCCGCCAGCCCGCCTGACGTGCCGCTTCGTCTTCGCTCAACCCTTCTGCGATAAAACCTTGTCGTTCTTCTCGCACCCTGGCCGCCAGCGGGTTCAGGTCGTCCGGCTCGTCCAGCGCAGCAACTGCCTGCACCGCAGCGTCGAACAGCTTGATAAGGTTGGCGAAGGCATCACGGAAAAAGCCCGACACCCGCAATGTCACGTCTACCCGCGGGCGGTCCAGCAGGCTGACCGGCAGAATCTCGAAATCATCGACCCGCTGGCTGCCCGTCGCCCAGACCGGACGTACGCCCATCAGCGCCATCGCCTGAGCGATATCGTCACCACCGGTGCGCATGGTCGCAGTGCCCCAGACCGACAGCCCCAACTGACGCAAATGGTCGCCATGGTCCTGAAGGTGCCTTTCCAGCAACAGGCTGGCGGACTGGAAACCGATACGCCACGCCGTGGTGGTCGGTAGGTTGCGGACATCCACGGTAAAAAAATTACGACCGGTGGGCAGCACATCCAGACGCCCCCGACTCGGCGCGCCGCTGGGGCCTGCCGGGACGAAGCGGCCGCTCAGTGCATCGAGCATGCCCTGCATTTCGCCGGTGCCGCAGGCGTCCAGACGCGGCGCGACCACTTCACGCAGGCTGTCGAGAATCAGTGCCAGATCATCGTCAACCGGCAGGTCGTGCAGCGCTTCGCCCTGTGTCACGCGTTCGATGAGCGCAGCGGCGTAAAGCTCAAGCCGTTCACGCGCATCACCGGCAGTGCGCCACGGGTCACTGCTGACCGCCAGTAACGCGGCGGGACGCGCGCCGGTCCAGGGCTCGGCCAGTTCGCAATCCAGCGGGTCAAAATCCAGACCGAACGCTTTGCTCAACGCCCGTAACAGACTCGACTGCGCGCCGCGCCCGTCGCCGCGCGGGATGCGCAGCAGGGCCAGCAAGGTGTCGGTGCGCAGGCGGCCTTGTGGCGACTGACCGAAGATGTGCAGGCCATCGCGAATCTGCGACTCTTTCAGGTCACACAGGTAAGTGTCCAGACGCGGCAGCCACAGCGCCGCATCGGCGTCACTGTCGAGGTTTTCGCCCAGGGCCAGCTCACGGTCGATATGGGTTTCACGGACCAGTTCAAGAATATCCCGTTGCAGCTCGCGCGCGCGGCGCGGATCCAGCAGTTGCGCCTCATAGAACTCGTCGGCGAGCAGTTCCAGATTGCGCAGCGGGCCATAGGTTTCCGCACGGGTCAGGGGCGGCATCAAGTGATCGATGATCACCGCCTGGGTGCGCCGCTTGGCCTGTGCGCCCTCGCCCGGATCATTGACGATGAATGGATAGATGTTCGGCATGGCACCCAGTACGGCGTCTGGCCAGCAGGTTCGGGACAGGCCGACGCCCTTGCCCGGCAGCCACTCAAGGTTGCCGTGTTTGCCGACATGCACCACGGCATGAGCGCCATACGCCTTGCGCAGCCAGAAGTAAAACGCCAGATAACCGTGGGGCGGAACCAGATCCGGGTCGTGGTACACCGCGCTGGGGTCGACCTGATAGCCACGCGCAGGCTGAATGCCAACGAAGGTCAGGCCAAAGCGCAGCCCGGCAATCATCATTCTGCCACTGCGAAACATCGGATCGCTGTCCGGCGCGCCCCAGCGGGCATTCACGGCATCACGGTTTTCCTGCGGCAGCTCGTTGAACGCCGCCAGGTATTCCTCCAGTGCCATGCTTTGCTGGCAGGGCCGCAGGTCAACGCTGTCCAGATCATTGGTCACGCCACCCAGCAATTGCTGGATAAGCTCGGTGCCGCTGTCCGGCAACTGTGCCAGCGGATAACCCTCGGCCTGCATGGCGCGCAGGATGTTCAGCGCCGCGGCAGGCGTGTCGAGCCCCACACCATTGCCGATGCGTCCGTCGCGGGTCGGATAGTTGGCCAGGATCAACGCCACACGCTTGTCGCCGTTGGGCAGCCGGGCCAGTTCGATCCAGCGCCGCGCCAGTTGCGCGACAAAATCCATCCTGTCCGGCTGGGCGCGGTAACACACCACGTCCGACTGGCTGCGCTCGCTGCGCCAGGCCAGGTCCTTGAAACTGATCGGTCGACTGATGATCCGCCCGTCCAGCTCCGGCAAGGCAATGTGCATCGCCAGATCGCGCGCACCAAGGCCCTGTTCACTGGCCTGCCAGGCAGGTTCGTTGTCCTGCGCGCAGATCGCCTGAATGACCGGCACGTTGCGCCGAAACGGGCGCAGATGCGGCGCTTCCGGGCTCGACTGGGCAAAGCCTGTGGTGTTGAGGATCAGCTCGGTTTCAGCCTCGTCCAGCCAGTTCTCCACCTGAGTGAAACAGCCGGGTTCCTTGAGGCTGGCAACGGCAATGGGCAACGGGTTAATGCCGTGTGCCTGCAAGCGAGCGCAGAACTCGTCGATAAAACCGGTATTGGCGGCCTGCAAGTGCGAGCGATAAAACAGCAGCGCCGCGACGGGCTGCCCTGCAACCCAGTCGGCTTGCCAATCGGTGAGCTGCGCACTCGCCAGTCGAGGGTGGTAAATGGCTGTGCGTGGCAACGGTTGGGGCTCGGTCCAGGAATAGTCCCGGTCCAGCCAGCGGCTGGCCATGCAACGATACATTTCCAGCGCATTCTGCAAGCCGCCCTGACGCAGAAACTGCCATAGCCGGTCGCGTTCTGCGGTAGGCACCGTGCTCAGGTCGCTCAGTTCAGGATCAGGGCGGTCATCACCGGGCACCAGAATGACCTGAACCCCGCGTGCCGCCAGCTCCATCAGCCGCTCGACGCCGTAACGCCAGTAACCGATGCCACCGTGCAGGGAAATCAGAATGACCTTTGCGTGGCGCAGCACCTCATCGACATACAAGTCGACAGAGGCGTGATTCTGTACCTGCATCGGGTTGGCCAGACGCAGGCTCGGGTAGTCGTCAGGGAGCTGCCGGGCAGCTTCGGCCAGCAGCGCCAGGCTTGAGTCTCCGCTACAGAGAATCACCAGCTCGGCCGGGGTCTGGCCCAGATCGGCAATGCTGTCGTCGGGTACGAAACCGCCGGGCTGGGTTCTCAGTAAATGCATGGGGTCAGCCGACAACTGCAGCGTTGAGCTGCGCTTGCAGGACCACGGCATCCAGCTCCTGACCAATCAGCACCAGATGCGTGGCACGCTCTTCGTCGGCGCGCCAGGCGCGGTCGAAGTGCTTGTCGAAACGCGTACCCACACCCTGGATCAGCAGGCGCATCGGCTTGCCGGGAATGGCCGCGAAGCCCTTCACGCGCAGAATGCCGTGCTGCACGACCAGTTGATTCAGTGCGTCGAGCAGCACCTTTTCATCGGCCTGAGGCAATTTCAGGGAAATCGAATCGAAAGCATCGTGATCGTGGTCATCATGATCGTCATCGTCGTGATGATCATGGTGGGTCTTGCGACCATCGATGTGCAGCTCGGACTCGGCGCCAACGCCCAGCAGTACGCTGATCGGCAGACGACCGCTGCTGGCTTCAATCACCTTGACGGCTGGCGGCAGTTCTTCGGCAACTTCGGCACGCACCGCTGCCAGACCTTCGGCGTCGATCATGTCGGCCTTGTTGAGGATGACCAGATCGGCGCTGGCCAGTTGATCAGCGAACAGCTCGTGCAGAGGCGATTCATGGTCCAGATTCGGGTCGAGTTTGCGCTGCGCATCGACCTGATCGGGGAACGCAGCAAACGTACCGGCCAGTACCGCAGGGCTGTCGACGACAGTGATCACCGCATCGACCGTGCAGGCATTGCGAATTTCCGGCCACTGAAAAGCCTGAACCAGCGGCTTGGGCAATGCCAGCCCCGAGGTTTCAATCAGGATGTGGTCCAGATCGCCACGGCGAGCGACCAGCTCGCGCATGACCGGGAAGAACTCTTCCTGCACCGTGCAGCACAGGCAGCCGTTGGCCAGCTCATATACCCGGCCGTTGGCCTCTTCTTCGGTGCAACCGATGGTGCACTGCTTAAGGATTTCTCCGTCGATGCCCAGTTCACCGAATTCATTGACGATGACCGCGATGCGCCGCCCTTCGGCGTTGTCGAGCATGTGCCGCAACAGGGTGGTTTTGCCCGAGCCGAGGAAGCCGGTGACGATGGTGACGGGAAGCTTGGCCAGTGTTTTCATCAGGTGCCCTTTGGCAATGCGGCGGGCAAACAGGACGAGAACCGCGTGCCTGGCACACGGATCGGATCGCCACCGGATCACCCCGCCCGGTTGTAGTGAGAATTCGCAGGCTTTTTGGTCAGCCCGGTTCGAGGCAGGTCTCCTGGCTCACGGCGGCATGTGGCAGGCAATCAAGACCGTGCCGACACGCATTCATCGCGCCTTCCCGCCGTAGCAGTGGCTGTGCAATGAACCTCACCGTTTACAGTTGCGGGGGCAGCTGCGGCGTGTACCGCATTCCCGTCTTAGCTCCATGTGTAACGCTTTACGCATGGAGAACCTCGAACCAGCAAGGCTACGCAGTGACCGCAGACAGGTCAATCGTTCAGATTGACGATTCCCCGCCGCCCATGCTCTCCTGTACGCCTTGTTTCGGGTGCCCCTCACGGGGTGAAACGGGAAACCGGTGCGCTCACGCTGTCGAGCAAGTCCGGTGCTGCCCCCGCAACGGTAAGCGAGAGAAGGTCTTATCCACTGTGCCACGGCATGGGAAGGTGACCTTGCAGGCCTTGAACGCGCGACGTTTGAGCCCCTCGCGAGCCCGGAGACCGGCCCGACATCGTTGAATGACAAACCCGCGGTGGGCGGGCGCAGTTGAAACCTTCGGCGTCTGCCGGCAGGTTCCTTTGCGCGTGGCCCGCTTGCCAATTACCAAGAGGGATCGCCATGTCGACCATCAGCAGCAGCCACGCCGCCACTACCAGCTCCACACGCACTCAACGCCTGACAGCCGCCATCAGCGCTGCGCTGCTGGGTGCATGTCTGGTGTACTTCGCCGGTTTCTCGCACATCGCGGCCGTACACAACGCCGCACACGATACCCGTCACAGCGCTGCCTTTCCTTGCCATTAAGGACTCCACAATGTTCAAGCGAATCGCACAAACTGCCGGGTTCACGGGCTTGCTTGCGGCCCTGCTGCTGACCGTGCTGCAAAGCTTCTGGGTGGTGCCACTGATCCAGCAGGCCGAAACTTACGAAAACGCATCTGCCGAACAGGTCCATGAGCATGCCGACGGCGCGGCTGCCGAGCACAGTCATGCGCATGAAGAAGCTGCCTGGGAACCTGAAAACGGCTGGCAGCGCGTGCTGTCCACCACGGGCGGCAACCTGGTGGTCGCAGTAGGCTTCGCCCTGATGCTTGCCGGGCTTTACACCCTGCGTGCGCCAGGCCGCACGGTGCAAGGCGTATGGTGGGGGCTGGCCGGTTTCGCGGTTTTTGTGCTGGCACCCACGCTTGGCCTGCCACCTGAATTGCCCGGCACAGCTGCCGCCGAACTGAGTCAGCGTCAGGCCTGGTGGATAGGTACGGCCGCATCGACTGCCGCCGGGCTGGCCTTGCTGGTATTTGGTCAGAACTGGCTGCTCAAAGCGCTGGGCGTGGCGATTCTGGTCGTTCCTCATGTGATCGGCGCACCACAACCACTGGTCCATCAGAGCCTGGCACCGGAGGCTCTGGAATCGCAATTCATGCTTGCCTCGCTGCTAACCAACGCGCTGTTCTGGATCGCGATGGGGCTGATCAGTGCCTGGCTGTTCCGCAGAAACGATGCAGACCTGCACCAGGCCTGATTCACCGACCCTTCAGCCCGGCGCATCACTGGTGGCCGGGCTGGGTTGTCGGCGCGGTTGCTCCGCAGCGACTTTGCGCGAGCTGATCGAGAACAGCCTTCGCGTGATTGGCCTGGAGATCGCCAGCGTCACTGCGCTGGCATGTATCGATCTAAAAGACCAGGAACCGGGCCTGCTTGAACTGGCCGCGCAACTGGCAGTGCCGCTGGTGTTCTTCAACGCAGCGCAACTGGTGGCGTGGGAGCTGCACCTCACCCATCGTTCTGCGCAGGTCTTCCAGACCACGGGCTGTCACGGGGTCGCCGAAGGTTCGGCACTGGCGCTGGCCGCGCAACTGGGAGACGGCACCGCCACCCTGCTGATCGAACGGCAGAAAAGCGCCAACGCCACATTTGCCTTGGCAATCAGCCCTGCACACAGCGGATAATCTCCCCGCGCTCATCCACTCCGGAGAATTCATTGACTGTCTATTTCATCGGTGCCGGCCCTGGCGATCCCGAGCTGATCACCGTCAAGGGGCAACGCCTGATTCGCACATGCCCAGTCATTATCTATGCAGGCTCACTGGTGCCGCTCGCCGTGCTGGAGGGGCATCAGGCCGTGCAGGTGACCAACAGCGCCGAGCTGCATCTGGAGCAGATCATTGAACTGATAAAGGCCGCGCATGCGCAGGGCCAGGACGTTGCTCGCGTGCATTCCGGCGACCCGAGCCTGTATGGTGCCATCGGCGAGCAGATCCGCCATCTGCGGGAACTGAATATTCCATTCGAAATCATTCCCGGCGTCACCGCGACCGCTGCCTGCGCTGCGCTGCTGGGCGTCGAGCTGACCCTGCCGGATGTTTCGCAAAGCGTGATTCTGACCCGCTATGCCGACAAGACCTCAATGCCCAGCGGCGAGGAACTGGCCAGTCTGGCCAGCCACCGGGCAACCATGGCAATTCATCTGGGGGTGAACAACCTGCAGCGGATTGTCGACGAGCTCGTTCCACATTACGGAGCCGATTGCCCGATTGCCGTGGTGCACCGCGCCAGTTGGCCGGATCAGGACTGGGCAGTTGGCACACTGGCGGACATTCACGACAAAGTGCAGGCCAAAGGCTTTCGTCGCACTGCATTGATTCTGGTCGGACGTGTGCTTGCCGACGACACGTTCAGCGAGTCCTCGCTGTACCGCGCCGGGCATGCACACCTGTTCAGACCGAACTGATATTGGCGAAGGCGGTACTCCCGGCGCTGAACACAGCGGATCACCCCGGTCGCTGCGACAAGTCGATGCGAAGCATCTCTCCGTCAGGCAGCCGCCTCGTACAACTTCGGTGCAACCACTTCGCCACTTTCCAGGCTCTTGCGCAGAATATCGGCCTGCAATGCCGCCGCTTTCATGGCGCTCTCCTTGATATAGCCATAACCACGAATTCGCTCCGGCAGACGTGCCAGGTTCAAGGCGGTATGGCGATTCTGTGCTTGCAGGTGCTGAAGAATCAGTTCGATGTCACGCACGTAACCGTCAATCAGCTCCCTCTCCTGTTTGCGCTCAAGGCTGTGGCCGAACGGATCGAGCGCTGTGCCACGAAGGAATTTGAATTTCGCCAATACATTGAAGGCGCGCAGCATCCAGGGGCCGAAACTGCGTTTGCGCGGCAGGCCGTTGTGCGGATCGCGTTTTGCCAACCATGACGGGGCCAAGTGGAATTCCAGCCGATAATCGCCTTCAAACTGCGCTTCCAGCTGGCGGGTAAACTCGCCGTTGCTGTACAGCCGTGCCACTTCGTATTCATCCTTATAGGCCAGCAATTTGAAATAGTTGAACGCAACCGCTTCAGAGAGCATCGGCTGCTGATCGGGAAACACGCGTGATTCGGTATCGCGCACACGTTGCAGCAACTCCACATAGCGCTTGGCATAGGCGCCGTTCTGATACGCCTTCAAGGTTTCGACATTGCTCTGAATACGCTGATCAAGGTCCATTGGCTGCTGCGGCTCGCTGACCTTCTGCTGCGGATTGACGAAGGCTTCGACCGCCGCAGGGTCATGGGCGGTACGACGGCCCCAGAGAAACGCCTGCTGATTGAGATTGACCGCCACCCCGTTGAGTTCGATCGCCTTTTCGATGGCCGCCGAGGTCAGCGGAATCAGGCCCAGCTGAAACGCGTAACCGAGCATGAACAGGTTGCTGGCGATGCTGTCGCCCATCAGCCGGGTGGCCAGCGATGTGGCTTCGACGAAGTGGGTCTTCGCAGCGCCGACCGCCTCGATGATGGTCTGCTTCATGGCCTCGGCCGGAAACACGGCATCCGGGTTGCGCGTAAACTCGGCAGTCGGCGTTTGCTGGCTGTTGACCACCGCGTGGGAAATCTTGCTGTCGAGCTTGGCAATCGCATCCGGCCCTGCCGCTACCAGCAGGTCACACCCCAGCAACAGATGCGCCTCCCCGGCCGCGATACGCACCGCGAACAAATCCTGCTGACGCGCTGCAATACGGATGTGGCTGACCACCGGGCCGAATTTCTGTGCCAGCCCGGCCTGATCGAGCACGCTGCAACCCTTGCCTTCCAGATTCGCGGCATAACCCAGCATCGCACCGACGGTGGTTACGCCTGTTCCGCCAACCCCCGGCAACAGAATATTGAACGGTCGCTCCAGCGACGGCAGTACAGGTTCGGGCAAGCGAGCGAACGCCTCGACTTGCTTGGGCAGTGCTGGCTTGCGCAGCTTGCCGCCATGCACGGTGACAAAGCTTGGGCAGAAACCTTCGACGCAGCTGAAATCCTTGTTACAGGCGCTCTGATCGATTTCGCGCTTGCGGCCCTGAGCCGTTTCCTTGGGCAGCACAGACAGGCAACCGGATTTAACCCCACAGTCGCCGCAGCCTTCACATACAGCCGGATTGATCAACGCACGCTTTTCCAGATCCGGCATGGTGCCGCGTTTGCGACGGCGGCGCTTTTCGGTCGCGCAGGTCTGATCGTAGATGATCACCGATACGCCTTTGAACTCACGCAGCTCGCGCTGCACGCTGTCCAGATCACGCCGATGATGAAAGGTAGTAATCGGCGCGAAATCCTGTCGACTCGGGTACTTGTCCGGCTCGTCGGAGACCAGCGCAATACGCTGCACGCCCTCGTTGAACACCTGGCGGCTCAGTTGATCGACGCGCAGTACTCCGTCGATTGGCTGGCCACCGGTCATGGCAACGGCATCGTTGTAGAGAATCTTGTAGGTGATATTGACCTTGGAGGCCACGGCTGCACGCAGCGCCAGATGCCCGGAATGAAAGTACGTGCCGTCGCCCAGATTCTGGAAGACGTGAGGTGTTTCGGTGAACGGTGCCTGACCGATCCAGGTCACGCCCTCGCCGCCCATCTGGGTGAAGGTATCAGTTTCCCGATCCATCCAGATGGTCATGTAATGGCAACCGATCCCGGCCAGGGCGCGACTGCCTTCCGGCACACGTGTCGACGTGTTGTGCGGGCAGCCGGAACAGAAATGCGGAGTGCGTTGGGTGTTGAACAGCGGAGCCTGAAGTGCCTGTTCCTTGTCGCTGAGAAACTGTAGACGTGCCTCGATCTGCGGGCTGCTGTAGAACGGCGCAAGACGCTTGGCGATGACTCTGGCGATCATCGCCGGGGTCAACTCGCTGAGGTTCGGCAGCAGTGAGCGGCCCTGTTCATCGAACTCACCGACCACCACCGGGCGGCGGTCCACGGGCCAATTGTAAAGCTGCCCGGTCAGTTGATCTTCGATGACACTGCGTTTTTCCTCGACCACCAGAATTTCGTCCAGCCCTTCGGCAAAGTCGTGCACCGAGACCGGTTCCAGCGGCCAGCTCATGCCGACCTTGAGCACGCGAATCCCGACCCTGTCGCACAGTTCCTGATCGATACCCAGCTCTTCAAGCGCCTGACGCACATCCAGATAGGACTTGCCGGTAGTAATGATGCCCAGCCTGGGCTGCGCAGAATCGATAACCACCTTGTTGAGCTGATTGGCACGCGTGAAGGCTCTGGCCGCGTAGATCTTGTAGGTGTTGAGCCGCGCTTCCTGGGCCAGCGGCGGATCCGGCCAGCGGATGTGCAAACCGCCTTCCGGCAGTGCGAAATCTTCCGGAATGCGCGTTTTGACCCGCAACGGGTCAACCTCGACCACGGCTGAAGAATCCACGTTCTCGGCAATGGTCTTCATCGCGATCCAGCAACCGCTGTAACGCGACAATTCCCAGCCGATGATGCCGTAGTCGAGAATTTCCTGAACATTGCTGGGGTTGAGTACCGGGATCATCGAAGCGATAAACGCATGTTCGCTCTGATGGGCAATGGTCGATGATTTGCAGCCGTGGTCATCGCCCGCAAGAATCAGCACACCGCCATTGGCTGCAACGCCTGCCGAGTTGCCGTGCTTGAAGACATCCCCGCAACGGTCCACGCCCGGGCCTTTGCCGTACCAGAGGGCAAACACGCCATCGTATTTGCCGTGGGGGAACAGGTTGACCTGCTGACTGCCCCAGACGGCCGTAGCCGCCAGTTCTTCGTTGATGCCCGGCTGAAAATGGATGGCGTTTTGTTGCAGGTAGTCCTTGGCGTCCCAAAGGCTTTTGTCCAGATTGCCCAACGGCGAGCCGCGATAGCCGGAAATAAAACCGGCGGTATTCAGGCCCTGCGCTTCATCACGTTGTTTTTGCAGCATCGGCAGGCGAGTCAGGGCCTGTGTGCCGGTCAGGTACAGATTACCGGTGGCAAGCCGGTATTTATCATCCAGACGAATATCAGCCAGAGACATGCGGATACCTCTCTTGTTCTTGTCTTGTTCTTATAGGTGTCAGGCTTTTGCGCAGGGACGGTCCAACCCGGCAGCCTTGCAACTAGACTGCCAGCAGCAAAGAGGCTTTTTCTTTCTAAATGCGTGCAAATCTGCTGATATTGAGCATGCTTTTTTCGACCAGAACAAAAAACAAGGTCAATTCATGCAGCCTAAATTGAGCCCCATCGATCGCAAGATTCTTCGTCTTCTGCAACATGACGCCAACCTGTCTGCGGCAGAAATCGCCGAACGGGTCGAGTTATCGCAATCGCCCTGCTGGCGGCGCATCCACCGGCTTCAGGAAGACGGAGTGATAGAACGCACTGTCGCCCTGCTCAGCACTCAGAAGCTCGGCCTGAGCATGACCGTGTTTGTCGAGGTCAAGCTGTCGGGCCATGGCCGGCGCTATCTGGCCGAATTCGAAGAGGCAATCATCGGCCACCCGGAGGTGCTGGAGTGCTACACCATGGCCGGGGGGATGGATTTCATGCTCAAGGTGGTTGCCCAGGACATCGCCAGCTATGAGCGCTTCCTGCGCGATCATTTGCTGCAGTTGCCGCACGTACATGAGGCCCATTCGAACATTGCCATGAGCACGGTGAAACGCACCACGGAGTTGCCGCTGGACTAGAGGGTGTCGGGTGGGAACAAAAAAGAAAAATCCGCCGAGCAGGCGCTGGCGGATTATCTGTATCGATGAGGGCAATAAAAACATTTGACTTGCAAATGATAATGATTATTATTGCATCAGCGGGTCGCGAGATCCGCTGGATAACCTGGAAGTCTTAGGTCGGCTTCCTGATTATCTCCTCATCAGGCTAATCACGGTTTTTGACCCGGCTTTTTGCCGGGTCTTTTTTTTGGTTCTTTCTTTTGGTTCTTTCTTTTGGTTTCGCTGCTTCAGGCTAATGAAGTCTGGGTACTGCGCAGGTGTGTAGCAATGGCGCAGATCATAGCAAAGCAACCCTGATACGGGTCATGTTTTTGCAGCGAAAATGCCCGGATAAGGCATATAAAAAGTAAATGCTGCAACTTTTCACTTGAGAATGATTCTCGTATTCACTAGTCTACTCTTGTCACGGACGATGCCTGTCATTGCAAGGAACAATCCCCATGGAAGATCAGCGAGCGATACATCATGAGTAATCAGCTCCCTTCTTTGCTGCACCTCCCCGCCCGCCTGCCTGAGCCGCAACCCGCGCCGCAGGTCATCGAACTCGGCCACCGGCTTGGCAAGCTTTCGCGCCGTACCCGGCAGATATTTCTGCTCAGTCGGCTCGACGGTCTGGCGTATGCCGACATCGCCCGTTTCATGGATGTCGATATCGCCCGGGTAGAGCGCGCGATGCTTCGCGCACTGGGCAAGGCACATCTTCAAAGCACCGATGACAGCCGTGCCATTCAGGACCAGGCCAGCCGCTGGTATGTGCACTTGCAGAGCCCTGCTGCAACGGCCAGTGAACGCATCGAATTTCGCCACTGGCTGGACGCCGATGCTGCACACCTTTCAGCGTTCCAGAACAGCGAGCGCATGTGGCGCCAGTTGCAGGCACCCGCCCTGTTGCTCGGTACGTCCGGCTGGCATCGGCGCAAGCGACGTGCCTATCTGGTGTGGTGCCTGCTGACGGCATTCATCTGCAGCCTGATGGTCACAGCCGAGGCTATTTCCTGACACAGGATGACCGCTGCGATGAAGTTTACGTCGCAAGGTGCCCGGTTGATCGGTGTACAGTAGCGGCCTGAAAAGGCATCTACGTAAGCAGGCACCTATCTTGACCCTCACGATCAGTTCAGATTTCGACAGTGGCAATATTCAGGTTCTCGACGCAAGCGACCCCGCGCATATAAGCCTGGCGATCCGGCCAGACACGCAAAGCGCGCATTTCCAGTGGTTTCATTTCAAGGCTGACGGCCTGAACGTCGGCCAAACCTATGGTTTCAGCCTGACCAATGCCAGCGAGTCCACCTTCAACAATGCCTGGACCGGCTACAACGCCGTAGCGTCCTACGACCAGCAGAGCTGGTTTCGGGTGCCGTCCGGTTTTGACGGCAAGGCACTGAACTTCAGCCTTGCGCCTGACCAACCGCAGGTCTGGTTTGCGTATTTCGAACCCTACAGCCGTGAGCGCCATGACCGGCTGATCGAACAGGCACAGGAAAAGGCCGGCGCACACTTGCTGGCTGTCGGCAAAAGTGTCGAGGGTCGTGATATTCAGCTGCTGCGCAAAGGCGACAGTGCCGAAGGCAAGCGCAAGATCTGGATGATTGCCCAGCAGCATCCCGGCGAGCACATGGCTGAATGGTTCATGGAAGGCGTGATCGAACGCCTTCAGCAAAAAGACGACGCAGTGCTGCAACAATTACTCGCCAACGCGGACCTGTATCTGGTGCCTAACGTCAACCCGGACGGCGCCTTTCATGGCCACTTGCGTACCAATGCCAACGGCAAGGATCTCAACCGCGCGTGGCAGGACAGCACTGAAGAACAAAGCCCGGAAGTCTTCTTCATCAAGCAGCAGATGGAAAAATACGGCGTGGACATGTTCCTCGACGTGCACGGTGACGAGGAAATCCCTTACGTATTCACCGCCGCGTGTGAGGGCAACCCGGGGTACACCGCGCATCAACGCCAGCTTGAAGAGCGCTTTCGCAGCCGTCTGTGCGAGGTTAGCGACAGCTTCCAGACGGTCTACGGCTACCCGCGCAGCGCGCCCGGCCAGGCCAATATGAACCTGGCGGCAAATGCCGTGGGCGAACGCTATAAATGCCTGGCGCTGACGCTGGAGATGCCGTTCAAGGACCACGATAACGCGCCGGACCCGGTAACAGGCTGGTCAGGCAAACGCTCCGCGCAACTGGCCGGGGATGTATTGACCGTGCTGGCCGAGATGGTTAACGACCTGCGCTGAAGACTCCCGCCTGTCGGCAAGCCGAAATGCCCACTTAAACGTGGGCATTTTTGTTTTTGCTGGCTGTACGGCGCACGATCAAACTCGCCAATGCGATTAATGCCAGCGTGATCACCACTGCTCCGTAGACATTGCTCGTCATCACCAGCCCTGCCGAGTGGGCAAAGAACCCGGCAACCAGTGCCGGTATGCAGAAGGCCAGGTAGCTGAGTACCAGAAAGGCTGACATCAGCCCTCCCCGCTCATGGGCATGCGCGGTTGGCATGAGCATGCGCAGTGCACCGAGAAAACTTGATCCGAAACCGATGCCCGCCACCACGGCACCGACGAAGAACAGCCACAACATGCCCAGGTTGACCGCCAGTAGAATGACCGCCACACCGAGCGGCAAAAAGCTTGCGCCTACCCACAATCCCAGCACCGGCTCGCGCTGACGCAAGCTCAGAATCGCCAGCGCGCCACTGAGCGTCAGCGCCGCAACCGCCAGGCCACCGTTGAGTGGCGAGTTCGAGCCAGTCGCCGCGGCCAGCAAGGATGGGCTCAGCGACAGAAAAAAACCGCCCAGTGCCCAAGCTGCTATATCCACCGGCAGTACCAGCCATAACATACGCCGCGACTGCTGCGGAACGTGCAGCGATGGCTTGAGGGATTGCCAGACGCCTGGCTGGCGGCTGACGGTTTCTTCCACTCGACCAAGGTAAATCGCTTGCGCCACAAAGGCGGCCAACAGGAAGCAGTAACCCAGCACCAATGGTAACGGCGCGAACTGCACCAGCAGTGCCGTGCCCAGTGCACCCACCGCCATGCCGAGCATGGGCGAGATGCTGTTGATCAGCGGCCCTTTGACTGAATCGCTGTCCAGCAAGGCAGCCCCCAATGCACTGGCAGCAAGTCCTGTAGCAAACCCCTGCAACAGACGCGCGGCCATCAGCCAGCTAACATCGCTGGCAAAAATGAACAGCAACATCGAAACGATTTGCAGCAGCAAGGCACCGAAAATCACCGGACGCCGCCCCAGGTAATCAGACAACGAGCCACCGATCAGCAAGGCGGCCAGCAGGCTGAATGCATACACTGCAAAAATCAGGGTGAGCACGCCGGACGAGAAGCCCCACGCCTCCTGATACAGATGATAAAGCGGCGTGGGTGTGCTGGACGCGGCAAAGAAGCACAGTGTGGTGAAGGCCAGAAACCCGAGATGGCTTCGCGCCCGGCCATCAGACTTGAGGTCTGATAGCGTCGAACCTTGTGAAGGAAGGGACATGAATACGCTCTCCGCCAATGCAACCTGTTAAAGCCATAAATTAGCTTTTGCGGAGTGTGCGACGCAGGAGCGCTTAAAGCAAATACTTTGTGTTAAGGTCCGCCGTATGGCTATCAAAGAAGCAGTACGCACCGGAGGCCGCAGCGCCCGCGTGCAGGAATCCATTCACCGCGCGGTCCGCGACTTGTTGCTGGAGCATGATCGTTCGGCGCTCAGCGTGCCAATGATCGCGCTCCGGGCGGGCGTTACGCCGTCGACCATTTATCGCCGCTGGGGTGACTTGACCACCTTGCTGGCAGACGCCGCCATTGAGCATCTGCGCCCTGATGCGCCAATAGATCAAGGCAGTCTGCACCAGGACCTGCTGACCTGGAGCGAAATGTATCTCGACGAAATGTCTTCGACTCCAGGTCGCGCCCTGATGCGCGATGTGGTCGCCAGCACCTCTGGCTGTGTCGGCAGGTGCGCGGCAATGGTCCGTGAGCAATTGCAGGTGATGATTGATCGTGCGACTGCTCGCGGCGAAGCCTCGCCGACCGCCGACGACCTGATTGATGCCATCGTTGCGCCGATGATCTATCGGATTCTGTATTCCGAATCGGCCCCCACGCCCGAACGCGTGCGTCAATGGGTCGAGCGCTGCCTGAGTTGAGGCAACACTTGCTGCAGTCAGTGGCTGAAACTCCCGTTATGATGCGCGCCTTGTCCGATATCAATGACCGAGCCTATTCATGCACACCCTCGCAGATCTACGCGCCGGCAAGCTGGCAGGTATCAAACGGCTTGACCTTTCCTGCGGCCTGAGCGAATTCCCGGTCGAGGTATTCGACCTGGCGGACACCCTAGAAGTATTGAACCTCAGCGGCAACTCGTTGACTTCGCTGCCTGACGACCTGTGCCGCCTTACCCGGCTGCGCGTGCTGTTCGCGTCAGACAACGCGTTCACGCACCTGCCGGAAAGCATCGGCCAATGCCAGCAGCTGCAGATTGTCGGCCTCAAGGCCAACCGCATTGAACAGGTCAGCGCCGCAGCACTGCCACCGCGCCTGCGCTGGCTGATACTGACCGATAACTGTATCGAGTACCTGCCTGATGAACTGGGCCGTCGCCCGGACCTGCAAAAGCTTATGCTCGCTGGCAATCGGTTACGTGCATTGCCCACGACCCTCGCTGATTGCCACAAACTGGAGCTGATCCGCATTGCGGCCAATCGCCTGACCGAGCTGCCGGACTGGCTGCTGAGCCTGCCTGCCCTGGCATGGCTCGCCTATGCCGACAATACACTGTGCGCCGAGCACCGGGCCGAGCCGATCCGTCAGATCCCGTGGCATCAGTTGAGCATCGGTCAGCGCTTGGGCGAAGGCGCTTCCGGGATCATTCAGCAGGCGCTCTGGCAGCACGCAAACAGTGAGCGAATGACGGCGGTCAAGCTGTACAAAGGCAGTGTCACCAGCGATGGCTCACCGCTCAATGAAATGGCCGCCTGCATCGCCGCTGGCCGTCACGCCAACCTGATCGAGGTGCTCGGGCAAATCAGCGGGCATCCCGATCAACAGCGTGGCCTGGTCATGGAACTGATAGCGCCCGACTTCGGCAATCTTGCCGGGCCGCCGACCCTGGAGTCCTGCACCCGCGATGTCTATGCCCGCGAAACACGCTTTTCGCTGCCGGTGCTGTTACGTATCGCCGAAGGCATCGCGTCGGTCACTGCGCACCTGCATGCCAACGGCATCACGCATGGCGATCTTTATGGCCACAACATTCTTGTGCAGGAAGATGGCAACTGCCTGCTGAGCGACTTCGGCGCGGCGTCGTTTCACCCATCAGCGGTACAGGGAAAGGCGCTGGAGCGCATCGAAACACGGGCATTCGGTATCTTGCTGGGAGAATTGCTGGAGCGTTGCGATGCAGATGAGCAGAACCAGAACGTCATCGAGGGGCTAAGGGCGCTTCAGGCGAGTTGCGTACAGACTGATTGCCAGCGACGACCGTCACTGGCGGAGATTCTTCTACAGATAAAAGCATGGAGCGCGTAAAGCGCTCCATTACACAGTGATCAGCCTGCAAGACCCACGTACACGTTCTGCACGTCGTCGTGATTGTCGATGGCTTCGAGAAACGCTTCGACTTCGGCCATCTGCTCCTCGGTCAGACCATCCACGGTGCTTTTCGGGCGATAACCCAATTGCGCCGACTGCACGGTGAAACCAAATTCAGGGAGCGCCTTGCAAACCGCATCCATGTCTGTGGATTCGGTCAGGAACAGCGTAGCGCCCTCCTCAGCCGACTCGAAATCCTGGGCACCGGCTTCGATTGCCGCCAGCTCCGGGTCGGCATCCGCTGCTGCAGGGACAGCCTCGATCATGCCCTGATACAAAAAGTCCCACGAAACCGAGCCCGCAGCACCCAACTGGCCCTTGCGGAACAGCACACGAATTTCCGAGACCGTACGATTGATGTTGTCGGTCAGGCACTCGACGATCACCGGTACGCGATGCGGCGCAAAGCCTTCGTAGGTCAGACGCTCGAAGTTGACGCTCTCGCCCAACAGGCCTGCGCCTTTCTTGATGGCACGCTCCAGGGTTTCGCGCGGCATCGAGGCCTTTTTGGCCTGTTCCACTACCAGCCGCAGACGCGAGTTCATGTCCGGGTCTGCGCCAGCGCGTGCGGCGATCATGATCTCCTTGGACAGCTTGCCAAACGTGCGTCCCTTGGCATTGGCTGCCGCTTCTTTATGCTTGACCTTCCACTGTGCGCCCATGTCTGCTCTCTTGATTCGCTAGGCACCTCGCCGCCTGCGTCTGCACGACTGACAGAACGCGGCGCTGGCAAGGCGCTGAAAAAGGGTCACCGGCAAATATCCTGTCCGGCGCGGCGCATTTTATACGCGATCACGGCAGATGAAACCCCCGCCGCGCACATTGCTCGAACGAACTCGCCAAGATGGCTGCCAATCGGGCCGACGGCAATCATCCGCTTTCCATCACTGCTTGTAGTCTTTTTCCGAAAAACCTTGCAGCAATGCTTTTAGGCCAAGGTATTCCGTAACCTGCGCACCCTGATTTTGAAGGTAGAGAGCCCCGCAGATGCGCAAGGACCTGCAAATGCCAATCATACTGGCGATTACCGACTGCCAGACGGATCTGCATGTCATCAGCTTCACCGGCCGTGATGCTCTCAATGAAGCGTATCGCTTCGATATCTGGCTGATCGGCGACCCTCTTCTGGATGTGCGCAGCCTGCTGCACCGAGAAGCGTTTTTGAGATTCGGTGAGCGTCGCAGCGGCGTGCATGGCCAGATCTGCCATGCGGCCCGAATCCACAGCGGGGTTCGTGTGAGCCTTTATCACCTGATCCTGATGCCCAGCCTTGGCAAGCTTGCCGCCCATCGGCGCCGACGCATCTATCAGGATATTGCGCCTCCTAAGCTGATCGCTCAGTTGCTTGAAATACACGGCATTGGAGCAAACGCTTACCGGTTCGAGCACATGAACGGTCTTTACCCGGCAAGACCGCTGCATATCCAGTACGACGAAAGCGATCTGCACCTGCTGCAACGCCTGTGCGAGGAAGAAGGCATTCATTTCCGTTTCGCACATCGTCAGAGCGGCCATCGACTGGTGTTCTCGGATGACTCTGCAAGCTTTCCGGCGCAGCCAGTACCCTTTCGCTTCAAACGTCAGGAACAGTCAGGCACATCGACCGGGACGCTCTTGCACATGGCAGAAGTACTGACGCTTCCAAGCGCTTCGCGACAACTAGTCCGAGACCTGAAACAGACGCAGCCCCGCTCGTCAAAGCACGGCGAGAACGCCAGAACACCCGCAGCCAATCATGCATTTCAACCGCCAGACGTTCGTGGCGCAATCAACCGGGAAGAGGCGCTGAGTCGCCAGCGCGGTATGCGCGAGCTGGAACGCCTGCGCTGCGAACGGCGCGAGGTCAGCGGGCACAGCAATCGCCCTGGCTTGCGCAGTGGCGAAGTCATTCAGGTGCTTGATCACCCGGAGCCATTGCTTAATGATCAATGGCTGCTGACCGAAGTGCTTCACGCAGGTCGGCAATTACAGGTGCTGAGAGGGGCCGCCGCCAAAGATGCCCTGGTAATCCTGCGCATACTCGCCGACGAGCAGCGCTCGTCACCTGCGGCCGCACAGCTGTCAGGCAATGGCTATGGCAACCGTTTCAAGGCCATCCCCTGGGCGATGCCGTTTCGCCCCTCAGTCAGACATCCTCGGCCGGCCGCCACGGGCGATCATATAGCCACGCTGCAAGACAACGCCACGTACGCAGAACAGCCCGGTTATCGACCGGTTCGTTTCGACTGGCAAGCACAACACCACGCAGACCGACCCAGCCAGCGCTGGCCGATGGCGCTGGTCGCCTGCCGCGAGATTCATCACTTGCTACCTGGCTCACGCGTACTGGTCCGTTACCTGGACAATAATCCCGAGCGCCCGGTCATCTGCGCAGCCCTGTCACCAGCTGAACACGCGTCGCAAGACAGTCTGTGGCACGGCGACCTGTCTGCAGAACCAGCCGATTGCATTCGTCTTGCGAGCGGCGAGCACCTGCGCATTACAACAGACAGCGAGTTGATTGTTCGCGGGCAGACGGCAGAACTGCACATTGATGCACAGCGCATCCTGATTCTGGGTCGCGTAGATCAGCAGTCCTTGAAATCCGGCTGGCGCTTGTCGATGAACGCGTTCATGCCCTCCTTCTGATCGTGACTGGCGAAGGCTGCGTGAAACACCCGGCGCTCGAACCGGATGCCTTCGGCCAGACTGACCTCGAACGCGCGGTTGACGCTCTCCTTGACCATCATCGCCACCGGCAGGGACTTGCCGGCGATCACCGCCGCTACCGCGAGGGCTTCAGACAGCAACTGTTCAAGCGGCAAAACCCGCGCAACCAGCCCGGCACGTTCGGCTTCGTGAGCATCGATCAGGCGACCAGTCAGGCACATTTCCATGGCTTTGGCCTTGCCGACAGCGCGGGTCAGACGCTGCGTCCCGCCCATGCCCGGCAACACACCGAGATTGATCTCCGGCTGCCCGAACCTGGCGTTTTCAGCCGCCAGAATAAAATCGCACATCAACGCCAGCTCACAACCGCCACCCAACGCAAAACCGGCCACTGCCGCCACGATGGGTTTGCGCCGCGCGGCCACCCGATCACTTTCGCGAAACAAGTCGTCGAGGTAGATTTGTGGGTAGGACAGGTCGACCATTTCCTTGATATCGGCACCGGCCGCAAAGGCTTTTTCCGAGCCGGTCAGCACGATGCAGCCGATGGCACTGTCTGCTTCGAACTGGTCGAGTGCGTGGTTCAACTCGTCGATCAATTGAGCATTCAATGCATTAAGTACCTTGGGACGGTTCAGCGTAATCACGCCAACCTTACCTATAATCTCACTTAGAATTGTCTCGTAAGACATTGATAACTATCCTTTTAAATTAATAACCATGCACAAGCATAAAATCTAGAATCTACATTCGAAAAAAATCGTAAGTCTTTGAATAAATTATCTAATCGATGATTTCAATGGCGACAGCGGTGGCCTCTCCGCCACCGATGCAAATCGCCGCCACCCCGCGCTTGAGCTGCCTGCGCTGCAAAGCCGCCAACAGCGTCACAATGATCCGCGCGCCCGAAGCGCCTATCGGATGACCCAGCGCGCACGCCCCACCGTTGACATTGACCTTCTCGTGCGCAAGGCCCAGTTCACTCATCGCTACCAGCGGCACGACTGCAAACGCTTCGTTGATCTCAAACAGATCGACGTCATCCAGCGCCCAGCCTGTCTTGCTCAGCAGACGCTGAATGGCGCCTATCGGTGCGGTTGGAAACAGGCCCGGCTGGTCGGCAAATGCCGCATGTGCGTAAAACACCGCCAAGGGCCGCAACCCTCGCCGCTGCGCCTCGGACTGACGCATCAACAGCAGTGCTGCGGCGCCATCGGAGATTGAGCTGGAGTTGGCTGCCGTAACCGTGCCGCCCTCGCGAAAGGCGGGTTTGAGCGTCGGGATCTTGTCCGGACGCGCCTTGGGCGGTTGTTCATCGTGAATGATCTGCCTGGACTCTTTACCCACGGTGACCTGCACCGGCACGATTTCTGCGTCGAAATGACCATCGGCAATGGCCTCCTGCGCGCGGGCCAGTGACGCCAGAGCGAACGCATCCTGTGCCTCGCGACTGAAACCGTTCGACCCGGCGCAGTCTTCGGCGAAGGTACCCATCAGCCGACCCGGCTCATAGGCATCCTCAAGGCCATCCAGAAACATATGGTCCAGCACCTTGCCGTGCCCCATGCGGTAGCCATTGCGAGCGCGATCCAGCAGGTAAGGTGCATTGGACATACTCTCCATGCCGCCAGCCACTACCACCGCCGTGCTGTCTGCCATCAACAGGTCATGGGCCATGATTGCGGTCTGCATACCGGAACCGCACATCTTGTTGACCGTGCTGCAGAGCGTCGCATTGCGTAGCCCGGCCCC
Source organism: Pseudomonas syringae group sp. 243L2 (assembly GCF_032587875.1). Taxonomy (NCBI): domain Bacteria; kingdom Pseudomonadati; phylum Pseudomonadota; class Gammaproteobacteria; order Pseudomonadales; family Pseudomonadaceae; genus Pseudomonas; species Pseudomonas syringae group sp. 243L2. Next base: position 441,529 of record NZ_JAWHPL010000021.1, read on the forward strand.
GAGTGCAGCTTGTCGAGCGGGCGCTTGACCGAGGCCCGCCGGCAGCACGCAACCAAACAGCACATGCTGCACGTCTGCACTTTCAATGCCTGCCCGCTCAACGGCCGCGCGGATGGCGATCGAACCCAGTTCTGTGGCACTCAGGCTCTGCAGATCACCCTGAAAACCGCCCATGGGCGTGCGCGCAGCGCTGACAATGACCACAGGGTCTTGATGAAGGGGTGTCCTTTCGATGGACATGATTATCTCCAGTCTTGTTTTTATAGGATCGGTCGAATCATCAACCTGCTGCCTTGCGGACGCAATGGTTGAAACAGGCAGATTAGCGGGTATCACGGCATTGCGCCCGACAGGACGAATCTCTCATGGCAGACGAGGTCTGAAGATGACTGAACCCGACGCTGGAGCACACGAATGTCGCTACGCCCGATCCGCGCCCTGCTCTCAGGCCTGCTTATCCTTGGTTTGAGCGCGTGTGCACTCATCCCCCATCGAGACCCGCTGACGATCAACGTCGTCGGTATCGAACCCGTTCCCGGGCAGGGACTTGAACTGCGCATGGCGGTCACATTGCGGGTGCAGAACCCGAACGAAACCGAGATCAACTACACCGGTGTGGCGCTGGATCTGGACGTGAACGGTAAGCTGCTCGCCTCTGGTGTGAGCAACCAGAAAGGCACCGTAGGACGCTTCTCCGAGGCGGTGCTGGTGGTGCCGGTCAGCGTGTCGGCGTTCGCCGCCTTGCGCCAGGCACTGGGGCTTAGTCAGAGCCAGCGTTTGGACAATCTGCCCTATACACTTCGCGGCAAGCTGGCTAGCGGCTTGTTCGGTACGATGCGCTTCAGTGACAGCGGCACGCTGGATTTGCGCCAGGCAGAGGGAGATCCCTGGTAACCAGTCATTACGGGTAGTAATGCCTGTCAGGGTTTGGCAACGTAAACGGGGCGATACAGGTGGCATGCTTTCTGCTGGCTGACTGCTGAGCATGCTCCATGCCTCCCCACCCTCAAGGAAGATTTGCCAATGACCCCGCAGAACCCGTCAGCACGTTTTTTCCCGACCTTTCTGGCTCTTGTGACGCTGATGCTCAGCCTGTGCATGGCACCGACATGGGCTGCAGAAAAAAGCGCCAAGCGCGGCATTGCCTACGACATCGCCCTACCCGCCGACCTGAGTGCGTTATCTTCGGGCGTGAGCTGGTGGTACAACTGGAGCCCCAAGCCCCACGACCGCCTGGCGTCCTACGACTACGCCTCAATGTACGGTGTGGATTTCATCCCGATGGTATGGAACGGCAACGTTGACGACGGTCAATTGAAGCAATACCTGCTGGCCCATCCCGCCATCCGCTATTTGCTGGTGATCAATGAGCCGAATCTGCTCGACCAGGCCAACATGACGCCCGAAGCGGCGGCCAGCTTCTGGCCGAGGCTGGAACAGATCGCTGCCCAGACCGGCGTAAAACTGGTGGGGCCAGCGATGAACTGGGGAACCATGCCGGGCTACGGCGACCCGGTGGTATGGCTTGATGCCTTCTACACAGCCTATCGATCGATGAATCAAAATCGCGACCCGCGCATCGATTACCTGGCTTTTCACTGGTACGACTATGGTTTGCCAGGAATGCTCGATCGGCTGTCGAAGTACGGAAAACCCTTCTGGGTCACCGAGTTCGCCAATTGGCACGCCCTGGATGACGGTGCGCAGATTGATACGGTCGAAAAGCAGAAGCAGCAGATGGCCGAGATGGTTGCCACGCTTGAGCAGCGCCCGGACGTGTTCAGGTACGCCTGGTTCACTGGCCGGATGAACCCGGACCCGCACTTTTCCAGCCTGTTGAACAATGAGGGTAAGCTGACCGAACTGGGCCAATACTACCTCTCGTTGCCGTATAACGAGTGACACTGCGTTGAGTGACCACAGGGTCTTCACAGCTGGCAAGCGAGGCTGCGCCAATCTCGGTCAGGCCACTGATGATGTGCTGGGTATAAGGAAATGACTGATCGGGCTCCAGGACTCTTGCGGAGATCAGAAGCCCTTCCCTGACCAGCGTGTCGACCGCTCCCACACAAACGTGGATGGCCGGGGCACGAGCGTACGCGCGCACCAGCTCCCGGTAGATCTGACCAAACGTAAGCTTTTGGGGTTTGCTCAAGCACAATCGCTTGACGATGCTCAAGATCGCGAGGTCAACGCGTGGACATTCGTAACTCACCGTATTTGCCTTTAACTTAATGAAGCCTGACGCGCAAAACAGTGGACACCCGATACCGTTCTTCCCGACCTGCACAACACACGCTCAACCTTAAATAAAGCCGTTCACAAATCGTCAATTTTTGCGCACTTTTTAGAACACTCTATTTATTGAAGCGCATTCAAAAACAATCATTGAGCTCATCAATATTTTATAGAACCGCCCTGAATAGACTATTAGTCGCTTGTGTTGAACGCACGCAAAAGCGTCAGAATGCAAAGCTTACCAGATCACTAAACCTAACGACAATTAGGTTTACTAAAAAGCAATTAAAAACTAAAAATTACAATTTTTTTAACAATTAAAACCAATTTAATAGCGAAAATTGCTATTTAAACCTGTAAAAATCATCACCCCAATTGTTTTTCGTCAAGAAAAACCCGATGAAGGCCAACTGACATCATTTAATAAAAACAGGGTTAGTAATACTTTATCTACCGGTGAACTTTTTACTGTCGCGTCGGACTTACTGTTCAGCCAAGCGATGTGTCATTGCGACAGCCGTCTGTTTTTCTCCTGCAAACCATTAATCGAGATGCAATCGATGACTAGAACCATGCTGTCTGTTTTCAGTGCAGTACTTTTGTGCGCGCACAGTGTCTGCGCACTGTCAGCGGACTCAACTTCCAGCACAAATACCGCTGTGTCCGATCAACAGATCCGGACGCAGGTGGAAGCCAAGCGCGACCAGTTATCAGGCGCTGACAAGATCAACCCGGCTCAACAACAGAGTTCGTCGTCCCTGCTCGAAGCGCCAGTGGACACCGACGACGCCCCTGCCCAGGCACAACGACCATGAACAACCTCAATCAACCGATCACATCGACCGGAAGGACACTTGCCTTGTCAGCCTTCAAACAGACGCTGAGCCTGAGCCTGCTGACGTTCAGCGTCATGCAGGCCAACCTTGCGCTCGCCGCCGTGACCCCGGCGACCGGTAACGCAGTCGAAGCGCGCGTCAGCTCGATTCTCGACAACATGAACCAGTCGGAAAAGATCAACTTCACTCGCGTCGACGACGGCCACATGATCCCTTCCCTGCTCAAGTGGGGCATCAAGGGCACCGTGGCGTATGACTCGTCCATGGGCGTACACGTCAACAATGCCACGTTCGGTGCTCAGTACCCTTCGCAGTCGGCGCTGGCAGCGACCTGGAGCATCAACCGGGCCAAGGAATTCGGCCTGGCCATCGCTTATGAGACACGGATTTCCGGCGGCCAGCAGATGCTGTCGCCAGGCGTCAACCTGTACCGCACGCCCTACAACGGTCGTTCGGCAGAATATGTCAGCGGTGAGGACCCGTTCCTCGGCGCGGTACTGGCACCGGCCATTGTCAACGGCATTCAGGCCCAGGGTATCCAGGCCAGCGGCAAGCACTACCTGGCCAACGAGCAGGAAGCCAATCGTCAGGCAGTCGACATCAAGGTTGATGAGCGCACCCTGCGTGAACTGTACCTGCCGGGCTTCGAGTCGATGGTGAAGAACGCCAATGTCGCCTCGATCATGTGCGGCTTCAACAAGGTCAACGGCGACTATGCCTGTGAAAACCATCACCTGATCACTGAAGTGCTCAAGGGCGAATGGGGCTATCAGGGCATGGTCATCAGTGATTTCAACGCCATTCACGATGCGTTCAAGGGCGCATGGGCCGGTACTGACATCGACATGCCATCCGGCCTGCAGTTTACCGAAGCCAAACTTCTGCCTTACCTGTGGAGCGGGCAACTGACCCAGAACGTGATCGACGACAAGGTCAAACGTAACCTGCGCGCCATCGTCAGCTACGACCTCCAGGAAAACCTCAACACCGCCAAGACTCTGGAGCATCCCGAGTACGGCATGCGCGCTGCACTGAATACCGCGCGCGAATCCATCGTATTGCTGCGCAACGAAAACACCGCTGCGGGCAAACCGTTGCTGCCGCTGGCGCGCTCGGCGAAAATCGCTGTGATTGGCAACTGGGCCCACGATGTCCCTGCATCTCCTTTTGGCACTGCGAACTCGCCGCCCAACAGCTATGTAACCGAGCTGAGCGGCCTGCAGCAACTGGCGTCCAGCAGCTCCGATGTCACCTACCTTTCGGAAATGAGCCTGAATCCGGCCAGTTCGGTGTGGTATCAGCCAGCAACCGGCGACAACGGAATCAGCAACGCCGGGGTAAAAGCCGAGTACTTCTCCAACACCACCTTTTCCGGCGACCCGGTGCTGACGCGCGTGGAACCAGGCTTGAACCTGAACTGGACCACCGGCAGCAACGTCACCAACGCAGGCAGTACTGCGGTGTCTGGCTTCAGCCCGTCACCCGGGGCATTCTCGGCGCGGTTTACCACCACCATCAAACCAACCGTCTCGGGCGCTCAGGTGTTCAAGGTGCGAGCAGACGGCCCTTACAAACTGTGGGTCAACGATGAACTCGTTCTGCAGAGCGATGGCGTGCCTTACTCCGGTGACGTCGTGAACGCGCTGACAACGTCGGGGAAAACCGCAGCATTGTCGGCTGGCAAGACCTACAGCGTGAAGCTGGAATACCAGCGTGTACAAGGCAACTTTATCCCTGTGCTGGGTAGCCTGACGGGCGTGCAGATGAGCTGGGCGTCGTTGCGTCCGCCAAAAGACCTGTCGAAATACGATGCAGTTGTGGTTGCTACAGGGAACACGTCCGAGAACGAAGGCGAAGGCTCTGACCACGGTTTCGATCTGCCCGATCAACAGGCTGAGCTGATCAGCTTCGTTGCCAAGGCCAACCCCAACACCATCGTCGTCATGCACGGCGGCGGCGTGGCCAACATGCAGCCTTGGGCAAACAAGGTGGGCGCTACGCTGCAAGCCTGGTTCCCGGGCCAGCAAGGCGGTCAGGCGCTGGCCGAGATCCTCTATGGCAAGGTCAACCCGTCGGGCAAGCTGCCGGTCACAATCGACAAGAAAATCGAGGATAACCCAAGCTATGCTTCCTATCCGGACCCGGCGGCCTATCGCGGCAACAACCCGCTGACCGAAATGACCTACAGCGAAGGCCTGTACATGGGTTATCGCGGCTATGACAAGAAACACGCCAAGCCGCTCTACCCGTTCGGTTACGGCCTGTCCTACACCACGTTCAGCTACAGCGACCTGAAACTGTCGACCAACGTGCTGACGCCGGGCTCGACAATCGACGTCAAATTCACCGTGACCAATACGGGTGACAAGGCAGGCTTCGAAGTGGCACAGCTATATGTGCAGCCGGTCAAACCTGCGGTGGACCGTCCGGAGAAAGAGCTCAAGGGCTTCACCAAGGTGTACCTTCAGCCCGGCGAGAGCAAGACTGTCAGCGTACCGATAGACTCCCGCTCCCTGGCCTACTACGTCGACAAGACGGCAAGCTGGGACGTGGACGCCGGGAAGTTCAAGATTCTTGTGGGGGCAGACTCGGAGAACCTGACCCTCAACAGGACGCTGATCACCCTGTACCCGGAAAAACTGACCACTCGTGACAGCAACCCGCTGCCACTGCCACTGCGCAAGGCAGTCCAGGTCAGCGCGGCACAGACTTACTGATGCACCCCGTCAAGGCTCAGGGATGAGCCTTGATGTCCCTGCCCAGACGCTGCACGTAGATATCGAAAGCCGCCATGACATCCACGTCTTGCGGGCTTCTCAGCCACTGAATCTGCAAACCGTCCATGACCGAGAAGATTTCCTGGGCCAGGGCTTTGACATTGATGTCGGCACGCACCTCACCCGCCTCTATCAACGCGTGCAAATGGCCGCGTGCATGCTCATGGGTCAGCTGGAATCGCTCGCGGTGCCATGTCCACGCAGGGTGCGACTTCGACAGGCTCTCGGTATTCATCAGCAGTGCCGCCTGACACTCGTCAGCATTCTCGATACTGAAGCTCATGCTCAGTTTCAGAAATTTCAGAAACCCTTCAAGCGTCGGTTCGGTCACCAGATCCTGGAAGCGTGACGTAACCCGCTGATCCCTGCGCTCCAGCAACGCAGCGAGCAGGGCTTCCTTGTTGGGGAAATGGTGCAGCAAGCCGACGGTGGTAATACCGGCAAGCAATGCAACCTCGCGCATTGATGCACTCGAATAACCGTCCCTGGCGAAAACAACCGTGGCGGCATCCAGCAAAGCCTTTCTGCGCATGTCGCCCTTGGGCGCACGACGGCGCTTGGGCGCAGCTGTTTCTTCGGATTCATTCCCTGATTCTTCGATAACCATAAAAACCTGATAACGCCTTGATTCAATGTACCCCGATGCTGGAAACCGGGGTCCTGCTGGTGAAAAACCGCTTCGCTGTCAGTGAAGCCGTGGTGATGGAGATCAACGCAATGATCGCATTACCGGTAAACATGCCAGGCAACGCACCGCTGCTTCCAAACCAGTGAATGCCGGCGAACACGAAGGGCACGGTACCCGCTGTTGCCCTGAGCCAGGCAAACACCGCCACCCACCATGATTTGTTCATGGTCATGAATACGGCGATGGCGACGAAATCCAGACCAATCAAAACCCAGAGACCGCCGCCCCACAAGCAAAAGGCCATGAACACAGCGCGGGCCTCGGCTCCCAGCTGGTAGAGATCGGCAATCATGCCGCCACACAGCACCAGCATCAACCAGACTGCCAGCCCGTAACAGACCACCAGCCGTCGAGTAAAGATGACCGCAGAGCGCACGCGATCGTCGCGGTTCGCACCAATATTCTGGCCAAGCACCGGGGCCAGCGCGCCAGGCAAAGCAAAAAAGGCGCAATACGAAAACTGCAGGACCCGATCCAGCACCGCCATGGCGGCCAGGGCGGAGGTGCCGAATGCCGAAAGCGAGGCGACAAGATAAGCCAAACCGACCGGCGTCGCCAGATTCGCCGCCATGGCAGGAAGCGCAAGCCTGAAGGTACGCACGGCATGCAGGCGCAGCAGTTTCAGATTGCGCGTGAAAACCATCCCTATGCGGCTGCGCACCCAATACAGCCCGATGGACGCGGACACCGCTGCCGATATGGCAAAGGCGATGCCTGCGCCGTTCAGCCCCAGGTCCAGCACAAAGATAAACAGCGGGTCTGCGACCGCCAGCGTGGCGGCCGCTGAGAGCACCACTGCCAGCGCCCGACGGTTATCACCGGTGGTTCTGAGCATCTGCGCCGACATCTGCATCACGGCCTGTAGCACGGTAAAAGGCAGTGTCAGCCAGATGAAACTGCGCGCCGCCTCGTAAGTGGCCGCCTCGGCCCCAAGCCAGTGGGTAATCGGCACCACCAGCGCCAACTGTGCGGCAGACGCCAGACCGGCGACCATGACCACCATCAGCATGAGGCTGCCGGTCAGTCGAGGTATGGACTTGACCGCGCGATGGCCGATGCGCTCCGACAACACCGAAGTCGCAGCGATGATCACACCGGTCACCAGCGCGCTGTTGAAAAAAATCAGCACCTTGGCGATGCCGACTGCAGCCAGAAGCACAGGATCATGCAGCATCGAGACATAGACCAGCGTGAGTATGTCGACAAGAAAAATCGCAAACAGGCTCAAGGCACTGGTACTGGCGGTGATGACGATGTGGCGCGCTACGCTGCCCTGGGTGAATCTTGCGCTGGCTTGGGCCATCAATGTTCTCAAAAGGCCTGAATCAGCCCGGCATGCAAGGCATTCCCATGCAGGGGCATGAGGAATGGAAATTTGTAACCGTCATGCCAACGCTGGCACGAGCAACGATTACCGCCAAATGCGAAGGCCGCTGTCGCAGGCTACTTGCTCGCCGCTACCAGACGATTCACTTCACTGCGTACCATGTTGGCGTATTCCGGCGGGCTCATCGTGTCCAGTTCGGAACGTACCCATTCGGACCACTTGCCCTTGCGCTTCGCGCGCTCGCCCATCAAGCGAGCAGCCTCACTCTTGGCCTTGCCCAGATTGCTCTGCCAGAGGTCGAACAAACGGGATTTCTCGTCTTCAAGAGCGGTACGTTCGGGGAGCGGCCGATTGGCCAGATTGAAACTCATCACAGTCACCTACGGCTAAAAACGGCTGCATCTTACACCCGTAAGGGGCGTTACCTGCAGAGTCTTGCGTCGGCTCATTCAAGCAATTGCAACTTTTCAGGATGCGCGAGACTCCATTGGTCACTGTTGCCATCACTTGAAAGGAAGATACCCATGGCTCGTAAGACCCCTGCTCAACAAGCTGCCGATCAAATCAAGGATCAGGCATTCAGTGACCTGCAGGCACTGATCGAAGAATCCGACAAATTGCTCAAGGAAAGCGCTGCGCTGGTCGGCGAAGAAGCAGAAACGCTGCGTGCACAACTGAGCCTCAAGCTGAAGCAGGCACTGGACTCGATGGCCAGCGTGCGCGACCGCACCAAACCAGTCGTTGAAGCGACCGAAACCTACATCGGTGGTCACCCGTGGCAAACCGTGGCTATTTCTGCAGGCTTCGGCCTGGTAGTCGGCCTGTTGCTGGGTCGTCGTTGATCGATAGCCGCTGATGCGAAACATCGCGGGCCTGGGTACGGGCCCGCAATGCTTGATGCTGTTGTAACGATGGTGTAGGTCTGATGAATTACCTTAAGCGGGCGTGCTGTACCACCGACGGCTCGGCAAACCGGTGGGATTTGCTCACTTTGGCCTGCAACAACACGCGCTGTTCCTCGGCCTGGGCCTGGCTTTCATAAGGTCCGATCAACAATTGCTGCTTACCGTCGATGTCCACGATGACCGGGGCATAACTGCGTTCCAGCAGCCAGGCACTGGTATCGCTCACCGCTTCGCGCGAATTCATCTGAATGAACCACTGTGGCGTGGAGACCGGAGCAGTAACCGCCGCATCCTGGGCTTTTTCCCTGGCGGGCGCACTCGAGCTGCCTGCATCGCATCCGGCCAGAGCCAGCACCACTATCATCATTACCGTCTTGCGCACGTAGGTCTGCTCCTCGTCTGAAGTGGCGCGAGTCTAACATTCCCGCAACGCCCGTTGATGGACTGTGTCGAGGTGTCGCATGCCCGGCCAAAGGGCTTTGGGCACTGGCCATGCGCTGTTCTCGCAACAATCAGTTATATTTTTTGCGATCACTGGTCATGTGATCAGATATTTCTTTGCATATAAACGCAACATGAAGTGTCAAACGCCTGCGACCATGTTGACCGATGGCTTGCCGCCGTTGGTGCATTAGAACAGGAGTTCATCATGTGCGACGACCGTAACCCCCTGCATTGCTTCATTCCGCCTTATATGCTCGAGCGTATGGCGCAGTCCCCAAAGACTCTGGTAAGCGCCCGGGCCATTGCCAACCTGACGAGCAGCTCGGCGTTCCTGGCATCACGACTTTCAGCCCGAACCATGCCCTCCATGCACGCGATCAAATCGCCTGACGGTCGAAAGCACCGCGTGATTCACGATGCCAAGGGAACCGACGATCTTCCCGGCGCTGTGGCTCGCAAGGAAGGCCAGGCCCCGACTGGTGACAAGGCAACCGATGAAGCCTACGACGGTTCCGGCGATGTCTACGATTTCTACGCAGAACTGTTCGAGCGTAATTCGCTGGACGACAGTGGCATGTCGCTGGTGTCTACGGTGCACGTCGCCGAGGTGGACTTCAATGGCGACCACGTACCGCTGAGCAATGCCTACTGGAATGGCAGCCAGATGGCGTATGGCGACGGCGACGATCTGGTCTTCAAGCGCTTCACCGGCAGCCTGGAAGTAATCGGCCATGAACTGACCCACGGTGTGCAGAGTTTCACCTCGAATCTGGATTACCGCGGACAATCCGGAGCCCTCAATGAGCATTTCGCCGATGTCTTCGGCATGCTGGTGCGTCAATGGAAACAGGGCACCAGCGCCGCCGAGTCGGACTGGGTAGTCGGCAAGGAATTGCTAGTGCCCGCTCCTACACGACGGGGCATTCGCGACATGGAAAAACCGGGCACCGCCTATTCCAACGATCCGGACCTGGGCGATGATCCGCAACCGGCAACGATGGCCGACCTGTACACTGGCGCCAAGGACCGCGGCGGCGTACACATCAATTCGGGCATCCCCAATCGGGCGTTCGTGCTGGTCGCCAAGGCGTTGGGCGGAAATGCCTGGGAAGTAGCGGGCAGAATCTGGTATGAAACGATGCTGGAGCTGGCCTCTGACAGTCAGTTTGTCGACTGCGCCAGAGCCAGCATAAAAATCGCCTCGGATTCACGCTTCGGCCCTAAAGCCAAAAAAGCCGTACAAGCGGCCTGGAAGGAAGTCGGGGTCAAGGTTTAGCCGAAGTGCGACCACCACAAAGGTGCTTGAAATGAAGGTCTGTCTAGTGCAATCCGGCGGTTTTGCGGGTGCCGTCAAACGCTGTGAAGTCGATACGTCCACCCTTGAGCAGCCAGAAGCCGAGCAACTGCAGCGGCTGGTCAGTGACAGCGGCCTGAATCAGTCCAGCAGTGCGTTCAATGATCAGGCGCGGGATCTGAATCAGTACGAGATCACTATTGAGGATGAGGCCAGAGAAATCTGCCTCACGTTTGACGAACACAACGTGCCAGCGTCCGCCCGCCAGTTGCTAGGGTTCCTCAAGCAACGCGTAAAGCCCGGCAAGCTCTAGGACAGGCCTGTTTGAAAACAATACGGCGACCGGTGCCTTGCAGATGACTGTAAAAGGCATCGGTCGCTGACATATTCTCCACCCTTATTCCTGCATGTGCTCCCGCATGGAATAATGGCGCTATGACATGTGAACCACCCACCGCTATCGCGGTCAATGACGTGTACCAATACGTTGGCATGGACTGTACAAAAAAAAACGCTTCACACTGCCATTAACGAGGTATCTTTTCGTGCTTCGCGTTCTCACCCCTTACCTCTGCAGCAATGGCGTCGATGAGCACTGTGCATCCTACTGAACACTCTCCTGGCCTGATCATTTGCGAGCATTGCGACTCGCTGTACGAAGCGCAATCGCTGAAGCCCGGTGAAGCAGCGTTCTGCCTGCGTTGCGAGGCACTGCTCGGGCGCGGCCACCGAATGACCATTGAGCAGTTACTGGCACTGACCGTCGCTGCGGCCATGCTTTTTGTGTTCGCCAACCTGTTTCCCGTGATCAGCATCAGCATGAAGGGCCTGACCAACGAGGTCACGCTCTGGCAATCGGTTGAAGCCCTTGCTCAAGGGCGAATCACGATCATTGCGCTGGTCGCCGGCCTTTCGATTATCTTTGCGCCGCTTTTGCAGATCGCCTTGCTGTTCTGGGTGTTGGTACATGCGCACAAAGGCATCATCGCGCCCGGCTTCAGGGCCTGCATGCGCGCCCTGGAACACCTGCGACCGTGGAGCATGCTCGAAGTGTGCATGCTCGGTATTCTGGTGGCGATCATCAAGCTGTCCGGAATGCTCGACGTGCATCCGGGCGTCGGGCTGTGGGCCATGGCCATGCTGATGGTGCTGATTCTGCTGATCGCCAACAAGGACATCCGCAGGTTGTGGGATGAACTGGGAGTGCCGCCGCAATGAACGGCATTCCCTTCGCCCATGAACACAAGCTCTGCCTGTGCCATACCTGCGGTTACGCCTGCCAGGAGGACGCTACGCGCTGCCCGCGCTGCGACTCACCGGTACACAGACGCAAGCCCAACAGTATCAGCCGCACCTGGGCTTATCTGATTGCCGCACTGATCTTCTATATCCCGGCTAATGTGCTGCCGGTGATGTACACCAACCTGCTGGGCAACCGCAGTGAAAGCACCATCATGAGCGGCGTACTGGAGTTTTTTGAAAGCGGCTCCTGGGACATTGCCATCCTGATCTTTGTCGCCAGCGTTCTGGTGCCCTGTATCAAATTTCTGGTGCTGGGCATGCTGCTGATCACGTGTCAGCGCCGCAGCACCTGGGCGATGCGCGAGCGCGCACGTCTTTACCGTTTCATCGAGCTGATCGGCTACTGGTCGATGCTCGATGTGCTGGTTGTGGCCCTTGTGGCGTCTCTGGTTCAGTTTCGCGAGCTCAGCACCATCGAGCCGCGGATCGGTATTCTGTTTTTTGGCTTGGTAGTGGTGATGACGATGTTCGCCGCCATGAGTTTCGATCCCCGGCTTATCTGGGACGCAGAGGTTGAAGATGTCTGACAATACCCTCCCCCCGTCTGCTTCAGTGCCACGCCCTGAAGTCAAACGTCGTCGCCTGCGCGTCTCGCTGATCTGGCTGGTGCCGATCGTTGCAGCGATCATTGGTGTATCCATGGCTTTGCATGACTGGATGAACATCGGCCCGAAAATCACCGTGAGCTTCCTGACCGCAGAAGGCCTTGAGGCCAACAAGACCCAGGTCAAATACAAAAACGTGATCATCGGCATGGTTACCGATATCACCCTTAGTGAAGACCGTACCCATGTACTGGCCAGCATCGACCTGAACACCAGCGCCGCGCCGTTCACGAGAATCGACAGCCAGTTCTGGGTGGTGCGACCGCGCATCGGCGCGCACGGCGTATCGGGCGTCGACACGTTGCTGTCAGGCGCCTTCATTGGCGCCGACGCGGGCAGCTCCGAGGAGACCAAAACCAGCTTTACCGGCCTGGAAACACCGCCACCGGTCACTTTCGGTGAAAAAGGCAAGCGCTTCAAACTGCATACCGACGACCTCGGCTCTCTGGACATTGGCTCACCGATCTACTATCGACGCATTCAGGTCGGTCAGGTGGTTGGCTACGAGTTGTCCAAGGATGGTCGCGGGGTCGATATTCAAATCTTCATCAACGCACCAAATGATCAGTACATCACCACCGACACCCGTTTCTGGAATGCCAGCGGGGTCGACATCACGGTTGGCGCGTCAGGGGTGAAGGTCAATACCCAGTCGCTGACCTCGATCATCTCCGGCGGCATTGCCTTCCGCGAGCCCAACTGGAGCCCGGACTCGAAACTCGCCGACGAGAACGCCGAATTCAAGATATTCGATGATCAGGCCACCGCGCTGGCTCCGCCCGATGGCGAACCGCGTTACATCCGCATGCGCTTCAATCAGTCGCTTCGCGGGTTGACGGTCAACGCAGCGGTAGACTTTCTGGGCGTCAATATCGGCAAGGTGGTGTCGGTCGATCTGGATTACGACCCTGCCACCAAGACCTTCCCCGGTATCGTGGGTGCAGTGATTTATCCCAAGCGCCTGGGTGCGGCCGAGTCGAAACTGCAGGAGCTCGGCGGCAAGGGCGATGAAGAAGAACAATCCGCCAGAGTGCTGGGAGCGTTCGTCGCCAACGGCCTTCGCGCTCAAGTGCGCAACGGCAACCTGTTGACCGGCCAGTTGTACATCGCCATGGAATTCGATCCCAAGGCACCGAAAGTGGCATTCAATGCCAAGGCCCGTCCGCTGGAAATCCCGACCGTACCGGGCAGCTTCGACAAGTTGCAGGAGCAATTGCAGGCGTTCGTCGAGAAGCTCAGCAAACTGCCGATCGACGACTTGGCGAAGAATCTGAATGGCAGCCTCAGCGAGCTGCAGAAAACTCTCAAACAGGTGAACAGCAGTGTGCTGCCGCAGATGCGTGGCACCTTGCAGCAGGCTGAAAAAACGCTGGGCACCGCCAACGATTCATTCGCTGAAGATTCGCCTGCACGTCAACAATTGGGCCAGGCGCTGGATGAAGTGCAGCGCACCGCTCGTTCGGTACGGGTGCTGACTGACTTCCTCAGCCGCCATCCAGAATCGCTGATTCGCGGTCGCACGGGCGATGCAGCCCCACGCTCGTTCAACGCCCCGTCCTCATCCCGAGCCATTGATCTGGAGCCAAAACAATGACCTTGCGCCTGAAACTGGCGGTACTTGCCGCAGCCCTGGGCCTGGGTGCCTGCACATCGACGCAGACCCACTATTACACCCTGATTGCGCCCATGGGCGCGGCCAGCAGCGTAGCGGCCAGACCCATGCCGTTCCAGTTCGAGATGCTGCCGGTCTTGATGCCGGTTCAGGTTGACCAGCCGCCACTGGTGGTTCGTCAGGGCAACGGCAGCCTCGCGATTCTGGACACCGAACGCTGGGGCTCGCCACTGGGCGACGAGTTTCACGATGCGCTGACGCCGCAACTTGAACGTCATTTCGGCAGCCGCGACATGGCCGGTCTGCCGAAAAACAGCGATCAACCGGTGCTTTCGGTCCGTACAGATGTACGCCGCTTCGAGTCGATGCCTGGCAATTATGCGTTGATCGATGTGGTCTGGACGCTCGGGCTTCGCGATGCAGGCGCTACCGCCGGCAGCAAGCGGCAGAGTCTGACCTGCAGCAGCGTGATTCGCGAACAGGCCGGGGAAGGCATGGAAAATCTCATTATCGCCCATCAGAAAGCCGTGTCCCGGTTAGCTGACAAGATCGCCGCAACTGCCGCCAGCTGGACCGCGCAACCTGCCTCTCGTTGTTTGTAGGTCGGTCGGGAGGTCCGGTTAAAGACCTCCCGGTTTCAGGAAATATCGCTGCTGTAAGCCTTTCAAAGCCGCCGTTTAAAAGCGTTCAAGTCCGTACAAAAATGTATCACCTCGTTTAATTCCTACGTACACTCTACCGCCTGTCTGGCACGTTAGTACCTGATTGATCCGGATACTCAGTTTTCCGGGTCTGTTGGAGGGCCTTATCGATCAATGCCAGTAACGCTTGTTAACCCTGATGTGTAGCAGCAAGCCTTGGGCTTGCGGCGGACAGTCTATCGAGGACAAACGGATGACAGGGATCGGAGCACGGCTGAAAAAGGAACGTCTGCGCCTCAAACTTTCGCAAAGCGCACTGGGCGCGATAGGTGGCGTGGAAACCAACGCTCAGGGCAATTACGAAAACGGTGTTCGCTCGCCTCGGGCAGACTACCTTTCCAGCGTCTCGAATGCGGGCGTGGATGTGGCCTACGTGGTGACCGGTCTCAGCTCACCCGCCGTCACGATTTCGAATAGCCAGGCCTGCGCTCCTCTCAACCGCGTTGTTGCTCGCCTGCACGGCAACCTGCACGACGTGACTCAGAACCTGTACCACGTGACCCGCTTGATTGAATCAAATGCAGGCGAAAGCAACGTCGACAGCGACCAGCTGGAAAACATCAAGAACGACGCAGAAGCCATTACGGTTGCGACCGTTCGGCTGATCTACATGACCTCGAAGTTGAAGTGACGCAGAGCATGTAGTGTGCCGCCAAGGCGGCTCATTGCGCCGCAAACGCCTTGTCCCTGAGTTTTTCCATGACCAGCGCTATGAATGCCGACACCGCAGGCGGCAGATGTTGCCGACTGGGATAAAGCACATGCAGACCATGACTGGTGCGCTGGTACTGCGTCAGTACCGGCACCAGTCTGCCATCGCGCAAATCCGAGCGGATGAGCGTCGCGGGCAATAGCGCAATACCAAGCCCTGCCAGGGTCGCTTTACGCAATGCCTGCGCGGTGTTGGCATTGAATCGGCTGGCCATCTGCACCTCATGCATCTTCGCGTCCGGCCCGAGCAACCGCCAGACAGTGCTCCCGCCGGGATGCGCCGTGCTGACGCAGTAATGCCCGTGCAGGCTCTGCAGGGAATCAGGCATGCCGTGAGCGGCGATATACGCCGGGCTGGCAACCATGCTGTCATGCCCCTCTTCGATCAGTTGTCGCCCTACGTAGCCCGAATCCTGCAAGGGGCCGCCGCGAAGCGCGATGTCCAGCCGGTCAGCGATCAGGTCGGCGCGCTCATCGCTGAGCACGAACTCCAGCTGAACCCGAGGATATTCGGCAAGAAAATCAGCCACCCACTCCATCGAAAAGAAATCGAAGAAATCCGCCATTGCGGCGATGCGCAGCCGACCGCCAGGCTCTTCACGGCCTGAAACAAGCTGCTCTGCGGCATCCATCAAACCATCGACAGCGCCCACACAGCGTTCGTGGAAGTCCTCCCCTGCCTGGGTGAGGACCAGCTTGCGTGTCGACCGCTGCAACAATCGAGTGCCCAGCTGTATTTCCAACTGCTGAACCCTGCGGCTGACCGTATTGGAAGGCATGCCCAGATGCCTTGCCGCCTGCGCAAAGCTGCCGCTGCGCACGACCTGCACAAACAGGGCGACATCGTTGAGGTCAAGCGCCACGGGGTTTATTCCTTCCATTTATGGATGAGTCCAAACCAACTATACCGACTAATCAAGTAATCCACAGAGGCTTATTCTTTGTGCTCAGGCATCAAGGCCTAGAGGACAACGCTATGAACACTATCGTCAGCATTCAGCCACGCGCCATCACCCATCGCACCAGCGGCAAAAGCCGAGGGCCTATCACTCGCCTGATGAGCCCTGGCGATCTGGGTCAATTATTGAAGCCTTTCGTATTTCTTGATCAATTCGGCTTCAAACCCGAGCCGGGAAAAAAAGGCTTCGGCATGCATCCACACTCAGGAATTGCAACGTTGACCTATATGATCGAAGGCGAAATGGCCTACGAAGACACCACCGGTAAATCAGGCATATTGCCCAACGGTGGTGTGGAATGGATGAGCGCGGGCAATGGCGTATGGCATGACGCCCAGCCGGTAAGCGATGCGCCGATTACAGGCTTTCAGCTATGGATAGCCCTGCCCGCAGCGCAAGAGAATGGCCCTGCACACAGCGTTTATCTGGCGGCGTCGCAGGTTGCGCGGCAAGGCCCGGCACAGGTGCTGCTGGGGCGTTACGGTGCAGCACAAAGCAGCATACCTGCACCACAGGGCATGAATTATCTGGCCGTAAAACTGAAAGACGGCGAGCACTGGCGCTACACGCCGCCCGCAGGTCATAGCGTCGCCTGGCTGGCGATCAACGCCGGACACCTCGACGCAGGCGGCCCGATCAGCGCTGGCGAACTGGCTATTTTCGAGGAATCGGATCGCCCTATCGACTTCGTCGCGAAAGGCGATACCCATTTCGTGCTGGGGTCGGCAGTCAAGCATCCGCATGATCTGGTCACCGGCTACTATTCGGTGCACACCAGTAAGGCCGCGCTTAATCAGGGCGAACTGGAAATAGAGCGAATCGGCGCAGTGCTGCGCGAGCAAGGCAGGCTCTGATTGAGCAGCCGCCTCCTGTTCAAAAACCGGCTACGTACTCATCTGGACAGCGGCGCACTGGAACCGATACCTGAGCCCAGGTGGCAGCGCCTCACCTGGCCGTATCTGTACTATCCAGAACGCCGCTACCTGGCCTCGCCGCTCAGGGCTTTTATCGACTAGCCCATAGCAGCAATCGGCCGCACGCCATGGCGCGCCGGTGCTGCCATGGCGAACAACTCATCAACGCGTCTGACCTCCTCCGCACTTGGCTTGATCGCAATGGCGCACGCGACAAAAATGCCCGCATTGAAGATCAGGCCGATGATGCCGCTGGTCAACGAACCCAGTGCCGGAATGTCATCGGGGTAAATTGTGGTCAGCACAATCGCGATCACAATACCGACCAGCATGCCGGCAATCGCGCCTTGCTTGTTGCCACGACGACTGAAGACCCCGAAGAACAGCGGCACGGCCAGCTGGATGATGCCCTGATAGGAAATCTGTGCCAGCAGTTGCAGGCGCGCGTAATCGAAGGTCAGGTACGCCAACAGCGACGCCGCCGCGATGAAAACCACCATGCCCACCTTGGCGAGAACAGTCTTCTCGCGATCACTGCGCGGCTTGCTCCAGGTCGCCAGATCGTTGGCAAACTGTGTACCGCACACCTGAACGCAGCCGTCGACATGGCCGATGCTGGCCGCCAGGACAATCATGATTGCCAGCCCCAGCAACCACGGCCCGCCGATATCGAACAGTGACAGGAACCAGCCATGCTGCGGATGCGCGGCCACGTTGGGGTCCTGACTGATTGCCGCGGCGAACAGCATCAGAATGCCATAGAAGCCACCCACCAGCATGATGGTCAGGAGTGTGCCCTTCTTCACCGAACGCACACCGCTGGCGGTATAGATACGCTGAAAGCTCATGGGCCAGCACATTGAGCCGATCACCCCGGTAAAGATCAGGCTGAACATGTACATCGGGCCGTAAGTGCTGCCTGCGCCACCGGGGATCACCAGCATGCTGGCGGGCAGTTGCGACAGGTTGGCGAACGACGCCTGAGCACCGAACAGCAGGAAAATGCACAGCGCGGCACACAGCACGTAGGCAATCAGCCCCTGATACATGTCGGTCATGATCAGACCGCGCATGCCCATGCTCACCGTCCAGTACTGCCGAATCAGGATCACCACCACCCCTACCAGCAGGCAAGTGGTCACGCCCCAACGGCCAAAGCTGGCGAACTGAAAAAGCGTCGCGAGGGCCTGAATGCCCATCACCACCCAAGGGAATACCGAGATGATGCCAATGATCGAAGCAATGCGTTTGACCACCGGGCTGTTGAAGCGCATGCCCAGCAGGTCCGGCTGGGTGGTCAGGTTGAAACGCTTGCCCCAGGTCCAGGCACGATTGGCCATCAGGTACATGGCGGTCACGCCAAGCGTGGCATAGACCATGCCGTAAAAGCCCAGCGCGCCACCGACAGACAGTGCAAAGAACGCAGTAAAAGTTGCACCCGGCCACCACGAGTTGGTGTAGCACATGGCGATGAACCAGGGACCGTAGGAGCGACCGCCCACCGCGTAGTCGGAAAAGCTCTCGCTCTTGCGATTGGTCGCGTACAACACGGCAATCATGCCCGCCAGGAACACGCCGATCAGGCCGAAGGTGATGTAAAGGTCTAAAACTGTAGTCGTGCTGATCATTGCCCGTCCCCCTCTTGTGGAATTTCACCCAGCAGAGACTCGACCACGTACAGCATCCACAGGCCCAGCCCCATGAGCACGGCGATCAGAATCCAGTAGAAGATCGGCAGTGGCACACCGAGCACCAGCGCGGTGCTGCCACTGACCTTGAGGTAGAACGGCGGAAACAGCGCCATCATCAACAGCGCGAAGAAGTACAGGCCAAACACCAGATTTTTCAGGCGGCCGGGATTTTCAGAAGGCGGAACGTTACTCATGGAGTGCTCCTTGAATTTCAGGATCTGGCTATGGATAAGTGATCGGATAAAACTCAAGCAGGAAAAGGAACACGCGGTCACCCGCTACTTTTTTATTATTGGAGTGCTTGTTACAGGTATGCCTGGAGAGGACGGGTCATGCCTGTCGCAACCAGGTTTCCCATTGCGAATCATTGATGATGCTGCGCGCGCGCATGTGCTTCCAGGTGCCGTACTTGTAAAAGTCGAAGTCCAGTTGCGACACGGCGTGCTGGACCATTGCCCAGGTTGACCATTTGATATCTGCCAACGCCTTGTTCAGCTTGATCCGCGCTACGGTTTGC
The DNA here is from genome assembly GCF_032587875.1 of Pseudomonas syringae group sp. 243L2. NCBI lineage: Bacteria > Pseudomonadati > Pseudomonadota > Gammaproteobacteria > Pseudomonadales > Pseudomonadaceae > Pseudomonas > Pseudomonas syringae group sp. 243L2. The sequence continues at coordinate 461,050 of NZ_JAWHPL010000021.1, forward strand.
GCGCTGACCTGACCGAAATAGTCCTCGATCAGCGCCAGTTCCATCTCGTCACTGAAAAACATCTCGCCGAACCACAGCGCCAGTTCGTAATGGCGATCGTTATTGGAGGCGTACTCGAAATCCACCAGGCGAATCTGACGCTCCGCGTTGAGCATGAAGTTGCCTGCCAGCGTGTCATTCATGCACGGTGCCAGATCAATTCCGGAAGCTTGCAGGGCAGCTTTTGCGCGCTGATATTGCAGGCACAACCAGTCGTCATCCTGAGGCTTGATGCCCTTGAGCTCTGCCACCTGGTTCTGGTGCTCGGCAATCATGTCGAACACGGTCTTGGTCTGTTTCAGCAACGGCTGATCGTTGAACGCCTTGAGCCCGTGCAGAGCGCCGTGGCGTATGTCGCGCTGCAGGAAGTCATGATTGGACGATGCCCGCCAGCCCTCCATGAACTCGAACACTTCGACACCGAAAGATTCGAGGAACGCAAACACCGGCGCACCGTAGCCGGTTTGCGCCGCTTTCACACTGGCCTCGTGGGCGGTGTGGCGGTCAATGAACATTTCTGTGCCGGCGCCCGGCACCTTGAAGAAGTACGCCGTGTCGGCCCCCTCGACCTCAACCCGCCAATTAGTGTTGGAGATACCGCCGCTGACCGGCTCGTAGCCGACGCGCCGCCCCTGCCAACTGTCGATACTGCGCACTGCTGCTTCCAGTTGTCGTTCCTGGGTACTGACAGACTGCCCTAACGTTTTCATGCTCTACCCTCCTGAACCTGACGCATCCAGCCTTCCAGTCGCGGGTCCTGAACACACTGCCGGCAACGCAGCAGCGTCCATTGACCGACCTTGGAAAACTCCAGTGGCCGCACGGACGTCGTACCTGCCCAAAGCCCCCACAATGTCCAGTACCAGTCGTTGATCAGCGCATACAAGCGGCAGACGGCATAGTCGACTTCCAGACACTGCCCCGCCCATGCGCTGATCCCTTCGCGCCACTGGCTTTCAAACGAATAAAGCTCGTTGAGGGTAATCGCAACGTCGTACCAGGGGTCCATGCAGCCGCCGTAGTCGAAATCCACCAGGCGCAACCGGCCTTCGCTTGAAACCATCACATTGCTGGCAACGCCGTCACCGTGCAGCGGCACCGCCTGCACAGAGCGGGCCTGCAATGCCTGCCAGACCATGTCAACGCAGCGGTCAATCCATTGGTGTTCTGCCGGTAGTGCAACGTTGTCACGTTCGCACAGTGTGCGAAGGCGCTCGATATCCATCATCGGCGAGCGCACAACATCAGGCACAGGCCCGACATGCACCAGCCGCTTCAGCGCCCACAGCGCCTGAAGGCGGCCCGGCGCGAGCAGGTCATCGAGCCGGGCAGCACGCCATTCCAGACCCAGATCCTCGAAAATCAGCACACCGCAGGCCGTGTCCGCGCCAAGCAAGCGCGGTGCCGCGCCGCTACGGCCTGCGCATTCACTGGCCTGCGCCGCCTTTTCGAAATCAATCAGTTGCGCCATATCGGCATGCAGCACCTTGGCGTAAACAGCGCCCTGTGCACCGACCACTCGAAAACCCGTCCATTCGGTCGACAGCCTGGAGGGCGATGCCACGCCCTGCGTAACGACCTCGGTGTGCGCGTTCGCATCCAGCCCGCAGTTTGCCAATGCGCCGAGCAGGCGTGTGGTCAGGTCGTCAGCATATGACATGGTCAGTCCTCAACGAAACGAAGCGGATGAGGTGCAAGCCCGGTACAACAGACCGGTCAGCATGCGCAAACCGTTGCGCATGTCCTGATCGCTGGTGTATTCGGCCTCGTTATGGGAAACGCCATTGCTGCTGGGGATGAACAGCAGGCACACCGGGTAATGGCGGTTCATGCTGATCGCGTCATGACCAGCGACCGTCATGCTGTCGGCGGTCGACAGGCCCAGCTCGCCGCCTACTGCGTGCGCCAGTTCCGCAAACCCTTCATGCAGCCTGGCGGGCGGGCGCAGTACGCTGCTTTCCACCTCAAACCCGGTCATGGTCCTGTCGGCGATGGTGTGCAACGTTGCGTCCAGGCGTTCACCTGCCGCGCTCAGCAGACCGACATCGCGGGAGCGGTACTCGATCAGCAGGGAGACCCGGGAAGGCACGACATTGGGTGAATTGGGGTACACCTCGATACGTCCTACCGAGCTGTGCATCTGCAAGCCATGTTGCCCGGCTTCGTCGCGCACCGCCGTGATGGTGTGTGCGGCAGCCAGCAATGCGTCACGGCGGGCGGCCATGGGCGTAGGGCCGGTATGATTCTGCTCGCCATCGAAACGCACCCGCCGTTTCAACGCGGCCCAGGTTTCCCGGACCACGCCGATTGCCGTCTGGCTGCTTTCCAGGCCAGTGCCTTGTTCGACATGAATTTCGACGTATCCGGCAATGTTCAAATCAACCTGATCATTACCCAGATAACCTATGGCTTGCAGCGCATCCTTCAAACGGATGCCATCGCCATCGCGGCTTTCCCAGGCATTTTCCAGGGCCAGTGCCCCGGTAAATACACCGCTGCCGATCAGGCTCGGCTGAAAGCGGGCGCCCTCCTCGTTGGTCCAGTTGACGACGGCCAGATTGCAGGCAGGTATTTCACCGCGTTCACGCAGTTGTCGCGCCAGACTGGACACCGCGACGGCACCGGCAAGCACGCCGTACACACCGTCGAAACGACCCGCGCTCGGCTGGCTGTCCAGATGTGAACCGCACAGCAGATAAGGCGCCTGGGGGTCAAACGTCATGAGGCCGAACAGGTTGCCGATCGCATCGACACGCACTTCAAAGCCGTGCTCTTTCAGCCAGTCCCGAAACAGGTCGCGCACCCGACCGTCTTCAGCAGATGCCGCCAGCCGGTGCAAGCCACCCGCCGGTGTTGCACCAATGGCCGAGCTTTGCTGAAACAGCGCTTCAAATGCCGCTAGATCAGCTGCACCTGGCTCGATCAATTCAGGGATAGAGGGTGTCGACATGATCTTTCTCCAGGCGTGTCACAAACTCGTCGGATAACGCGCGATTGGTGACCAGGGTGGTGATCGCGGCGAACGGAAGAGTATTGATAAAGGTGCGATGACCGAACTTGCCATCATCAGCCAGCACAACACTGCGCGCGCAGTGCCTGACCAGCGTCCTGCGCAGCATGGCTTCCGGCTCCTGGTAATCCATCAGCCCCAGGTCCAGATCAATGCCGCCGATACCCATGAAGGCGATGTCGTAATGAAACTGCCGGGCGAACTCCAGCGTGTGCGGCCCGATCAAGGCGTTGTCGGTACGCCGCACATCACCGGGCGCAACCAGCACCTGATTGTCGCTTTGGTGCGATATCAACTGGGCGATGTCCAGCGAATTGGTGATGATCTTCAACTGGCTGAACCGCGTCAGTTGCTGGGCCAGCGCCAGCGTCGAAGTACCGGTGTCGAGGAAGATCGCCATGCCTTCGCTGACCAATTGCGCAGCGCGGGCAGCAATACCTGCCTTGGCGCGGGGCTTGAGCCTGCTGCGTTCCTGCAAAGGCAGTTCTTCGCTGGATCTGGGCAGAATCGCGCCACCGTGAATTCTCCTTAATCGGCCCTCTTCTTCCAGATACTTGAAGTCGCGGCGAATGGTCTCTTCGGACACGAACAGCAATTGTGCAAGGTCCGACGCCTTGACACGCTGCTGTTGGGCGAGCAGGCGCATGATTTCGTCCAGGCGCGGCTGATTGAGCATGGGGGTGGCATTCCGTTGCAAAGTAAGAACTCCAGTGTCCGGGCCCGTTGGCCGTTGATCCGCAAGCAAGAGGGACATGGCTACTGCCCCAAAATCGGTGGCAAGTGTTGATCCCATGGCGCGATGGCTTCCACAGCGGCACAGAACTGCAGCACCTGAGCGTCGGCAAAGCGTGGCCCGACCACTTGCAGACCAATGGGCAGCCCGCCGGAACTCCACCCGCAGGGCAGGTTGGCCGCCGGGTTGCCGGTAATGTTGAAAGGGTAAGTAAATGGCGTCCAGCGCGCCCACGGCACAGCGCCGTCCTGCCCGGCATAACCGGCCGGTGCCACGTCGTCGGCAGCAAACGGCAGAATCGGCAACGTGGGCATGATCAGCAAATCGTAATCTTCAAACAGCGCATGGACCTGATTGGCAAACGCAGCGCGCTGTTGGAGTGCCTGCAAGTAATCACTCAGGCTGTACTGGGCAGAACGCCTGATCAGATCGGCAAAGCCAGGGTCAAGCTGGTCCAGTTGCTGCGCAAGCGCTTTGCCATAAGCAATACCGCGCCCGGCAACCCACAGGGTTTCGAACGTCGCCAGCGGGTCCTGCCAGGCTGGTTTGAGCGTGGTGACCGTGACGGGCAGCGACCTGGCGATATTACCCACAGCAGCTTCAACCGCTGCGGCGATTTGCGCGTCGACCGGTGTGTCAAACAGCGTCGGGCAGAAGCCGATACGCAACGGATTCAACGGTTGGTCACACCGTGCCAGAAAGGACTCGTCAGGGGCTGGCAGCGCCTGGTGATCCAGCGGATCCGGCCCCGACAGGATATCGAACAGCAACGCGCTATCACGCACGGTTCGGGTAATCGGCCCGGCATGACTGAGCATTTCAGTGGCCGACCAGGGCCAGGTCGGAATGCGTCCCAGGGTGCCTTTGAGGGCGAACGCGCCACAGAACGAGCCAGGTATGCGCACCGAGCCGCCACCATCGGAGCCCAGTGCGGCCGGCACCATGCGCGCCGCCACCGCAATCGCCGAGCCGGAACTGGAGCCACCACTGGTCAGTGCCGGGTCCCAGGGGTTACGCCCGTTGCCGAACACCCGTGACGTACTCGCGCCGGTCCAGCCGAATTCGGTCGTCGCTGTCTTGCCCAGAATGATCGCACCAGCATTCTTGAGGCGGCGAATGATCGGCGCATCCTGGACCGGCACCGAGTCCAGAGCAGTCAACGAGCCACGCGTGGTGCGCAGTCCCGCTGTCGAAAAGAGGTCCTTGATGCCAAAGGGTATGCCGTGCAGCGGACCTCTTACCTGACCACGCTGCAGTTCGGCAGTCATCGTCCAGGCCTGTTCGAGCGCGACATCGGCGTATACGTCACCAAACGCATTGAGTGTGGAATTGTGGGTTTCAATCGTTGCCAGACATAACTCAGTCAAGCGTATCGGCGTCATGCAGCCTTTGCGGACAAGCGCGGCAGCTTCAATCACGGTAGGCATGGACGATGGCTGTGGCTCAATCAATGTAGATACCTCTTTCATCAGTGAGATACTTCTGCGCAATGCCCAGTGCCGACGACTGTCGGCGCATTACATTCAGCAGGGCCTGGCGCGTCAAGTGGGTTTTGTTGGATATATTGAATTTGTGGTTTTAAATTTTGTAACAGCACCGTCACGGTGCCAAAAAAAGCTCAAAACCCTGCGTCGCCCAATTGCGGTGCGCAGTTAAAACGGCGGGAAGAGGCAGGAGAAAGAAGGAGGCGATGGGCAAGCAGATAGAACGGCGCCTGTCCGTGGCGCAGTCCTGTCATTGAAACCGGTATTTCAAGTCAGCGATCAAACCGCCAGATCGTGAGCATGGAACTCGGTTACACCGACCAGCTGGATTTCAAAGTCTGCATGCAAATCACCATTGACGTTGCCGGACAGCACGTGGTCGGCGAAACGCAGCTGGCCCGCGCCGGTGAACTCGCCGCTGCCAATGAAGCTGAAAGCATCAAGGGCTTTGGTGTCCACGTTGGCATCCATCTTCAGGAAGCTCAGCTTGTCGCCCTGCTGGCTGTTGAAGTCGGTAATCACGTCGCTGGCGTGGCCTTTGCCCATTTCTGCCAGGTCATTGAACACAAAACGGTCAGCGCCGCTGCCACCGGTCATGATGTCTGCGCCCAGACCGCCAACCAGCTTGTCATTGCCCGCGCCGCCGAACAGCACATTGTTCGCATCGTTACCGGTCAGGGTATTGTTGCGATCATTGCCCAGCAAAGTGAACTCGCCCTCACCTTTGAGGTGGACGTTTTCAAAGTTGGCCAGCGGTTCGGCATTCAGGTCGATCACTGTGGCAACCGGCGATGTGTTGTCATAGGTGATCTTGAGTGTATCGATGCCCTCATTGGCCTTCTCTTGCACCAAAGCGAGCTCACCAGCCTGATCAATAACGTAGGTGTCGTTGCCCAGACCGCCAATCATGGTGTCCAGACCGCCACGACCATCAAGCACGTTATCCAGGCTGTTGCCGATCAGCGTGTCATTGAAAGCAGAGCCAATGGCGTTTTCAATGTGCGCACCGTAGGCAATCGCCAGCCCTGAGTTCATCAGCGTCGGGGCATCAGGATTCTGGTTGTAATCGAGGAACGCCTTGCCGATGGTGCTGAACTCACCCTCGTTGAGGTTGATCTTCACAAACGAAGCCTGATTGCTGGCATCAATCGTATCCTTGCCACCAGCGTCCCAGATCGTCTCGAACACCGACTGATCGGGTGCCCATTTGTAGACGTCATTACCGGTGTGATAGCTGGTGTTGGCACCGTATATGAACTGCATGGCCGCCACATCGAGCAACATCGGCGTGGTGGGTTTGAAACTGTAGTTGTTGGTGTAGCTCATGATGGTGTAACGGGCATCTTCAAACTTGGCATCGAGCAGAACATCGTTGTATTGCGAGGCTTCAAACGAATGTTTCAAACCCAATGCATGACCCGTTTCATGCATGAACGTCAGGTAATCATCCGTGCCTTTGGCAGGATCAGCCGCGTTGACTTTCGGCCCGATCCAGACATCACCGGACCGGCCCAGTGTGCCTGGCGCGTAAGCCTGGCCGTACTCAGTACTTTGCAGACTCTTGAAGCCGCCAAAACGAATGTCTCCGACATTGTCCGGGGTGTCCTGAACCTCGGTGAATTTGATGTCTGCCACTGCACTCCATGCACCCAACGCACTTCTTGCCGCCGCTGCCTGGGCATCGGTCAGTGAATAGGCATCGCTGGGCTCCTGAGAGCGACTGTAGTCAGTGGCATAGACGGAGTTGGCAGTATGAAAGCTGTAAGTGAGGTGAGTACCGGTTGAATCGCCTAACCAGAACGGCCCCCACAACAGGCTGGTGACTCTGTCGTCGGGAGACCCTTCGGGCAAAAGTTCGGCAGGACTTGAATCATTTGGGCCGGGCATCAGCAATGCTCCTGAAGAATACACACGTTAGTGATTAACCAACGATCTTTGCCCACGCAAAAATCGCCAGGCAGTTTATTACACAACAGGCACACTATGGGCACAATAAGTTACAAGCAAACTACTTACGGATGCCGGACACGCATTGCCAACACCCGTAGACTTCTTATTACGAATGTACTTTTATAGCTATTATACGCCTCCTACTAATAACGCTACATGAAACCTTCTTTAAACCCACGATTCCAACTGACCGGGTTCATTGCCCAAGCCGCCAATGAGCATTCACGGCAAAACGCGAGAACCCGATCAAGACCGGCAACGAAGGCGGTACAGTTGAGCTATCGTGTAACGGCTGTCGACGCGCTGGACGGTTCAGCGTTCGCGACAGGCACAGAACTGAAGCCTGACGCACCCGGCCGGATCGCGTGCATTTATACGCTGTGTACCTTGCTGCCCTGTATAAATCATAGGCATCATAAGAGCTTATCTCATCTGATCGCGGTGCGCCCCATGACCCACCACCCTGCGCCACTTCCTTCCAACGAAGAAGAACGAGTCCTGTCTCTTGAGCATCTCAGGATACTGGACAGCGCTCCCGAGCAGGACTTCGACGACATTGTGCTGCTCGCTACCACGCTGTGCGACGCGCCCATCGCCTTGGTTTCGCTGGTTGACCGGGAACGCCAGTGGTTCAAGGCCTGCATCGGCCTGGACGTCAAGGAAACCCATCGCGATCTGGCCTTCTGCGCACACGCAATCCTGCAACCTTCCGATGTGCTGGTCGTAGAAGATGCAACCACCGACCCCCGCTTCAGAGAGAGCCCGCTGGTGCTGGGCCCTCCTTATATCCGGTTTTATGCAGGCGCACCGATTCGCACCGACACGGGCCATGCGCTGGGCACGGTGTGTATAATCGATATCTGGCCGCGTGTTCTGACCGAACAACAACGTCTGGCCCTGCTGGCACTGGCCCGCCAGACCGCAGCCTTGATGCAATATCGCCTGCTTACACAACAACGCGACCAACATGCCGCAGAACTGGCCCTGGGACTCGAAAGCGCACAGAGTCAAAGCCTGGCCGTTGAACGCAATCTGCGCGAGTCACAGCGAGTGTCGTCATTGGGAATGCTCACAGCGAGCATCGCCCACGACTTCAACAACCTGCTCCAGGCGCTGAGCGCCAGCCTGCAACTTGTCCGCATGCGCTCGCGCCGCCCAGCTGATGTCGAGACGCTCAGTGACACCGGCCTGCGAGCTGTGGATCACGGTCGACAATTGGTCACCCGTTTGCTCGATAGCGTTCGTCAGGACGGCCCCGAACTGATCTGCATCGATGTCAGCGAACGGATCGATGCCGCCCGTGATCTGTTATTGCGCTCGGCAGGCGACAATCTGGAACTGTCGTTCGACCTTAGCGCACAGGGCTGGGGCGTCCTGTGCGCCGAAGCGCAGTTGCACGCCGCCGTATTGAACCTCTTGGCCAACGCCCGTGATGCAATGTCAGGGTCTGGCAAGGTACATATCGCCACTCGACTGGAGTCAGTCAAGGAAGACCCACGATTGCCGGAAGGCGATTACCTGGTACTCAGCGTGGCTGATAATGGCCCAGGCATGGCCGCCGATCTCAAGGAACAGATATTCGAACCCTTCTTCACCACCAGACGCTCCGAACCAGGTGCCGGCCTGGGCCTTGTTCAGGTGCAGGAGTTTGCGGTGAACGCAGGCGGAGGCGCACGCGTCGAAACAGCACCTGAAAACGGGACGACCGTGCATCTCTATCTGAGAATACTGGGTCCGATCAATTCAACGAATTAAGCGCCCCACTACTTCACGGACGTCTGACGCGGCCTTGTTATTCATTAGATGAATAACAAGGCCGCGGCAGACGCATTCACCTCATGAATTACATTACCATCATGGCGACAATAGCAATGTACTTATTGCGCGTTAGATGCCTGTAAAAAATAAACAGCACAGGTTCTCTTTTACAAAAAAATACACACACAACAATGGCGCTTTCCGATTCACGACTATATTCAATCAACAGCAAACATTCTGTTTGCGCTACTGCCTTGACAACAGGATGTTGGCTGTGGGATACGCAGTTGCAATAACTGCACGTTGTACACACATTAATCAAGGAATAGATTATATGTTGAAGCCTCATTGTTTAACGCCGCTCGCATTGACGGGCGGCATTCTTGTATCGCTATTGTCTGTCAGCCTGTCTGCCCACGCCGATATCGCCACCGATGTTGCCACTACCGGTTGGGCTACTCAAAACGGGGGCACCAAGGGTGGTTCGAGGGCAGCAGCGAATAACATTTATACGGTGAAAAACGCCGCCGAGCTGAAAGCCGCACTGGCTGCGTCTGCAGGCAGCAACGGCCGGATCATCAAGGTGACAGGGGTTATTGATGTCAGCGACGGCAAACCGTACACCAAAACCTCTGATATGAAGCAGCGCGCCCGCCTGGACATCCCCGGCAAAACCACGATTGTCGGCACCTCCAGCAGTGCCGAGATAAGGGAAGGGTTTTTCTACGCCAAGGAAAACGACGTCATCATTCGCAACCTGACCATTGAAAACCCCTGGGACCCGGAACCGGTCTGGGACCCGGAAGATGGCAGCGCCGGCAACTGGAACTCGGAGTACGACGGTCTGACGGTCGAAGGTGCCAGCAATGTATGGATAGATCATGTGACGTTTACCGACGGCCGTCGTACCGATGATCAGAATGGCACGGCCAATGGTCGTCCAAAACAACACCATGATGGCGCACTGGACGTCAAGAACGGCGCCAACTATGTCACCATCTCGTATTCCGTGTTCCGGAATCACGAAAAGAATAACCTGATCGGTTCAAGTGACAGTAAAACAACCGATGACGGCAAACTGAAGGTGACCATTCACAACTCGTTGTTCGAGAATATTTCCTCTCGCGGGCCGCGTGTGCGGTTTGGTCAGGTTCATCTTTACAACAACTACCACACTGGAAGTACCAGCCATAAGGTCTACCCGTTTGTGTATGCCCAGGGCGTCGGTAAAGGTTCGAAAATCTTCTCTGAGCGCAATGTGCTCGATATCAGCGGCATCAGTGGTTGCAGCAAGGTTGCGGCCGACTATGGCGGCAGTGTCTACCGTGATAGCGGGTCGCTGGTAAACGGCAGCGTCATCAGCTGTTCCTGGAGCACCAGTATTGGCTGGACCCCACCGTACAGCTACACCCCTCTGGCGGCTGACAAGGTTGCGGCCGACGTCAAGGCCAAGGCCGGCGCTGGCAAAATCTGATACGCCGGTTGTACAGGACGATAAAAGACCCTCTCGATGAGGGTCTTTTATTGAGCAGGTTATCGCCGGACGAAGAGTCAGTCTTCATCAGGATCGCGCCCCTCAATTGACCAGTTGATTGATCTCGATGATCGGCAACATCACAGCCATAACGATCACCAGCACTACGCCGCCCATGATCACGATCATCAAGGGTTCGAGCAGCGCAGTCATGCCTAGGGCGCGGCGCTCGATATCGCGGGAAAGGGTCTGCGCAGCACGATCAAGCATCGGCGGTAACGACCCGGTTTTTTCGCCGCTGGCAATCAGGTGAATCAGCAGCGGCGGAAAGACCTTTTCCATCCGCAGTGCCACCGCCAGGTTGACGCCTTCGCGGACCCTGGACGTGGCTTCGCTCACCGCCAGACTGAGGCGATCGTTGGACAAGGTCTGACGCGCTGCTTCCAGCGCCCGCAGCAAGGGCACACCGGCAGCACCGAGAATCGCCAGGGTCGATGCAAAGCGTGCGGTGTTCAGCCCCAGTACGAATCGACCGATCAAGGGCAAGCGCAGGATCTGGCTGTGCCATCTCAGGCGCGTAGCCGGGTTGCGCAGACAAATTCGCCAGCCCCACAACGCCGCCAGCAATACGCCCAGACACACCAGGCCCCAGGCACGGATGAAATCACTCGCGGCCAGCATGGCCAGTGTCAAACCGGGCAGGTCCTGACGCGCCTGAGAAAACGCACTGACTATCTGGGGCACTACGTAGCTCAGCAGAAAAATCACGATGGCAATCGAGACCAGCCCCACTACGCCGGGGTAGATGAACGCTGTGAGAATCTTGCCTCTCAGGCCATTGCGCTCTTCTATGTAATCGGCCAGTCGCTCCATGACCCGGGCCAGGTCGCCGGACTCCTCCCCCGCCCCGATCAAGGCCCGGTAGATGTCCGGAAAGTCTCTGGGGCGGGCGGCCAGCGCTTCGGCCAGACGCATGCCACTGCGAACATCGGTGCGTATCGCGCTCAGGGTCTGAATAATGTGTTGGCGTTCGGCCTGCTCGACCGTGGCCCACAATGCTTCATCCAGCGGCAGCCCGGCACTCAGCAGGCTTGCCAGTTGTCGGGTCACCGAGGCAAGGTCAGCGTCCGAAAGGCGCATACTGAACAGCCCCCCTGCCCCATGACTGCTGGTCTTGCTGTCGATCTTTACCTGCAATGCAGTCAGCCCCCGCTGGCGCAGATCAGCCATCACAGCGTCCTGACTGTCAGCGTCCAGATGGCCGGATTCGATCCTGCCCTGCGCATCGGCAGCTTCATAGTGATAGCGGCTCATCAAGCGTCCCGTGTCACACGAATGATTTCTTCCGGAGCTGTGATGCCATCGCGAACCCAGCGCTGCCCATCCTCGCGCATGCTGACCATGCCGGCATTGCGCGCCGCCCCCCTCAGTGCCTGCATATCGGCACCTTGATGGATCAGACTGCGCACATCATCATCAATACAGAACAGCTCGTGAATGCCGGTGCGGCCGCTGTAACCGGTGCCGCTACAGCGCTCACACCCCTGCGGGCGCCAGCAGCCTGACGCAGTCGGGTCGGGTTGTCTGCACTGTGGGCACAGACGGCGTACCAGGCGCTGCGCCAGCACGCCAAGCAGAGAAGACGCAAGGAGAAAGGGCTCGACGCCCATGTCGACAAGCCTGTTGATCGCCGATACCGAGTCATTGGTGTGCAAGGTGGCCAGCACCAAATGCCCGGTCAGTGATGCCTGCACCGCGATCTGGGCGGTTTCCAGATCACGGATTTCACCGATCATGATGATGTCCGGGTCCTGACGCAGAATCGCGCGCAACGCCAGGGCGAAAGTCATGTCGATTTTGCTGTTGACCTGAATCTGACTGATACCCGGCAGGTCGTATTCCACCGGGTCCTCCACGGTCAGGATATTGCTGGTGCTGGCATCCAGCCGTGCCAACGCGGCATAAAGACTGGTGGTCTTGCCACTGCCGGTGGGCCCTGTGACCAGCACAATGCCATGGGGTTGGCGTATCAGGTTGTCGAGTCTGGCCAGCACATCAGGGGCCATGCCCAGTGTCTCGAGACGCAGACGACCGGCCTGTTTGTCGAGCAGGCGCATTACCACCCTTTCACCGTGGCCGGTAGGCACGGTCGAGACGCGAATGTCGATGGGCCGACCGGCCACGCGCAAGGCGATTCGACCATCCTGAGGCAGGCGCTTTTCGGCGATATCCAGCTGGGCCATGATCTTGATGCGTGACACCAGCGAGCCATGCAACGCCTTGCGCGGCGATACTACATCGCGCAGGCTGCCATCGACCCTATAGCGCACCACCGAATGGCTTTCGTAGGGTTCGATATGAATATCGCTGGCCTCGTCGCGAGCCGCCTGGGTCAGCAGTGCATTGATCATGCGAATCACCGGGGCACCGTCCTGAGCATCCAGCAGGTCGGTGATTTCCGGAATATCCTGCATGAGCCGGTTCAGGTCAGCGTCGTTTTCTGCAGCGCCCACCACCGCCGCCGCGCTGCCGGTATCGGCGTAGGCTGCGGCCAGAAGCCCCTCCAGTTGATGCGTGCCAACCTGTTCCAGACGCGCCGGACCGAACTGCCGCCGGGCCTCATTGATTGCCCAGCCGGGAGTAGCGTCGCAGACGACCAGCAGCACACCCTCGTCAGTCTCACGCAAGAGAATGCGTTGCGCTCTGGCCCAGGCATAAGGCAGCGCACTCATGGCACAGGCACTGCGCGAATGACCGCCCGCGGCATCTGACCGGCAGCAGGCTGTAGGTCAGGAATCGCCTTTGCCGCAGAAGGCAACTGCGGCGCCTGCATGTCCGGCAGCATCCAGTTACGCTCGGGACGCAAATTACCCTGTGCGCGGCGCATGAATTCGTAACGGTTCAACGTGATGTTGCGCCCTGTGCCGCTGTCACGAATGATGTAGGGACGCAGGAAGACCATCAGATTGGTTTTTCTGGTCGAACGCGCTTCGTTTCGAAACAGTACGCCGAGAAGCGGAATCCTCGACAGCCAGGGCACCGCTTCATCGCTCTGGTTGTACCCGTCCTGAAGCAGGCCGCCCAGCACCATGATCTGCCCGTCGTCCAGCAGGATGCTGGTATCGATGGCGCGCTTATTGGTGACGGTGCCTGACGCCAGCGAGGCGCGCTGATCGACGTTGCTGACTTCCTGATAGATGTCCAGCTTGACCGTACCGCCTTCGGAAATCTGCGGCCTGACATTCAGTTTCAAGCCGACTTCTTCGCGCTGAACCGTCTGGAACGGATTGTTGCTGGTGCCGCCACCGCCCGTTACATAACTGCCGGTGACAAACGGGATGGTCTGGCCGACGAAGATACTGGCCGCCTCGTTGTCCAGCGTCAGCAAGTTCGGCGTGGACAGCACATTACTGCCACCCTTGCTCTTCAGGGCGCGCGCGAGCACCTTCAAATCCAGCACTTCGCCAATGCCCGGAATGGTCACCGCGCCCCTCACCACGCCGACATTCAAGCCTGGGGGAAGCACGTCGATACTGGTGCTGCCACTGGTATTCAAACCGCTGCCGCCAAGGTTCACCCCGCCAAAGCCGCCGCTGCCATTCAGGTTGCCGGTCTGCCACTGCACGCCGAACTGGTTCGCATCGTCCTCGCTGACCTCGACAATCAGGCTTTCGATCACCACCTGAGCACGGCGCTGATCCAGTTGATCGATGACCTCACGCAAATTGCGATACAGCGGCTCCGGAGCGGAAATCAACAGGGTGTTGGTGGTCGCATCAGCCTGAATGGTCACCCCTGCGGCACTGAACGCGGTGTTCTGTTCGGCTTGCTGACTACCGGCAGTGGCAACCGAAGGCGACGCGCTACTCTGGCCATAACCGCTTCCGGCTACAGTCCCGGAGACAGGGCCTGCGCTGCTGTTGCCTTGCACGTCGTTCTTGTTACCGGTGCTGCCCATGCCACTGAGCATCGCCCGGGTGGTATCACTGGCACCGCTGTCACTTTCACCGGTCAGCAAGCCCCGCAAAGCCTGGGCCAGCTTTCCCGCCTGGGCATTGCGCAGGTACACAACATGCAGATTGCTCGGGTTGCTCTGGGCGTTGTCCAGCTTGTAGATCAGGTTGCGCGCCAGCTCGGTACGCTCCGGGCTGCCAGCACGGATAATGATGGCGTTGGAGCGGGGGTCGCCAATCACACTGATCTTCTGGGTCGCGTCGCCGCCCTGGGTATCCAGCAACTCGCTGACCATACTGGCGATGTCTACAGCGATACCGTTGTGCACGGTCACCACGTCAGTATCGATGGCACTGGGCGTGTCGATACCGTCGATGATCTGCGCCACTCGCACCAGGTTATCGGCGTAGTCGGTGACGACAATGGTGTTATTGCCGGGATAGGCGTTGATCGGGTTGTTCGGCGAAACGATAGGCCGTAGCACCGGAATCAGATTGACCGCATTTTCGTACTGCAAGCGAAACGTACGGGTCAGCATGCCGTTCCCGGAAGGTTTGTCGGCACTGTAAACAGGACCGCCAAGCAGTCTGGCATCGGCTTCAGGCACGACGTGAGCCACGCCGCCGACATCCACCACACTGAAACCCTGCATGCGCAAAGCTGCCATCAGCATTTCATAAGCCTGAGAGGCTGGCACCGACCCTTCGCTGACCAGCGTCAGCGTGCCCGTGACTTTTGGGTCCAGCAAAAACTGCTGGCCTGTGGAACGTGACAACGCCCGCACGACCGATTGAATATCGGCCTCGACAAAATTCAGTTGTATGAGCTGATCACCCAGCGCGCCGTGCGCAGCCCCTGTCCTGCGGGCTGGCGTATGGCCGCGAGCGGTGTTCGACAACGTGTGTTTCTGTCCTGGCGCGACGCCCGGTTGCGCGCGCTGGCGATCATGTGCATCGCGGACGGGTAAGGTTCTGGCCAGCGGTTGACCCAGCTCGCTCTCTACCAGCCCAGGCGGCGCGGGCGATGTGGTGCTGCAAGCGCTCAGCGCCAGCAGGAAAAACGGTGCGACCCTGCGACAGGGCAACGTGCAGGTAAAGGCATACCATTTCATTAAGCTTCCTTTGCGCTCGGCGCCTGATCCATGCGAACAACCCCGGACAGATGACCTGTCAGGTCCTGAGCGTCTTCGCCTGCACGTTGCAGGCTGGCGTCCTTGATGTGTAACGAAAACAATTGCGGCTGCTCCAGCAGCCAACCGATCACTGCGTCGGCTGGCGCGTGATCGAACGCCAGTTGCCAACTGAGCTCAGCCCCTTCACCGTCTTGCTCAAGCTGGCAATACGACCACAACCCGAAGGCTTCAAGGCTGCGCTGCAATGCTGGCTGCAGATCCTGCGGGCCTGTTCGGCGCTGCGGCACGCTCACCTGCTTGAGCAGCGTTTCGAGCGTCTCGGCCTGGGCGCTCAACACAGGATTTTGCGCCTGCCAATACGTGATTTTCTTCAGCACAGGCTGAACCATCAGTAGCCACGTCACCAGGCAGCACAACACCAGAGCGCCTATCGACAGTAGACGCGTCTCCCTGATCGACAGACCTGCCCTGGCAACACGCACACGCCCACTCAGTCGCCGCCAGCGGTCAACGTATGGCTGCCACATTCGGCTACTCAACGTCGCTCTCCGGCGTAGAAGCGGACGCATCGGCCGCTTGATCGGGCATCTGGCTCAGGGTCCAGGTGAGATGATCGCGACTGGCTGTCAGACCCACCTGCGCCAGCGAACGCTGCAACGTATCGTCAACAGCAGGCTGGGCGTTATCGGGCAACAGTTGCAGCTGCAGGCGGCCATCTGAATAGGTCAGGCGCTGCACGCTACCTGCAAGGAACGGCAGCGCTCCAGCGGCGCCTTTTACCAGCTGTTCGAATCCGCTGTCGGTGCCGGTGGCTGAACCGCTTTCGAGTGCCGCCACCTGCTGTCGGGCCTGTTGCAAAGGATTGAGAATGACCGGCAAGTGAGGAAAGGCCTGACTGACCCGCTGCACCATACCGGCCCTGAGTTGCTGTCCTCGGGCAGCCTCGCGAGCGGCGTACAGATTCAAGCCCAGCGCCCATACCCCGACAGCCAGGCCGCAGCAGACCCATGCGGCGGTCCAGCCCGATGTCCTGACTTTCGCCGCCCCTATTCCTGCATGCAGGCTCCAGCCGGGTGACGGCCCGCCCAGGAGCAGGACAGCCGATGTTTCCAGGCCTGCCGTGCCCTCGTCGTCCAGCCGTTGCAACTCGCTGCCGTTGGCCAGGCGCGCGTCAGGGGTCTCGGTCAGCCGCGGATGCACGCCACCTTGCCCGGCACTGTGACGTAGCAGCCAGTGCTCATCCCGCAGCACGACACTGACTTGACCCGGTGCAGGCACAGGCAAGCCATAGGGCGCAGGGTAAAGGCCGCGCAACGACAGACGCGACTGACTCAACAATTGGGTCAGACGTTCCAGCGCAGTTGCGGGCAACCAGCCCAGATAAACGGCCCCGTCAGAATAGCGCGGGCTGCTGGCGATGTGCATCAGCTCACTGCCGCCCAGTATCAGTCCCTGAGCGGCTAACAGCGCAGCGCTTCTGATCCGCGACGCAGTCAGCGGCGGCGTTTCGATCCGGGCCAGCAGACTGTCCAGTGGATGCAGAAACGCTTCCACCGGCTGCAGTGCACCGCCCTGCTTCAATTCCAGCAAATTGCTCAGGCCGCTTTCTACAGTCTTGCCCTGGCTGTCCAGCCGGACGAATAGCAGTGGCGTCTCCGGATTCAGACGCTCCAGAGCAGGCAGGGCGATCCGCAACCGGCTCATACGCCGATCCGCGACCAGATAACATGAGGCACGCTGTCATCGCGCACATACAGCAAGGCCTCCATGCTGGCCTGACGTCCATCTCTGCGCGCCTTGCCACGGAATACAAACCACTCGCTTGCTACTCCGATTTCAAGCCCGTCAGCCGCCTGGGTCGGCACCTGCATGCGAGCGATGATTTCCAGACGGTAGGCAAACCACTGTCCCCTGTCGCGCTCGGCCACCACCGTTTGCGCACTGGGCAATGACAAACCGGGCACCACCGCTGCCAGTACCTCGGCACTCGCTGTATTGCTGTTGACCCAGGTATTGGCGGGCAGAATGCACACGTAAAGTTTCAGCCGCTCCAATACCTGATCGCTCAAACCCTGCATCCCTTGCAGATCATCCAGGCTGCGCAGTGTCACCAATGATGCCGGGATGGGCTTGCGCGTCGCCGAAGAAGTCTCTCGCCCGCTTGCGAACATGCCGCTGACCTGGCCAGTTGCCGGAGTCGAAAAACGTGTGTATGAGCCAAGCACCCGCTGGCTGATGCTCTGGCAAAGAACATCACTGATGGAAATCATCTGACACAAGCGTTCGAAACTGCGCAGTTGACCGATTTCCAGCTGACCATTGCGCAGCAGGTTGCGCAGGTTGAATTTGCCCTGCTGGTCTTCCAGTCGTCCGTGAAAACCTTCTTCAGGTCGATCGGATGGACTCTGGCCGAAGGGCTGCGCCCACGCCTGACCAGGATGAATCGCCCGGCTCTTGCGACGTGAATCCCATAACAGCATGCGGCTCGCGTCCAGCCCGGCCATCAGCGCTGCGCTGTTCTGGATACGCGACTGCTCGGCTTCTACCGTGCGAATCATGACACTCTGACGGGTCAGCATACCGGCCGCGATGACCGCGACAATCGCGACGGTCAGCAGGGTACTGATAATTGCCGAGCCGCCTTGCCTGATTGCGCTTGCCGGGTAAGTGCTCAGCGCCATGTTCAGAGCTGCCATGAGCCGATATCAGCATTGACACCCTCGCCATCGGGCTGACCGTCGGCACCCAGAGAAAAAAGATCCACCTCGCTGTTAACGCCGGGGTTCAGATAATGATAGGGGTGTCCCCACGGATCATTGGGTAGCCGCTCGACATAGGCGCGCCAGTTGTTTTTGTTGATGTTGGCCGGCCGCTCGACCAGAGCTTTCAGGCTCTGAGCCTGATTGGGGTAAGTGCCGTGGTCGAGGCGATAGAGCTTGAGCGCCTGCATCAGCCCCGCGATATCCTGCCGGGCAGCAGCAGCCCGCGCCTGGTCCGGACGGTCAAGAACCCTGGGCACCACAACAGCGGCCAGAATGCCGAGAATAACCACGACCACCATTATTTCGATCAGGGTAAAACCGTCCTGGCCGCGACGGCCTCCAGACCGAGGCTTGACGCGTGCGACATCCATATCCATATCCTTGATGATCCTCATCTGTCCCGCAGTGTAGACACCGCCGCGACGGGGCACGATAAATCTGCTCAACCCTTATGGTGAGCCATTCATGAACAATCTGATGCTGGTCCGGTGCTATCGTTGTTGCCTGTATCGAGCAGGAGGATTTGCCAGGAGGCGCCCATGCTGCAACTGCACAAGGAGAAAGGCTTCACGCTGATCGAAGTGTTGGTGGCGCTGTTGATCATCGCCGTGGCAATGGCGGCTGCCGCGCGCCTGAGCGGGGTAATGACCTTTAACAACGGTGTGTTGCGCGACCGCGCCATTGCGTTGCTGGAGGCGCAGAACCAACTGGCCGAATTACGCATGATGACAAGGCTCAGGCCTGGTTTCACAACCCGCAAGTGCGATCAGGGCTGGCTCTCGCTGACCTGTGAACAGACGCTCAAAGCCAGTGCAGACGGAATGTTTATGCGGGTCAGTCTGCGAGTATTACAGCGGGACAATAAAGCGCCGCCACTGGCCCGCCTCGATACCATTGTCGCCATCCGACGCCAGCCGAAAGAGTCTCCATGAGCGTTTCAACGACGCAGCAGGCTGGGCAACTCCGGCAGGCCTGCCAGGCTGGCGACCTTGAATCGTGTACGCTCGGTACCCTGCTCGATCACCACTGCGTCACTCTCGATAGCCACCAGACGTACATCCTTGGCAAGCAACTCCCCCGCCAGATAGCTGCGCGCCGGTCTATCGTTGACAGTGAGAATCGCCACCGCGCCTTTGCTCCCGGTCATGACACCGGTGACCTTGATCCGGACCTGAAGTGGCTGGTTGGCGAACCACTGTCGGGCAGGACTGCCGACATTGGCAGCGGGAACGGCGCTTTCCGGCAACGGTGCGCGCACAGGCTCGGGCGCAAGCAGCAACGACGACCAGAGCGCGATACCCGCCAGCGCTGCAATCAAGGCCGCCGATTGCACCAGGCGCGGTGCTGATAATGGATGAAACGAAAATGCCATGACTGAACCTCCTGTTCGTCTGCCGGGGCAGTCTACATCACTGCATCAGAATGCCTGGCACCCGCTTTGATCCGTATGCAAACGTCATCAGGGAGCCACCGATCATGAGTATGGACACACAACGGGGTTTTACCCTGATCGAGTTGATGGTGGTTCTGGTCATCATCGGCATCGTCAGCGCAACGGTGAGCATGAGTATCAAACCCGATCCTGCCGCTTTGCTGCGCAAGGATGCTGAACGCCTCGCACACATGCTGCACATTGCACAGGTCGAGGCCAGGGTCGACGGTCGGCCAATCACCTTGCTGGTCGATGACAAAGGCTTTGGTTTCGCACGACGTGCCGAGCAAGGCCTGGGCTACGACCGCTTCATGAACGACCCGCAGCTGCGTTTCAGAGCCTGGGAAACACCCTCCATACGCATCAGCGTAGACCCGGCGCAGCGAGTGGTGTCAGGTCCCGAATGGATCGTCGCACCGCTGCGCATCCAGCTCTCTGACGGTGAACGATCCTTGAGCCTGCAGCGTAGCGCGCTGGGTCAACTGCAGGTGGTCAGCCCTCCATGAATGCAAGGCAAAACGGCTTCACATTACTGGAAGTGATGGTGGCTATCCTGCTGATGATCATCGTCAGCCTGATTGCCTGGCGTGGGTTGGAGAGCATCACTCGCACCGATATCCAGTTACGCGAAAGCACCGGGCGCACCGAGTCCGTACTGCGAGCGCTGAACCAGCTGGAGCGCGACGTGGCCATGCGTGCCAGCGTCGAGCTGCAAAAACCGCTGCCTGGCGAAGAACCGGATCCGCAGGCAAAAACGTTGATACCCATCAGTATTCGCAGTGCGGAAAGGAACGGTATGCGACTCGACGTCATCCGCAGTGCGGCCACGGCCGGGGAAGGACTACAGCGAATCCGCTGGTGGCTAAAGGACAACACGTTGTATCGCGCGGCCGCAGACAGCAGCAATCTCTACCCCCTACCCGCTCCTGATGAAGGAATAGCGGTGCTCGACCATGTCGTCGAGGCAAAAATAAGGGTCTGGAGAACTGTCGGAGGCTGGCAACCGCTCGACAGCCACAAGGAAGACAATCCCGACGGGCTGGAAATTGTGCTCACGCTGCATACCCGTAATGGCGACGAGCGCTATCGAAAGGTGCTGGGGCCGCTGAATTAGCGAGCATTTCTTACAGGCGACTGAGGGACGATGGTTTGAGTCCATTCTGGCGTCACGTCTTCAAAAGGGCCTGCTTCTACGCCTCAAGACGTCTCAAGCCCCAATGACGCCTTATCACTGCGCTGACCACCGGCTGGGCGTCGACCTGTAACAGCAGCTCATGAAAATCAGGCCGGGTGGTATGCAGATGCTCGCGCGCACCGCCCCATCTGGTCACGATGCAAGCCAGAATCTCAACTGCACCGGGATCATCACAACGCCAGAAGCCTGCATTAGCGAACAGATCCGCAAATGTCTCCCAGTTTTCATGCAACCGCGCACGGGTGCCGGTTTCGAGTAGCGTAGCCTGCGTTTCGTCGCAGCCCGACAGCCAGCGCTGCGGGTAATCGATAATCCCGATCGGGGCGTAGCAGTTGGCGGCGATGTAGATCAGCGCGCGAAGGGCTTGAGCGCGCAGGGCAGGCTTGCTGGGCAGCAACCCGGATTCGGGATGCTCCAGTCCCAGATGAATCAGAATTGCAGCGCTTTCGGTGAGCACCGTGCCATCAGCCAGGACCAGCGTGGGCACCTGCAGCAATGGATTGACCCGCCGCAATGCTTCCTTGCCTGGCCCCTCCTCCCACGCGCAGGCCCTGAACAAGGTAAAAGAAACCGAGCAGCGCCAAAGCGCTATCTCGATGGCTGCGGACCCCGAACCCTCTGTGCCAAAAAGCGTGTACATGCCAATGCTCCTTGTCAGGTGCTACATGCTCGGTCCGCGCAGTCACACAGACGCAGGAGCAAACAAATGGGCGTGCATAAAATCAATGAATACCCGCAGGCGCAGGGAAAGGTGCTTGCTCGATGGCCAGAGCAACCTGAAACTTCCGGTATGCACCGTGTAGTCGGTCAGTATTGGCACCAACTCGCCACTGCGAATGGCCGATGAAATCATGAAGTCTGGCAGGCAGGCAATTCCCAACCCCGCCCGCGCAACATCAACAAGAATTTCCGTCGTGTTGCACACCATCACCTGGGGCAAATCGAGATCATCGGCACCGGCCTCGCGACGTAGCGGCCAGTGTTCAAATTTGCCCGAAGAGGGAAACTTGTGCAACAGACAGGCGTGTCGACTCAAGTCTGCTGGATGTTGAGGTGTCCCGCGCCGGGAAAAATAGTCCGGAGCGCCGACGATTTTCAACTGAAAGCCCCCCATCCGCCTTGACATCAGGCCCGAGTCGCCGGGGTCTCCCGTGCGCAGGACGATATCAAAGCCTTCCTCGATGATATCGACCATGCGGTCGGAAAAATCGATGTCCAGTTCGATATCGGGATAGGTGCGCATGAACTCGATGATAACCGGCATGACCAGGCCGCTGACCAAGGGCAGGCTGATGCGCAATCTGCCTCTGGGCAGATCCCTGGCATTGCTCAACTCCATTTCTGCCGTTTCAAGCTCCGACAGAATACGGCGACAGCGCTCCAGAAATATCGAGCCCTCCAGGGTCATGGCAATACTGCGCGTACTGCGATGAAAAAGCCTGACACCCAGGCCCTCTTCCAGACGGCCGATACTCTTGCCTACCCCCGACGATGAAATACCCAGGCGCTTTCCAGCCTGGGTAAAACTCCGTGTTTCCGCGACCAGAACAAACACCGCAATGCTACCGAGCGATTCCAATACCCACTCCTATTAAGGACAGCCCTGTCCTATACCTTCGGAACATAAGCCTGTTTTTGTTTGCAGACGCAACCCCTAATCTCCCGACAGGGCAACTGCCCTTGGATAAACGCGTGCAATGCACCGAAAACTGCGCACGCTTCACAGGGAAATTGCACATGACTTCAGCAAGCCAGGTTCAAGCATCGTCTGCTACCAGACGCTGGGGACAATTGTTTGCCGCCTGCCTGACAGGCATCCTGATTCCGTTGTGCTTCACTGGCCCTGCCGTGGTTCTGCCCTCGATAAACAAGGCGCTGGGCGGATCAGCCGTCGAGCTCACGTGGGTCATCAACGCTTACATCCTGACTTACGGCAGCGCCATGATGGCCGCTGGAAGCCTGACGGATATCTACGGCAGAAAACGCGTATGGCTGATCGGACTGGCGATATTCGTGCTGTCCACCTTTGCCATTCCGATGGCCTCATCCGTCGTGCAGATTGATGTACTTCGCCTGATTCAGGGGCTGGGCGGTGCAGCAGCGTTCGCTGGCGCAATGTCATCGCTGGCCCAGACCTTCCATGGAGCGGACCGCACCCGAGTGTTCAGCCTGCTGGGCACCACGTTCGGGATAGGCCTGGCCTTCGGCCCTCTCGCGGCGGGCTCGCTGGTCGACTCGGCTGGCTGGAAATGGTCATTCCACGCAACGGCTCTTATTGGGGTTGCGGGATTCTTTCTGGTGCTTTTCAGCGCTACAGAATCCAGAGACCCCAATGCCACCGGCATGGACTGGCCAGGAGCGATCAGCTTTACCGCGGCACTGACCCTGTTCACCTACGCAATCCTGCTCGCCCCTGAAGACGGCTGGACCCATCCACTGGTCATGGGCGGCATTATCGGTTCACTGTTGCTGTTCTGGATATTCATTGCAGTGGAACGGCGTGTGGCCAGACCCATGCTTGATCTGTCGTTATTCAAGAGCGCGCGCTTTGTCGGCGTGCAGATTCTTGCGGCCAGTCCGGCATTTTTCTTTGTCGTGCTGATCATCATGTTGCCAGCACGCTTCATTGGTATCGACGGACTCAGCGCGCTGGAAACCGGACAGATGATGACCGCACTGGCCGCGCCCCTGCTGATCGTACCGATGCTTGCCGCACAACTGGCACGTCGCTTTACCTCCGGGCTGCTGTCCGGTATCGGTCTGCTGCTGGTGGCTGTCGGCCTGCTGTGGCTCGCGCTGGCGCTGGACAGCGGAGCAATCAAAACCGCCTTGCTGCCGATGGCCTTGATCGGCATCGGCATCGGTCTGCCCTGGGGATTGATGGATGGCATGGCGATCAGTGTGGTTGAAAAGGAACGCGCCGGTATGGCTACCGGCATCTTCAATGCCGTGCGCGTTTCTGCCGACGGCATAGCCATTGCGATCGCAGGCGCACTGCTGGCCACGTTCATTCAGTGGGGCCTGTTCGATGCCCTGACGGGTGTCGCGCCTGATGTGGTGACGAACGCTGCCAACCGCGCCGCATTGGGCGATCTGCAGAATGCGATCAGCCTACTGCCCGGTCAGGCAGAACTGCTGCACCAACAGTACGCCACCGCGTTCCGCAATCTGCTGTTCATTCTCAGCGCCGCCACCGTGCTGACGGCAGTGGCAGTCTTTGCCCTGCTAGGTCGCGTGCGCGCTCATGACGAACCGCCACTCGATCCATCCGACACGCTTGACCTAGCGGGAGAAGCCAAGTGAGCCCACATGAGATGACCGGAACACAGCGGCATCCTGCCTTTGCAAAGGTGTTCGCACCGGGCCATCTCACCTTCGGCCTGATTGCGCCGCTGGAAGGCTATCCCGACGCTGCAGCGCCGACCATGAAAAATCACATTGCCCTCGCAAAACAGGCCGACAAAGCCGGTTTTGCAGCACTCTGGCTGAGGGATGTACCGCTTCTCGACCCAGGCTTTGGTGACGCTGGCCAGATATTCGACCCTTTCGTGTATGCAGCACTGCTTGCTGCGGTGACCACGCAGATCTGCATCGGTACAGCCGGTATCGTACTGACGCTGCGCAACCCGCTGATGGTCGCCAAACAGGCCTGCAGCCTTGATGTATTGCTGGAGGGACGCTTCCTGCTGGGGTTGTCAACGGGTGATCGGCCCGGCGAATACCCTGCATTCGGCGAGAATTTCGACACACGCGCAGAGCGCTTCAGAGAGGGGGTCGAGATGCTGCACGCCGTAACCGAGCACTCTTTTCCGGCCTTCACGTCGCGCCACTACGGGAAACTCAATGGCACGCTGGACCTACTGCCAAAACCTTTTTTCGGGCGGTTGCCGATGCTCGCCATCGGTCGCTGTCAGCAGGACATCAAATGGCTGGCCAACCATATGGACGCCTGGATATGGCATCAGAGTGGCTTCAACACCCTGCCCGACGTGATCAATCACTGGCGCGATGCCAACGAGCAAAAACGATTCAAGCCCTACGGTTATGCGACGTTCTTTGATCTGGAGGACAACAAGGACGCGCCCATGAAAGTCGGCCGTGGCATCAGTACAGGGCGCAACGCCCTCATCGAGCTATGGCAGCGTCAACGGGAACAGGGCGTTTCGCATGTTGCGCTGAACCTGAAACCACTGAGACGTCCGGCCACGGAAGTTTTACAGGAGCTGGAAGAGTATGTGCTGCCGTATTTCCCGACCCGACGCAGTGAGCATGCCTGAGCAAGTATTTCGCCTGCACGGCCACTGTCGGCAAAGGATCTAGCAGGGAAGAACGACATAAAACCGACCTGGGAGGTCATCATGCGCACTGAAAAAGCTTATCCGATAAAACCTAACCCGATGCGCAGCAGCCGCAACAAGATACAGCTGGGTGTTTTCTCCACTAACACCGAGGGCGGCTGCACCGTTACCAATGCGCCGGAACGCCTTCGCGGAGACGATTGGGCAGGTAATCTGGAAATCGCCCGGGTGGCCGACGATGCGGGGTTTGAAGCCTTCATACCGGTAGGCCGCTGGAAAGGTTTTGGCGGCACCAACAACACCGGCGGTGTCTGTTTCGAAACCTACACCTGGGCTGCCGGTATTGCCGCCCTGACCCACCAGATTGCCGTGTTCACCACATCGCACCTGCCCACGGTTCATCCGCTGTTTGCAGCCAAGCAGGCGGTGACCATCGATCACATCAGCAGCGGGCGCTTCGGGCTGAATATTCTGTGCGGCTGGTACGGCGCGGAAATGCGCATGTTCAACGGCCAGATGATGGAACACGACAAACGCTACGACTACGCGGAAGAGTGGCTGCACATCGCAAAAAATGCCTGGGAGCAGCAAACACCGTTCGACTTCAAAGGAGAATATTTCAACATCTGCGACGCTATCTCGCAGCCGCACCCCCTCAACACCCCCTATCTGATCAATGCCGGCGGTTCACCGCGCGGCAAACGGTTTTGCGCCAAACACTGTGATGCCGCTTTCCTGATCGTCAAACACCTGGACGGTGAAGACGCCGTGCGTCAGCAGATTGCATCCTATAAAGACCTGGCGAAGCAGGAGTTCGACCGCGATATAAAGATATGGTGTTACGGCTACGTGGTGCAGAAGGACACGCAAGAACAAGCGGACGCCTACCTGGATTATTACGCCAACCAGCTGGGTGACGATGAGGGCTGCGATATCATCACCGGCGAGCTGGGCATTCAGACCGGTATTTTCACTCCGGAAGATGCGGTCCGTTTTCGCTTTCATTTCAAGGCAGGGTTTGCAGGCGTGCCGCTGGTAGGCACTCCGGAACAGATCGTGGAACTGTTCAAGAAATATTCTGACTGGGGGATCGATGGCATCGCACTGACATGGCTTGATTACCACGAAGGCATAAAGGATTTCGTCAGAGAAACATTGCCATTGATGGAACAGGCGGGCCTGCGCGAAGCAATCACTGTCGAGGCAATCACTCCGAAAGTAGCTGCCGAAGTAGCCTGATGATGAGGACTCCCTGGCGTAGTTAGCCAGGGAGCTTTACCCGAACGATTTAAATGGCCAGCATGCGTTGTGGATTCAAAAGAGTCATCTCGGCACGACGCTCGCAACTCAAACCGAACGCGTCGAACCACTGCCCGCTCATCGACAGCCACTCGTGCACATCGACCTGACTGGTCTGCCCAAGGTCTGAGCTGTAGACCACATTGGGAACATGACTCAATACCTTAGTGAAATCCTGTCGGTCCTGATAGCCCAACAAGTAGGTCAGCGCCGTCTGTTCGATGTAGACCGATGGCTCACTGCCAATCACCGCAAGCTCGGCTGCTTTCAGACCGGTCAACGGGTTGGCGGGCTGATTGAGCATCAGCCTTGGCACACCGATGCGCAGTGCTTCCTCGATCAGCATCCTGACTTCATCGGCGTCGGCATGCCCTGTCGAGATGACCAGCGGATAGTCACGGGCCATTTTGAGAATATCCAGCGTCTGCGCCGTAAGGCGTCCGTTCTGCGCTGTCACTCTGGCAGGCTTGATGGGCTTTTCGCGCAACAGCGGATGGCTCAGGTTACGGGCCAGCGTGCTGGTATGCGTTCTGCCTGTGACGGTTGGCAAGTGAACAATGAAACGTCCAGGTTCATCGCCGCGCAAACAGAGGCTGCGCTCGACCACACGGTAGTCGATGCCGCCAGCGATCTCGTTCAGAACCACAGAACCGCTGACCGGAAAACCCTGATTGCGTGCTTCCCATGCCTGGGCAGCCGTGCACCCCAAGTGATTTTTCAATACGACCCGTCCCTGCACAGCAGCATAACGCCGGCCCGCCTCTATCGCGCCATGACGGCGAATGAACGCGTCAGGATTGGCGTGATAATGCACATCAATGAAGCCTGGCCCCTCGATCTGACTCATTGCACACACTCCGCTCTGGCGATCAGAAATGTATCGATGCTCTCCAGCACCCGATCCAGATCATCCGCCAGTGGGCGCATCCCGCCATCCGGCACACACAGTGAGCGTTGTTTGTGGCCTTTGGTACGCAGCACATGACCCGCACCCACCAGTTGCGACTTTCCGCCAAACACGCTCAGCACACGCCCTTTGTAATCGAGCAGGCACTCACTGATATCCAGACCGCTCAGTAGCCGGAATCCCAGAGTCAGACGCTGTCCCTGGGTTGATAGCGTTGCGTCATTCTCGCCGCCGGACGAACGCTCGTGTTTTTGGCCTTCAGGCAACACCAGATCGTCCAGCAGGCGTTTGGCTTGCTCGACATGCCCTTGTTCTGCCAGATCCGCCATACGTCCCAGCCTGGAATCCAGCAGCGCATCGGCTTTGGCGGGAGAAGAAAGCAGCAACAACGCAGGCGTCGAACGCAGTAATGAAGTGCCTGCCAACGCCTGTACCAACGCACCTCCCAAGGCCACGCCGACGAGTACATCCGGCACACCCCAAGGCTCTAGCGCGCTGACCCAGCGCTGGGTAAACCCGTCAAAGTCTTCGCCCGCCTTGACCGGCAGGGACAGGGAATCAAAAACCCTGACCTGATAACCCGCCGCAGTGAAATGCTCGATCAGCGGTTTGGCGAAGCCACCCGCGTCCCAGACCGGCATCACCGGTGAAAGAATGAATACGCTTGATTGCCCGACACCGAAGGTCTGGCAGGTGATGCAATGACTCATGACTTTTGCTCCTGCAAAAATGACAAGACCCGCTGTTTCGAGCGGGTCCAGTCGTTGATCCATCCTGACGGGTCAGCGGGTCGTGCGCAGACGTTCAACACAGGCGGCATAGCCGCGCAGGGTTGACTCGATAATGAGCTGTGTGGGCAGCACCTCCTTGATCAGGTCCGCCACCTCGCCGGCCCAGATCGCCCTGATACTCACATCATCGGCCGCCAGTGCTGCTTCATATTCAAGACGCAATTGATCGGCTGATGCAGCAAACGCCTGCTCCTCACCTACCCAACTGTCGGAAAATTTATTGGCGATCACTCGTCCGCTGTAGCCCTGCGGCCAGTCGATGCCGCGCACCTCATCGAAGATCCGGGTTCGCACCGTATCGCTCGCGACAGCCTGCACCAGGCGCTGTTTTACCCGTTCGGAAGGCAGTGCTTCCTGCGAAGCCAGAAAGCGCGTCCCCATCATCACGCCATCCATGCCGAGCGCAAGCGCAGCAGCCATGCCACGGCCATCGGCAATCCCGCCGGCACCGATAAGCACAACATCGTCACCCACCGCGTCGCGAACTGCCGGAAACAGCGGCAATGAAGCTCGGCGCAAACTGTGACCACCCGCCTCGGCGCCTTGCACGATCAGCGCATCGGCACCGGCGTCCAGCGCTTCTAGCGCCTGGTCGACGTCATGCACCTGAACGATGACTTTGGCGTTGGCCTGTTGAATGGGCCGGACGAAAGGACGTACATCGCCAAACGACAACGCAACCACTGCGGGGCGGTACTCGAGAGCCAGCTGAAGCAATTCGAACTGCCTCGCCACGGTAAACATGACCAGGCCCACACCCCATGGTTGCTGCACGTCGTGCATCATCTCCAGTTCACGCGCCATCCATTGCGGATCGCCGTAACTGGCACCCACCAAACCCAGACCACCGGCCCGGGAAACTGCGGCCGCCAGACGCCCTCCGGACGCCCCACCCATCGGTGCCAGAATCAGAGGATGTTCAATTCCAAGAAGAGAAGTCAGTGCTGTATTGATCGTGGCCATCGCCTGATACCTGTGAAAATCCGAGTGAATGTCAGACGAAGGCGACGTCTAAGCAGCCTTCGTCTGCAGCTAATGGATCAACCCGCTTTTTGTAATGCAATTTCAGGGGTGATGTACTCGGCCACGTTATAGAGGTGGTATTCCCAGGTACCGGTTTCCTTTAACCGGGAGTATCGCGATAGAAACTCTTCGTCGGTAAACAGCGACTCGAACTGACTGCGATCACTCCATTGCGCCTGATTGATGACGGTCTTGCCGTCCGTGCTCTTCATCAATCGGCTCCATTTGAACGCACTGTAAGTACGTGCGACATAACTGACCGTTTCTTCGAGAATCTCGATAGCCAGGTTCTGAGCACCTTCATTGACCTGTACAACATTGATCAGATACACCGCCTTGTCATCGGTGACGGAGTGAGCGTCGAACAATTCCATTTTCATAATCAGTTCCATTTATAAAAAGAAGTATAAGAACACGTAGTTAAGCCAGAAGCGGTGTTGAAGCCGCCGGTTTACCGTCTTGCCAGAGCAGCGGTGAAATCACCTCGGCCACTGCCGTTTTCTCGACCAGCCCGATAATGATCTCGTGAGTGCCGCAGGTCATTCGTTGGGCTACCGAACAGAAAAGCGTCGCCTGGGCGGTACGCAGATAAGGCACCCCCTGGTCCTGCTGCCAGTCTCCGCTTTCAAACCGCGCAGGCCCGTTGACTGCTCCGCCAAACACGCTGACCAGTTCAGCCTGCCCGGTTTGCAACAGATTGACCGAGAACTTTCCCCGCTCAAGCAAAGGCAGGTAAACGCTGGCGCTGTGATTGATGCACACCAGAATGGACGGCGGGTCACTGCATACCGAACTGACGGCAGTGGCTGCCATACCGTAAGGCGTGCCCTCATGTTCGGTTGCCACAAGGGTGACGGTCGACGTCAGGCGGCGCATGGCTTTCTTGAAGGCAGCGACATCGATGTCGGGAGACTCAAGTGCGCTGAGTCGAGTTTGAGGTTCAGGTACATTTGCGCGTGCTGCCAATCGGGAAGCCTGATTCATGGTCGTTCTCCCACGCTGACTTTTTCAGCGTCCGTCAGCCAGGGCTGGTCGTAACGATAGGTGCTGCGGGCATTCTCCAGTGTCGAGCCCGTGGATATGGCCTCGATAATGCTGCGCTCAGTCTGCTCGACCGCCTGAGCACGGCGTACAACCTCGGCGGCCAGTTGCTGTGGAATAACCACGCAACCACTGCCATCACAGACCAGAAGATCACCGGGCCGGACAGTAACCCCATCAATGACCACAGGCACTTGTACCGCTTTGAGTTGTGCGCGGTTCTTGGCTGACTGCATGAAACGGCCACGACTGAACAACGGATAGTTGCACCTGATAACGGTATCGATATCACGTGCCACGCCATCGATAACAGTGCCTTTGATGCCGTTGGCCAAGGCGAAGTGGGTCATGATATCGCCCCATACCGTGCAGTCATGACGCCCGGCGTTGGAGGAGACAATCACCGCGCCGCAAGGCACCTGATCGATGTAGTTGGCCGCCCCCTTGAAGGTTGTTGGCGCATCGACCGCTTCGTACTGCACGGTGAACGCAACACCGACACAACGAGTGCCCGGCACTTGCGAAACAATACCCGGCAGCCCTCCATTGATCCCGAGACTGTCCAGTGCATCAGACAGCGAAGCGGTATCCAGATGTTCACATGCGTCCAGCACGGTTTGCGTAATTGCCACCGGTTCAATATGCGCTGACATGACGTTCTCCCTGAGCGGAGGCCTGCCCGGTGCGGTACCCGACAGAGCTGGCCTGCAACTCGATGCACTGCTGGACAATCGCTTCGCCCACCTGGTCAGTGGTGTGGGAACCGCCAAGGTCGTAACTGCGAACGCCAGATTGTGAAACCAGGCTGACGGCGTGAGTGATACATGCCGCCTGGGCCGGGTATCCCAGATGTTCCAGCATCAGTGCAATGGCCATGAACATCGCGCTGGGGTTGGCCTTGTTCAACCCTGCATGAGCAGGCGCACTGCCATGTACAGGTTCGAAGTAAGCACCTGAATTGCCAAAGTTGCCGCTGGGCGCAAAACCCAGGCCACCCATTACGCCAGCACCCAGATCGGAAAGGATGTCGCCGAACATGTTCTCGGCAACAATCACCCCGAAGCGTTCGGGCCGTTGCACCATCCACAAGGCAACCGCATCGACATTTTCGATAACACCGGTTATGTCCGGATAACGCTGTGCGATTTCTTCGAAGATACCCCGTGCAAACGCACTGCTGTGTCGCAGCACCATCGGCTTGTCGACAAACGTGACCCGGGTGAAGGTGTTCTTGCGCGCGTAATCGAATGCGTATTCAAAAATACGAGTCAAACCACTGCGCGTCTGCAGGCGCAACGTGACGGTCGCGTCCTCCTGCCCTTCCCGCTGCCACGGCGCGCCAAGTGCTTCGCGCTCTTCAAGCAAGGGCACCAGCGCATCCGGGACATGCCCGAAGTCCAGCCCCGCATAAAGACCTTCGGTGTTTTCTCTGATCACGACAAAGCGAAATCTGTCTTCACCGGTCATGTCGGTAACCGGGCGTACATTGGCGTAAAGGTCCAGGTTCTGCCTGAGCTGAATGACCGGGCTGACGTAGCGGCGGTTCTGGCCCTGGAGTGCCAGGGGCAGCTCTGCTTCCGCCTCTGCCAGCGGCTTGCTGGTTATTGCCCCCAGCAACGTTGCGTCACAGCTGGCCATGACTTCCCAGGTCTGGGCAGGAACCGTTTCACCCTCGCGCTTCCAGCATTCCCAGCCGATATCCGCCGGTATCAGATCAAACGGCAGGTGCAACGCTGCAATCACCGGAAGCGCCGCTTCCATGACCTCAATGCCGATACCGTCGCCGGGCAGAATGCATATACGCTTACGGGATATTTGGCCGGTCATAGCGCAACTCCTTTTACGCTTTGCGACAGGTCACTGAAGATATTCGACAACGCCGCTCGCGGAGCAAGGCGCGCCACTTTGTCCTGTTGATGCATGACCTCGATCGCTCGGTACTCGGAGGTCAGTTGAAACCGTTCAAGGGTGTCTGCCACCCGCTGACTGACATCGTAGGGGAAGTTGTAAGTGCCCAGAATGATATCCATCAGCGGGCTGGGCATATTGTTATGCGGTATCGAGTTGGCTGTGACAGCGGACAATTCGATCACCTTGACCAAGTCAAAACCGTGGCTGACGCCTATACGCTCCAGATAAGCCACCAGCATGCTCAAGTGAAGATTCCCGGCCCCTTTACCCATGCCGCAGATGGACGTGTCGATGTATTCAGCACCGGCCTCGATAGCCGCCGATGCATTCGCCAGCGCCAGCGACAGATTGTTATGGGCGTGAAACCCCAGTGGCACCAGCAACCGGCTTGCGAGGCGACTGAACAGCCGATGCACATCGGCTGGCAGCATATGACCGTTGGAATCCGCGCAACAGATGATGTCCGCACCGGCACCTTCTGCACGAGCGGCCGTATCGAGCACGGCTCCCGGCGTCTGCGATGTCACATGCGTTACATTGGCGCTGACACTGAAGCCGTGATCCCGGGCCAGTGACAAGGTCGCCAGCCCTTCATCCAGTTGATCGCGGCGCAGACAGACACGAATCATCGAAACACCCTGCTCCTTGAGCATGGCGAAGTCATCTACCGTGATGTTTTTCGGGTGAACCATAACCGCCAGCTCAATACGTCCAGCGGCGGCCTGCGCAATGTTCTCAATAAAGCGTGCGCCTACATCACTGGTCAGCCCGTGCTCGCCCTTCGGCGCAAATGATCCCTTGCAGTAACCAATTTCACAGAGGTCGACGCCTGCATCCGCCAGGCCTGAAGTAATAGCTCGAGCCTGGTCTTCCGTGAAGTTGAAGTTGTTTCGATAACCACCGTCACGCAATGTAACGTCGAGAATCTTTATGTCGGCCATGAGAATCTCCGGCTGTCCTTAGGGTGTAAACAGGGTGCTTGAGATGATCTTGCCACTGCCTCTATTCTTGTCGTTATCCAACAGCGCCGCACCTGCAAACATTGCCGAGCCGACACCTGAACGTCTCGGAGTTTCGAATCATTAACTTCTTAACTCGACATTGATCCTCGTCAAAATCGACCGCATTGTAAATTGTCGATATTTGATCAGGGGATGGGAATTTTTTCACCGCCACCTTATGTGTCTGCCGAAATAACGACTTCTGGCACTGGCCCGACTAGCGATAACAGCTTTCTACATAATTCATCGCGGCCTGAATGGAAGCCACCGCGCGCAAGTCTTCATGCACGCCCAGCCAGACATCAACCTCCAGCGGTGCCGACAGCTCTACCCGGCACAGACGAGAGTTAGCCTCTACCGCAAAACTTGGAAGCAAGGCAATGCCCACACCGGTTTCCGCGGCACGAATTTGCAGTTCTACTGTTTTGGCTTCCAGCACGAAGGGGCGTTCACCGACAATATTTCTGAGCCAACCGTTCTGACTGTCGCTCATCAGTTCATTGTCGTAGGCAATAAACTCATAGTGCTCCGGGTGCCGCTCCTCCAGATAAAAACGTGCGCAATAAAATGAAAATGAGGCGGTGCCGATACGTCGTGCGACGATGCCACTTTCAACCGGTCTGGAAAACCGTATGCACAAGTCAGACTGGCAACTGGATAACGACGAATACTGATGATCCCCCAGCAAGCGCAGCACAATGCCGGGGTGCATGGCACGAAACGCCCCCAGTTGCGGCACCAACTTCTCGACCGCCACCGAGGGCGGCGCGCTGATGGTCACTTCCACACCCTGCGCTACCTGCGCGGCAACAGCGAGACGGCCAATGGCCTGGGTCTGCGCCTCGATCTGCCGCCCGATAGCCGCCAGACGCCGCCCTTCATCAGTCAACTCGTACAACCGCTTGCGACGGTCGACAAGCTTTACATTCAGGGATTTTTCCAGCGAAGCGATACGCCGCGAAACAGTAGCGTGCTCCACACCCAGCACCCTGGCAGCGCCGCTCAAGGAACGAATGGCGGAAAACATCACGAAGTAATGCAAGTCCTCCCAGTCAAAACAGACTTTCGGTTTTCTGAACAGGTTATTAACGTCAAGGGAAACTGATCCATCCAATGGAGTCATTGTCATTCAAGTCATGTCCTTATACGGTTCGCGCGAATAAAAGTCTTCATTACGTATCGACGATGAGTAGTGGCAGACGTGCAGAACGATAAGGATAATGCTGATAACTTCCTCAGGCCCGAAGAGCGAGCGGGTGCCGTGGGGTAGTTTAGATATTGGCGGGTGGGTATTACGGAGAGGGGTTCGGATGATTTGGGACGGGGGTGTCCGGAATGGGGAGATTGGTTTGGAAAGAAGCAGCAAGATTAAAAAGAGAGGTTATTGCTAAGCATAGAGCATTTTTACTTGTTAGCTACATACAGGATATAACTATCTAGAAACACTATTACAGTTACCTTTCAGTTCATAATGAGTAGAACGGCAACCTTCTCAGGTTGAACTCAATCACTACCCCAATAGATTCATACTTCTCAGCAATACATCACCCACGTTCATAAAAAACACTTTCAAATGCTTCATCGACGCTCCACCTCCTTATCCATATACGTACGTTATACGTCTCCCCCCTTAAACCCCTCCCACTAACGCCGCGAAATCCAGCTTAAATTTTTCGATTATAATAAGAAAACTCGACATAACTTTCGATACCACTAAACGCATCAATCCGCTCAAGGGTCAGCACCTCAACAGTGTACTCGCCCGGCAAAAAAGCAAAGTGTTTTATATCTCTGACCTGTGTAGACTTATAATCACCCTCATATTCAAAAGCCTGCCCGGAATTAACACCTTCAGTTATGACGACCTCATCAAAAAAAAAGATCCCATTTTTCAGAATTCGCAAATGAACAGGAATAGCAACACCTTTCCCGTTATGCATATCTCCGCCCCACACTTTCCCTTGTCGAGCCGCTTCAGATTTATTTTTGCTCCAGACGAATAAAAGAGCGATCCTATAGCCACCACGTTCGCCAACCCTGAATTGTGCGACCGCAGACTTACTCGGCAAAGAAACATCAATAGGTTTGACTATCAACACCTTTTCTGAACACCCTGCAAAAAGAAAACATAACAACAGCGTAAAGAAACCGTTAAAAAAAGACATATATGAACAGCTCCTAATATAGTAA
Source organism: Pseudomonas syringae group sp. 243L2 (assembly GCF_032587875.1). Lineage (NCBI taxonomy): Bacteria > Pseudomonadati > Pseudomonadota > Gammaproteobacteria > Pseudomonadales > Pseudomonadaceae > Pseudomonas > Pseudomonas syringae group sp. 243L2. The sequence continues at coordinate 496,434 of NZ_JAWHPL010000021.1, forward strand.
AAAGCAACACATCTATATACGTGAAAAATCACCCTCCCACCAAAGTTTTTCCACAACCGCTCTCTCAAATTCTCCTGCGCATGCCGCTGTAACGTACGCAGGAAATACTCAATCACCCGCTGCTTCCCGGTCTTAGCTTCCGCCGTCACCGCCATGTCCAGCGGCAGCTTGATGTCCACATTAGCCGACTTGAGTCACGTCAGCTACATTCGCCGCAGTTCCCCCTAGGCTATGGGCTAAACCCGACTCGGCATCGACGCCGATATGCGCTTTCATATCGAAGAAATATTGATTTCCTTTCTTCGTCTGATGCATATCAGGATCGCGCTTGCCTTCCTTGTTTTTGGTCGAGCTCGGCGCGTTAAGTTTCGAGTATTTTGAATTCGGAATCCATATCACGCAAATAGCTCTCAGGCGCATCTATATACTTTTGAGTAGCAAACTTAGGTTGTAATGACCACGTTTCCATATCGCCAGTGGGCTTTGGCAGAAAGTTCTCAATCAATCATGGCGGCAATTCTACCCAACCGACTTTTCGTACAAAACCTAGAAAAAATGGACATCCAACATCCGAAAAATTCAAGCAAGCCGTTCTGACCCACCCTCTATTTCTCGCCTTTGAAAACTACAAAACATTATTATAATCATACATGTATTCAATATACTCCAACTCACCCCACACATGACCATCCAGCCTGTCAATCATAACTACCCCACCAACCTTCCCCTCATCTCCACCAACAATACTAAAAACCCAAAATACTGGCGGTGACTTCTCCGCCCGAGAAGAATCGAATACGACATCAAAACCTTTAGCTCTTGCATAGTCAACGGCAAAAGCAGCAGCTTTTTCAAATTCAATATTACTCACATCTCTGTATCTGACAGGAGAGCTGAAGACCTCAATCCCTTTACGCTTCAACTCAGTAACTATTGAAACCATCTTCACTCTTTCTACACTCAACCCCAGATAACCAGAGTATTTTTTCCCGGGCATACACACAAAATTCTTATCAAATATACGCAAAGGTCCAAATTCGGCACCTTTATGCTGACCCAATACAAATGCATCACACTTCATTCTCAACCTCACAATATCTTATGGTCGAATCACCACGCCACTACCAGTCAACACTGATTTCAAGCTATCTATTGGCACCGAGTAAGACGATCCCACCCCAACTGGCCAAGGGTCTTTAATGAATGCCCGACCACTTTGAACGGACTCAACAACAATCGCATGTGCACCAGCACCGGCCCTAACACTTGCTACAACTGAAGCGCCACTCTGGATAGAATCGGTAATAATGTCGACATTTAAAGCTGACATATACTCTGCCCCCCTTCAAAGCCAAGCTCTTTTAGTCCGCTAGGTATTTTAGACAACGCAGTACCTTCATGCGTCGTTCCAATCGCCTCTCGGCCGCGCTGCTCGCTCCTGACTCAGCAGTAGAGGGAACGCCTTTTGGACCAACTCAACTTTTGCCTTTGATATGATTTCGCCACGGGACAAGCAGCTCCTCCAGCAAGACTCGATCAATAACACCATCATCAATGGTGCTCACAAAAGTAGTAACTAACTGAAAATCAAAGGAAATATTTTTTTCAGGTAGTTTTTTACGGCACGAATTAGTTCTTCCACCTCATCTAGATTTTTCGAGCCCATATTAATAGAGAGTGTATTTTGCTGCAGCGCTGAATAAAGCTCTAATATTCTACCCACTACTTCTGCGCTCCCTTCATCTATTGGATAAATAAAGTTTGGCGGGGGCAATGCTCCATATTCTTGAGGCGGCGACCTCATTCACAAACTGCTGCACCTTAGATCTAATGTGCTGATCCAAATCCTGAGCCACGTAGAAAGTTAACTGTTGCTTTTCATGCTCTAGCGGTTCTGAATGCATTATTCAGCTCCTTTTTTCGACGGGTATGCCGGGAGAGCAGCCTCTGAACCGCCCGGATTATATCTAAAACCTCCTGGCATGTGCGCGTCCAAATGCCGTGTATCAGGCAGAGGCACAGTAAGTGTTTGCCCCCTGAACATGGTGCGTTCATCCGCAGCTTAAAACGAACAATTTAGATCAATAGTTCTTTAATAACCTCCGGTAGCGCGATCGCCACAAATCCTCTCTCGGTATCATCAAACTCACCGGCACGTTTAAAAACAATACCTCCTGCCTTACTTACACAACGGAGCCAATCAAAGTCTTTAGATATCTCCCCAGTCCATCTCATATCGAGAGCACGCCGAAAATCAAAACTTTTCGGCAATGCAGCAATGTATGAACAGCGTTCATGCACAATCAAATCCGCAACTATTTCTATGGATGACTCGTAAAAACACATAACGCCAAAAAACTTCACGCCTCCACCAACTTCAACCATAGTCTCAATCGCGTCATTACTATCAGGTATCTCAAACCCTCTCGACCTCAACGCCCCCCATAATTTCTTATGACGTACCACTCGTGTATCTGGCTGTGTTGCCGAATTACCTAAGAACAACCAAAAATCATACTGAGAAAATCTTTCGGCTACCAACTTATAGATAAACCTTAGAACAAGACCTAGTGGCTTTTGTGCCTCTAGTGAAATCGAAAAACTTGCAGCCGACAATACCGCCCCCTCCGCGATGGCTGCGCACGGGATATAGATTATTTCATTTTCCTTTAAAACATTAACCGTACTAGCGACTCTGACATCAGTAGTCATAATGGTTCCCCGATTCATCATTAAAGTGAGAGCCTCGATTTTGTGGATTTCCTACACCGAAATCATGCCCTCCCTCATCGTCGCGAATTCTTACCGTTCGAGTGCCGCCACCCGACGCAGGCACCTCAAATTCATAAATTTTTCCCGGCTGAGGATTACCTCGCTTGTCTACGTTGGGTAGCACACTGCTAGGCTGCTGACTTGTCGGGATACCTGATCGACGCTTAGCTTCGTTAAATGCACCACTTCGCGCAGCACCAATGGGACTCATATTTTCTGGAACTGTGCCTTTTACAGCGACTGTACCCACGGTCGCAGGAGTTCGACCAAGAAGTGCTATCCCACCAGCAGCCATCAGGTCGGTAAGCAGAGTAGCACGCTCTTTTACATCTGTTATTGATCTCCCCTTCTGAGCATCGAGCCAGCTCGTGTCTTTGACCCACTGATCAAGCCCGGCCGTTTCCTCAGGTGTCAGCCATCCTTCCTTCACGTTTTTGGCGTAAGCCATCTGCTTATCAGAAACGAATAGCGCGCCCCAACCATCCACGCCTTGTGACGGAACAGCAACCGCCCCGGGATTGCCTGTAAGCAAACCAGCCATATCGTAAGAAACGCTGTGCTTCAAGAAGTTAAGCAAGTCTTTGGCGACAGGCTCTGTGAGCGAGACCGCGCTTCTCTGAATGTCCTCGACGCAGGATCGGCTTGTGCAAGCATTGATGGCCATTGAGCGTTCGCTCGATAGCTTCTCGTAGTCAGCAATGATTGAGCGGATGTTCTGCTCTGAGCAACCTTGCGAAGCCCGACAGCCTTGCAGCTCATCGAGCAACCGCTGGGCCGAAGGGTGGTCAAGATTGTTCTATTGCGTACTATTAGCCGTCACCGCCGCTGCTGCCGATGCGTCCCCGCCCGTTGCGGCAGCAGTCAGAGCACCGATCAACTGCGAGGCAGTCATCAGCTTGCTGACACCTGCCTGATAGGCTTGAGAATCTCTGTCAACGCCTTTTGGCAGAAGCCTCTCCGCCAGATAATCGACAACCATTTCATTCGCGCCAGCGGCCAAGGCACCCGTTCGGAAATCGCCGCCCATTGCCTCGGACATCAACCCGCCAAGCACGGCATGCATGCCGACTTTGGTGAGTTTGCCCTCATCGAACAGAGTGAAATCACCTATCTTGCCTGCGGCAATGGCGCCACCCGTAGCAATTCCCGTACTGACGATGGAAGAGCCAAGGTTATCCTTGAAACTCCCGCCCATGATCGCGGTCTTGATCACAGATTCGGTGATCACCTTAGTCGCAACGGTCTGAACACTCGCAAGGTCCAAGCCCAGATTTTTCGGGTTGATGGTCGGTACGAAACCTGCCATTACGCCCGCCATGGCGTATCCCTTGATGGCGTTGGAAGACGTCACGTCTTTGAAAACAGCGCCAAGATCACCCTTGTTGTTGATCGTGCTCGTCACCGCCGTCGTCGCAACGCTGGTTGCTACAGCGCCGCCAATACCAGCGCTTAAACCAAAGCCTGCTGGGCCCATCACCGCCGCCATCAGGATGGCGACAACAATCTGCGCAGCAGGCCCAAGGCCCGAGTTGTCGTACTTGAAGCTTTCGTGGATTTCCTTGACCTGACGCCAGTTGATGTCACCTCGTTTCTCGGCATCCTTGATCCAGGCCAGTTGCGGATCAGCCTTGACCATTGCGTCGATGCTCTGGCTTACGCTTTGCTGATTGACCTGTTTCACATCAATGCGCAGACCGTTGACGGCCTGAATGGCAACTTCGCCTTTGGCCACCAGTTCGCTCTGGCGAAAGGTCTCGTCGGTTGCCCCTTTGCCTTTTGTCGAGAACCACGCTGCACTGCTTTTGTTCTTGGTGTGGCTTTCGTCGTGGAGGTCTTTCACGCCCTCGAAATCGATTGCGCCGCCACTGTTGATCAACAGGTCATTGCCACTGTTCAGTTTGGCAACCTGATAACGCTGGTCGCCGCCACTTGCCAGCGTCAGGTTACCGCCTGTAGTGATTTCACTGCTGATATTACGCGTGTCGGTCACTTCATCGCGCTTGAAGTTTTTCGCCCCAAAACTCCCCTTCTTCTTTTTGTCATACAGCGAATAATCACTGTCCTGCGCAGCCAAAATATCCAGATTCTCACCGGCTACCAGATACGCCTCTTTACCGGCCGTAATACGGCTAGAAATCACGGCGAGGTTCTGGCCAGCCTGCAAGGCAACGCTGCCTCCCGCTTCAAGATCGGCGGCAACCTGGCTGACGTGGTCTTCCTGACGGGTCAGTTTTTTGCTTTTGGACAGGGAGTGTTCTTCGTCCGCCGCAGAGCTGATGGTGAGGTTTTCGGTCGCGGCCATGGCGATGTCGCGTTTGGCGTCGATCTGGCTGGCGATGATGGAGATGTCGCGTCCGGCCTGAACGGTCAGGTCGCGTCCTGAACTGGCGGTTGAGCCCAGTTGGGTGATGTCGCTGCTGTTGTGTTTGCTGTCCGAGAACAGGCTGTTGGTGACTTCGGTCGGGGCGATGGTGACGTCGCGTCCGGCCTGGATGCTCATGTCACGACCGCTTTCCAGCACGCTGCCTTTGTTGATGACGTCGCGGCCTGCCGAGATGCTCATGTCATTGGCGGCTTCGATGCGCGCGGCACTGTCGGCGAACTCGTTGTGGCGCTGACCGCGCGCGCTGTTGTCAATCGAGGTGATGCTGCGTTCGTTGATCACGTCGCCGTTGATCGCGGTCAGTGAAACATCGCGACCTTTGATGATGCCGCCAGCGGTGTTGATCAGATCATTACCCGCGAGCAGATCGAGCCGGTTGCCGGCTTCTATCAGGCCGGCGTTGATCAGGTTGTTGCCTGCGACTGCCGAGAGGTTGTTGGCGGCGTGCAAGGTACCGACGTTGTCGAGGTTCTGGCCGGCAATCAGAGAGACGTCGTTACCCGCAATCAATGCGCCGGTCGGGCAAACTCAACGACCGTGTTGCACTCGGTTCCTGCAACCGCCATCACACGAGGAATGCCATTCTCGTCAACGTATTTGAGGGGGCCACCATCGGTCTGAAAAGGCTTCCAGCCTTGAGCCTCCGCGTACTCCTTTAACTTACTTGCTTTTGGCGTGCGACCGGTTTCAAAAAATTTATCAATGCCTTTTGCACCTATTCAACTCTTCAATGCTGGCAAAGACAGCACTTCATCGTACTGTGGCCAATCTTCCCTTGCGCGCTTTAGCACACCTTGCATCAACTCATCCAACTCAGGCACTGGATGCTCGGGCGGCAATTGGTCAAAGGGCGCGGCCAGCAGCGGATGATCAATCTTCTGCGGATTGGCTAAACCTTCCCACTGGCGCAGGCGCAGGATATAGAGAATTTCCACCGGCACGCGCTCCAAGTGCCAGTCCTGATTGAAGTCGTAAGAGTTCTTCTGGCTCTCTTTGCCGGTTTGCCAAGTGTGGCGGTCACACGCGGCCAACAGACAGGGCATCAGGTCGTCGGGGCTGGGAGTGCGCCACTTGGCCAACAAGGCTTCGTAGATGGGTTCGTCGTAAGCATAAGCAGGCCATTGATGTGAGACATCGCCCACCCAATCGGCAAACACACGCAGCATAAAGGCTTGGGCGCGGCGGTGTTGCTCTTCGTACTCGATGACCAGTTGATGACCACGGTTGAGCGCCGCATGGGTCAAATAGCCTTGGTGGATGACAGCTTCCTTCCAGCCCAGAATCGCCATGGCGGCCATCATGTTGGCTGCGGTTTGGATGCTGTAGTTTTGTTGGCGTCTGTCATTACCTACGGCTTTAGCTAAAACGTCAAACTGCCCCGCCCAAAAAAACAACTGCCAAATGCCTACTTGGTAGTAACGCATCCAGTGTGCCAATTCGGAAAGCCATCGAGGGTTTACCGTTGCAGTGGCAAGTACTTTGTGAGCCCTTGTCACCGACATCCATTCTGCACGAGCATCTGTTGCATTGTTTCTGTTTGGAACCATCATTGAATGCTTCGGCGAAGCATCCTCGCGAGTAACGTACTCGCGAATACCGGCTATCTCATATTCATCCGAGACATGTGGCCCCTTGGCTATGCGCCCCAGCACACTTTTGTAAGAAGGCCATTTCGGGTTTACGCCCGAGCGCTCGCACTGAATTATTTCTTGGACCATGGTTCCACCTTAAATTCTGCTACACCTGTTTTACCGGGGGCAGGAACACCGACTTTGACGGTCACGCCTTGGACTTTGACGTTTTCAGAAAGAAGCGCTGCTCGCAAAGCATCACGTAACGCTGGGTCCGAATCGGCAATTGAGCTATTACCCAACCACCCTCTCAACCTCGTCGCCGGATCTCCATGCGGCGTACCGGCCTTACTCACGCCATTCACCGAAGACTTCGCATCCATAACCACCACAGTAATGGTATCGCCATTGATTGCCACCGCACAGCCATCGCAGCCGTGGTTGCTACTGTTTTGCAGAGGTTTGAAATTGAGGCCGGTTTTCTCGTTAAGGGTTTGCAGGGCCAGTTGCTCGCCCAACACCCCATCATTTACAAGCGAACCGGTCTTCCAATTGGGAAGGTGCGACAGCGGGATACTTTCAAATGTCTGCCCAAACAGGTCTTCAACCGAGCTGAGCTTGGGGGGGCTTATTACATCAGGGGTAACCTGGCCCGGGCCTTTTGCACCAATATCATCTCCAAGCTCTAATCGGTCAAGCACATTATCAAGCTTTTTGCCGATGGCCTTTTCGACCAATGCATCCCCTGTGCTTGCCACACCCTTGGCGCCGGTAACGGCTGCAAATATCCGGATGGCCAGCAAAGTCTTCTGGGCAGTGCCAACATCTTGACCGTAGATAGCATTCAACTTCCCGGAAAGCTCTGAATTCAACGCTACAGCAGTGCCTTCACCTATTGCCTGACCACTCTCCTTGAAGCTGTCAACAACTCCTTTAGGCAGCCCGGTTATACCTTCAAAAATACCGTTAAAAATGGCTGAAGGGTTTTCTTTCGCTACCTTGGCGAGATCGACGACACCGTCCTTGAGCGCAACTCCTGAATCTTTCAGCTCCTTGACCAGTCCCGCACTCAGGTCGCGACTGATACCGCTCTGGACGAACTGTTTATAAAAAGCTGGATCGGCGGAATCAGCAAACATTTCAGGCCTGAACAGCTGATTATTTTCCGCGGTAAACAGTTTCTGATCGGTACCCAGATTATTTACAAAGGTCTGTCCTGCTTTCGCGAGAAATCCTTGAGCAGCAGGGTCGTCGCCATCACTCAACACTGAGCGCCACAACATATCCGTGTTTTTCAGCGCTTGTTGGCTAAGGCGCTCCATGGCTGCCTGCTCTGTTATGTCCAGATCCTGAGCAAATTTTTTCGCGTTTTCATTCAGCCATTTCTGTTCTTCATAGTGCAGCTGCCGATTGTATGTTGTCGCGTATTTGGCTACCTCGGCCCCTTTGGCTACGTCTCCATTCACCGCAGCAGCGGCTACGATACCTGTGAGCTGAGACGCCATTACCTCCAGGTTCTTGTCACCGCCTACCATGTTGCTGATCACGTTGATCAACGCTTCGTTAGCGCCTGCGGCCATCGCGCCGGTTTTGAAATCGCTACCAGTAGCCTCAGCCACAAGGCCACCCATCAAGGCGTGCGCCAATACTTTCTGAATACTGCCGTCTTCGTATTTTCCGAGAGCCCAACCTCCAACAGACTTAAATCCAACGGCCATACCAATATTGCTGGCTTGGCCAGCCAACGCATTGCCAAGATTGTCTGAGTAACTGCCGCCATTGATAACAGTGTTTACGAACGCGTCGGATGCGGACTTCATCAACACTGCTTGCGCACTTTGCAGGTTGAAGCCGAGCGAAGTGGGATCGTAGCCAGGCATCATGCCAGCCATCGCGGCTGATGTTAGATATCCCTTCAGCGAACTGGACGAGGTGACATCCTTGAATGTGGCTCCAATATTGCCTTTGTTATTAATTGTGCTTATCACTGCCTGAGAAGTAGCGGAAGTCAAACCTGCAACAACGGCTGTATTGGCAGCAGTACCAATTGCCGCAGCCGTTGTGGTGGAAATACTGGCAGCCGTTGCCGCTCCGCTGGCAGCAGAGCCTGCTGCCGCACCCGCTGTAGCGAATGTGCCAGCCCCAGCAGTTAACGCCGTAACGATGATAATGATCGCCAGCATTGCCCCCTGACCGAGGCTTGAATTGTTGTACTTGAACGAATCATGTACCTCTTTGATCTGACGCCAATCCACATCACCGCGCTGCTCAGCATCCTTAAGCCACGCCAGTTGTGGGTCTGCCTTTACCATCGCATCAATGGTCTGGCTGACGCTTTGCTGGTCGATCTGTTTGATGTCGATTTTCAAGCCTTCAACAGCCCGGATCGCTACCTCGCCTTTAGCCACCAGCTCGCTCTGGCGCAAGGTTTCGTCGGTGTTGCCCTTACCTTTACTCGAATTCCAGGCAAGGTCACTTTTGCTCTTCTCGTGACTCTCCTGATGCAGGTCCTTCACGCCCTCAAACGTAACCGCGCCACCACTTTGAATCGTCAGGTCCTTACCGCTCTCCAGCTTCGCAGCCTGATACTTCTGATCGCCTCCGCTCGACAGCAGCAAATCACCACCAGTGGTAATTTCACTGCCGATGTTTTTCACATCAGTGATTTCGTCACGCTTGGTTTTCTTCGCCCCAAAACTCCCCTTCTTCTTTTTGTCATACAGCGAATAATTACTGTCCTGCGCAGCCAAGATGTCGAGGTTTTCACCGGCAACCAGGTACGCCTCTTTACCCGCTGTAATACGGCTGGAGATCACGGAGAGGTTCTGGCCCGCCTGCAAGGCAACGCTGCCCCCGGCATCAATATCGGAGGAGATTTGGCTGACGTGGTCTTCCTGACGGGTCAGTTTTTTGCTTTTGGACAGGGAGTGTTCTTCGTCCGCCGCAGAGCTGATGGTGAGGTTTTCGGTCGCGGCCATGGCGATGTCGCGTTTGGCGTCGATCTGGCTGGCGATGAGGGAGATGTCGCGTCCGGCCTGAACGGTCAGGTCGCGTCCGGAACTGGCGGTAGAGCCCAGTTGGGTGATGTCGCTGCTGTTGTGTTTGCTGTCCGAGAACAGGCTGTTGGTGACTTCGGTCGGGGCGATGGTGACGTCGCGTCCGGCCTGGATAGTCATGTCACGACCGCTTTCCAGCACGCTGCCTTTGTTGATGACGTCGCGGCCTGCCGAAATGCTCATGTCGTTGGCGGCTTCGATGCGCGCGGCGCTGTCGGCGAACTCGTTGTGGCGCTGACCGCGTGCACTGTTGTCCATCGAGGTGACGCTGCGTTCGTTGACCACATCGCCGTTGATCGCGGTCAGTGAAACATCGCGACCTTTGATGATGCCGCCAGCGGTGTTGATCAGATCATTGCCCGCGAGCAGATCGAGCCGGTTGCCGGCTTCTATCAGGCCGGTGTTGATCAGGTTGTTGCCTGCGACTGCCGAGAGGTTGTTGGCGGCGTGCAAGGTACCGACGTTGTCGAGGTTCTGGCCGGCGATCAGTGAGACGTCGTTACCCGCAATCAATGCCCCGGTCGGACCAAGGCGATTGTCGGCCTGTGCCAGATACAGCACCGGCACCAGCACTTTCTCGCCATTCACTTCATGCTCTTCAAGCCAGACGATGTCGTGGGTCAGCGCTGCGACCTGTTGTGAACTCAGCGATACGCCGACAGCCAGGTTCAGTTGCTGCTTGCTGGCGATGGCGTTGTTCATCAGGTACTTGAACTGCGCCTCGTTGGAGGTTTGCCCATCGATGAAGGCCTGACCAGTGCGGGCCACGACTGCCTGCTGAACGAGGCGTTGTTCATACAAGCCGTCGCCCAAGCGCTTGGCGCTGACTTCCGGGTCGTAGCCCAGACCTGCGAGCAGGTAATCCGAGCTCATGAACTGCTTGAGTTCGGTGAGGACCGGGTTGGTTTCGATCAGGTATTTTTGCGGTTTGGAAACGAATGAGCTGCTGGGCAGGCCCTGCACTCGTGTAACGGTTTGTGCTGCGGCAGACACGACCGGCGTGATCGCGCTGGCTTGCGCCACTATGGCGGGCTGAATACTGGAGCCGCTAATAGGGCTATTCTGCGTAACCACCGTGCTTGAAACAGCGGCGGTGACGGGGCTGACCTGAGCAGCGACAGGGTCGCGAACAGCAGAAATGACCGGACCGCCTTGAGTATTTACGACAACCTGGGTAACGGCGTCAGTCGCGCCTGACTGGGCACCTGTTGGAGCCTGATTGACCGCACTGAGCGGGTTACCCTGAGTCCCATTTACAACCTGACCGGCCTTGTTGACCTGAGCGCCTTGCACCATTCCGGCATTCTGAGCAGCCGAGCTGCCGGAAGAAACGGCAGTGATGAGCGGAATGCCAGATGTAGAGCCAGCGTTCTGAACAGGCAGCAAAGCGCCGTTACCCTGATTGCCAGTTGCAATGCCTGTAACGCTGTCGACACTGGTGACACCTACGGAATCAGAGGTATGACCGGGTAGTACAAATCCGCCTATGGGCGCGGCACCTGGCGCGCTGGCGTCGAAGGAGGATGCATTGGCACTCACGCCAGCACCTTGTCGTATCACCGAAGCAAGCTGGCGGGTGGCGTTGGATATCTGGCCTACCGAGCCGATCTGGATGGTGCTTGCCTGCGCATCGGAAACGGTATGCTCGCGTTGCGCGACGGATACGGCCGCGCCGCCCATGGTCCAGCTTTGTGGCAGGCCGACGGGTTGGGCGACAGCGGCTGCGGTGCCGGTCTGGCCGCTCAGACGGAACAGTCCGTTCTGGCCGGTGGGCAGACTGAAACCTGGCAGGCTTAGTGGGTTGACTTGTTGTTGGGCCAGGTCGGGGGGGAGCTGGGCATTGATCCTGATAACTGTGGCGCCAGTGCCGGAGGTACGCGTGTCCTGAACCTTGCTGGTGCCTGCGCTGCCTGCATAGTCTTGGTGAATGACACTGTTCTGCAGATCCTGCTTGGCATTAATGGATACATTTCCGCCCGCTTGAATGACTGCACTGCGTCCGCCGTTACCGCTGCCATCTTTGGCGACTTCGACGTCACTCACCAACGAGTATTTGGTGATTTCGCTTGGTAGCGTCAGCAGATTTTTGGGGTCGTAGCTTGAAGCAGGCAAAGGCTTTTCGCCATCATACTGGATAATGGTATTTTCGACGTCAGCTTTGGTGACAGAGTCTCGAACAATATACTCATTATAGGTGAAGATAGTGTCACTTCCGCTCTGAACCTCATACTCTTCAATTACCCCCAACCTCAGATCTCCATCCTTACCAACATAATAAACATTGGGATAGTCAGGATTGTTACGTCGATTGTAGGCATCTACGCTTGGCATAGATCGAGCTATAGTCCCATCAGTAACTCCGCTAGCGAGATACGTACGCGTACGCTCGATACTGCCGCTCACAGCCCCGAGATTGCTCACATTACTAGCATTTATAACAATATTTCCGACGGCACTTATTGTGCTTTTACTATTTAAAAACCCCCCACCATTGAAAGTAAAATCCCTGCCCGACGTCAAGAATGCGGAAGCACTATTATCGTTATCCTGGCCGCCCTCAAAAAATTCCTTAGAGACAAAATTAACTGAGTAGTGATCACCTCGACAATCTAGGCACTGTACGGCGATCAGTCCTTTCACCAAGGTTCTGCCTACAGCGAACCCCTGATCTCCGCCGGCAGCTTCTGTGCGATTATCAAATGAAGATGCGGTTATAGAGAAGCTGCTTCCGCTCTCCATAGAACCTGAAATATTTGAAACTTTGCTTGCACTATCGACGCCGTAACCTTTGACAGTCACATTACGCAAGCCATACACATCACCTTTCTGGTTAGTAAAAGTGCTAGCATTAACTTGCAAGTTACCGCCACTAAATAACAGCCCCTGACTATTTAGTAGCGAGGATGTATTCAATGTAAGATCCTGAGCTGCCCCCAACGTACCGTAATTATTAATAGCACCCGAACTGAATACCAGATCACCAGCCGATGTAATACGACTGTAGTTATTACCACTTCCTGCAATACTAATATCTGCGCGCGAGCCACCAGCGATACTTCCACCACCAGCTAAAGTCAGCTGATTAGCGGTCAGATTCAATGCACCGACACTAGAAGTCCTACCACTACCGGTAAACGTCCCGCCAATACGTATGTCTACCCCGCCATCACTCGCAATCAACCCATCATTCGTCCAGTTACCGCCACTCCCACTAAACGAATTCGACGCCAGCAATTGCCCGCCCGCCGTCTGATTCAAGGTGCCGACATTCACCGTCAAACGCCCGGCCTGAATGACGTTGTTGTTGGTCCAGCTATCGGCACTCAGTGTCAAACCACCGCGGGTAACAATGCTGCCGCCAGCATTGGTGACGTTGGCCGTAGAAATATCAAACGTGCCATTACCCGTATGCAGCAGCGAACCGCCGCCATTGAGGAAGTTGCCAGCGTTGAGAATCAGGTCGCTGTTGGCGCTTTCCAGGGTGCCGTTGCGGTTGTCGAACAGGTTGCCGATCTGGAAGTTTGTGGCACCGCCACCGCCCAGCGCGCGCAGTTGTCCGGTCTGGTTGTCCAGACTGGCAGCGGTCACGGCCAGGGTGCTGTCGCTTTCGATGATGCCGAAGCGGTTGTTCAGTGCGCCGCTCAGGTTCAGCTCGACCTGGCCACCGGCGATCTGGCCGTCGTTGTCGCCACTGTTGTCGAAGTTGCCACCGTTGACCCGCACCAGGCCTTTGGCGTACAGGCCGCCGTTGCGGTTGTCGAAGCCGGGGGTAGTAATCAGCGCTTCGCCGCTGCGTGCGGAGACTCGCCCGCCGTAGTTGTCGAAGCCGCCCAGCGCGGTCAGGTTGAGGCGTTGCGCCTGAATGACACCGCCTTGGCGGTTGGCGTCATAGCCATTTTTCAGCACGCCGGCCAGTTTCGCGGTGAACAGACCTTGCAGGCTGGACAGCACTCCGCCCTGACTGTAGAGGTTGGCACCGGTCAGGTTCAGGTCGCCGTTCTGCGCGATGATCCGGCCGTTCTGGTTGTCGACGGTATCAGCGACATCCACAACCAGTGCGCCGACGCTCTGGACCGCGCCAAGAACGTTGGAGAGGCTCGCTGCATTCAAATGCGCATCGGCGTTCTGGCTATAGATCAAGCCATCAGCATCGTTGAGGACACTGCCACCCGCGACGACTTTCAGTGTGTTGTTGGCAGCAACGGTGCCGCGGTTGCGGTTATCCAGTTGCCCGGATGTGTTGAGGGTCATCAGGCTCTGGCTGATCAGTTGCCCGGCCTGGTTGTTGATCGCCGCGCTGCGCCGCAACAGCAGGTTACCGCCGCTGGCCAGCTTGCCGCTGGTGTTGGTCAGGCTGCCCAGCAGGTCGAGTGTCATATCGGCCTTGCTGCTCAGGTTACCGGCGCTGTTGTCGAGGCTGCTGCCTTCGAAGCTGAAACCCTGCTGGGCCGTCAGGTTACCGGCCGCGTTGTTCAGGGCATTGGCTTTGATGGTCAGCCCTGCACCACCGTCGATCAGGCCGTTCTGGCTGTTGTTCAGCAGGCCCGCCACGGTCAGGGTCTGACCGGTTCCGCTGGAGAGGATGCCGCCGCTGTTGTCGAGGCTGTCAGCGGTTACGCTCAGTGTGTTCTGGCTGACCAACGCACCGTTGCCGCCGTTGAGCAATTCACCGGTCAGGGTTGTAACAAGGTTGCCGTTGCGGCTGGACAAGGTGCCGTTGGTACGGTTATCGAGTCGATTGCCGGAAACGTTCAGGCCCTGCCAGCCGGATATCAGACCGTTCTGGTTGAGCAGGTTGGTCGCGTTGACTGTCAGCACGTTGCTGCTGATCAGCTTGCCGCTGCTGTTATCGAGGGTGCGGCCATCGAACCTGAAACTCTGCGCGCTGGAGACCTCGCCAGACTGGTTATTCAGGTCGCGAATGCGGTTAAGGGTCAGCGGACCGTCTGCCGTGATCAAGCCGCCGAGGTTGTTGAGGTCGTTGCCTTGCATGTCGATGGACAACCCGGCGTCGCCCATCACGCGTCCGCCATTGAGCGACAGTGCATTGAGGACCAGAGTCATGTCGCGCGTGGCCGACACTTCGCCGCCGTTGCCGGCATCCAGGCTGCCCGCCGTCAGGTTCAGGGTGCCGGTGCTGTTGATCAGGCCTTTGGCGGTGTTGTTGATCGATGTGGCGTTGAGGATCAGGCTGGTGCCGCCCAGCACCTGACCGCTCTGGTTATCGAGGCTGGCCGCGCCCACCTTGAGCGCCTGAGCAGCGTTGATCAGTCCTTTGTCACGGTTGGTGAGCAGACCGGTAACCGTCAGGTCCAGGTTGTTGCGGCTGGTCAGCGTACCGCCCGTGTTATCGAGGGTATTGGCGGTGGCGTCGACACCGGCTGCGGCGATCATGCCTTTGAGGTTGGTCAACGCACGGGCGATGCGCAGGGTCAGCAATTGGTTGCTGAGCAGTTTGCCGCCGCTGTTATCCAGTTGTTGAGCGTTGACGGTGAACGCCTGAGCGCTGGAGATTTCGCCGTTCTGGTTTAGAACCTCGTTGACGTTTTTCAGCAGCAATGCGCCTGGCGCGTTGATCAAACCGCCCTGGTTGTCGAGCTGGCCGTTGTTCAGGTCCAGGCTCAAGGAGGTGTTGCTGAACAGGCTACCGCCCTGCTGACTCAGGCGGCTGACACTGGCGGTCAGTGCCTGGCTGCTGCCGATGCTGCCGCCATCGCTGTTGGTCAGTTGTGCGGTCGTCAGGTCCAGACGATCACTGCTGCTCACGCGACCGTTGTGGCTGTTGTCGAAATTCCCGGTCTTGAGGGTCAGAAGGCCTTTGCCGCTGATGTTGCCTTTCTGGCTGTTATCAAGACTGGCACTTTTCAGGTCCAGCGCACCATCGGTCAACAGTTTGCCGCCCTGGTTGCTGATTGCTCCGGTGCTGTCGAGGGTCAGTTTTCCAGCGCTGGAGACGCTGCCTGCGGTGTTGGTCAGGCTGGCGGCCTTCACCGTCAGGACGTCTTCGTTACTGATCAGGCCTTGAGTGTTATCGAGCGCTGCAGACAGGTCGATACTGAGGGCCTTGAGGGCGCTTAGCGCGCCACCGGTGTTGTCCAGCGTGCTGCCCACCAGCGTCAAGCCTCCTTGGCTGGAGAGCAGACCGTTGGTTCGGTTGGTGATCTGCGCAACGTTCAGCGTCAGGGCTTTCTGTGCCAGCACCTGACCGCTGTCGCTGTTGTTCAGTTGCTGGCCGGTCAAGATAATCGCGTCCTGACTGGACAGTTCACCGCCGCGGTTATCGATGTCGGTGACATTGATATCGAGGGCTTGGGTTGCGCCGATGAAACCGTTCTGACGGTTGTCCAGCGCGTCGCCGCGCAAGGTCAATGTGCCTTGAGCAAGCATCTGGCCGTTCTGTTGCTGAAGAGTGCCGATCCGCGCATCGAGGTTTCGCTTACTCGCCAGTTGCCCAAGACGGTTATTGGCTGTTGCGGCGGTCAAATTCACATCGCCGTCACCAATCAGCGTGCCCTTGACGTTGGTCAGGGCGGTATTGACCGTCAGGTCCAGAGCTGCGTGGCTGCTGATCAAGCCTTCGGTGTTGTCCAGGCTGTCGCTGCGAGTGTTCAACGCGGCGGCGGAAATCGTACCTTTGATGTTGCTCAGGGCCTTGTTCACGATCAGCGTCAGGGCCTGACTGCTGAGCAGTTTGCCGCCACTGTTATCGAGACTGTTGGCGTTCAGGGTAAAGGCCTTTGCGCTGGAGATTTCGCCGTTCTGGTTGGCCACGCCGTTGAGATTCTTCAGCAGCAACACGCCGGGGGCGTTGATCAAACCGCCCTGATTGTTCAACTGGCCGTTGTTCAGGTCGAGGCTCAGCGAGGTGTTGCTGAACAGCTCACCACCCTGCTGGTCGAGGCTGGTCACGCTGGCCGTCAATGCCAGCGCACTGGCAATACGTCCGGCGCTCTGGTTAATGACCTTGCCTGCAGTCAACTGCAGGGTATCGCTGCTGGTCAGGCGACCGCCCTGGCTGTTGTCGAAGGTGCCGGTGGTGACCTGCGTGGCGCCCTTGCCAGCCAGTTTGCCCGCCTGACTGTTGTTCAGGCTGGCGCTGGTCAGTGTCAGCGTTGCGTCGGTGGTGACAGAACCCGCCTGGTTGTTCAAAGCCCCAGTGGTGGTGACGCTCAAGGCATCGGCACTGGAGAGGCTGCCCGAAGCGTTTTGCAGGGAAGCAGCGCTGACCGTCATGGCTGACTCACTGCTGAGCAGGCCGCCCGTGTTGTCCAGCGCGCCAGAAAGACTGATGTTCAGGTCCTTCTGGCTCGCCAGCGTGCCGCCTGCGTTATCAAGGCGTGCACCGTCGAGACGCAGGGTGTTACCGAACAACAGGCCTTTATTCAGGTTGATCACGCGCGCCACGGTCAGCCCAAGCGCCGTACCGGCCAGGACCTTGCCGCCGTCGCTGTTGTCGAGCGTTTGACCAATGATGTCCACACCGATCTGGCTGGACAGCTCACCGGCCTTGTTGTCGATGTCGGCAACCTCGATTTTCAGCGCTTTTGTAGAGCCCACCAGGCCGCCCGACCGGTTGTCGAGGGTTTTGCCGGTCAGGGTCAGATTGCCCTGCGCAACCAGTTCGCCACCCTGCTGGGTCAGATTGGCGATGTTGGCGACCATGTCGGCCTGACTGGCGATACGACCGCTGCCGTTGAGAGCGCTGTCGACCTGCAACTGCATCAGGCCAGCAGCGTTGAGCAGACCGTTCTGGTTATCCAGATGCGTGCCAACCAGTTCAAGACCGGCATTGCTGTTGATCAGGCCTTTTTGCGTGGTGCTCAGGCCGGTCTGGCTATTGTCGAGGGCATCGACGAACAGCTGCAGGCCTTTCTCGGCACGAATCGAACCGCCACGGTTGTCCACGCTGTCGCTATGCACGATCAGCAGGTTCTGCGCGGCAATACGGCCGCCGCGGTTGTCCAGCGTCTTGCTCGACAGGTCCATCAAGCCCTTGGCTTGCAGGCTGCCACCCGTGCGATTGTCCAGTGCGCCGGTCAGTTTCAGAGTCAGTTGGCCATCTGTGACCAGTGCACCGGACTGGCGGTTGTCCAGACTCGCGGCACCGATGTCGATACCCTGCCCTGCGCCCAGCGTTCCGGCCTGATTGTCGATGGTTTCAGTGATGACCAGTTTCAGGAACCGGTCAGCCATGACCTGGCCAGCGGCATTATCGAGGCTCAGCGCATTCAGGATCGTGTTACCGGCGCTGGTCAGCTCGCCGCTGCGGCTCGACAGCTGGCCAGTGACGTTTACCAGCAGGTCGGCATCGCTGCTCAGGCTGCCGCTGTTGTTATTCAGCTCATTGGCCGCCAGATCGATACCGTTGCCGGACACCAGGCCACGCAGGTTGGTCAGCAGTTGATCAACACGCACAATCAGCGCTTTGTCGCTGAGCACCGAGCCTGCGGTGTTGTCCAGCGACGTAGCGGCCAGGGTGAAGCCGTTGGCGCTGGAAATTTCACCGCTGCGGTTGCTGACTGCATTGAGATTTTTCAGCAGCAACTGGCCCGGCGCGGTAATCAGACCGCCGTCGTTGTTCAGCACGCCTTTGCTTAAATCGAGACTGACGTCACTGTTGCCGTACAGACGGCCATCGTTGGTCTGATTCAGACCGGTGACCACGGCAGTCAGGGCCATGGCGCTGGCGATACGCCCGGCGTCACTGTTATTGACCAGCCCGGCATCGAGCTGGAGGGTTCCGGTACTGGTCAGGCGGCCGCCTTGCTGATTGTCAAAGGCACCGGTGACAAGCTTCACGCCCTTGCCGGCGATACGCCCGTTCTGGCTGTTGTCGAGACTGCCACTGGTGAGCACCAGCGTTGAATCGCCGAGAATCTGCCCGCCGCGGTTCACGACCGAACCATCGACCGTCAGGGACGAGGCCCCGGAGCTGGTGATACTACCGGCAGTATTGCCCAGAGAAGCGGCGCTCAACGCCAGCGTGCCATCGCTGCGCAATGTCCCTTGATCGTTGCTTAGGACGCCCGTATCTTTCAGACCCAGACTGTTTTTGGCGTAGACGCTGCCACCGCCCGTGTTGATCAGTTGCCCGACGTTCAACTGCACGCTCTGCTGGCCGGAAACGGCACCAGCGCTCTGGTTGTTCAGGCTGTCGGCGTTGAGCAGCAACGCACCATTGGCCAGTAAACGGCCCTTGCCGCTGTTATCGAACTGGCCGACGGTTGCGGTCAGCTCTCCAAGGCTGGAGAGCTCCGCGTTGCGGTTGTCCAGCGTCGCGGCACTCAGCTCGACACCGGTGGCGGAAATCAGGCCGCGCAGGTTGGTCAGCAACTGGGCGACACGCACGATCAAGGCTTTGTCGCTGATCACCGAACCTTCGGTGTTATCCAGCGTGGTCGCGGCCAGCGTGAAGCCATTGGCACTGGAAATTTCGCCGTTCCGGTTGTTGACCGCCGTGAGGTTTTTCAGCAGCAACCGCCCCGGCGCGTTGATCAGGCCGCCTTGGTTAGTCAGTACGCCGTTGCTCAGGTCGAGGCTGACATCGCTGTTGCCATACAGACGACCGTCGTTGGTCTGATTCAGGCCGGTGACCACAGCGGTGAGTGCCATGGCGCTGGCAATGCGACCGGCATCGCTGTTGTTGACCAGCCCGGCATTCAGTTGGAGTGCGCCGGTACTGGTCAGGCGACCGTCCTGATGGTTATCGAAGGTACCGGTGGTGAGTGCCAGACCATTGCCCGCAATGCGACCACTCTGGCTGTTATCCAGGCTGCCGCTGGAAAGCGTCAGACCTGCATCACTGATGATCTGCCCGCCCTGGTTGACGACGGCAGCATCAACTTTCAACGTGGCAGCACCGGCGCTGGTGACTCGACCGCCGGTGTTGGCCAGAGAAGCTGCTTTCAGGTCCAGCGTGCCGTCACTGCGCAGCACGCCCTGATCGTTATTCGATGCCCCGGTGAGAGTCAAACCCAGTGTGTTTTTTGCATAAACGCTGCCAGCGCCGGAGTTGTTCAGCTGTCCCAGATTCAGCTGAACGCCCTGCTGTCCGGAAACCACGCCGTTCTGGTTATTCAGGTTATCGGCTGTCAGCAGCATTTTGCCGTTGGCCAGCAGACGCCCTTTCGCGCTGTTGTCGAACTGGCCGATGTTGGCAGTCAGGGTGCTCAGACTAGAAATTTCCGCGCTGCGGTTGTCCAGCGTTGCAGCACTCAGATTGAGGCCATTGGCGGAAATCTTGCCGCGCAGGTTGGTCAGCAACTGATCGATGCGCACAACGAGAGCGTTGTCGCTGAGCAGCGAGCCGTCCGTGTTATCCAGCGAGTTGGCTGCCAGTGTAAAACCGTTGGCACTGGATATTTCACCGCCTTGGTTGTTGATGACCACGTTCAGGTTTTTCAGCAGCAACTGGCCCGGCGCATTGATCAGGCCGCCCTGGTTAGTCAGCAGGCCGTTGCTCAGGTCGAGGCTGACATCGCTGTTGCCATACAGACGGCCATCGTTGGTCTGATTCAGGCCGGTGACCACAGCGCTCAGCGCCATGGCGCTGGCGATACGACCGGCATCGCTGTTGTTGACCAGCCCTGCATTCAACTGGAGTGCGCCGGTACTGGTCAGGCGACCGTCTTGATGGTTGTCGAACGCGCCAGTGGTGAGTGTCAGACCATTACCGGCAATACGCCCGCTCTGACTGTTATCGAGACTGCCGCTGACAAGCGTCAGTTGTGCATCACTGAGGATCTGCCCGCCCTGGTTGACGACGCCGTCATTGATACTGATCGATGCGACCCCGGCGCTGCTGATGCTGCCCGCGCTGTTGGCCAGCGAGGCTGCACTCCCGGTCAGTGAACCGTCGCTGCGCAGCACACCCTGATCATTCTTCAGTGTCCCGCTGACGGTCAGACCAAGACTGCTTTTGGCAAAAACGCTGCCCCCACCAGTATTGTTCAGTTGGCCCAGGTTCAGTTGCACGCTCTGCTGCCCGGAAACGATCCCGTTCAGGTTATTCAAGCCGCCCGCGGTCAATAGCAGCGCGCCATTGGCCAGCAGGCGACCTTTTTCGCGATTATCGAACTGGCCTATGGTGGCCGTCAGGCTGCCCAGGCTGGACAGTTCGGCGTTGCGGTTATCCAACGCTGCGGCGCTCAGGGTGACGCCGTTGGCGGAGATCTGCCCGCGCAGGTTGGTCAGCAGCTGAGCGATACGCACGATCAACGCTTTGTCGCTGACCAGCGAGCCGTCAGTGTTGTCCAGCGAAGTGGCCGCCAGCGTGAAGCCGTTGGCGCTTGATATCTTGCCGCTCTGGTTGTTGACCACGTTCAGGTTTTTCAGCAGCAACTGACCGGGAGCGGATATCTGCCCGCTCTGGTTGTTGAGCAGACCGTTGCTCATGTCCAGGCTGACATCGCTGTTGCTATACAGACGGCCATCGCTGGTTTGATTCAGACCAGTCACCACAGCAGTCAGGGCCATGGCGCTGGCGATACGACCTGCAGCGCTGTTGTCGACCTGCCCTGCCGTCAGGCGCATGGCCCCAGTGCTTGATAGACTCCCGCTCTGCTGGTTATTGAACGCACCGGTGCTCAGCACCACACCGTTACCGGCAATACGCCCGCGCTGGCTGTTGTCGAGGCTGCCACTGGTGAGCGTCAGTTGTGCATCACTGACTACCTGCCCGCCCTGATTGGCAACCGCGCCGTTGAAGTTGAGCACGCCTGTTCCAGCACTGGTCACGCTGCCATTAGTGTTGGCCAGACCCGCTGCTTTAAGGTCCATAGTGCCATCACTGCGCACCACGCCCTGATCATTTACCAACACACCGCCCAGCGTCAGATTCAGAGCATCTTTAGCGTAAACGCTGCCACCGCCGGTATTGTTCATCTGCCCCAGATTCAACCGCACGCCTTGCTGACCGGAAACAACCCCGTTCAGGTTATTCAAGCCATCCGCAGTCAACAGCAGCGCGCCGTTGGCCAGCAGACGACCTTTTTCACGGTTATCGAACTGCCCGACGGAAGCCGTCAGGCTGCCAAGGCTGGAAGTTTCGCCGTTGCGGTTGTTCAGTGATCCGGCCGTCAGATCGAGACCGGTCGCAGAAACCAGACCTCGAAGGTTGGTCAGCAGCTTGTTGATGCTTACAACGAGTGCCTTGTCGCTGAGCAGTGAACCGTCGGTATTGTCCAGCGAAGTAGCCGCCAGCGTGAAACCGTTGGCGCTGGATATCTTGCCGCTCTGGTTGTTGACCACGTTCAGGTTTTTCAGCAGTAACTGGCCCGGCGCATTGATCAGGCCGCCCTGGTTAGTCAACAGGCCGTTGCTCAGGTCGAGGCTGACATCGCTGTTGCCATACAGACGACCGTCGTTGGTCTGATTCAGGCCGGTGACTACGACAGTCAGGGCCATGGCGCTGGCAATATGACCGGCATCGCTGTTGTTGACCAGCCCGGCGTTCAGCTGGAGTGCGCCGGTACTGGTCAGGCGACCGTCCTGATGGTTATCGAAGGTACCGGTGGTGAGTGTCAGACCATTACCGGCAATACGCCCGCTCTGGCTGTTGTCCAGGCTGGCGCTGTTCAACGTCAGCCCCGCATCGCTGATGATCTGCCCGCCGCGGTTGACCACCGCACCGCTCGTGCTGACTGACGCCTTGCCGGCACTGGTCACGCTGCCGGTGTTGTTGCTCAGAGACGCTGCACGCACATCCAGGGTGCTATCGCTGCGCAGTGTGCCTTGGTCATTGTTCAACGCGCCGCTGACGGCCAGGTTCAGACTGTTTTTGCCGTAAACGCTGCCGCTTCCGGTATTGGTCAGTTGCCCCAGGTTCAGTTGTACGCCCTGTTGCCCGGCCACCGAGCCGTTCTGGTTGTTCAGGTGGTCGGACGTCAACTGCAACGCGCCGTTGGCCAGCAGGCGACCTTTTTCGCTGTTGTTGAACTGCCCCACCGTCGAGGTCATGCTGCCAAGGCTGGAGATTTCCGCGCTGCGGTTGTCCACACTTGCCGCGTTGAGCAGCAGATCGCCATTGGCGCTGATAAGCCCCAGCTGGTTGAGCAGTTGCCCGGAAATACGGGCAGACAAGCCGCTGCTGCTGGACAATTTTCCCTGCTGGCTGTTGTCTAGCGAACCCGCAGTGATGGTCATAGTGCCATTGCTGCTGATCAGCCCGCTCTGGCTGTTGAGCACCTGAGACGCATTGATGTCGACAGTGCCGCCCTGGCTCAGAATTCGGCCCGACTGACGATTGTCGACGGCTGTAGCCACGATGCGCGTGCTGGACTGCCCGTTCAGTGTGGCACCCTGGTTGTTCAGGGTCTGGGTAATGGTGGCCTGCAAGGCGCGACTGGCGGTTATGCTGCCGCTGTTGGTCAACCCGTTGGCAGAAAGCGTTACATCACCCGAACCATTACGGCTATTGTCGGCATTGACGCCCGCCTCGATCACCGCCGAGTTGTTGAGTTGTCCGCCTGCGGAAAGGCTCAGCGCATCGCGTGCGGCGACGTTCTGCCGGGTGGTGAGATCGCCCGCGGTGCTCATGGTCAATGACGACCCCGCATAGACCGGGCCGTTGACTTCGGCACTGTTGGCCCTGGCCGTGACAGCGCCGCTTGCCGCGGTCTGCGTCATGCTCAAATGGCCGTTGGCATCAATCTGGATATCGCCGCCACTGGCCGCAAGATTTCCCGCAAGCCTGACCCCGACGCCTGCCTCGGTGCCCACCAGACGGATCGCGCCCGCATACATCCCGCCCAGCGCCGAGCTGTCGACGGCCAGTTCCGGTTTGGCACTGCCATCGTCAGGCAGGGCCGTGGGATTGAGGGTCTGCGCGTCGACATCGTTACGACCGGCAATGATGTTGAGGCGCTTGGCGTGCAGCTCGGCATTGATCTTCGCGCTGCGGGTGATGATGTCGAACTGGTCGACGTTGTCTGCGTTCAGCCCCACGCCATCGATGGATATGCTGCCGCCCTGCACATTGAAACGCTGCAACTGCCCGTTGGCATCCAGCACCGGTTTGCCGGTAGTCAGCGTGACCTGCGGGGTATTGATGAAACCGCAGCCGTTGCAACTGATGCCATACGGGTTGGCGACAATGACCCGCGCCGCTTGCCCGGCCACTTCTGTGTAGCCCCTGAGCTGGCTGGCGTTGGCCCCGACCACTTCGTTAAGAATGGTGGTAGCGGCCGTGCCACGCAGGTTGGAGTTACCGACAATGATCCCGCCCAGTTGCGTGCTCTGGGTCTGGTTCGTGGAGTTGTTGAGGATGACGCCTTGGCTGTCGACGTTGTACTGCTGAAACTGGTTGTGCGACAGGCCGCTGGCATTGGGCGTGGCAATATTGATGATAGGTACGCCATTGCCGGCCTGATTCAGGCTGGTATTCGTGCCACTGACCACGATGCCTTCGGCCTGAACCAGCAGCGGCTGCCAGAACAGGGCATTGGCCAGGATCAGCGCGAGGCCGCGTTTGGGCATTCCCCAAAAGGACTGGCGCTCAATCAGCACAGCAGAAGGCTGACGAGCAAGCAGAGCCAGTTGGTGAACGTCCATGTAGGCAACCTCGATACAGTGTGATTGAAAACAGCGTTGTTAAAGGAAGAAATCCATACGGAAATAGATCGGTGCTTCGCGCTCGATCACATCAGGACGTTCCAGGGAACGAGCGAAGGTCACTGAGGCCGCAACGTGCTGGCCTCGGGTAAACAGCTCAAACGAGTTACTGGACAAGCGGCCATGCTGGTCGCCGTTGTAACGATCGTTGCGGATCACGCCCTGGTCGTAACCGGCAGCCGCGCCATACTCGGCGAACACCGGGCGCAGCCAGTCCAGCGTGACCGGGCGGGTCAGGCGTACTTCATTACGCCAGTAACCGCCGCTGTCGCCAGACAGAAACTCATCCTTGTAACCGCGCACCGACGATGACCCGCCCAGGCTGGTACGTTGCGAGCTGAACAACACATCTTCGCTGCGCTGCCCGGTGGCCAGGCTGGTGAAGCTCAGGTTCTCGCCCCACAGTTGAAAGGGGTGCAGGTAGCTGAGGGTGCCGGTGTATTTGCGATAACGCGCATCGGCCTGGCCAGGGCCAGGATCATGGCTGCCCTGCGCATCCAGCGCGCCGATGCCCTGCTGCATGCCCAGGTCGATGTTGATGAACGCCGAACCGACCCGCCGACCGTGGTTGATGCCGAACTGCGCCTCGGTGATGCGGTTGCTGCTGAGCGCCAGTTTGCTGTCTTCTACATAATTGTTGGTGCGCAGGTAGGACAAACCGGCATTGAGCGAGGTCTTGCTCAGCGCGTCGCGGTACACGACACGCTCGGCCTTGAACTGGTGGTTCTGGCTGTCGCCGTCCTGCTTGAAGTTGATGTTCGAGGCCTGGGCCACCGAGCGGTATTCGCTGGTGTTGTACAGATAGCTGAATGTCCACCAGCCCCAGGGCAAGCTGTAGGCAAGCGAGGCATTGCGCGAGGCTTTCTGCCGGTCGCTGATCGCATCGTGGCCGCCGCGCAGGCTGAACTGGTCGGCCAGCCCCAGCGGATTGTCCCATTCAAGCCCGGCGTTCCATTGCTGCTCACCGGTGCTGCGCTGCCCCTCGTTGGTACGCGACAGGTTAGCCCGCCACGGTTTTTGCGGAGTGTTCTTGACCACCACATCGCTGCCGCCGACGACCTGGCCGGGGGTCAGCTCCATCTGCGCCTGATTGGACGGCAGACGGTTGAGCTGATCGACCATCTGCTCGATTTCGCGCAGGTTGACCATCTCGCCTTCCCTGCCGGGAAAGGTCATGGCCAGCTCACGCGCAGACAGGCCGCTGGCAGCATCGCCGCGCAGATGTTCCAGCTTGCCTTCAATGACCAGCACTTGCAGGTCGCCTGTGGACAGGTCCTGTTGCGGCAGATAGGCGCGAGTCGTCACCAGGCCTTTTTCAAGGTAATGATCGGTGATGACTTTCAGCAACTCGTTGAGCTGGGCGACGCCAAGACACTTGCCTTGATAAGGCGCAATCAGCTCATCACGCTCGGCAGACGACAGTGAATCAGCGCCCTTGAGCTCTATACGCTGGATGGTGAAGCAGCGGGTGTCGACAGGCGCGCCTGGTGCCGCGGGTACAGCTTGCTTGCCCGGCAGGTCCTTGAGTTCTTCAAGACGACGGCGTTGCTCTTCTAGCAAGCGGTCCTGACGATCACGAATAAGGTCTTGTTCGCCTGGCAAACTGGCGGGAGGGCTGGCTGCAAACAAGGGGAAAGACGCGATGGCGAGCATGAGCAGCAGGGCCACTCTGGGAGCATGAGGGTACACGGTGCGTCCTTGCAGTAGCATATTGATATCAAAAGGTGGGCAATATTAGAACGCCATCATCATGACGTCAAATATTTGTATCGACCCTGTATCCGATTTGTTGAACTTTTTTTGAAGTTGATTTTGACAGTACCGACCTCTAGCTCGCGTCAAAGGATCGTGTGCTTAGTCTTGACAGGGGACAGCCTATCTTTTCGACATGGTATTAAGGTCATAATTAAATATATACAGAAATACCAACCGGCCAGCGCGCGAAAACCGGCTCGCGCCAAGGCCGCGGACGCACTGATAAAATGGCCATGGTTTAAAGGAAACAGGTGAAAGCACGCTGACCCTCCAAGGCTCTGGAGCCGCAACGACAGCTTTTCTGTATCGCTAAGGTGTAAACAAAGAGGCTGCAGGTTATCGGTCAAATCCTGCAATGTGACGCATGAGTAAACACGGGGATGGGTCATGACAACTAGTTGTCGGCAAATACCCGACAATGAACCGCTATTCCAGCCGCCTCCCGTTGTATGCATTATCGGGGGCTCTGCAGTCTTGTATCTGTTTAAAAGCGCGTCATCGACTCTACAGCCTCCCGCGCCTTGCGCTCATCGTTATACACAATCTAACTGCTTATTGTTCCAATGCGGAGCGCGAGAAACGAGAAGCGTGCGGAAAACACTTCTCATTACCCTGCGCGGGAGGCTTTTCGAATCAATGTTGCCCGGACAACTTCATGATCATCCGTGACAGCAGATAGATCCGTGGCGCGACACTGCCCACCTCGGCGTACTCTTCAGGCGTATGAATGTTGCCACCGACGATGCCGAAACCATCCAGTGTTGGCGTTCCTACGCTGGCAGACAAACTTGAATCAGCCGCCCCGCCGCTGCCCTCGATGGTCAGGGTGCGCCCCAGTTCACCATAGATGCCCTGTGCCATAGCGACCAAAGCATCGGACTGCGGGGTCTGCGGCATTGGCGGCAAGCCACGGACCAGACTGGTCTTGACCTCGGTGTCAGGCACCAGTTTGTTGGCCGACACCCTGGCCAGGTCCTGCTCGACGCGATCGAACTCCTCCGGCACTGCGGCACGCACGTCGGCCTTGGCGCTGGCCTGATCAGGAATCACGTTGGTGCGATCACCCGCCTTGAGCACGGTGAAGTTGACGGTGGTTTTCTTCTCCTCGTCGCCCAGTTTGCCGAGTTGCAGGATCTGATGCGCAACCTCGGTGGCAGCGTTACGCCCCAGTTCCGGCGCAACGCCCGCATGCGAGGCTTTGCCCTTGACTTCGACCAGTGCCGTCGCAGAACCCTTGCGCCACACCACCAGACCATCAGCAGGACGACCCGGCTCCAGATTGAGCGTCACGTCATGCTCTTTCGCTGTTTTCTTGATCAGCTCGGTAGCGGCGCCTGAACCGGTTTCTTCGCTGGCGTCGAGCAATACTGTGATCTGTGCGTAGTCGGTGAATTTCAGGTTGTGCAGCACCTTCAGAGCATAGATAGCAGCAACGATGCCGCCCTTGTCATCCATAACACCAGGGCCATAGGCACGACCGTCCTTGATATGAAACGGACGCTCGGCCGCAGAGCCTTCCTTGAACACGGTATCCATATGTGCCATCAGCAGAATCTTCGCCTTGCCGGTGCCTTTCAGGGTCGCAACTACATGATTGCTGGCCTCTGGTGTATTCGGAACGAGCTCGATGGTGGCACCGAGCTTTTTCAGTTCTTCAATCGCGATGTCACTGACTTTGGTCAGGCCCGGTACATACCCGGAGCCTGAATCGATGTTTACCAGACCCTCCAGCAGCTTCAAGGCTTCGTCCTTGTATTGCTCGGCATCGGCCTGAATCGCCTTGTGCGGTTCGGCCATGGCCGCTGGTGCCAGAGCTGTCAGCGCAAGCGCCAAAGCGAGATGAGCTGCCAGTGGCGAGCGGGAGAATGAGCGCATGTTGTTCCGTCCTTGTGTTTGGTTCGTCGAGGTTTTCAGGACCATACCTTACACAAACACCGGCCGTAATGAGTCAACTCGCGGTACGCCAGCGTTCAAACGTGTCAAACAGCAGCCCATACAGAATCGGGATCAACCCCAGCGTCACCAGCGTGCCCAACGCCAGCCCGCCCATGATCGTGATCGCCATACCCTCCCAGAGCGGGCCGGCAAAAAGCATCAGTGGGACCAAGCCGATGATGCAGGTCAGTTTGGTCATCACGATCGGCCGCAACCGCTTGATCGCTGCGTTGACCACCGCATCACGAACCGACAGCCCGTGCCCGCGCTCAACCTCAATGCGTTCGAGCAATAACACCGCATTGTTGACAATAATGCCGGCCAGCGACAGCAGTCCAAAGGTCGCCATGAAGCCGAACGGGTATCCGGTGAGCACCAGGGCCAACGCCACGCCGATGAGCACAAAAGGCACACTGGAGATGACGATCAGCAACTTGCGAAACGAATTGAACTGCCACACGAACAACAACAGCATCGCCACCAGCGCGTGCGGCATGTATTGCAGAAGCGCCTGGTTGGCTTCGGCAGAATCCTCTATTTCGCCACCCAGTTCGATGCGATACCCCGCTGGCATGTTGAGCGTCGCAATCTGTGGTGCCAGATGCTCAATGATCGAGGTGGCGGTCAAAGACGGGTTGTGTCCGACCACAGTAATCGCACGCTCCAGGTTGCGGCGCTGAATGGTCGATGCCTCGGCCTGGGGCTCGACCGTCGCGATGGCGGACAACATCAGCGGTGCCGCCCCGGAAGCCGGGTAAATCAACGTGCTGTCCAGATCATTGGCAGGCGTAATCGGTGTGCCCTGCTCACGAGCCACAATCGCCACAGCCGTTTCGCCATCCTGCAGCGATGACACAGACAGCCCGTTGTTCCTCAGTTGCAGGGCCTGAGCGATATCCTGAGTGGAAACACCGGCATGCAGCGCCTTGTACTGATCGACGACTACGTCGTAACGCAGCAGCCGGGTACGCCAGTCATCGCGTACGTCCAGGGTTCCGGGCAATGCCGACAAGGCTTGCTCGATCTTGCGGGCAATATTTCGCAGCACTTTTTCGTCAGGACCAATGACCCGGTAGACCGCAATCCCGGCTTCGGTGGTGCCCATGGAAAACCGCTTGGGCTGCGCTTCGACTTCGGGGTGCTGAGTCAGGATGAAATGCCGGGTTCGCTCAATGACTGCATCAAGGTTGGCACCGTCACGCACACTGACCGTGAAGTAGGCAATATTCGGCGCAGGCAGAGGCGGATTGAGACCCAGAACAATTCTCGGTCCGCCATTGGCGACATAGCCGATGCTGTGTTTGACGTCCTGATCGCTGCTCAGCCACTGACTGATATCGCGCACGGCCTGAGACGTGGCACGCGAGCTGCTGCCGGGTTCCAGCACCAGCGGAATCTGGAACTGCATGCGGTCGGACTTGGGCAGAAAGTCATAAGGCACCTGGGTCAGCACGACGACCGCAACTGTCAGCAATCCCAGCATGCTGGCGATGAAGATCAAGGAGTGATTCAGCAGACTCTCGATGACTTTTCGATAGCCTCGATAGAACACCGATGCATACTCATCGGCGTTGTCAGTCGCACCCGAGACTGCCGGTGCCTTGGCGAAGTAAAAGCATAACAGGGGCGTCACGGTGATGCTGAGCAGCCACGAGCTGATCAGCGTGGTGGCGAGCACAATCGCCAGCGAACGCAGGTATTCGTTAGTGCTGGTCTGCCCCAGAAAGAAAGGCGAAAACGCCAGCACAATGACCAGTGACGAGGTCAGCAAAGGGATCATCAACGTGCGCCCGGCTTCCTCGCAGGCCCGCCGTCGGTCCTCCCCGGCGTGCAGACGCCGCTCGATGTCCTCGGCGATGACAGTGCCATTGTCCACCAGCAAGCCGAGGGCCAGGATGATCGCGGCAATCGACACCGTCTGCAGCTCGATCCCCAGCGAGCGCATGACCAGCAATGTAGTCAGGATGGTCAGGGGCACAATCACCCCGACCACCAGGCCGGTACGCCAGCCCAGAAACAGCATGACCACACACATCACGATAACGACCGTTTCGGCCATGACGTGATACATCTTGTTCATTTCGTGCTGAACCACGCTGGACTGAAAAGTCACGATGTGCAGGGTAAAACCCGCTGGAAGTTGTTGTTCCAGCTCACCGAGCTTTTTGCGCAGAGCGGCACCGAACGTCTGGACATTGAGCCCTGGCTGCATCGAAGCGGCCAGCACCACAGCATCCTGCCCTTGATAGATCGCTTCGGTTTCCGGCGGGTCGACAGGGCTCACCGATATTCGGGTCAGGTCATGCAACGCTACCATCTGTCCGCCAGGCAACTGCACGGGAAACTGACGAAGCTGATCCAGCGACAGCACCTCGCCGCTGACCGAGAGCGTGGTGCTCTGTTGCCCGATGACCGGGTTGCCTCCCGGCGCGATCAGGTTGCGGTTTTGCAATTGCTGGAGCAACTGTTGCGGCGAAAGTCCGGCTGCCGCCAGGGTCTGGTGATCGAAGTCGAGGTAGATTCGCTCGTCCTGCAGGCCATACAGCTCGACCTGATCGACACCCTTGAGCTCATAAAGCTGATTGCGCAGGCGTTTTATCGGCGCGCGCATCTCGCTCATGGTAAAACCCGGCGCCGTCAACGCAACGGAAGCCACTGCCACGCGACCGAAATCATCGTCCACAAAGGGCCCTTGGGTACCGGCCGGGAAAACGCCGTTGGTTTCGCTGACCTTCGCCCGGAGTCGTTGCCACAGCAGCCCCAGATCCTTGATGGTGTCATACGCCATGACTTGCACAATCACCCGGCCTGGCTGGACCGTGGTGACAATGTTCTTGATCTCGGCCAGTTCACGGATGCGTTCTTCGAGTGGCCTGGCAAGCAGCTCTTCCGTCCGCTCGGTGGAGAGTCCTGGCAGGGATACGCTGACCAGTGCGTCGCGAACCGTAACCGAAGGTTCTTCCTGCGACGGAAACCCCAAAAAGGTCGCGACACCGGCCAGCAAAATCAGGAAGGCCGCAAACAGGGTCAGGCGGCTCGCGCTCATTGCGCGGTAGGTAAGACTCATTGCGTGCCCCCGGTCAAGCGTGTGCCAGGCTGAAACAGGGTGACGGTCTCGCCGTCCTGCAGGAAAGCCGCGCCGGCAGTAACCACTCGCTCCCCGACAGCCAGGCCGCTGGCGATCAGCGCCCGGCCATCTTTAACCGTACCCAGCGAAACAGAGCGCAGGGCGACTGTTCCGCCTGGCTGGTAAACAAAGACCTCGGCGGAGTTGCTGCCGGTGCCCATCCATAACGCCTGGACCGGGACCGACAAGGGCTGTGTGCCGGTATCGGGATGCATCTGCACCAGCAGCGTGACGCCGCTGGGCAATCTGCTGGCAGGCCGCAGCACACGAAACACAGCCGTTCTGACCAGCCCGTCATCGGCACGGGGTGAGATGCCTTCAAGTGCCAGATCAAACCCTGAAGTGCCATCTGCCGTGCTGGAGGCTCTGGCCAGGTCACCAGGTTTGAGGGTTTCGGCAAGCGCCAGCGGAACAGCAGCCACCACCTCCTGCCCTGCAGCGGATTCGATGTCCAGCACCACTTGCCCGGCGGGCAACACGGTGCGCGGCTGTGCATGCCGTGCGACTACTCGCCCGGCAAAGGGTGCGATCAAACGGGTGCGGTCCAGCTCGCGATGGGCCAGAGCCTGTTCGGCCTGGGCCCGGACCTGCTCGGCTTTGGCTTGCTCGCTGGATGCCAGGGCCGACTCGACCACACTCTGGGCGACACTGCCTGCCGCGAGCAGACGCTTCTGACGCTGATAATTAAGCTCACGTTCAACCGCCTGCGCTCTGGCCAGACGCAGACTGGCCTGCGCCTCTTGCAGACGCAGCTGCGCAGGCTGTCGGTCAATGCTGGCGAGCACCTGATCCTTTTCAACGGTATCGCCAATGTCGATCCGCAGCTCTGTCAGGGTGCCTGCCGATTCAAACGCCAGACTGGCGCGCTCCTGCTGCCGAACGGTGCCGATAAAGCGCACCGTGGTTCCCTCTCCTGCCCGTGCAGCTTCAACCTTGACGGCACGGATGGCCGAGACGCTGGCCGTATGTTTATCGCTGCACCCACTGACCATCAGGGCGATCATTACGATACTGCAAGCGTGTAAAACACATCGCTGTAGATCAGGAAACCCATCGGGATGTAATCGCATGGCAGGCTTCACCCCTTTAGAAGGCGTAGTTCAAGGCAATCAAACCGCTGCCTTCAGCATCGGTCTCGACCAGCGGGCTGCCGCGGGTCTGATCGGTGTAGTGAGTCACCCCGACGCTTGCAACGGTTGACCAGTGGGCATCAAAGGTGTGCTGCCAGGCGAGCGCAGCCGAGTACGCGTAAATCCCGCTGTCTGCCGTGAATCTGGAAAAGCCGGTGCGCTGACTCTGGATCGGGCTCACACCGAAGTAGGTCTGGTTGTAACGGCCGTCACCGGCATGCGCATCGATATCCAGCGTCACCGTATCGGTCTGGCTGTGGTAGGCGATGCCCTCAAAACCCAAGCGGTAACGGTTGCCACGCTTTTCACCGGCCACACGCAGTTCGGCCTCGGCACTGGCCGACAACCATGGCGTGAGCTGTTGAGAGATCATGAAGTCGCCAACCGTTGCCCCCTTGACGGTGCCCATCCCTATGAGCTCATTGGAACCAGGGCGGTTTGTACTGTTTTTCTCGGTGCGGCCGAAATCGTAGTTGAGCGCTGCGCTGGCCCCGAACCCGGAATCGGACTGCCATTGCAGCCCCACTCCCCGTGCGGTATCCGCAAAAAAGATACCGCGCTGGACAGTGAGCATCGGCAACACCTGACTGCGGTATTCATCGGCCCCCATGTAGCGTGGCAGCACGGCCATGCCGAGGCCGAAATTGACGTTGAACCTGTCGCCGAAAATAGACTGGCTTTGCGTGGACGCGCTGTCCTGAGCACAGGCCTGACCGACCAGTGTCATGGCCACTGAGGCGATCAACACGCCAAGTGCAGGCTTGAGCAGTGCAGGACGAACGTGAGGACGAGCGATTTCAGGACTCATGGTGATACTCCGGTTTCATTCAGGATTGAGGTGGGGTTGTCGGTTCTGCGCCGCGAAGCACTCGAAACAGGTCGATCCGGTTTTGTTGCAGCTCATCGAGTGACTTGCGACCGGCTGCATCGGCTTCGGCGATACGGATGGTGGAGCCCAGCAATGCCGTGCGTTCGGTAGCACCGGCATTGAGTTCGAAGGACAGGCGGCGCACTTTTTCCTGGACCAGCGCGACGCGCTCGATCTCGTTGCGAACATGGCCCAGGGCCTGCTGACGACGGGTCAGCACACCGGCCATTTCACGGAAGGCGTTTTGAATGGCTTTTTCATACTCGGCGACCGCGATCTGCTGGCGCACATGCGCCAGATCCAGGTTGGCCTGATTACGCCCGCCGTCGAACAACGGCAGGTTCAGTTGCGGGGAGAACAGCCAGGTACCGCTGCCATTGCTGAACAGCGTGCGCAGACTGTCGCTTTGCAGACCTACGCTGGTACTGAGTTTTATGGACGGAAAGAATGCAGCACGGGCGGCACCAATATTGGCGTTGCTGGCCTTGAGTGCTTCTTCGCGCTGACGAATATCAAATCGCTCAAGCAAACGCTGAGACGGCAGATTCGACAGCCAGGCCGGGGGCTCGACCAGCGCGGCGGTCAGCGCCGGCGTATCCGGCGTGGTGGCTGGCAAAACTGCCGAGTAGCCGGTGAGCAGCAGCAAAGCCTGGGAAGCATTCGCGTGATCGCTTAGCGCATCCTGCACCTGTTGCTGTGCAGTCAAGGTATCAAGGCGCTGCGCCATCAGATCGTCGAGTGAAATGGCACCCTGGCGCTGCTGCTCTTCGGCCGCCTTTACCAGCATCAGCCGGGCATCATGAACGGTCTGCGCATCCTGCTGCACGGCGGCGGCCAGACGCTCGGCCAGCCAGGCGCGAGCCACTTCGGCAACCAGCGCACTGCGCGCCGCCTGCTGGCCATACGTGCTGGCCAGATAATCATGCCGCGCGGCCTCGGACAGGCTGCGCACGCGCCCAAAAAAATCCAGCTCAAAGTCCGAGACGCCCACCGATGCGATGGAAAGGTCCTGGCCGTAACGCTCATCGGCAGCCGCATTATCGAAGTGTTGACGGTTACGCTGGACGCCTGCGGCAATCGTCGGGAAACGATCGGCACGGGTTATGCCTCGCATCGCCCTGGCTTCATCCACTCTCAGCAACGCCACGCGAAAATCGCGGTTGAACGTCAGGGCTGATTGCAACAGAGCCCGCAATTCACCCTTTGGCGACAGCTCGGCAGCCAGCGCCTCTTCGTCAGCGGTCAGCGCGATGGCAATGGACGCATCACCGGCCGGGACGACAGCAGACAACTGGTCTGCAGGAACCGGCAAGGCCGGGCGCTGATACTCGGGAATCAACGAGCAACCCGAAAAAATCAGGCTCAGCAGCATAGCCAGGCAACAGCATCCGAGGTTGCGGATACGCTTGGACAGCGGTGTACTCATCAGCATAGGATCTGTCCGCGACAGTGGGCTCTGGACGCAATCCTGAACGTCGACTTTCAATAAACCGTTCGTGAATTATCAAGATTTGATCAAGAGGCATTCTTGTGTCAGGAAAACGCATTCTGATCGTCGAAGACGATGCCGACAGCGCCAGCATTCTCGAGGCTTATCTGCGTCGTGACGGGTTCAGCGTAGGGCTGGCCGAAAACGGGCAGCGCGGTATCGATATGCATCGCCAGTGGAAACCCGACCTGATTCTGCTGGACGTCATGCTGCCGCTGGTCAGTGGTACGGACGTGCTGTCGGCAGTGCGCCGTTGCAGCGACACACCGGTGATCATGGTCACGGCCATGGGCGACGAACCGGAAAAGCTCGGCGCATTGCGCTACGGGGCTGACGATTACGTGGTCAAACCCTACAACCCCAAGGAAGTGGTGGCCCGTGTGCACGCGGTGCTGCGCCGCTCCCAGCAGAACGCCAGTAATGACCGCCATTTGCGTTACCAGAACCTGCTGGTGGACCTGAATGCAGTCACCGCCATCATTGAAGGACACGACGGCACAGACACACTGCTCGACCTGACCCCCACCGAGTTCAAGATCCTTTCGACCTTGCTGAAAACACCCTCCAAAGCCTTCACCCGCGAAGAATTGCTGGAAATCTGCCTGCCCGACAGCGAGGCGCTGGCCAGGGTTGTCGATGCGCACGTGCACAATCTGCGTCGCAAACTCGAAATTCACGGCGTGGATAATGTGCTGGTGACAGTCCGCTCTGTCGGCTATCGATTCAGGTGAGCCTCATGCGACGTTTTTTCAGACACCGGCAGAAACCTTTATGGCACTGGGTCGGCATGCGCATGAGCATGCTGGCGGTCGGTGCGGTCATCGTGATCGCGTTCTGCATGTGGCTGCACGTCACGGTGTCTGACTGGCTCACATTGCAGGCAATGCCAGCCGATGTGCGCACGGAGTTCATACGATTGCAGGCCGAACCTGCCATGGACATGGTCAAGCTTCGCGAGCTGTTCTTCGAGTATTACCCGATTGAAAACCTGCTGCCGGGCATCGCCAACAAGGAATGGTGGGTATTGGCAGCGCTGGTGATGATGGCCATCCCTATCATCATCTTTTTCGGCTTTTTGTTCTCCCGCCCGCTTTCCAGCCAGTTCTCTTCGATTGCCAGAGGCGCACGTCAGGTCGCCCAGGGCGACTTCAAGACGCGCCTGCCAATGAGCGACAAAGACCCGGACGAGCTACAGGCGCTGGTCAGCGACTTCAATACCATGACCACCCAGCTGGGCCGTTACGAACTGGAGGTCAGCGAGTCCAGCGCGATGATCGCCCATGAACTGCGCACGCCACTGAACGCGGCCATGGGGCGTATTCAGGGCATGATCGATGAAGTGTTCCCCCGCGATCTGGCACAACTGGAAATGGTCCACCGCCAACTTAACCAGTTGAACAAACTGGTGAGCGATCTGCACCTTCTCTCGCTGGCCAGCGCTGGCCAGCTGACCCTGGACAAGACGGTATTTTCCCTTGAGAAACTGGTGGCCGAACGCCTGAGCTGGTTTGCCACACAGCTTGATGAAGCAGGCGTTGTCGTGACGATCGACATCCCCCCACGACTGACCGTCAACGCCGATCGTGACCGGATCGGCCAAGTGGTCAATATTCTCGTCGATAATGCGCTGCGCTACTCGGCGATGGGCGGTGAACTGCTGATTGTCGGCAGGGCCCGCGCACGGAGCATGGAACTGACCGTCTCCGACCGCGGGCCCGGCTTCGGCTCGGAAAACCTTGAGCAGGTGTTCGACCGTTTCTGGCGCGCCGAACGTTCGCGGGCGCGCTATTCGGGAGGCAGCGGCCTTGGCCTGTCCATCGCCCGGGCTATTTGCCTCGAGCATGACGGCACTATCGGGGTGCGCAACAGGCCTGGCGGCGGGTCGGTGATCCGCCTGGAAATCCCGGCCTGACCCTGCTGACCCGGACCTGCGGATCAATGCCCCATCAACGAATCGATAGCGTCCGGTTTGTCGTGCACGCCAAACCGATCCACCAGCGTGGCCGTCGCCCGGTTCATACCTACAACGTCCACACTGATACCCGCCCTCCTCAGCTTGAGCACCACCTTGTCCAGCGCGGCAACCGCAGTGATGTCCCAGAAATGCGCCTCGCGCAGATCAATGGCGAGTGTTTCGACGTTTTCGCGCAGGTCGAAGGACGCCATGAAGCGCTCGGCAGAAGCAAAAAACACCTGACCGGTCACGTAATAAGTGCGGTGGCTGTGCTCGGGGTCGCGTTGCGAAGTGACGTCGAGATAACGGGCGATCTTGCTGGCAAAGAACATCGCGGCCAGCAGGGACCCCACCAGCACGCCATAGGCGAGGTTATGGGTGGCTACCACCATGATCACCGTCACGACCATCACGATATTGGTCGAGAGCGGGTACTGTTTAAGGTTGCGGATCGACTCCCAACTGAACGTACTTATCGACACCATGATCATCACCGCCACAAGCGCCGCCATCGGAATACGCGCCAGCCAGTCGCCCAGAAACAGCATCATGATCAACAGCAGCAAGCCCGCGCTGAGGGTCGAGAGTCGTGTTCTGCCCCCCGACTTCACGTTGATCATTGATTGGCCGATCATCGCGCAACCGGCCATGCCACCGATCAGGCCACTGGCAATATTGGCAATGCCCTGCCCTCTGCACTCACGATTCCTGTCGCTGGTGGTATCGGTCAGATCGTCGACAATGGTTGCGGTCATCATCGACTCAAGCAGGCCCACCACCGCCAAAGCTGCGGAGTACGGCAGGATGATCAACAGCGTGTCGAGATTCAGCGCAACGTCCGGCCACATGAACACCGGCAGACTGTCAGGCATCGCGCCCATATCACCAACTGTTCGTACATCAAGGCCCATGTAAATGGACATTGCCGTGAGCAGCAGAATGCACACCAGCGGCGACGGCAGCAGCTTGCCCAGCAACGGCAGGCGCGGGAACAGATAGATAATTGCCAGGCCCGCCGCCGTCATGGCATAGACCGGCCAGGTCGCATGGGTCAGTTCTGGCAGTTGGGCCATGAAAATCAGAATCGCCAGCGCGTTCACAAAGCCGGTCACCACTGATCGTGAAACAAAGCGCATCAGCTCTCCGAGGCGCAAGTACCCGGCGATGATCTGCAACACGCCGCACAACAAAGTGGCCGCCAGCAAATACTGAAGACCGTGCTCTTTCACCAGGTTCACCATCAGCAGTGCCATCGCACCTGTGGCGGCGGAAATCATCGCCGGGCAGCCGCCCACGAAAGCAATGACCACACAGATACAGAACGAGGCGTAAAGCCCGACTTTCGGGTCTACCCCCGTGATGATGGAGAACGCAATGGCCTCTGGAATCAGGGCCAGTGCAACGACAAGCCCGGCCAGAACATCGGCCCGGACGCTGGAAAACCACGTAGCTTTGATTTTTTCGAGCATGGAAATACCTGTATCGAACACAGCGGGACGCGCAGCAGCGAATGCTGGACGTACGTGTGCATCGGTTTTCGAATGAGTAGTGATGGAGGTGGCGGCGACCGTCAAACGGACACAGCAACGGGTGACCGCGGTCAGTGGCAGTCAGGGTGTGGCGAGGGGGCGAAGCGCTAAGGCGGCGTAGGCAGCCAGCTGGAACGGGACAAAAGTGATTCCTTCGATGGGTCGCAGGACGTAAGCATCATAGACCCATACGTTTGAGGGGTTCAAGACGCAGAGGCTAGCCCGACAGCGACACAGCGCAGCTGATATGCTTTTTCCAGGATAACTTGCCCCTGTTTTGCAAAGGCGGTTTTCACTCATGATGCAGGCATCATTTGCCCCCGATGCCTTCTATGAAACGCTACGAAAAGTTCGCCGCCGACATTTCGGAAATGATTCGCAGCGGCGTGTTGCCCGCCGGTGAGAAAGTGCCCTCCGTCAGGGTTGCCAGTCGCACCTATTCGGTGAGCCCCGCCACCGTCTTCAAAGCGTATTACCTGCTGGAAGACAAAGGCCTGATTCAGGCTCGCGCACGCTCCGGGTATTACGTGCGCGAGCATGCTGCCAATGCGCTGACCGAGCCTGAACTGGTCAGGCACACCAGCGAAGGCACCGAACTGGGCGTCAGCGACCTGATTTTTTCCGTGCTTGGCTCGCTCAAGAACCCGGACACCGTCCCTTTCGGCTCGGCATTTCCCAGCCCGCACCTTTACCCATTGCCGCGCCTGGCCAAGTCGATGTCTTCAGCGGTGCGGGCGATGACGCCAGCGGGCATTGTCAGCGACATGACCACCGGGAACTCCGAACTGCGCCGACAGATTGCTCTGCGCTACATGATCAGTGGCGTGCGCCTGCCCGCCGACGAACTGGTGATCACCAACGGCGCGATGGAAGCCCTGAATCTGTGCCTGCAATGCGTTACCAAACCCGGCGACCTGGTCGCCATCGAAGCACCTGCGTTCTATGCCTGCCTTCAGGTGCTGGAGCGGCTCAAGCTGAAAGCCGTCGAAATCCCCGTGCATCCGCGTGACGGCGTGGATCTGGACTCTTTGCAGGACAGCCTGACACGCTTGCCGATCAAAGCCTGCTGGTTCATGAGCAGCTTCCAGAACCCGCTGGGCGCGAGCATGACCCAGGCGAAAAAACTCAGGCTCTACAACCTGCTGGAACGGCAGCAGATCCCGCTGATCGAGGACGATGTGTACGCCGAGCTGTATTACGGCGCCAATGCACCCCATCCGGTCAAAAGCCTGGATCACAGCGGGCTGGTGATGCACTGCAGCTCGTTTTCCAAGACCCTGGCCCCCGGCTACCGTGTCGGCTGGGTGGCAGGCGGGCGTTATACCGAACAGATCAATCGGCTGAAACTGATGACCACCATTTCACCCTCTGTCCCCGCCCAGGCGGCGATTGCCGACTACCTCAAACATGGCGGCTACGATCGCCACCTGCGCAAATTGCGCGACACCCTCGAACTGCAACAAGGCGCGATGCTGGCTGCTGCCGCTCGTTATTTCCCGGCAGCGACACGCGTCACCCGACCCGCTGGCGGGTACTTTCTGTGGTTCGAATTCCCCGAGCAGGTAGACTCGCTGCAGGTGTTCCAGATGGCCCTCGCCCAAGGCATCAGCCTTGCACCCGGTCCGATCTTCTCGGCCTCGCAGCGCTTCAAGAACTGCGCACGCCTGAACTACGGCACGCCCTGGGATGAACGCAGCGAGCAGGCCATGGCGATGCTTGGACGAATCATCGCGTCGTTCTGAAGTGTTTACGTTCGGCCCACGTACGACTGATCCGTATTTTTAAGCTGTTTCTGAATCTGTACCAGAATCTGCCTGCGCAGGATAATGGCCACGCATTAAAACGCGCAGGAAACCGTCAGAAGCCGGAGCCTGCAACTCGTTACAGACAGATCGATCAGCAGGAGACGCTCATGGGCAAGCTCGGACTTTCATTGATAGGTTTTTTGTTGCTGGCGATAGCGGTGGGTTTGCTGGGGACTATTTCGCCGTATTGAGCATTGATTACCGCCGTCGTGCTCATCGCTCACGTTTGTACACGCACGTCCTGATGACTATCGCGCCAGTTCTCTTCAGGTATCGGCGCTGGGCCTAGGCTGCATGAGCATGACCTACGGCCCGGCCGCCGACAGGCAAGCCATGATCAGCCTGATCCGCAGCGCGCAAGAACGCAGGGTCGACTTCTTCGATACCGCAGAAGCCTACGGCCCGTTCAGCAACGAAGAGGCTCGACGCTGGCCTATCCATCACTTCGCCCCTGTCATCAATCAGTTCCTGCAAACCCATCTGTTCGGCGACATCTTCGAGCGCGACAACCTCGACTGGCAAAACCGCGAGCTGGCCACCGTCGGTGCCCTGGCAGCAACGCCGGGTGCCGAGCCGCAGTTGCGTTCCCATATGCTGGCGAGCATGAGGGTGGGTTTAAGCGCTGCACAGTTGCGCGAAGTGGCCAACATACTCGCCGAGCAGGCAGATGAAACCATCGCCAGGCGCGAACGCGAGGTGCTGACACAAGCACTCAAAACGTCAAAGGGATGATCATGAACGTGGCAAGCAACCTTCTGATTCACCGTCCTGAAATCGGCATCAAGAGCAATACGCACTTCCCGATGTCCGACCTGAACAACGTCCAGATTGCAGACCTGGTAGCGAAGTTTCTCGCCGAGAAGAATCTGGACTGACAGATCATCGGCAACGCACGGCGTATCGGCCGATACGCAATATGCTCACATGAAGCCTGGTCCGTTCAACTTACCAAAGACCTCCTCAATGTCTCGCGCCAACCTCAACGATCTGCAAGCCTTCGTGGTTATTGCCCGCGAAGGCAGTTTCACTCGCGCTGCGGCACAGCTGGGCGTATCGCAATCGGCGATCAGCCACACCATGCGCGCACTCGAAGCGCGTCTTGGTGTGCGGCTGCTGACCCGAACCACGCGCAGCGTGTCACCGACCGAAGCCGGCCAGCGCCTGTACCAGTCGATGGCACCACGCTTCGAAGAAATCGAACTGGAACTGGCAGCCGTCAGGGAGTTTCGCGACACGCCTGCGGGCAATGTGCGGATTTCC
Source organism: Pseudomonas syringae group sp. 243L2 (assembly GCF_032587875.1). NCBI lineage: Bacteria > Pseudomonadati > Pseudomonadota > Gammaproteobacteria > Pseudomonadales > Pseudomonadaceae > Pseudomonas > Pseudomonas syringae group sp. 243L2. The sequence continues at coordinate 537,678 of NZ_JAWHPL010000021.1, forward strand.
GCTTCAGAACATGCCGCCAATAACATCCTTTGGCCCGAACTGCTGGAAGTGCTTCCGGACTTCCCAGACATCCATGTAGAAATCACCGTCGATTACGCCCTCACCGACATTGTTGCGCAGCGCTATGATGCCGGTGTCCGCCTCGGCGATCAGGTGGCCAAAGACATGATCGCCGTGCCGATCGGCCCCAGACTGCGCATGGCGGTCGTGGCCTCCCCCGAGTATTTTCGCAACTACACGCCACCTGTAACACCCGGCGATCTCGCGGAACACAACTGCATCAACCTGCGCCTGCCCACTCACGGCAGCCTGTTGCAGTGGGACTTTGAAAAGGAGGGTCACGAGCTGAAAGCGCGCGTCGAAGGGCAATGGACATTCAGCAGCAGCGCGCCAATTCTGCGCGCAGCGGTTGCTGGCTGCGGCCTGGCCTTCCTGCCGGAAGACATGGTTTCAACGCAGCTTGCCGAAGGGCGTCTGGTGCGTGTGCTGGAAGACTGGTGCCAACCGTTTCCCGGATACCATTTTTACTACCCCAACCGTCGCGAGCAGTCGTCAGCATAGGGCGTCGTGATAGATGCATTGCGCCATCAGCCCTGAATCCGTCTAAGGTTGCGGCTGATTTTTTGATCGAGCAAGCCCTCTGGTGTGCAGCAACAGATAACGAAATGGTCTTAAGCCGCTTTGTAGACACATACAAAAAAATTAGATCACCACGCTATGGATGACATCCCAATATGCTGAATTGCCTTCATTGCTACTGTAAGCTCGGGCGCTATTCTGTGCATTTCCTTTTATATATTCCTGCTTATCCAGATTATTTAAAATTGACAGCGTTTGATCGGCGATACCGGAACAATCAAAAAAGTCCACCAGGTATCCATTGACGCCGTCAGTAACAACCTCTTCGACGGGCCTGGTTCTTGACCCCAAAACAACACACCCCATCGCCATCGCCTCCAGCAATGACCAAGACAACACAAATGGATAAGTCAAGTAAATGTGCACCGATGACAATGACAACACCTGTTTGTATTTCGCATAGCTGACTTTTCCGAGAAAGTGAATACGCTTTAAATCAGATGAACTCATATCAGAAGTCATTTTCTCCCTCCAGCCTGAAGCACCGTGAGGGCGAGCTCCATAGCTGACGCTGTCACCACCGACAATCAGAACTTGTACCGAATCATGGTGATTGAGTATTCGTGACAAAGAACGCATAAATACATGAAATCCTCTATAGGGCTCAAGATTTCTGGCAACGTAGGTGATGACAGGGTCACCACAGCGAACAACCTGACCATTATCTAAAATCAAGTCACTACGGTGAACATCCATAAGCCCATCAAGATCAATGCCTTCATGTATGACTTTTATCTTGTCTCGGTAGGCAGCCGGATGAAGGGAGTGCTGCCAGCGGGTCGGCGTGATACCTACATCGCACTGTTCAAGGTTGAGTAAGTGAAGAGAATTTATAATCCGTAGTCGAGCACGGCTATCGGCTGATGCAGGAAACTCGGGATCAAATCCTGTATCAGCACCCATAGCATGATAGTAGTACTCGCAAAAATTAATAAGCGGCGTGTCCGGAAATGCATCTTTTATGAATAAAGCTTCTCCCCATCCTGGGTGCGCCAGAATAACAGCAGGACGGTAGCCAGTTCTTTTCAATTGCAATAACACTCTCAGAACCTGCTGACCATGAAGCACAGCATCCTCAAAAGTTCTTAAATAGTTATGGGTCGTACTTGATACCGACCTCTTGGGTCTGTACCTGATGTGACGCACACCGTGATAGACAGGCGTAGTATCCCGAGAAATGACGGTCAACTCACACGTTGAACGACCTGAAATATCACGAACCAGATTCTTGAACTGGCCCGGAAAATTCTGATGAATAATCAGTATATTCAAGTTTCTTCTTCCTGAAACCAGCATCCAGGCACAGTGTGCCTGGATGCTGAAAGGTCACATGACAACGGGCGTAGAGTAGTTAATCCAGTTGGAGGCGATCAACGAATCAAAAACAGCTTGCTGGTCGCCGGTCAGAGTTATAAGACCATTGATGGGTTGACCCAGCGTCGACATGACCTCTACCATGTCTTCAACGCCTTCGGCGCTTAAGCTATAACGTCCATTTGTTACCTGATCAAGTTTATGATCCGCGCCCAAATACCAGTCAGCAATAGTGACCGAATTATCCGTTCCCAAGTGTGAAATAATCAGGTCGGCATTATTTTTGGCAAACCAGACAGTTCGAATATTCGAAACGCCCAACATAAGAGAATCACTGTCCGAGGGGGTGCTAGAGTAATTATTAATTATATCCTTGCCTGTATCACCTGCAAAGATATTCAAATACATATCATTCCCTCTTCCGCCGATCAGGTAGTCATCACCACCACTCCCGTCTAAAATATCGTTACCTGATGACCCCTCAATGAAATCACTGGACTGAGTTCCTCTCATATAAGTATTACTTTGCTTGGCAAGCACAATATTCGAATAATCTCGCTCTTCAGGAAGCTCAGCGTAAACGTCGGAAACCTCCCCCGAAAAGATATCAATACCATAAGCTGAAGCAATAGCGGCCGATGAAACAGCACCATCATCGAAGATTATATTTTCTATCACATTACCGTCACCGCCAAACCAGTTCTCAAGCGTAATAGAGTCAGACGAGCCATGTACGTTAATGACCAGGTTGTTGGCGTCTTTAACCAAACCGCCACTAATGTCTGCACCATTGATACCCACCAGTCGTAAAATATCTTTTCCACCTCCGGCGTTATCAATAACATCCTGACCATCACCCTTGGCAAAAACGTAAACGTCGTCACCACGACCGCCTATCAGTCTGTCGTTTCCAAGACCGCCTGACAACAAATCATTGCCATTCCCTCCACTGAGCCTGTCGTCTCCCCCGCGCCCCAACACAGTATCCGAACCATTGAAGCCAAATATGTCATCGCGGGAGTCTGAGCCATTGATTACAGAGTCAGTATCTGGCAAGTCATTTATACGGGAATCATAAGCCGGGGAAGACATTAACGGCATTGCGATATTGAACATATCAAATATTTTCTGAGCAGGTACGACATCACCCGCCTGAGTCATGAATTTTTCAACAAGAAACTCACCGCCGAGAAAAAAGTTTTTGACGGTCACTTGCCCCGCAGAGACAGCATTAAAATCGAAAAGCAGATCGTTGTTTATCTTCTTTACAGAAGACGCAATCAAGTTAATATCAATATCCCTGTCAAACACAACAGTATCATTACTGCCGCTAACCTCATGGACAGTCAAATACTCGCCCGATGAAAAAAAGTATCGATCACTTCCACCACCACCGTAAACCTCATCAATACCTGTGTTGCCGTATAAATCCTCTGGCGCATCAGAGCCAAAGAAAATATCATTGCCCGCGCTGCCACCAAGCATTGCATTAGGAACAGGCAATTCCGCGATCATCGCACCCACGTCTTCCTTGTTGTAAATCGCCCCATCAGCAGTCCTGACTGTATAATCACCCAGCGTGCTGGCTGCAAAATAATTCTCTACCAGCACAACTTTATTGAAGTCAGAATCAACAAGAATAGCCAGCGAACTCTCAAACTTATGAAACGACAATCTTTCGGCAGTAATACCATTTCGAAATAGAATATTATCATGCCCTTCGACAGCACCCGTTATATTAACCATTCCAGCGCCGCTTAATACGATAACGTCATCACCCTCCCCACCTTCAACCGTTGAACCGACAGAATTGACAACCAGCGTATCATTACCCTTACCACCGTATAAACCAGGCCCGACCCCAAACCAGTCTTTATTTGCAACAGTTTCCAAATAATCATCGCCATCAAACCCATAGGCGTCATATTTATTAGTCGTTACGGTATCGTTACCCAAACCACCCATGAAGCTTAAGGGCGTCTCAATACGATTGCTTGTCAAGCCTGTGTAGTCGACATTCGCGCCAGCAAGATATACATCAGGCACGCCAACCAGACCTTTTTGAGCCATCAAATCATTTAGCGAAATTTCCGTTCCGTCAGCAAAACGAATCAGCTCAATGCCAGACCCACGCGGATCATTAGCATGAGGAAGGAGGATCTGGACCTTGTGCCCTCCCCAACTTAAATCTAAAGTATTATAAGCCATGGCGGCTTTCGCAGCTTCGACGGCTCCTGAATATTGTGCGTCCGGTGTTTTCAAGAGATCAAGACTCACACCTTCCGAAACAACGACGCTTTGCGTGAGCACCAGGTCTGCAATGGTTACGCCGTCTGGCAAAATAACAGTATCAGCAGCATCGAGAGAATATGTCTCATACCCAAATGTCCAAATGTGCAGGTTATCCGCAGTCCAACTATCGTGATCATCTGGCTCTGGAGTATCCGAAATAATATCAGTGCCAGCGGAGCCATCTATAACGTAGGTGTCTTTTCCGTTACCACCAAAAAATACGTTATTCCCGCCGCCGCCAATTAAAATATCGTCACCGTGATGGCCGACTAACGTATCGTTGCCGTCACCACCTGACATCATCGTCCCACCGTACCAAAGATCATCATGATACGCATATAGAGCGTAAGCGACTAATAAATCATCTCCACTACCTGCATAAAAAATATTACCGTGTTCAACATCAACTCGCCCGCTCACATTGTCGCCATAAACAATCTTATGGGTAAATGTCGTCAAGCTAGTAGACACCGAAAACAGCTTGGAAATTTGTGTGGAGCCTTCAGGAATACTTTTATACGAATTCGAAGAGGCCGAATTGGCTGGGGGATAAACCCACCACCCATCCGGCTTTCCAGTAACGTCGTTAACCTCAACTATAGTGCTACCCAAAGCAAAATCAAATCCAGTGTTAGAAACGCTAGGGTGAAACACTGCACCGGACTTCGGAACAAAATTTGATCCTGTTGAGTGGCTCGGAGCGACGGAAACAATAAAGCTGTTCTGAACCAGTTTACTGGAACTCGAGTCTTCAAACAACACAGCAACTGCCGGCTGGCTATGATGCATGCTTCCATTTGTCGACTCAACATGACCAATAACAAACTCACTTTTCCAGTTATTATAGGAAACCGAACTTGAAAAACCATAGTCGCTCCTGCCGACCCATTGAAAGTTACCGCCCCCCAATGAAGTGTATACATCACTGGTAAGCCGTAAAAACAAATCATTCTGAACGCTGTCAATAAATTGCTGTTGATAAGATGCGTACGCCGAGGTTCCTTGAAAAGCGGAAGCTTCAAGGATCTGATCAAACCCCTTATAAGTCACACCAGCTAAAACCGCGCTCCAACTTTGATGTAGGGTGTAATAATCCTTTAATGTAACGCTTTCTGGCCCGTTACGGCTGGTAAGAACAAGATCAGCACCCGATTGAGTTACCAGCACGTCGGACAACTTATAGTCCGAGCCAAAAATCAATGTGTTATTCGATGCGCCGTCCGCGATGAATGTGTCATTCTCCATACCTCGCGAAAAATAGAATGTATTATCTCCAGCGCCACCCTCCAACACATCGTTACCTGAACCGCCATCAAGACGATCATCGCCATCCCCGCCGTATAGGTGGTCATCACCATAGCCCCCATACAACGTATCGTCTCCCTGCCCGCCTACGATACTGTCATTCCCTAAGCCGCCGTAGATGAGGTCTGCCCCGTCTTTGCCATCAAGTTGATCATCAGCATCTGTGCCGGTAATCGTATCTGCGCCGTTGCTGGAAACAGCCGGTGTTGAAGATACTATTTTCATCACGTCAGCGTGAGTGAGCACCGATCCATCAGCAAAACTATACTTCGAGATGACACTTTCAAAACCACCGAGAATGGTTAATGACCCGCCTGGGTACTCTACCAAGAGAACTTTCTGCAATGAAAACGTCAAGGCCTCCTTAAAAAGAACATTATCTCTGGTGATCCCCTGCCCAAAACGGACAACGTTTCCTGAAATATCACTGTCTGCAGCTACGGCATTGGTGGCTTGTTCAACAGTAAGTGGAGTGACTGTGCTAGCGGGAACCCAGACGCTATCAGATATTATGTCATCACCATCGTTTGCATTGACGATATATGTATCTGCGCCCTCTCCGCCATCTAACAGATCGTCACCGCCTTGGCCATTGAGGGAATCGTCACCGCCTTCAGCATTAATGACATCAGCTAACATGGTACCATATACAAGCTCAGACTTTTCAAAGCCAGTGTATTTCAAACTATTCTCGGAGAGTTTTATAAGCTCGGCATAGCTTAATGTAGCCCCATCTACAAAACTAAAACTGGACGTTGACCACGCTGGCATGTTAGCGAGCAAAACATAACTGCCTAATGAGTCACCTACATGAAGATACTGTTGACCCAACGACGGAGTTGAAATTCTGACTTCAAGAGAGTCGACCGAAAATTTACCACCAAAGAAAATCTTATTATTGCCTCCGCTGTCTTCGATAGTGTCTGCGCCGTCCCCACTGTTAAACAGGTACACATCATTGCCGGTAGAAGCCGAAACAAAATCGTTACCCTGCCCGCCTTCCAGAACGTTATCTCCCATCCCCCCGAATAATACGTCGTTATCATTACCGCCAAATAACGTATCGTCACCGCCTGCACCTTGAAGGGTATCCTCGCCATTTCCTCCATCAAGGTAATCATTCCCTTCATATAAAGTTGTCAGGCCAGGAAAATCTCCCTCAAGAAAATCCGCACCTTCTCCACCATACAAGGAGTCGGAGCCGCCTCCACCCCATAGGCTATCGTTGCCTGCCTCACCAAAGATCAAATCATCCCCATGCGACTCTGCGGCAACGTCACGACCATCGCCCAAAAGAGTGTCGTTCTCGCTCCCTCCGAAAAGGGTATCGTTGCCTCCCATACCCTGAATTTCGTCATTACCTTGACCGCCATACAAGACGTCGTTGCCGTGCTGGGCTTTGGGTGCAGACGTTTCATCTCCGAACAGAAAATCTTCGCCATCGCCGCCGTAGAGAGTGTCGTTATCTTGGCCTCCCATCAGATAATCCGAGCCGTCTCCTCCATCCAGGAAGTCTTGACCTGGAAGATCGTCTCCTCCAAAAAAATAATCGCCCCACAAGGTATCGTTGCCAGTACCCCCGATTAGTATGTCGTTTAAAGCCGATCCGATCAGTTGGTCATTACCATCACCGCCATCCAGGTAATCAGCCCCTTTTCCCAAATTCCCAGAAAAGTCCCGGCTATCTCCCGACAGGAAATCGTCTCCCGTGCCTCCAAAAAGTGTGTCATTTCCATCGTGACCATCAAGTATGTCATTACCGGAGTCGCCACTTAAATAATCGTTTCCAAAACTCCCCCAAAGCATGTCATTTCCTGCACCACCGTACATGACGTCATCACCGCCATCCTCAATATCGTCATTCAGCCCTCCTTTAAACGTTTTAAGTAACATCAATCCATTGGTTTGCAAATCTGTAGTAAAAGACCAATCTGCATCAGGAATACCACCTATCTCGTCACCGCCAAGAAAATCATCACCATTGCCACCTGCCAAGGTGTCCGCGCCTTCACCGCCAAGCAGCATATCCCGTGATGAGGATCCGATAAGTAGATCATCTCCTTTACCAGCATCTAGCCAATCCTGAAAATTGGCCCCATTCTTGGGTGACGTTGCCATTATAAAGTCGTCTAGCGTTGTTTCCACTTCAGCATATAATTCATCATCACCATCGCTGGAAATGAGAATATCTGCTCCAACACCACCGACCAAGGTATCATCACCGACACCACCTGTTAACGTATCGTCTCCACTACCACCATCTAGCCTGTCATCGCCACCCTGTAGAGACGTTAACTCGTCGTCTCCGCCCAGCCCTAATAAATTATCATTCCCAGGGGTATCAAATAATCTATTTTGGCGGTCCGGATCTGCGACGCCAGGCATGACTATTTCATTACCCCAGCCATCAAGGCCGACCTGAATATCCGCCTCCGTGGCATCCTGATCTTCAGGTTTCAAATCTCCTTCAATGGTATTTAAATTACCAAAACTTCGATCAGGCTCAATATAGTCGCTTAGGGTGATTCCAAAAGTACCCATTACGAAATTATCGATGACTATCCGATCGCCGTCTCCATAAAACATTGACAAGCTTTTACGGTCACCACCTTCGTCACTTAAGGAAAATCTTACATCTCCCGTTTCACTCAACCAAGTGTTAGCACCAGGACCAACTTGCTTACCACCGTGCACAGCCGCTTCATTTATTTTTATTAAACCATCCCCGTCAATAATGTGATCAAGACCGTCGCCTTTGAAGAAGCTATAAGTATCAATACCCGCCCCCCCTTCAAGCTGATCACTTCCTGAGCCGCCGGTTAAGGTATCGGCTCCGCCCATGCCGATTAAACGGTCATCGTCTCGCCCACCATTCAGGTGATCATTACCTTCCCCGCCCTCAAGCAGATCATCGCCATCACCTCCGTACAAATAATCATCACCACTTTCGCCATAAAGATGATCACGTGCCAAGCTTCCAAGCAGGTTATCATCAGACCGAGAACCAAAGAGTATTGATTGCCGATCTATACCTTCGTTGACATAAAGAGTGTTGTAGGTGGTATTTCCTTCTTCAAACAGGAAAGCGTGCTTTGACAGTGTTATCAGGGGAGAGCCCAATGCCGTATCTGCACCTTCGGCACCAGCTTTCAATAGCAAACTCAAGTATAACGCTCTATCTGACACCCATGCCGAAGTTATATTGCCTGTGCCTGTCGCCTGATTGTAATCATTCAGAGTATCGATCCCTTGCATGCCCTGATAAAAGCTGTCGTTTTTCAACGCAAAACCATTAAAGTTGTAGGCTGCGTATTTATAAGCAACGTTGCTGTACATGAGACTTTCGATTGCGCCAGCAGATAAACCTACCAACGAAGTAACAAAAGTAGTGGGCTTGTCTCCAGCCACCCAGTGATTTTCCATAGACAATATATTTTTGTACATATCGTCCCGTGAAAGCTCACTAACCCTTGCGGGCTCCTTGACAGGGCTCGAATTGATGATCGCGTTTAAAGCCGATACAACCGAGTCCAGTGCCAGGTTTTCATCAAGCGTGCTACTGGACAAGATACCTGCAATAGCACCAAGGGTCAGAGAGGGATCAAAAAAGTGCAACAACGATGCAACCGCAAGTGCATCCGAAAGATTGACAATAGAGTGCGCACCCCCTATATCTGACAGTTCATCGAAGCTTTTATAGATGGTCCCTGGCACGGTACCTATTTTGGACACCATATCGCCAGGAGATACCAGATTGGTTATTTTTTCCGGCGAGAACTTGGTACCAATCGATGTGGCTCCAGTCTCCGCAACCTGCAATGCAGCTAGCGTGTTAAATAACCACTCGGTATTATTAGCCGCGGGAACAAGTGCCGTATCAAAACCCGGCGCATTGTATGTAAATACCGATTTCACACTGTCGTCTGCCAGCCTGCTCAGCACGATCGACAGGTGCCCTCCCAGAGAATGGCCTGCAATATTAAAACCACTTGAACTTAATTTATACCCGTCGCCTGCAATCTTGACCTCAGTTGTAATTCCTGCAGGAACGATGGTCAACCCGAGAGGCGTGTAAATACCCGAGCTGTAACTATAAGCAGTGTATGCTTGACCTGCCGGCGTAGTGAGCTCTTGGTAATAATTGAATAGATCAATGCTTTGCCAAGTTGCAATTCCATTGAATCCAATTCCGATTGCGTCCGCCTCAACCATATCGTTAAAATCGCCTTCGGTCCCTCGAATCGAAAACGTAACCTCATGTGTAATACGATTTTCAAATATCGCAGCTGCAAATCCGTTTTCTGTATTCTCTTGGTAGCTGACTAGTTCATAGTCCTTAATAAATTCCTTAGCTTGAGTATCTGAAAACCCCCCTTTTTTTGGGTCTTTTAACGCAGCGACTACATCTACATCCGCCAGCGATTTAAATAGCCCATATGATGCCTGCGCCAACAGACTATTTAGCGCATAAGTCTGAACATTCATTCCATTCACCTGCTCAAGATGGGAGGAATAACTTCCTCGATAATGTTTTTCCTATTTGAATTACCGGAACACTGCGCGCTTCGACCCACCTGATCAGCAGAAAAAAAAGCAAATAGTAAATCTTGTATTAATCCACCAGAATACTGAACCACAACGGACTCACCTAGCACCGCGTCAGTATCTATATTTTTTACAATATCCTTTTCGATTTTTCCGCCGCCCAACATTTTTATCTGCTGATTCTGATATTGATACTTACTTCTAAGGCTTGTAACTGCTTCTTTATCTACAATCCCACTGGGGTCTTTATAAAACCTGTATATTTGGTCTGTAACTGGCTTTAATCCGGTGAGTTCAGGACCCTCAATGAAACTATACCCATGATTCAGAAAGTAACGTGACTCTACTTCCCCGACATCAGGATAAAAAAAACCGTCAACAGACTCTTTGCCATAGATGTGCAGCCCTGCCGTAGTAGCGCACGCCACTCTCCACTCAGCATAAGAATAGAGTTCAGACCCATAGAATATAAACGACAGACAGAGAAACCTTATTACAACGTGAACCTTCCTTACATTGCTCGAGTAACCCCACAGAGAAACTTTGCAAATAAACCAGAAAGCAAGAACATAGTACAAGTACAACAACGGCATTACGAAGATCGCCAAATTTTCACCTCTCCCTTATCATCAGAGCACGCTGATGCCACAACATTATTTAAATAAACATGCAGACCAAGTGATCTACATTCGAGAACGCTATAGTGCAAATAAATTTCAACACGTAGTTTTCAAACCAACGTGCTGATCCAAACAGTAAAGCGCTTGGCATGCATTTTTTGCATGCCATGAATCTTAATAAATATCGAAAAGACATCGGTGGAGGGTCTTCTTCAGCCACCTACAACGGCCCTCGTCGACCTGTATCAAATCTTGTACAAATCTGTAGAGGAAGTAAATTGCGCTCGGTGCTGGCAGATTGCTTTTATTGCAAATACCGAATAAATCCGACGAACGGTTTGAACCATCTGCTATAGGCTCATCTGACTGCGGCTGCAGCGGCCGCGCGAAATCGCCCTTCGCTGAAAAAAACGCTGGGTTTTCCAAGAAAGGGTCTATTGGATTAGGGTTTGACGGCGGTTCGGGCGAGAGGCGAATTCAACACGTGACGACATGCGCTGTAGCACGCGGTGCTCAAGGCTATGACGCGAAAAGTGCTTGAAAAGTGAGGAGCAAAGCGAGATTTAAATTCATTACTGGCCGCGAGTAAGGCTCCAAACCTTAGCTACCGCGGTTAAGTGATTGCAGAGCAATCACTTAAATCAACACTGAACTTGAATTACAGAAAGTGGCTCCACGACCTGGACTCGAACCAGGGACCCAGTGATTAACAGTCACTTGCTCTACCAACTGAGCTATCGCGGAATGAGCGCTATGTTACTGATTAGGAAAAGGAAGTCAAGCAAGGGCTGAAAAAATTTCGGCGCTGCGGCTTGCGCGCGCCCAGCGTTACGAACACGTCGTAAGGTGGCCATAGAACGAGCTTCTGCCCGAAGGGCGTAGGAGTTTCAGGAGGTTACGACGGCTACGATGGGCTGCGAAGCGGTTCCAAAATGGGCTACGGTTGTACCAGACGTACCACGTGCACCGTTTATGCTGCCGGTTCCCGGCAGATCGCGGACAAGTCCGCTCCTACACTTGAGAGATCGCGGACAAGCGGGCATCGCCCAGCCCATTTGAACGTACTGAAATTGGCGTTTATGTCACATCAAGAAACATCTGCATCAGCCGACACCTCGGTCAGGTAGTCCCTTTCCCACGGCTCAGGTATAACAAAAAAATGGCCTCGCTCAAGACAGTGCAAGCTCGCTACACCGCAACCTTCGTGGGGTTCATGGCCTTGGTCATCGTTCTGACGGTTTATGGAATCGGTCAGTTCGTCTCCCCCAGGCTCACCGCCAACGATGAAAACATGCTGACCGCCAAGGCAGCAGATATCAGTAACGAGATCAAGACCGAACTGGCCCGCGTACAGGCGCAGGCGCGGGTGATTACTGAACTGGTGCCGCAACTGTCCAGTGACGATATCGACCGCCTGCTGCCGTTTATGGTCAACCAGTACGGCGAAGCCAAGGTGTTTGGCGGCGGGATCTGGCCTTTGCCGAACGTGCGCACGCCCGGTCGTGCCAAGCACAGCACCTTTTACCATCGCGATGCGTCGGGCAAGTTGATCGTCAACACCCATTGGAACTCGCCTGAGTCGCTCAACTATTTCGAACAGGGCTGGCACAAAGGCGGCTTGAACTCGCCTGCTGGCCAATGCGCCTGGGCGCCCGCCTATCAGGATGCCGCCAGCCCGGAACCGCGCACCAACTGCGCCATGGCCATTACCAAAGACGGACAGCCTTGGGGCGTGTCGACCATCGACGTGACGCTGGGCTTCTTCAACAAGCTGGTTGAAGCCAAAGAGCAGGAAGTCCATGGCCGGATCATGATCATCGAGGCCGATGGCAAGATTCTGTCCAACGTACCGGGCAGCAGCGACAAGATCGTGCTGCGCAATGTCTCCGAACTGGCGGCGCAATCGCCGTTCATTAATGGCATCAAGTCGGCACTCGCCGTCAAAGGTTCTGGCACCTCGCGTCTGACCTACCAGAACAGCGATGGCGAAGAATCAACGCTGTTTCTGATGCCGGTTGCTGGAACGCCCTGGTTGCTGGCCGTTTCGCAAAACACCGACCTGCTGAAAAGCCAGAGCGAAACCGTCCTCAAGACCCTGGCCTGGCTGCAGATCCCGATGGTTCTGGTGCTGCTGGTGCTGATGATCGTTGCGTTGCGCACGCTGATGAACCGTCTGGGCGTGCTCAAAACCAACATCGACACGCTGTCGGCCGGTGACGCCGATCTCACCCGGCGCATTGCCGTCAAAGGGCACGATGAAGTGGATCAGGTGGGGGAGTCGGTCAACAACTTCATTGCCTACCTGCAACGCATGATGCTCGACGTCAGCAGTTCCACCAGCGAGATTGCCAGCGGTATCGAACAACTGCGCAGTCAGGCGGGCGTTACCAATGCCATTCTGATCCGTCACGCCAACGAAACCGATCAGGCCGTTACTGCGATCACCGAGATGTCCTCCACCGCGGACGAAGTGGCCCGCAGCGCGGCGCAGACCGCAAGCTTCACGCAGTCGGCCAATGAGAACGCGCAGGTATCGAAAACCGTGGTTGCAGACGCTTCTGACAGCGTGAATGCACTGATCAGCGAGGTCGATTCGGCCACCAGCAAAGTGCAGTCGATGGAGCAGGACGCCAAGCGCATCAACGCGGTGCTGGCGGTGATTGGCGAAATCGCCGGGCAGACCAACCTGCTCGCGCTTAACGCCGCCATTGAAGCCGCGCGCGCCGGCGAACAGGGCCGTGGCTTCGCGGTCGTGGCCGATGAGGTGCGCGCCCTCGCCGCTCGCACCCAGGCCAGCACGTCGGAGATCAACGAAATGCTCGGCAGCCTGCAACAAGGCGTCAGCGCCGCAGTAGCCGCGATGGAAAAAACCCGCCAGAGCTGCCAGACCACGGCGGGCAAAACCACCGCCGTAACAAGCGGCCTGGACGACATGACTCGCTCGGTTCTGCAGATCAACGACCTGAGCACGCAAATCGCCACAGCGGCCGAGGAGCAAAGCGCGGTGTCAGAGGAAATCAGCCGTAACATCATTGCCGTTCGGCATATCGTCGAAGAGCTGGTCGAAGGCGGCTCCAGTAACGAACGCAGCACCGCTGCCCTTTCCGAGTCCAACACTCGCCTGATTGCGCTGGTACGGCGCTTCAAGGTCAGTTAAAACCTGTGCGGGCCTGCCGCAGCATGCATCAGGCCCACTGTCTATTTGATCCGGTAGTGGAAGGTATTCTTCACCCCGGATACGCTCACCGCCCTGCCCTCGACAACCCGTGGCTGATAACGAAAGGTTTGCGCTGCGGCCAGTGAAGGACGGATGAACAATGGATGGCACGCACCCTGCACTTGCGGGTTGACCACCGTGCCTTGCGGCGACACGTCGTAGACCACCGTGCAATCACCCTCGATGCCTTTGTCCAGAGCCCGTTCGGGATAGTCCGGAGCCTCCTTGCTGAGTGGCTGATACTGGCTGCTGTCAGCGGCGGCCTGCTGTTGTGCTGATTGCTGCGCCTGGCGGGCGCGCTCGGCAGACTGACGCGCCTGTTCGGCCTGACGTTGTTGCTCAACCTGCTGACGTTGCTGCTCGGCCAGCCGCTGCTGTTCCTGGCGCTTTTGCTGCTCGGCTTCGTGCAGGCGCTGAACGCTCTGTTGCTGTTCGCGCTCGCGCTTTTGCTCGTCAACGCGCTTGCGTGCCAACGCCGCCTGTTCGACCTGGCGCTGCGGCTCTGCCTGCGGTTTTGCAGCTTCTACCGGCTGGGTGATCGGCAGCGAGGCCGGTGCAGGTGGCGGCAGCTGAACAGGCTCGACAACCGACGCAGCGGCGACTGGAACCGGCTCAGGCGCTGGCGGCAAAATCACTAATTGCGTGGTCAGGGTTCTGCTCTGTGCGGGCGGTGCTTCGTGCGGGCTCCAGCCGAACATAAGACCGCCCAGCAGCACGCCATGCAATGCCAGCGCGATGGCAGCGGCCAGGCCATTGCTGCGCAGCCAGGGCCCATTCACCCATTCGCGGCGCGGCGGGTGGTAATCGAGGGCCAGGGTGTTCATTGCGGGGCCTCGGTCACCAAGCCCAACTGCGTTACGCCACTGCGTTGCAGCGCCGCCATGGCGGCGACTACCCGGCCATAATCAGCCTTGTCATCGGCACGGATGAACACTTGCGTGTCCTTGCGCTCGGCAACCAGTCGGGCGATGCGCTCCTGCATGTCTTCAAGGCTCGCGGCCTGATCGGTCTGCGTTTGAGTATCGACCGTGTCGCCCAGGTTCCAGTAGTAGCCGCCCTGCGCCTTGACGGACAGGGTCACGATGCGCTGCCGGGTATCGGTGGCGAGTGCTTCGCTGGCGACTTTGGGTAACTCGATTTTCACCCCTTGGGTCAGCATCGGTGCCGTGACCATGAAAATCACCAGCAGCACCAGCATCACGTCGATATAGGGCACGACATTCATTTCGGCTTTCGGGCCATGTTTGCGTTGCGGTTTGACCAGCATGACAAGTCCTCAGGCCGCAGCGGCCATGTTGCGGGTCAGGCCTTGCAAGGTGCGGTTCAGGCGCACCTGCAGTTCATTGCCGAAGCTGTAGTAACGGGCCGTGAGCGTCTGGCCACGCGCGGCAAAACGGTTGTAGGCGATAACGGCAGGAATGGCGGCGAACAGGCCGATGGCCGTGGCAATCAAAGCTTCGGCAATACCCGGCGCGACCGTCGACAGTGTGGCCTGCTGCACTTGAGACAGGCCGATGAAGGAATTCATGATCCCCCAGACCGTGCCGAACAGGCCGATGTAGGGGCTGACCGAGCCGACCGTAGCGAGAAACTGCAGGCCTTTTTCCAGTTGCAGCTCCTGCTCGCTGATCGCGACCTGCAATGCGCGTTCGACGCCTGACAGCACCACGTCAGGCTCGATGCCGGGACGTGGCTTGAGTTGCACGTACTCGGCATAACCGGCATTGAAGACGCGCTCGATACCGTCAGCGCCCTCTTGAGCCGAACGGCTGTCGGAGTACAGCGGTGCCAGCTCGGCTTCAGCGCGAAAGCGCTGCTGAAACGCATCCAGTGTCCGCTCGTAATGGCCCAGCGCAAGACTGCGCTGGATGATCAGGTACCAGCTGACCAGCGAAGCGAGTAACAGAATCAGCATCACGGCCTTGACCAGCAGGCTGGCATCGCTGATCAGGCCCCAGATAGTCATGTGTTCGAGGGTGGCGTGCATCGTGGTAGTCCTCTGTAATGGAACGAATGATTAGCACCGCTTGATGACAAACGACTTACGGCAGCTTCAAGGTTTTCATCACCTCGGCCCACGGCACGAACTTGAAGTTCTGCGCCTGCTCGGGCATGCGTTTGCGCCCGTCCTGCACCACCAGCATGCCTTTGCTCCAAGGGCCGCCGAGGTTCATGGAGGTCACTTCGATGCCGTCGGTTTCCGAGGTACCGTCAATCCCCGCGTTCGCGTTGAGACCGACCCGAAAAGCGCCGCGCAGTGCGTAAGGCGGCTCGGCATCGACCACCACGTAGCTGTCGTTGCCCTGACTGGAGATCACCAGATAGTCGTGCTTGTCACTCTGATACAGCGCCAGCCCCTCGACATCGGCATGCACCGCCTCGCCCACCTTGATCACACTGGAAAGCGTCGCAGGCTGATCCGCCCGCGCATCGACTTCCCAGACGCCAACGTCCTCTTCACCGAGAAACAGGCGTTGACGCTGGTCATCGGCCACGCAGCCTTCCGGCTGGGTGTCGACCTTGAAGCGGCGTACCAGCTCGCCTTTTGCCTTACCGTCGGACGCGCTGAGCCGATACTGGAGAAAGCTGCCGTCTTTACCGTTGGCGAAGGCGTATAGCTCGCCACTGGCAGGTTTGAACAGGCAGACGCCATAGATTTCCGCCAATGGTGTGGGGATCTCTCCCGCTTCACGAATGACGCCGCTGACCCGGTCGATGCTGAACAGGCTCAGGCTGTTGTGATCCCGGTTACTGGCTACCGCCAGATCGACAGTCTTCTTGCCGAGCATGAAGCCTGGGCGTAGATCGACGTTGTTCAGGCGGCCTACCGGTAATTCCTGCAACTGCTTGCCAGTCAGGTCATAAGCCAGCAGGCCCTGCTTTTTGTTGGTGCCCAACACGCGACTGAGCGCCGGATTTTTCGGGTGGACCCAAATGGCCGGGTCGTCGGCGGCGTCACCCTGACGCCCGACCGGCTGGCTCTGACTCGCCGCCATGACAGTCGGCAACGGCTTGGCGTTATTCACCGGTTTGGGCGACCAGCTCAGTTCCCCCTGATACAGGCGCTCGCCGTCATTGTCGTTAACCAACACCTGCAAGCTGTTCTTGCTCTCACGCACAGAAAGCCCTTCCGGCTTTTTCAGGCTCATCAGCGACAGATCGGCCACCGGCGTCCAGCTCTCCAGCGAATCCTGCTGCTGATAGAGATGCAACGCCTTGCCTTTCGGGTCCAGCGCCAGCAAACCGCCCGGAACAATGGCCATTGCCCCCGCCGCCTGTTTCAAATCGCCAAACGGTTCGCGTAGAGCCACAGGCTGACGCGCGACCTCAGCCTCGGGGTGCGCCGAATAAGCCCACCAACCGATGTTTTGTTCATTGACGAACAACCTGTGCGCAGCGTCATCGACCTGACAAAACTCGGCTTTGGGTGGTAGCGGCAGGTTGCGCACCAGGCGTGGCGCGTCGTTCAGTCGATTATCTGCGCCAATCAGCCATTGTTCGCCCTTGCCCTCCTCGCCCACCAGAAACACAAACAGGTTGCTGGCGTCATCGCGGTACAGGCACAGACCAGCCACTGAATAATCGCGTGCGGGCAGATAAACCGGCTTTGACCAGTGTGCTCCGGTCGGATCGAGCTGGGTCAGCATGGCCTGCTGGCGGGCATTATCCAGCGTTGCAATGAGCACACTTGAGCCTGTAGTACGGCTGTCGAACCCTTGGAACGACCCCGGCATTTTCGCCAACTCGCGGCCCTGCTCATCCAGCAGCAACAGACCGGCCTTGACGCTCGCGGCCAGGCGGCGGGTGCCGTCACTGCCCGGCAGAAAGCTCGCCGATTGAGCCTTGAACGAAGCATTTTCAGCCCAGCGTGTCAGGTTCAGGTCCATCGGCGGCGAAGCGTGCGCAGCCCCGGCCGCAAGACAAAGCAGTAGCGCCAGGCACGCTGACTTGGGTGATAACGAAATGATCATGAACGGTTGAATCCTTTGAATGAGCGCGTCAGGTCGATCAGAAGTGAGTGAAGGTCAGGCCGACTTTGTAGGTCGGGCCGTATTCTTCGTACTGGCCGTTGTAGGCGCGATGACCGCTGTAGACGAAATACGGCTGATCGGTGAGGTTCTGCGCCTCGAAGCTGACCTTGAGGTTCTTGGTCAGTGAATAGCGGGCGCTGAAATCGACGAAAGTCTGCGCATCCACGTACTGGTCGTGGTCCTTGTCGCCGATCGACGCCAACTCGTAGAGATAGGCCGATTTGTAGTTGGCGGACAGACGCAGACTCAGCTTGTCGTTCTCCCAGCCGAGCATGACGTTACCGACGGTTTTCGACTGGCTGGGCAGGTCGATGTCGCGCTTGCGGTTGGTGCCGGTGCTCTGGTCGAAACCGTTGATGCTCGCGTCGGAACGGCTCAACGTGGCGTTGGCGCCCAGCAGCAGACCGTTCCATGGCGATGGCAGCCAGTCGAGCTTTTGCGAATAGGCCAGTTCCAGGCCATAGAGCTTGGCCTTGTCGCCGTTGGCGTAGGTGTTGGCTTCGGAGAAGTTCGCCCACTGCCCGGTGCCCGCCAGGTCGGTGTTGTAGACGAAATTCTGGATGTCCTTGTAGAACACGAACGCCGACACCGTCCCCGCTCGGCCCATGAAGTGTTCGATGCCCAGATCAAGGTTGCTCGACTCCAGCGGCTTCAGATTCGGGTTACCGAAAGAGGCTTCGTCATCGTCGATCACAAAGCCCGGCGCCAGTTGCCCGAACGTCGGGCGCACCACGGTTTTGGTCCAGGCGGCGCGTAACTGGGTGCTCTTGTCGATCTGATAACGGGCATGCAGACCTGGTAACCAGTGGTGATAGCGGCGGTTGGTGGTACTGGACTCGAATGCCCCATCGCGCACGCCAGTTCCTTTGGCGTCCATCTCCGTGCCCTCGTAACGCAGACCGGCGATGAAGCGCCATTTATCGACATCCAGCGTATTCATGAAGTAACCGGCATTGATGTCTTCGTTGATCTTGAAGTCATTGGCCCGGCTTTCCGACGCGTCGTAGGCGTCGGCGGCGTTCAGGCCGCCGATCAGGCCCTTGACCGCAGTGGGACTGATACCGCTGCCGAAATTGCCCAGTCGATAGTCGATGGTGCCTTTCTGGAACTGTGTCAGGTTGAGTTGCTGATCGCTGAAACCCTGGTCATCGAAATCGTCGTATTTCCAGACTTCCAGATCGTTGCTTTTGTCGCGTCGGCTGACCTTGCCGCCAAACTTGAACTGCGAGGCATAGCCCTTGAAGTCGTAATCGCGGGCCAGGTCGAGGCGCACGTTCTTCTCGGTGTCTTTGGTGTACTGCTTTTCCCGGTCGACCTTGTCCAGAGTAAAGTTCGAATTGTCGTAGAACGAGGGATCGACGATGGGCCTTGGCTTGTCGCGGTCGTAGAAACCGGTGTCGGCAAAATCATCGTTGCCCACGAATGTGGCCCCGGCAATATGGCTAGGGCTGTCTTCACTGGACTCGCTGTAACCGGCCTGGCCGCTGAGGGTCCAAAGGCCGACCATACGCTCGCCACCAAACACGTAGGACTGGATTTCCTGAGTTTCGGTGCGCGCCTTGAGCTTGCGCGTGCCTTCGGCATCGCCGGTCTGCCCTGCGCTCTGGGCATTGGCAAATTCGAAACCGTTGGTGGTGCGCACCTCATCATCCTTGAAACGGCTGTACAGGGTGCGCAGGTAGTATTTGCTGAGGTCATCGGGTTTGTAATCGAAGTTAAGACCACCCCCGGTGCGCTCGCGGCTGATGTCGTAGTCGCGTTGTTCAAACGATTGCAGTCGCGAGCCGTCCCAGTCTCCGCCGGTCTCGACGTTGTCGGAGCCGAAATCACGCTTCTGCCAGCTCAGTGCTGCCGCCACACCGAAGTTGTCGATGCCGTCGCCAAGGCTGAAACGATTGCTCGCCGCGCCGGAAAACTTGGGGCTGGTCTGGTGGGTGTTCTTGTCGTAGCTGGCTTCGCTGCTGCCGGTGTAGAACAGCCCTTTGTGGTCGAAGGCAGAGAGGCTTTCGACATCGACTGTACCGCCCAGCGAGTTGGCGTCCATGTCCGGGGTCAGGGTTTTGATCACTGACAGTGACTGCACCAGTTCGGCAGGCAGCACATCCAGCGCCACGGCGCGTCGGCCACTTTCCGGGGCAGGCACCAGCGTGCCGTTGATGGTCACGCTGTTGAGGTCAGGCGCCAGTCCCCTGACGGTGACAAAGCGCCCCTCGCCCTGATCGCGCTCGACGCTGACGCCCGGCATGCGTTGCACTGCTTCGGCGACGTTCTGGTCCGGTAACTGCGCAACACCGTCGGCATGCACCACGCTCTTGATGCTGTCGGAGCTGCGTTGCTCCTTGAGCGCGTTGTCGATACTCGCCGCCTGCCCGACCACTTGCACGTGCTCGGTGGTATCGGCTTCGGCCGCCTGTAAGCGTTCGCTGGCAATGGCAAATGCCAGCGCGCTGAGTGTGAAGCCGACCAGTTGAGCCCTGCTGCGACGCCTGTGCATGTTAAGTCCTCCCCCATAATCCCGACAGGCCAGGCAAATGACCCGGCAACTGGAGGCGCAAGCTAGAGTCGTGCAGTGACGGTTCTGTGACAGGTAACGGGCGCAGGGGCTGGAAACAGCGGGTTTGGGGGTGACTTGGCAGGCAAATGAGCTGATTTGACTTTCAGGCGGGGCTGGCCGGAATCAAAAGCCGATGTGCGTATGACTCTCGTTCCAACGCTCCGCGTTGAAACGCAGTTCGTGACGCTCTGCGTCGCCAGTGCCACCGTGATCGAGAAGCACGTATGGCGACCTCCTGCAGACGCATCATGACATTGTGCTGCTCCGGAGACTTGTGACGCAAAGCGTCACGAACCGCATGCGTTTGGCAGGCGAACCAGCCGGGTGGCGGTCAGGCGCGTAGAAAAAACCTGCAACACACGTGAGCTGATTCGACCTTTCGCGGTCCGCGTTACCCGTCACCGAAGTGTCATGTACATCTGTTCTGCTGGCCGATAACCAGCAGCTCGGGAGCCGTCTTTTCATGTTCAGGATCATCCAACCCCATCGCTGGAAACTCGCTGCGCTGATGGTCGCTTCCAACCTGGGCCTGCTGGCCTTTCTGGCATTTGGCAACGTCAAACAGGTCAGCGAATGGCAATGGCTGGACATCGTCGGCGAAGGCGGCTCCGCGCTGCTGTCGCTGGTCTGGCTGTTTCTGGTGTTCAAGAGCCGACCAGCCGGTCGGGTCACCAATTACCTGTCGACAGGCCTCAGCTGTGTGTTCTTTTCCTGGTGGATCGACGCGCTGGACGAGTTCATTCGCCTGCCCAGCCACATCCAGTGGGGTCACTGGCTGGAATCCGGACCGATGCCAATCGGCCTTATCCTGCTGACCCTCGGTATCTATCACTGGCATCGCGAGCAACTGGCGATCAGCGCGCAGATGGAAAAGCGCGAGCGTGGCTTTCGTGAGCATCGGCTTTACGACAAGCTCACACCGCTGGGCAGCGCCGACTATCTGAAACGCCAACTGGTCGTCAGCCTTGAAGAAAGCCTCTGCCAGCAGCAACCGTTGTCGCTGCTGGTACTGGATGTGGATGACTTCAGCGCGATCAATAACGCATTCGGTCATGCCGAGGGCGATGAGGTTCTATCGGCGCTCAGCCATCTGCTGGTACTCAATTTGCGCCGCCAGGACCTGCTCTGCCGTCTGGCGGGCGACCGGTTTGTGGTGTTGTTGCCCAATACTGGAGAGAGTCAGGCGAAACTGCTGGCGCTGGAGCTGCAACAGGCGGTTGCCAGCCTGGCGCACAAGACTCGGCAACAAGGTGAACGCATTCAACTGTCGGCCAGCGTGGCGGTGGTCATGGCCCTCAATGAAACGCCGGACAACCTGCTGCGTCGCCTCAACCTGTCGCTGGCCCGCGCCCGACGTCCCCTGACCCGTACTGCCTGAGCGACTGCCGTGACTCTCAAAAGTGACTGGTACGAAGCCGACAGCCGCTTCATCCCCGGCCATTACCAGCCGGCTACGCTGATTGATCTGGCCTTGTCGCGCGGGATCGACAGCCATCGCCTGCTCAAAGGCACAGGCCTGTTCTACGAAGACATCGTTGCGGGCAAGACGCGGCTCAGTGCGCAGCAATTCTTCGTTCTGATCGGTAACGCGCAACGCCAGATGGAAGCCGACGACACCAGTTTCCTGTTCGGCCAGCGACTGTTTCCCGGCCATTACGGCGCCGCAAGCCATGCGCTGCGTCATGCGCAAAACCTGCATCAGGCGCTGGAAATCCTGATCCACCAGCATGCGCTGCTCAGCCCGCTGCTGACGCCGCGTCTGGAGCTGGATGAGCATTTTGCCTACCTTTACTGGCTGGACAGTTGCGGCGCTGGCGAACAGCAACGCTTCCTGCTGGAGGCCGGTATGACTGCACTGGTCGCGATGAGTCAGTTGCTCAGCGGGGAACGGCTGCCGTGGGAATGCAGTTTCTGTCACGAGGAACCGCGCTACATCGAACAATACTGGGTGCATCTGGGCGAGAACACGGCATTTGGCCGCCCGCTGGACATGATGCGCCTGCCCCGGCATTACCTCACCCGCGCGTGGCCAGGCGCATCACCCATCGCCGTGCAGGTCGCACAACAGGAGGCCGCCGGGCAACTCGCTGCGCTGGGTATGCCATTCAGCCTGCTGGACCGGTTACACCAGCACCTGCGTGACAACGTGCGCCAGGCTACCAGCCTGGAACAGGTTGCAAATGCCTTCGCCATGAGCCCGGCTACGCTGAAGCGCAAGTTACACAAACACGGCACCAGCTTTCAGGCCCAGCACGACCTGGCGCGCAAGCATGTCGCGCTGTACCTGTATCAGATCAAGGGGCTGAGCAACGAGGCTGTGGCGGACTACCTGAACTTCAACGATCCGGCCAACTTCCGCCGCTCGTTCAAACGCTGGACCGGCAGTACACCGACCTTGATCCAGCGCCTGTTCAATTTCGACTGAGCAGGCCTCAGCGCTGGACACACAACTTGTAACCCAGGCCGTGAGCGGTATGCAGCAACGGCGTCTCGTGATCGCCGTCCAGCACCCGCCTAAGGATATGAATGTTGCTGCGCAGGCTACTGCTGTTCGGGGCATCACGCCCCCAAAGCACTTCTTCCAGCTCGGATCGCTTCACGATATGGGGACTTTTGCGCATCAACAATTCCAACAGCTTCATGTTGGTCGGGTTGAGCTTCAAAGGCACACCGTTGCGGGTTATCTCAAGGGTATCCAGATCGAAGTGCAGGTCAGCGACCACCATCACCCGGTTATCCTTGCGCTGGCGTCGGCCCACCACCGCTTCGACCCTGGCGAGCACCTCGGACATTGCAAACGGCTTGGTGATGTAATCATCGGCACCCACCTTGAAGCCGGTGAGACGGTCATCCAGCTCATCCCGCGCACTGAGCATCACAATGGCGACTTCCGACTTCGAATACTGGCGCAGACTGCGGCAGATCTGGTTGCCGTCGATGCCCGGCAGCATGATGTCAAGGATGATTGCATCGAAGCGCTTCGAGGCGGCCAGGTGCAGTCCGCTCAGGCCGTCCAGCGCACCTTCGACCGCGTGCCCCCTGAGTTCGAAGAATTCCAGCAGGTTATCGTGAATGTCACGGTGATCTTCAATAACCAGAATGTTCATTGCAGCGCCTTCTTGTTTTTCTACCCGGCCGAGCGGGACCCTGTTGCCATTGAATCGGCAGGTTGAGTAAAAAATTCATCACGCCGACCGGAAACCGCTGCGTTACGAATTGGCTGTTGCAATCTGGATCGTCCATAGAAGCACAGTGCGACCAGCAGCGTGCTCAGCCACACCACGATACCCGCCCAGAACGTGTGCGACATAAAGTGCCAGCCTTGCAGCACCCGCGTAGTGCCGTAGATCATGCCGAGCACAAGAATGCCCGCCAGCAGGGCGTTGGTATGTTTCCAGCAGTAGCGCCGAGCCACGAAGTACAAGGCCAGCAGACTGAATGCGCTTGACGCATGACCACCCGGCCAGCAACGCCCGGCACCGGCCTCATGCAGAAAATTGAAGTTTCGGAACCACTCGATGTGCGCCTCGCTGCCACCGTACAAGGTGGTTTCAACGGGGCAGTACACACTGGTGTGGCTTTTCAGGTAATGGATCATGCCGGTGCTTAACGCAAAGGCAACGATCACGAAAAAGAAGTCCAGCCGATGCCTGCGCGTAAAGCGCAGAAACGCCTCTGTCCGGGACCCCGACAGGCGCCTCACGAAGCGCGAACCGGCCTTTTTTTCCAGTAAAGGCCAGACAAACGACAGCATTGCACCAATGATCGCCAACTCGCCGGTCCAGTCCGGGATGATTCGCGCCCACTTGTGCGTGATGGTCTCGAACAGATGCATCTGCCCGATGGGAAATACACCGGCTGCCGAATCAAAAAACAGGTTACTCAACTGTCGGTCAATACTGGTCAGGTCGAATGTCACGAAGACCAGTAGAGCGAAAAAAACGGGTACACCCAGATTGACGGCGTAAAACCGCAGCCTGGGGCTGGAGGATGTCATCAATTGAATTGCTCGCTGCTGAGGTTGGCCCATTGCCCGGAGGTCAGGGAGCCGAGAATTTTAGGCCGGTGGGTACCATCCATCTGCACGAAAAATGCCTGAGCGTATTCACTTGAACGCTCGCCGCCGATCACGCCGACCTTGCGTTCAAACTGGTCGATACAGCCGCTGTGCGTTACCAGCACCAGGTTCTCGCCACTGACCTTATGGTCTTCGACGACCTTCATGAAACCGCCGTCGCAGTCGTTGATCCAGTCCTGAGCGGCCACGGAATGGCCTGCCAGAAGTTGTGCAGTCTGTTGAGTACGGGTCTTGGTGCTGGCGATCATGCGCACATGGTCCATGCCCATTTTCTGCAGACCGGCGCCCACTGCCAGCGCCGCATCCCGCCCGTTGGAAGTAATGCCGTCAGCATCGCCCATGCAAGGGTTGGTCGAGCGGTCGCAGCGTTCGGCGTGCCGAACCATCACCACCACATCACCTTGCCGCCAATGCTCGCGAAGACCGGAAACCTTCAGGTTGCTGCCAACGCCCAGATCCACTACATGCACGCTTGAGAACGCCGTATAAAACCAGGCGCAGATCGCCAGTAATACGACAGTCACCGTTATCGAGACGATGTGCTGATGCACTTTGTGGCGCTGCTGAATGCCCGAATCGGCAAGCACATTCTTGTTTATTGTCGTGTCAGCCAAGTGACCACTCCTGCCATGAACCTATGTGTGGTGTTGACTCGGGAGGTGCCCGATGTCTTCACCGCTCCCGTGCAGGCAAGATAGGTTCAGCATCGTGCTGACGCAGTGAAGAAGATGTGAAAAACGTGTTGTGGCCCAGCGCCATGTTTTTCTGCAAGTGCCCTGAAAACGGGGCTTTGCGGCTTTTCTGATTTGAACATGAAGATAATTTAAGCGTTTTTCGAAAAATTCAGCGCGTCCCTGCCCTGCACGGGGCATTCCTGGCGCGACGACAGGTTCCGTGCAGGCCTCAATGCTATTAAGGGGCTAAAGGTATAACGACTTAAGCACAGTCATGCCGCTCAAACACCCCACAGCAGCCATCGCTACTCGCTCATACCTGCCTATAACGCCCGTCAATACAGGAAATAGTCGTCATACGACTATTGACATCGTCCTACAAGGCTGCAAATAATCGCCCCAGTGTTGTATGACGACATACTAATAACCTGATAACAACAATATCCATGAAGGTCCTCATGAAAATCACTTCGGTCAGTGTCGACGTTTTTTCCTTCCCTTCACGCCGCGCTGTGGACAGCGCAGGTCATGCCCATCCAGGCGAAGAAAAACCGGTCAAAATGGCCATGCTGCGTATCGCCTGTGACGAGGGCAGCGAAGGATTTTCCTTTGGCTCGCCCGAACTGATCCGGCCACACATCATCGAGTCGTTCGTGAAAAAGGTGCTGATCGGCCAGAACCCGATGAATCGTGAAAAAATCTGGCAGGAACTGGCCCACTGGCAACGCGGCAGCGCCAGCCAGTTCACCGACCGTGCGCTGGCACTGGTAGAGCAGGCGCTGTGGGACCTTGCCGGACGCGCCTTGAAACTGCCCGTGCACAAACTGTTGGGCGGCTATCGCGACAAGGTACTGGCCTACGGCTCGACCATGTGCGGTGACGACTTGCCCGGCGGCCTGTCCACTCCGGACGAATACGGCCAGTTTGCCGAAAAGCTGGTAAAGCGCGGTTACAAAGGCATCAAACTGCACACCTGGATGCCGCCGATCTCGTTCGCGCCTGACCCGCGTATGGATGTACAAGCCTGCGCTGCGGTTCGTGAAGCGGTCGGCCCGGACGTTGCCCTGATGCTCGACGGGTATCACTGGTATAGCCGCACCGACGCGCTATACATCGGGCGTGAACTGCAAAAGCTCGACTTTGCCTGGTTCGAAGAGCCGATGATGGAAGACTCTGCCGAATCCTACGCCTGGCTGGCGGCCAACCTGGACATTCCGGTGCTTGGCCCGGAAAGCATTGCCGGCAAGTACCACAGCCGCGCCAGCTGGGTGACCAACAAGGCCTGCGACATCCTCCGTGCTGGCGTGGCTGGCGTCGGCGGCATCGGGCCGTGCCTGAAAGTCGCGCATCTGGCCGAGTCGTTCGGCATGGACTGCGAAGTCCACGGCAACGGCGCTGCCAACCTCGCCGTGGTCGGCGCGATCAGCAACTGCCGCTGGTACGAACGCGGCCTGCTGCACCCGTTTCTTGAATACGACGATGTACCGGCCTACCTCAATACGCTGGTCGACCCAATGGACAGCGACGGTTTCGTGCACCTTTCCGGGCAACCGGGACTGGGCGAAGACATCAACTTCAGCTATATCGAGACACACACCGAACAGCGTTACTGACTGGCAGCATCGCGAAGGGCACGCCGAGCGCCCTTCGCTCGACATCCCGACACAGCGTCTTATAAATATAAAAAAGGACTGCCCCCATGAAGCTCTGGCTCAAGCGCCTGCCCTGGCTGCTATGCCTCGCCCTGACGGCGATACTCGTGCACACCCCGCCCGCTCTGGCGCGCGGTGAAACACCGGTCGATCAACTGGTGGTCGGCATGAGCATGATCAACCTGCTGTCCCTGGACCCGGCAGGTGCCACCGGCCTTGAGGTGTCCGAGGTCAACGCCAATGTCTATGACATGCTGCTGGAACAGGACGCTGCCCGCCCCGACCAGCTGATTCCGGCACTGGCCGAGCGCTGGGAAATCAGCCCCGACCGCATGCGCCTTACCTTCCACCTACGCCCGGGCGTGACATTTCACTCCGGCAACCCGCTTACTGCCCAGGACGTTGCCTGGTCGCTGCAACGTGTGGTCACACTCAACAAGGCCCTGGCTTCCACCTGGAAAGCCTACGGTTACACCGCTGACAACGTCAGCAAACTGATGCGCGCCGAAGGACCATCGACCTTCGTGCTTGACCTGCCCAAAGCCACCGACCCCATGCTGGTGCTCAACACGCTGGCAACCTCGCCCAGCGCCTTCGTCATTGATCGGCTGACCACGTTGCAACATGCCAAGGGTGATGATCTAGGCGCCGCCTGGCTGACCACCAACACAGCGGGCTCCGGCGCATTCAAGCTGGACATCTGGCGTGCCAACGACGTGATTCTGATGAGCCGCTTCGAGCAATACTGGCGCGGCCCGGCCAGACTGCGCCGGGTGATCATGCGCAACATGACCGAATCCCAGGCGCTGCGCCTGATGGTGGAGCGCGGAGACCTGGACGTGGCGCGCGGTATGGCGGCCACCGATATAAAGGCACTGACCCGTTCGAAAGACGTCAATGTGCAGACCATCCCGCGCGGCACTCTGTACTACATCGCACTGAGCATGGAGCAGCCACTGTTTCAGGATATCCGGGTGCGCCAGGCAATTCGTGCGCTGATCGACTATCAAGGCATCAACTCCGTGGTCATGCCGCATTACGGGCTGATCAACCAGCGCCCGCTGCAACTGGGGCTGGCGGCCAGACTGGATGATCCGGGCTATGCACTCAACGTCGCCGAGGCCAAGCGCCTGCTCGCCGAAGCCGGGCACCCGAATGGCTTCAGGATCACCATTCGTTCGCTGACCGATTCGCCCTTCATCAACATCGCCACCAGCCTGCAATCGACCCTCGCCCAGGCAGGTATTCAGGCGTCGATCATTACCGGCACCGGCAATCAGATCTACGGCGCAATGCGCGACCGGCGCTTCGACATTCTGGTCGGGCGTGGCGGTGGCGGTGCCGAGCGCCATCCGCACTCCAGCCTGCGAGCGCTCATTTACAACCCGGACAACCGCGAAGAAGCCAGGTTGAGCAACTTTCAGGGCTGGCGTACCTCGTTCTACAACGCCGAGATCAACCAACTGATCGAGCAGGCCGAACGCGAGCGTGACGCCAGTAAGCAACTGGCCGACTACCAACGCATCCAGACCCTGTATGACCAGAAAGCCGGGCCGATCATGCCGATTTCGCAGATGACCGATGAAGTGGTCATTCACGCCGATGTCCAGGATTACCTGGGTCACAGCGCCGCGACCACGCGCCTGCGTGACGTCTACAAGCAACGCTGAACCCATGCGTTCAATCGCTCAAGCCAAGGCAGGAATAACCATGTCGAGTGCATCGATTTCAATTTGGAGCAGTCGGGTTGCCCACGGCACCCGTCGCAGCGGATCAGTGGCGGCGACCCTGTTCGGCCTGCTGTTGCTCACTTTCTTCATTGGCCGGGTCATGCCGCTGGACCCGGTACTGGCCATCGTCGGCCCTGACGCAGATGCGGCCGCCTACGCTCAGGCGTATCAGGAACTGGGCCTGGACAAGCCGCTGACCACCCAGTTCGTCATGTACCTCAGTGACCTGCTGCACGGTGATCTGGGCAAAGCCCTGCTGACCGGCCACCCGGTGATAGACGACATCGCGCGGGTCTTCCCGGCCACGCTGGAGCTGGCCACCCTGGCAATCCTGTTCGGCGTGCTGCTGGGCTTGCCATTGGGGGTGTATGCCGCCACCCATCAGGGCCGCAGCGGCGACCATATTGCCCGGGTCATTACCCTGTTTGGCTATTCCACGCCGATCTTCTGGCTGGGCATGATGGCTTTTCTGGTGTTCTACGCCTGGCTGGGCTGGGCCGGAGGGGTTGGACGCATCGGTCTGGCTTATGACGGCCTGATCGAAACCCGCACCGGCCTGTTGCTGATCGATACCGCACTGTCCGGCGACTGGGAAGCCTTTCGCAGCGCACTGCGCCACATCCTCCTGCCTGCGGTAATCCTCAGTTTCAATTCGGTGGCGTATATCAGCCGCATGACCCGCAGCTTCATGCTCGAACAGCTCTCGCAGGAATACATCATCACCGCCCGGGTCAAGGGCCTGTCGCAGCGACGCATCGTCTGGGGCCATGCGTTCCGCAACATCCGCGTACAACTGCTGACCATCGTCGCCCTTGCCTACGGCGGCCTGCTGGAGGGTGCGGTGCTCATAGAAACCGTGTTCGCCTGGCCCGGTTTTGGCCAGTACCTGACCAGCAGCCTGCTGCTGGGCGACATGAATGCCGTGATGGCCTGCGTCCTGCTGATCGGGTTGATCTTCGTGATTCTCAATCAGATCAGTGACGCCCTTTATAAAGTCTTCGACCCGAGAACCCGCTGATGACGACTTCCATTGCAAGCAGCGCCACGCCCATGGTTCAGGCGCCAACCTCCAGCCTCGCAGCATTGGCCGCCAGCAGTGCGCGCCTGATGCGTTTTCTGTTGCGCAACCCGATGACGCTGGCGGGGCTGATCGTCATCGGCACGCTGATGATCGTCGCGCTGTTCGCGCCATGGATCGCCACTCACGACCCGCTGGCTCAGGACCTGTCGGCCGCGCTGCGCATGCCCGGTGCACAGAACTGGTTCGGCACCGATGAATACGGCCGCGACGTGTTCAGCCGATTGGTCTACGGCTCGCGCATCACGCTGTACATCGTGATGCTGGTGACGGTGATCGTCGGCCCGATCGGCCTGCTGATCGGCACTGTGTCCGGTTATTTCGGCGGCTGGGTCGACAGCCTGTTCATGCGCATCACCGACATCTTCATCTCGTTCCCCAGCCTGGTGCTGGCACTGGCCTTCATCGCCGCGCTGGGCCCTGGCCTGGAACACGCAGTCATCGCCATCGCCCTGACTGCGTGGCCACCGATCGCCCGCCTGGCGCGGGCCGAAACCCTGTCGCTGCGCAACGCCGACTTCGTTGTCGCGGTGAAGCTGCAAGGTGCCTCGGCAGTGCGCGTGATCGGCCGTCACATCATTCCGATGTGCCTGTCTTCGGTGATCATCCGCCTGACCATGAACATGGCCAGCATCATTCTCACCGCCGCCGCACTGGGCTTTCTCGGCCTGGGCGCACAGGCGCCGTTGCCGGAATGGGGTGCGATGATCTCCAGCGGCCGTCGTTACATGCTGGAAAGCTGGTGGCTGGTGGCGGCACCCGGCGCCACCATCATGCTGGTCAGTCTGGCGTTCAACCTGTTGGGCGACGGATTACGCGATGTACTTGACCCACGCAGCGAATGACACGCATCGAACAATAATAAAAGGGGCTAACACCATGTCACACACAGCCATGCCACAGATAAAGCTTGCAGTAGAAGATTTACGCGTCGAGTTCAGTCATGCGGGCAAGGTCACGGCAGCCGTTCGCGACGTGTCATTCAGCCTTGGCCGGGAAAAGCTGGCGATTGTTGGCGAATCGGGATCAGGCAAGTCCACGGTCGGTCGCAGCCTGTTGCGTCTGCATCCGGCAACGGCCAGGGTGACGGCAAAAACCCTGCGTTTCGGCGATATCGACTTGCTTGAATGCAGCGAAAAACAGATGCAGAGCATTCGCGGTCGGCGCATGTCGATGATCATGCAGGACCCGAAATACTCGCTGAACCCGGTGATAAAGGTAGGCGAACAGATCGCCGAGGCCTATCTGGCGCATCACAGGGTTTCGAAAAAGGAAGCCCGCGAACGCACGCTGGACATGCTCGCCAAGGTGCACATCCGCGAACCGGCGCGAGTCTACGAACTGTATCCCCATGAAGTTTCGGGCGGTATGGGCCAGCGGATCATGATCGCGATGATGGTGATCACCGACCCGCAAGTGATCATCGCCGACGAGCCGACTTCCGCACTGGATGTGTCGGTGCGCCGTCAGGTGCTCAACGTGCTGGAAGAGCTGGTCAGCGAGCGCGATCTGGGCCTGATCTTCATCAGCCACGACCTGAATATGGTCCGTCACTTCTGCGACCGGGTGCTGGTGATGTACGCCGGACGAGTCGTGGAATCGCTGAACGCCAGCGAGCTGGATCAGGCACGTCATCCCTACACGCAAGGCCTGTTGGCCGCCCTGCCCAGCCTGGATCACCCGCGTGCCAGCCTGCCGGTTCTGCAACGCGATCCCCTTTGGCTCACTCACTGAGAATGCTCCCATGGCAATGATCACAGTCGATTCACTGAACCTGAGCTTCGGCACTGGCCCAGCGCTGAATCAGGTGCTGCGTGACGTCAACCTGCAGGTCGAGCAAGGCCAGTCGTTCGGCCTGGTCGGCGAATCCGGCTCGGGCAAGACCACCGTGCTGCGCTGCCTGGCAGGACAATATCATCACTGGAGCGGCGCACTGAGCGTGGCCGGCCAGACCGTGCAGCGCAAGCTCGATGCCAGTCACTACCGCACCGTGCAGATGGTCTTTCAGGACCCCTATGCCTCGCTGCATCCGCGCCATACCATTGACGCAGCG
Source organism: Pseudomonas syringae group sp. 243L2 (assembly GCF_032587875.1). Lineage (NCBI taxonomy): Bacteria > Pseudomonadati > Pseudomonadota > Gammaproteobacteria > Pseudomonadales > Pseudomonadaceae > Pseudomonas > Pseudomonas syringae group sp. 243L2. Next base: position 569,460 of record NZ_JAWHPL010000021.1, read on the forward strand.
CTCAAGGAGCCCTTGAGCATCCACCGGATCGGTGATCGTGACCGTCGCGTCTGTGAAGTGCTGAACAAGGTCGGTCTCAACGAGAGCTTTCGTTTCCGTTACCCGCATCAGCTGTCCGGCGGCCAGCGCCAGCGCGTCGCTATTGCAAGGGCGCTGATTCTCGAACCGCGCGTACTACTGCTCGACGAACCCACCTCGGCACTGGACGTTTCGGTGCAGGCCGAAATTCTCAACCTGCTGGCCGACTTGCGTCATCAGCAAGGCCTGACCTACCTCATGGTGACCCACGACCTCGGCGTAGTGGCGCACTTATGTGACCGGGTTGCGGTCATGCAGCAAGGCCAGGTGGTGGAAACCCTCGATAGCAGCCAGTTGATCAACAACCAGGCTCGGCACGAGTATTCGCGACTGCTGATTCAGGCCAGCCGCGACATGGACCTGCGTCCGACGGGATGACCCGCCGCCGGGCTCACGACCGCTGAACCCGTAACCCTGCCGACACTGTGATTCCCGGCCCTCTCGGCCAAGGAATTCGGCTGCCTGCGATTTGCCTCAACACACCCAAAACAGCCATCAAACAAGAATAAAAAAATGAAAAAACCACTCGCACTGATCTCTCTGACTGCTCTGTTTCCCGGCGCCTGGGCGCATGCCGACAGCGCGTACATCAACTACCGTCACCAATATGCAGAAAGCACCCGTATGCATGCTGACCGAGTCAAATTCGGCAGCCGGCTGGACAGCGGCTGGGGCTTCGAAGGCGAGCTCAAATACAAGACCGCAGGCGACCGCCAGGATGTAGCGTTCGACAACACCGTCGGCAACGGCCACGAATTGACGGTCAGCTATCAATACCGCCTCGACGAAAAATGGCTGCTGACGCCTTCGTTTGCGCTGGAAAGTATCGAGAAATCGACGGCCTATAAAATGGGCCTCAAGCTTGGTTACAAAGTAAACGATCAGTTGAGCGTATCAGGCCGTTACCGCTACGACTCGATCAAGCTGGACAGGGACAAGGTCAACCATGAAATGCCTGACAACCAGATGGATGATCAGTCGATCAATCGTTACGACGTCTGGGTCAACTACGCCAGCAAAGGCCCGTGGGCGTACGAGTATCAGTTCACCTACTTCGACGCCGACTACATTCGCTATGACAACGGCAAGACCGACTACGAACAGAATGCGGCCTTCAAATACAAATGGGACAAGCACTGGGTGCCATTCTTTGAAGTGGGCGACATCAAGGTCGATTCCGAAGATGACAAGCGCCAGCTGAGATTGCGCGTAGGCGTGCAGTACAACTTCCTGTAGCGCACGATAACCTCACCATCGTGCGACGCTCCGCGTCGCATGCAGTTCTGGACGCTCTGCGTCCTCTTTGTCTGGCAGAAACTCCGCGTCCGGCCCTGAATCGCTCAGTCGCTGTACAGCGCCTGAGTGCGACGCAGGCGCATGCGGCTGCCGTTGAGGTGCAGGTACATCGCCGAGCGCGCTGCATCGACGTTGCCTTCGGCGATGGCGTTGTAGATTTGCCGGTGTTCGGTGTTGATTCCGGCCAGGTAGGCGTTGCGATCGCTCTGCCCTGTGTAGGCCGAGTTCATCCGCGTGCGGGGAATAAGCTTGGTGCCCAGATGTTTCATGATGTCGATCAGGTAGGCATTGCCTGACGCCTTGGCGATCTTGAGGTGAAATTGAAAATCGGCATTGATGGTGGTTCCGGATTTCTGCGGGCCTTCAAGCAGCGCATCGAACGCCCGCTTGAGCTCAAGCAACGCTTCAGGGCTGCGTCGTTGCGCAGCCAGCCCTGCTGCCTCGACTTCCAGGCTCAAGCGAAACTCCAGCAAGTTCAGCACATCGGACAAGGTGGCGATGGTCGCAGGCCCTACCGAAAAACCTTCAGGCGGTGGCATGTCTAGAACAAAGGTGCCGACACCATGCCGGGTTTCCACCAGCCCGGCGGCCTGCATCCGCGACAGCGCATCGCGCACCACCGTGCGGCTGACACCCTCGGCTTCCATGATGTGGATCTCGGAAGGCAGTTTCTCGCCGCGCACCAGCACACCGTCACGCATGCGCTGGGCGAAGCGGTCGACCAGGGTTTCTGCCAGGCGGCGATGGTTCTTTTGCGAGGAAAGCGCGTTGTCCGACATTGCAGCCTCAGTTCTGTCCGATACGCGAGTATAGGCTGCGATCCCCACACAAAACACGCCTTGAGTACGGTTATACTCAGCCACCCGACACGGACCCGATCACCCGCCATGGAACAACCTTCCACATCAAAAGGCCGTCGCTCCAGCCTGACTCAGCAACTGGTCGCCGAGTTTTCGCGCAGAATTCGCGAAGGCGAGATCCAGAGCGGTGAAAAGCTTCCTACCGAACAGGTGATCATCCGTGAAACCGGGGTCAGCCGCACCGTGGTTCGTGAAGCGATGTCGCGTCTGCAAGCCGAAGGTCTGGTCGAAACCCGGCATGGCATCGGCACCTTCGTGGTCGATGCCGCGCAGCCAGGGCATTTCCAACAGGTTGAACCGCCAATCGGTACACCCGGAGACGCGGTATCCATCATCGAGCTGCGCCTGAGCATCGAGCCGGAATCCGCCGCGCTCGCGGCTCAACGCCGCACGCCCGAACAACTGGATGCCATCCGTCAGGCACTCGATGAGCTGCATCGCTGCGCGCGCCTGGGGCACGACACCATGAAGGCCGATTTCGAGTTTCACCGGCAGATATCACTGTGCACCGCCAATAGCTTCTTTACCGACGTGATGAGCCAGCTCGGCAGCAGCATCCTGCCCCGCACCCGCAGCGGCTTCGGCAATATCACGTCGTTGCACGCAGAGGACGACCCAGGCATCCAGCAACGCGAACAGGAGACCATCTTCGACGCCATTGTCCATCAGGATCGGGATGCCGCCCGAGCCGCGATGCGTCTGCATCTAATCAACAGTCTGCTGCGCCTGCGCGCAAAGGATTAGCCACTAAAACGCTTATCGTTTACCATGCCGCCCGTCGGTTTCCGAGAGGAACTAACAGGGAATTCGCACGCTTTGTCTGCACAAGGCCAAAACGAAACTGCCCCCGCAACTGTAGGCATCGAGCCTGCTCCATGACTGCCACTGGATTAAGCTCCGGGAAGGCCGGAGCCTGGCGATGACATGCCAGTCAGGAGACCTGCCGACCTGCTTCAATCCACTAACCGGCGGGGTGTCCGGGAAGGACATCCGCACGCGGCAGCATTTCCCGTCGTGCCCGGTCATTTGCCGGGGATGTGTTTCCTGATGTGCATTGCGCCTTGGCACCTGCTCCAACGGAGACCGCATTTCATGTCGCTGCCCCGCCTTGCCGTACTTGCCGCCAGCCTGACGCTGTCCACCCTGACCCTCGCCGCGCCTACTCAGTATCCGCTGACCCTCGAAAACTGTGGTTCGACCCTGACGTTCGCGCATGCACCGACCAAGGCAGTGACCATTGGTCAGGCCGGCACTGAAATGCTCTACGAACTGGGCCTGGGCGACCGGCTGGTGGGCACGTCGCTGTGGTTCAACAACGTGTTACCACGCTTCAAGGCGCAGAACGATAAGGTAGAACGTCTGGCCGACAACGACCCAAGCTTTGAAGCGGTGATTGGCAAACGTCCGGAACTGGTGGCGGTGCAGCTGGAGTGGATGGTCGGCAAACAGGGCGTGGTCGGCACACGCGAGCAGTTCCATGACCTGAAAATACCCACTTACATTCTGCCGTCCGATTGCGAAGGCAAAGATAATCTGGTCGGTGCCGATGGCACACGCCTGGAGCCGTTCCGCATCGAGACCATCTACAAGAGCATCGAGCAACTGGCGCAGATTTTCGATGTACAGGACCGCGGTGAAACGCTGGTCGCCGACCTCAAGGCCCGCCTGAGCGCCGCGATTGCCAACGTCAAACAGAACAAGGCGAACGACGTCTCGGCGCTGTTCTGGTTTTCCAGTTCCGACCTCGCCAGCGACCCGTTCGTGGCAGGCCGCAAAGGCATCCCGGACTTCATGCTCAACAGCCTGGGCATGCGTAATATCGTCAAGTCCGACGAGGAATGGCCGACAGTGGGCTGGGAGACCATTGCCAAGGCCAATCCAAGCATCCTGGTGATTGCACGCATGGATCGCCGCCGCTTCCCGGCCGACGACTACCTGAAAAAGATCGAATTCCTCAAGAGCGACCCGGTGACGCGCAACATGGACGCAGTCAAGCATGACCGGATCGTGATCATCGACGCCGAGGGCATGCAGGCTGGCCTGCGCTTGTTTACCGGGTTCGAGGAACTGGCTGACGCCGCCAACCGTTTCAACGCTGCACAATGAGATTACAGGTAGCGCTGGGCCATGTGCTCTGGGTCTCGGCAGTGCTGGTGCTGGCGATCATGGTCGGTGCGGCGATTGGCGAAACCTCGATCAGCCTGAAGGTGGTTTTTCAGGTGCTGGCCAACAAACTCTGGGCTGCCGGCTATGTGCTCGACCCTATCGACGAAGGCATCGTCTGGAACTACCGGCTGACCCGCGCGATTGTCGCGGCAGCCTGCGGGGCCGGGCTGGCGATCTGTGGCGTGGTGTTGCAATCCTTGTTGCGCAACCCGCTGGCAGACCCGTATCTGCTGGGAATTTCCGCCGGGGCCTCGACCGGCGCGGTGCTGGTCGCCATTCTGGGCTTCGGCGCGGGGGCTATTTCGATGTCGGCAGGCGCTTTTGCCGGGGCCGTGGCGGCGTTTTCGCTGGTCGCCCTGCTGGCGCACTCGTCGCGAGGCACCACAGCAGCCGGGCAGATCATTCTGGCCGGAATCGCCGGTTCACAGCTGTTCAATGCCCTGACGTCGTTTCTGATCACCAAATCCGCCAGCTCCGAACAGGCACGCGGCATCATGTTCTGGCTGCTGGGCAACCTCAGCGGCGTACGCTGGCACTCGGTCTGGCTGGCAGTGCCGACGGTGCTGGTCGGTCTGCTGGTGTGCCTCTGGCACCGGCGAGCGCTGGACGCGTTCACCTTCGGCAGCGACTCGGCGGCGTCACTGGGGATTGCCGTGCGGCGCGTGCAGATCATCCTGATCGCGACCGCAGCCCTGGTCACCGCAGTGATGGTATCGATCGTCGGCTCCATCGGTTTTGTCGGGCTGGTGATCCCGCACGCGGTGCGTATGCTGGTCGGTGTGCGCCACGCACGGCTGGTGCCGTTGAGCGCATTGAGCGGCGCACTGTTCCTGATCGCTGCCGACATCCTCTCGCGCACGCTGATCAAGGGCCAGGCGCTGCCGATTGGCGTCATTACCGCACTGATCGGCGCACCGGTCTTCGCTTTGATTCTTATCCGGGGCAATAGCACGCGATGAACGCCTTTCCTCATCTGGTCAACGCACCGGTGCTGGGCTGCTCCGGGCTGGGTTATTCGGTGCGTGGCACTGCATTGCTGCGCGACGTCGACTTGAGCATCGCAGCCGGCGAGACACTGGCCGTGGTCGGCCCTAACGGTTCGGGAAAATCCACCCTGCTGAAACTATTGGCCGGTATTCAGAAACCGGTCTGCGGCACGGTCAGACTGGGCGGGCAACCACTTGAGGCAATGAGCCGCAGAGACGTGGCGCGCTTGCTGGCGGTGGTCGAACAACAAGCGGAAACCAGCGATGCCGTGACGGTTCTGGATGCCGTCGAGCTGGGCCGCACGCCGTGGCTGTCGGCACTCGAGCCGTGGAGTGCGAACGATGACGCAATCGTTCGCCAGGCGTTGCAGGATGTGGACATGCTGCACATGCAGAAACGTGCCTGGCACACCTTGTCCGGTGGCGAGCGGCAGCGCGTGCACATCGCCAGGGCGCTGGCGCAACGACCCAGCATCCTTCTGCTGGACGAACCGACCAATCACCTGGATATCCAGCACCAACTGACCATCCTCGGTCTGGTCAGGGCTTTGCCGGTAACCACTGTGATAGCCCTGCACGATCTGAATCAGGCGCTGGATTGCGACCGCGTGGCGGTCATGGAGAAAGGCCGGCTGGTCGCACTGGGTGCGCCGGTCGAGGTGCTGACCCCGGAACGCCTGCTGAGCACCTTCGGCGTCGTGGCGCACTGGCTGACCGACCCTTTCGACGGCGCGAAAATCCTGCGTTTGCGCTCACACTGAAGACGCGCCGATGGTCAGCCGGTCGCCTGACGCACGCTTCAACAGGTGCGCCGCGCGGCCTGTAGCACTACAATGCGCGCTTTGCCCGCCGCAGGATCCCGTTGCCATGTCGTTACCCAAGCACCACCTGGAGTTGCTCAGCCCTGCACGGGATGTAACCATCGCCCGTGAAGCCATCCTGCATGGTGCCGATGCGGTGTACATCGGCGGGCCGAGCTTTGGTGCGCGACACAACGCCTGCAACGAGGTCAGCGACATTGCCGAGCTGGTCAAATTCGCTCATCGCTATCACGCGCGGATCTTCACCACGATCAACACCATCCTGCATGACGACGAACTGGAACCAGCCCGCAAGCTGATTCACCAGCTCTACGACGCAGGCGTGGACGCATTGATCGTGCAGGACCTCGGGGTGATGGAGCTGGATATTCCGCCCATCGAGCTGCATGCCAGCACCCAGACCGACATCCGCACCCTGGGCCGGGCGAAGTTCCTCGATCAGGCCGGTTTCTCGCAACTGGTACTGGCCCGCGAGCTGAACCTGCAGGAAATTCGTGACATCGCCCGTGAAACCGATGCCGCTATCGAGTTTTTCATTCATGGCGCGCTGTGCGTGGCGTTCTCCGGGCAGTGCAATATTTCCCACGCGCAAAACGGCCGCAGTGCCAACCGCGGCGACTGCTCGCAGGCTTGCCGCCTGCCCTACACGCTCAAGGATGATCAGGGCCGCGTCGTTGCCTTCGAAAAGCATCTGTTGTCGATGAAAGACAACAACCAGAGCGCCAACCTGCGCGATCTGGTGGACGCAGGCGTGCGCTCGTTCAAAATCGAAGGTCGCTACAAGGACGCAGGCTACGTCAAAAATATCACCGCCTATTACCGCCAGCGTCTGGACGAGATTCTCGAAGACCGTCCGGACCTGGCACGCGCTTCCAGCGGCCGTACCGCACACTTCTTCGTGCCTGACCCGGAGAAGACCTTTCATCGCGGCAGCACCGATTATTTCGTCAGTGACCGCAAGATCGACATCGGTGCGTTCGATACGCCGACGTTTACCGGTCTGGCAGTCGGCACCGTCGAAAAACTCGGCAAGCGTGATCTGATCGCCGTGACCCATGAGCCGCTGTCCAACGGTGACGGTCTCAATGTGCAGATCAAGCGTGAAGTGGTGGGCTTTCGTGCCAATATCGCCGAGCTCAAAGGCGAGTTCGAAGAAGACGGCCAGAAGCGCTGGCGCTACCGTGTAGAACCCAACGAGATGCCTGCGGCCCTGTCCCGTGTGCGTCCCAACCATCCATTGAATCGCAACCTGGACCACAACTGGCAGCAGGCGCTGCTCAAGACCTCGGCCGAGCGCCGCATCGGCATTCAGTGGCAGGTTACCCTTCGTGAAGACCACCTGCGCCTGGAAGCCATCAGTGAAGAAGGTGTGAGCGTCGCGGTAAACCTTGACGGCCCGTTCGGCGCAGCCAACAAGCCCGAGCAGGCGCTGGATCAACTGCGTGACCTGCTCACTCAGCTGGGCACCACGATCTACCATGCTCAGGATGTCAGGCTCGACGCGCCACAGGCGTTCTTCGTGCCCAACTCGCAGCTCAAGACCCTGCGTCGCGATGCCATCGAGGCGCTGACCGAAGCGCGCATCGAGGCGCATCCACGCGGTGGCCGCAAGGCTGAGACTACCCCGCCGCCGGTGTACCCGGAGTCGCATTTGTCCTTTCTGGCCAACGTCTACAACCAGAAGGCCCGCGATTTCTACCATCGCCACGGCGTGCAACTGATCGACGCGGCCTACGAGGCCCACGAAGAAACCGGTGAAGTGCCCGTGATGATCACCAAGCATTGCCTGCGCTTCTCGTTCAACCTGTGCCCGAAACAGGCCAAGGGTGTCACCGGCGTGCGCACCAAGGTCGCGCCTATGCAACTGGTGCAGGGGGATGAAGTGCTGACTCTTAAATTCGATTGCAAACCTTGCGAAATGCACGTAATCGGCAAGATGAAAGGTCACATTCTCGACCTGCCGTTGCCCGGCAGCGCTGCGGCTAAATCGGTGGTCGGCCACATCACCCCGGAAGACCTGCTCAAGACTGCGCGTCAGCGTTCCACTCGCTGATCGGTATGAGGGGGGTTGGCGCCCTGCCAGCCCCTTGCGTCTTCTGACAAAGCAATCTTAAAGAACGCGCTCCATATGGGTGGTATTCCACACCGGGTCGTTTTCCACATCGGTCACAGCAAAACCCTGTTTTTCCCAGAAGCGTATTGCACCCGGCAAAAACGGATGGGTGTGCAGGTAAAGCACCTCTATTCCACCTGCCTCGGCATGGGCCCAGAGCGCCTGACATAAACGGCTGGCCAGCCCGTCGCCGCGAAACTCCGGCGTGACGAACAGGCGCACGATCTCAACGGTTCTGCGCCCGCGATAATCGAGCTGCGGGAAACGATGATCAAACGGCAGGTAGCCCACAGCCGCGATGATCTGCCCTTCACTGCGGGCGATCAGAAACTTGCCGTCCTCCCCGTCCAGATACACCTGCTCGAAACCGGCCAGATCGGGCGGAACGGTGACGGTGTCGAGCAAGGGAAAGATCCCGGCACGTGCACGCATGACGAAATCGACGGTGTGCGGGATCTCGGAGGGGTGTACCTCAGTAATAGTGATGTTCATGAGCACGGACTTATTGGGGGAATTGCAGGGTGATACAAATGTTACGCCAGAGATGGGCCTTTGGACGCACGGCTTGACTATAGAGCAGGCGGCGCGGCGCAGAATTGTGACGCGGAGCGTCACGACAGGCATTCCCACGCGGAGCGTGAGGAACGATATGTGCCTGGAGCGACTGGGGCACCCGGAGGTAAAAACGCCGATTATCTTGAGCGGGCAATGCGGCGCACAGCTTTACAGCGCAAACCCTTCGATGCGCACCAATGCAAGGCAGGAAAAATCATGCGCCGGACGCCGTTGTAAACGCTGCGCAGCCTTGCGGGCATTGCCAATGCGCGTCTGAACCGCTGCAACCGCAAGCTGGCACAGCCCCTGCATGATTTTGGATAACCCCATCATGAATGTGGTCGGGCCGCCCCGGTTGATCGACGTTGATCGCCAGTCTCGAAGAGACCAGAGGGCCACATGGGTGCATCCGGCAACGTGGCTTGATGGCATCCCCGAACACCCAATAAGAGAACAGGCAAAGGCGCCTGGAACCGAAAGGTTCCGGGCGCTTTTTTTTTGCTTCAAAAAACCTGATTGGCCTCGGCCGGGACTTGCTATGAACACCACAGTCTTCCCCATGAACGATGTAAAAACCCTGATCGTCGTCGGTAATGGCATGGTCGGGCACCATTGCGTCGAGCAGTTGATCGCAGGCGGCGCACTGGAGCGTTATCGCATCCATGTATTTGGCGAAGAAGCACAGCGTGCCTACGACCGCGTGCATTTGTCCGAATACTTTACCGGCCGCGATGCCGAGTCGCTGGCCATGAGTGAAATGTCTGTCTACGAACAACCTGGCCTGACGCTGCACCTGGGCGTACCGGTGCTGGAGATTGATCGTGATCGTCATGAAATCATCACTGCCGAAGGCTGCTTCAGCTACGACAAGCTGATCCTGGCCACCGGCTCCTTCCCGTTCGTACCGCCGATCGAGGGCGCACAGGGCAACTCGCGGCTGGTCTATCGCACGCTTGAGGACCTGGACACCATTCGCTACGCCGCCTCGAAAGCTCGCCGTGGCGTGGTAGTCGGCGGTGGTCTGCTCGGGCTTGAAGCGGCCAACGCACTGAAGTCGCTTGGCCTGGAAGCTCATGTTGTCGAGTTCGCCCCGCGCTTGATGCCGGTGCAACTGGACGAGCACGGCGGGGCTGCCTTGAAAGCGCGTATCGAAGCGCTGGGCGTTGGCGTACACCTGTCGCGCGCCACGCAATCGATCAGCGACGGCAAGCAATACCGCTATCGCATGAACTTCGCCAATGACGAATTTCTGGAAACCGATCTGATCGTGTTCTCTGCCGGTATCCGCCCGCAGGACGCGCTGGCTCGCCAGTGTGAACTGGAACTCGGCCCGCGTGGTGGTATTGCAATCGACGAGCACTGTCGTACCAGTGACGCCGATATCTATGCAATCGGCGAGTGCGCGGCCTGGAACGGCAGTGTATTCGGCCTGGTGGCACCCGGTTATCAGATGGCCCGTGGCGTAGCTGCACAGTTGTGCGAAAAGGACACTGAGCCGTTCTTCGGTGCCGACATGTCCACCAAGCTCAAGCTGCTGGGCGTGGATGTCGGCTCCATTGGTGACGCGCACGGTGCGCTGGCCGGGGCTGTCAGTTATCGTTTCATTGACGAAGCCACCGCCAGCTATCGCCGGCTGGTGGTGTCGGCAGATGGCAAGCAAGTGCTCGGCGCGGTGCTGGTCGGCGACAACAGTTACTACGACACCCTGCTGCAATACGCCCAGAACGGCATCCCGCTGCCCGCCGATCCATCGAGCCTGATTCTGCCGCGTGGCGAAGGCGCGCCGACGCTGGGTGCCGATGCCCTGCCCGCCACCGCGACCATCTGTTCCTGCCATAACGTCAGCAAGGGTTCTATCTGTTCGGCAATCGACAATGGCTGCACCGACCTCGCCGGAGTCAAGGCCTGCACCAAGGCAGCCACCGGTTGTGGTGGCTGCACTGCGCTGCTCAAGCAGGTGTTCGAGCATGAGTTGATGGCGCGCGGTGTGGCGGTCGACAAAAGCCTCTGCGAGCACTTCGCCTACACCCGCCAGGAGTTGTACTCGATGGTCCGCGTCGAAGGTATCGAGACCTTTGACGAACTGCTGACTCGCCATGGCAAAGGCGCGCATGGCTGCGACATCTGCAAGCCTGCGGTCGGCTCGATTCTCGCTTCGTGCTGGAACCGCCCCATCACCGAACCTTCGCTGGTGCCACTGCAGGACACCAACGACACCTTCATGGCCAACATGCAGAAAAACGGCACCTACTCGGTCGTACCGCGTATTCCGGGCGGCGAAATCACCCCCGACGGGCTGATCGCGATTGGTGCCGTGGCCAAGAAGTACGACTTGTACACCAAGATCACCGGCGGCCAGCGCATCGACCTGTTCGGCGCGCAACTGCATGAACTGCCGGACATCTGGAGCGAGTTGATTGAGGCGGGGTTCGAGACCGGGCATGCCTACGGCAAATCGACCCGGACGGTTAAGTCCTGCGTCGGCAGTACCTGGTGCCGCTATGGCGTGCAGGACAGCGTCGCCATGGCACTGCGCATCGAGGACCGTTACAAGGGGCTACGCTCGCCGCACAAACTCAAGTTCGCCGTATCCGGCTGCACCCGCGAGTGCGCCGAAGCGCAGAGCAAGGATGTGGGTGTAATTGCCACCGAGAACGGCTGGAACCTGTACCTGTGCGGCAACGGCGGCATGCGTCCACGCCACGCCGAGCTGTTCGCCACCGACCTGGATGACGAAACCCTGATTCGTTACATCGACCGTTTTCTGATGCTCTACATCCGCACTGCCGACAAGCTGCAACGTACCTCGGTCTGGAGGGAATCGCTGGAAGGCGGCCTCGACTATCTCAAGGCGGTCATCATCGACGACAGCCTGGGCCTGGCCGCAGAGCTGGAGTCGCAGATGCAGCTGGTGGTCGACCGCTATGAATGCGAATGGGCCAATGCCCTCAAGGACCCGGAGAAACTCAAGCGCTTCCGCACCTTCGTCAACGACGGACGTGGCGACCCGGACGTGCATTTCGTCAAGGAGCGCGCCCAGCGTCGTCCGGCAAAACCCGAAGAGCTGGCCCTTATCCCGCTGTTCAAGGAGGTGGTGTAATGAATTCGTCCAACACCGTATTGGCGGGCGAAAACGCCCATTCTGCACTGCAACTGCACTGGCATGCCCTGTGCGGACGCAAGGATCTGGTCGCCAACTCCGGCGTGGTAGCGTGGCTGGACGGCGCGCAGGTAGCGCTGTTCTACCTGCCTGAAACCCCTGAGGGCGAACAGCTCTTTGCCATCGACAACCGCGACCCCAAGTCCGGCGCCAATGTGATCGGTCGCGGACTGATTGGCCATATCGCTGGCGAGCTGGTGATTGCCTCGCCGTTGTACAAGCAGCATTTTCGCCTGCACGACGGTAGTTGCATCGAGTACCCGGAGCAACGCCTGGAGGTCTGGCCGGTACGGCTTAACGGAGATCAGGTAGAGATTGCCGTCTAGCTGATAACAATAGGGCCAGACAACCTGGTCGCTGGCCGACCAGGCTGTTGCGTGGGATGAATGACCGACTATTGCAGCTCGGACACCAGCGCTTTATTGAAGCCCTGCGGATCTTCCATCTGCGGGGCATGCCCCTTGCCCTTGAACTCCACCAGTCTGGCGCCAGGGATCATCTGCGCCACCTGCTTGCCCAGTACCTTATAATTGCCGATCTTCGCCTTGACCTCGGGCGGCGCGATGTCGCTGCCGATGGCGGTGGTATCGGCATCGCCGATCATCAACACAGTCGGCACCTGCAGCCTGGGAAACTCGTAGAACACTGGCTGGGTAAAAATCATGTCGTAGATCAGCGCCGAGTTCCAGGCAACCATCTTATGGCCCGGCCCCTTGTTCAGGCCCGCCAGCATGTCGACCCATTTGTCGTATTCAGGCTTCCAGCGCCCGTCGTAGTAGGTCTTCTGCTCGTAGGCGCGAATGCCTTCGGCGGTGGTCTTCAGTTCGCGCTCATACCACTGATCGACGCTGCGGTAAGGCACGCCAAGGGCCTTCCAGTCTTCCAGACCGATCGGGTTGACCATCACCAGTTTCTCGGTCTGTTTCGGGTACATCAGCGCGTAACGCGTGGCCAGCATGCCGCCGGTGGAATGGCCGACGACCGACGCCTTGTCGATACCCAGCTTTTCGAGCAACGCGTGGGTGTTCATCGACAACTGCTGGAAGCTGTATTGATAGTACGCAGGTTTGGTCGAGGTGCAAAAACCGATCTGGTCAGGCGCAACAACGCGATAGCCCGCAGCACTCAGCCCCTCGATAGTGTCTTCCCAGGTCGCGGCGCAGAAATTCTTGCCATGCATCAGCACCGCGGTGCGGCCATTGGCCTTGCCGGTGGGTGCGACATCCATGTAACCCATTTCCAGCGTCTGGCCCTGGGACTGAAAACTGAATTTGTGCAGCGCGTGGGGGTAAGTGAAACCTTCCAGTTGCTGGCCGTAACCGGGCGTTTCAGCCAGTGCAGCGCCTGACAGCGTCAACGACATCAACATGCCGGCAATCTTTGCAGCCCGCATAAGGGGCACCTCCTGTAGCCTGTGGATAGGGGTCGAAATCTGCAGCCGCTTCCACGTTAAACCGCAGACCTGCAAGTAGACCTTGTTTCCCGCTACAGATTCGCCCCTTTCCTGCCTGTAGAACCGTAAGCAGACGTTTCATCATGCCAGCCAGACGGCGGCAAAACGCTGGACGCCCCCTGCCACGCTTGCCTAGACTGAGCCGTCGGTTACAAGCCGTCGTGGTCAGCCAGGTCTGATGCCAAGGAACAGCAATGAATCGAAATGAACTGCGCAAGGCCGACATCAACCTGATGGTGGTCTTCGAGACATTAATGCAGGAGCGTAACGTCACCCGGGCCGCCGAAAAGCTGTTTCTCGGCCAACCCACGATAAGCGCCGCACTGAATCGCCTGCGCAACCTGCTCAATGACCCGTTGTTCATCCGCGTCGGGCATCGTATGGAGCCGACCGCGCGCGCCCATGAGATTCTCAAGCACCTGACGCCAGCGCTGGATGCCATGTCTACCGCGCTGAGCCTGACGACCGATTTCGATCCCTCGGTCAGCAAGATGACGTTTCGCATCGGCCTGACCGACGACGTCGAATTCGGCCTGTTTCCCGCCATGCTCAAGGCCATCCGCGAGGAGGCGCCTGGCGTGGTAATCGTGGTCAAGCACGTCGACTACCTGAATATCTCCGAAGTGCTGATGTCCGGCGACATCACCGTCGGCGTCTGCCTGACCCGTGAACTACCGGCCAATGCCAAACGCAAGACGCTGCGCAACGTGCAGCCACGGCTGGTGCGCGCCGACAAACAGCGCGGCCCGATGAGCATCGACGAGTATTGTTCACGACCTCATGTGGTGGTGTCGCACGTGGCCAGCATCAGCAGCTTTGCCGATGAGTGGCTGACCGCACTGGGTCGCAAGCGTCAGGTCGTGTTGTCAGTGCCGCAGTTCGCCACCCTGCCCGCACTGATGGCTGGCACCGACATGATTTCGGGCCTGTCCGACTACGCGGCGAAGGCAATGAGCGCATTGGGTTTGCTGTATGACGAGCCGTTGCCCTTCCCCACGCCGGGGCTGGACCTGTCGATGACATGGCTGAGTGTGATGGACAGCGACCCTGCCGAGCGTTGGCTGCGCAGCAGGATCGAGGAATTCATGGGCGGGCGCCAGGAAGCGCCCGCCCTGGCAGGCTGATCAGCCGAAACGACCGGTAATGTAGTCTTCGGTCTGGGTCTTGGAGGGCTTGGTGAAGATGGTGTCGGTGTCGCCGTGCTCGATCAGTTCACCCATGAACATGAAGGCGGTGTAGTCGGAGCAACGCGCCGCCTGCTGCATGTTGTGGGTCACGATGATCACGGTGAACTGCTCCTTGAGTTCAGTGATCAGCTGTTCGATACGCCCGGTCGAAATCGGGTCAAGTGCCGAAGTGGGCTCATCGAGCAGCAACACCTGAGGGCGCAGCGCGATGGTGCGGGCGATGCACAGACGCTGCTGCTGACCACCGGACAGACCGGTTGCGCTCTGCTTGAGCTTGTCCTTGACCTCATCCCACAACGCCGCACCACGCAGTGCCTGCTCGACGCGATCTTCCATTTCCCGACGCGACAACTTTTCGTGGTGCTTGATGGCATAGGAAATGTTGTCGTAGATCGACATCGGGAACGGCACCGGCTTCTGGAACACCATGCCCACATGACTGCGCAGGCGGTTCATCGAGTAGCCTGGCGCCAGGATGTTTTCGCCATTGAGCAGCACTTCGCCGCGCGCTTCCTGTTTCGGGTACATCGCGTAGATACGGTTGAAAACGCGCAGCAGGGTCGATTTACCGCAACCCGACGGGCCGATGATCGCAGTGATGCGCTTCTCGGGGATGGTCATGTCGATGGACTTCAACGACTTCTGGTTGTTGTAGAAAAACTCCAGACCGCGCACTTGGATCTTGGTCTTTTCGTTGGCCAGGGAAAGGTTGTTCATCAGGACGCCCTATTGCGCAGAAGAATTAAGCGAGACAGCAGACTCAGTATCAGTACGAACAACGTCATGACCAGCGCACCGGCCCATGCCAGAGAGTGCCAGTCATCGAACGGGCTCATGGCGTACTGGAAAACCACCACCGGAACACTGGCGATTGGTTTGAGCAGATCACTGCTCCAGAACTGGTTGCCGAAAGCGGTGAACAGCAGCGGCGCGGTTTCGCCGGTGATACGTGCCAATGCTAGCAATACGCCAGTAACCACACCCGCCTTGGCAGCGCGCAGGACGATTTGCAGAGTCAGCTTCCATTGCGGCACACCTAGCGCCAGTGCGGCTTCACGCATGGTCGAGGGTTGTAGTTGCATCATTTCGTCAGTGGTACGCACCACCACCGGGATCACCAGCAATGCCAGAGCCAGCGCACCGGCAATCGCCGAAAAGCCCACTTGATGGCCTGTGACTGCGTTGAGCGGCAGTACCACAACGGTGTAAACGAACAGGCCGAGCACGATGGAAGGTGCCGACAGCAGGATGTCGTTGATGAAGCGTACTGCGTTACCCAGCTTGGTGTAGCGAGCAAACTCGGCCAGCCAGATACCGGCCATCAGGCCGATTGGTGTACCGATCAACAGGCCTATGCCCGACATCAGCACGCTGCCATAGAACGCGTTGGCCAGGCCACCCTCGGTGCCAGGTGGCGGGGTCATACCGGTGAACAACTGCAGGTTGAGCGCGTCGATACCCTTGATGATGGTGGTCAGCAGAATCCACACCAGCCACAGCAGGCCGAAGGCAGTGGCACCACAGCTGAGCACCATCGCAATCTTGTTCTTGATGCTGCGAACCCGATACAGGCTCTCGCTGCCAGTCACATCCTTACTCATAACCCCTCCTTACGCGAAAGGCGCGACAGCATCAGACGTGCAAGGGCCAGCACGATGAAGGTGACCACAAACAACAGGAAGCCAAGGGCGATCAGTGCCGAACGGTGCAAGTCGGTATAAGCCTCGTTGAACTCGTTGGCGATTACCGAGGCGATGGAACTGCTTGGCATCATCAGCGATGCAGAGAACTGGTGAGCGTTACCCAGTACAAAGGTGACCGCCATGGTTTCGCCCAGCGCGCGTCCCAAGCCGAGGAACACACCGCCGACCACTGCCGAACGGGTGTAAGGCAGCACGATGTCCCAGACCACTTCCCAGGTGGTGCCACCCAGTGCGTAGGCCGACTCTTTGAGGGCTACGGGTACAGTGCGGAAGACTTCCTGCATGACCGAGGTAATGAACGGCGTGATCATGATCGCCAGCACGATACCGGCGGTCAGCATGCCGATACCCAGCGGCGGGCCTTGAAACATCGGACCGATCAGTGGCAGTGCGCCGAGGTTTTCGGTGATCCAGGGTGACAGGTGTTCAGCCATGAACGGGCCAAAGACAAACAGCCCCCACATGCCGTAGATGATCGACGGGATACCTGCCAGCAGCTCGATGGCCGAGGCAATCGGCATGCGCAGCCAAGGCGGAGCTACTTCGGTCAGAAAGATTGCAATGCCGAAACTCACCGGGACGGCGATCAGCAAAGCCAGAAAAGAGGTAACCAGGGTGCCGTAGATCGGAACCAGCGCGCCGAACTTGCCGGCGTTCACGTCCCACTCGGTGCTGGTCAGAAAGCCAAACCCGAAAGTCTGGAATGCCAGACTGCCGCCCCACAGGGTCGACAAGGCAATACAACCCAGCAAAGCAAGCACCAGCATCGCTGCGGCCTGCAATGAACGCTTGAACCACAGGTCATGACGATGATCCCGTTTGGCGCGCTTCTCGCCCTCGGACTCACCAGCGGAGACGTTAGCGGACAGGTATTGGGTGTTTTCAGTCATGTTGAGGCCACTCGCAAGGAAAAGCCCCTGTCACCGAGCCGATATCGCGGCTGATGACAGGGGTGGTACGGGTTGAATCACTTACTTGGTGAATTCCGTTTTCCAGTAGCTTTCCACGCGTTCAACCAGCGATTTCGGCAATGCTACATATTCCAGTTTCTCGGCTTGTTTCTGGCCGTTTTCCAGCGACCATTTGAAGAAGTCGAAAGCGGCTGCGCTTTTCTCTTCGTTCTTGGCTTTCTTGTACATGATGATCCAGGTGGTCGCGGTGATCGGCCATGCAGCCTCACCCGGCGCGTTGGTCATGATCAGGTTGAAGTCTTTGGCGCTCGCCCAGTCGGCAGTGTCAGCAGCGGCAGCAAAAGCCTTGGCGTCTGGCTTGATGAATTTGCCGGCAGCGTTTTTCAACTGGGTGTAAGACAACTTGTTGGTCGTCGCGTAGGAGTACTCAACGTAACCGATCGAACCCTTGATCTGTTTCACGTAGGCAGAAACACCTTCGTTACCCTTGCCGCCCACACCGGCTGGCCACTGCACGGTCGAACCGAACTTCAGCTTCTCGTTCCACTCCGGGCTGACTTTGCTCAGGTAGTTGGTGAAGTTGTAAGTGGTACCCGAACCGTCCGAGCGGTGAACAACGGTGATCGCAGTATCAGGCAGCTTCACGCCCGAGTTCAGGGCAGTGATTGCCGGGTCGTTCCACTTCTTGATGTCGCCCATGAAGATCTTGGCGATAGTTGGGCCGTCCAGCTTCAGCTCGCCACTTTCAACGCCTTCGACGTTGACGATCGGCACGATACCGCCGATGACGCTCGGGAACTGACCCAGACCGCCAGCCTGCAGGTCCTCAGCGGACATAGGGGCGTCGGATGCACCGAAGTCAACAGTCGCTGCCTTGATCTGGGCAATACCGCCGCCCGAACCGATGGACTGATAGTTGATACGGTTATCCTTGGTTTTGCTGTAGTCCTGGGACCACGCTGAAATAACCGGGTAGACGAAACTCGAACCAGCACCTGTGACATCAGTCGCATGGGCCACACCGCTGAGGCACAGCGAAGCGATCAGAAGCGACAAGCGTTTTTTAGTCAGCAGTATCACGGTAATACCTCAGTCCAGGAGATTGTGTGGTGGCCCAGTTAGGGAGGCCCGAGGCGGATTTAAAACCTGAAATGTTGCTGTTTCATGACAATCCAACGAATCGTGTCAGCGAAGGAACTTTTTTGTAGGCGATTTCCTACGCTGTCGACGTTGAAAAACCCCGTAGAGCCCAGTGTTTACGGCGAAATCACACCCTCAAGCGCTAAATAGCTTTTTGCCACCTCTAGATGGATAGCTAAACGCCAGCTGCGTTATAAAAATGTAAGAAAGTATGATTTTAAGAATCGTTGGGGATGACCGGACGGTCAGCTTATAGCTAAATCAACTTAAAAATGTTCCAAACGCGCTGATCAAGCCTATGTAAACAGACGAACGCGAAAGGTTTGAAACCGCCGAATCAAAGAGTCGGTATCAAGTGCGCGCGCGTGGCACACAGCTACCGTTCGTCGGGTTAAAGGGCACCTATGGCCACTGGCCAATGACCAATATACGTACTTTAAAGAACTACTTTAAAACAACGGAGTAAGCATTATGATCAAGACCAAACTGACTGCCCTCACCCTGGCAGGCCTGATGGCCGTCGCTTCGGGTGCAGCCTTTGCCGAATCGACCACCAGCTCTGAAACGCCAATCAACAAGAATGCGACCAAGCTGCCGGGCACTAACACCCAGCCGATGGACCGCACCTCTTCCGAAACTCCTGGCGCGCAAACAGACAGCAAAAAAGCGGCTGCCGAAAAGTCGATGAATCATGACAAGGGCGCACACGGCACGCACGACAAGAGCAACGTTACTGAAAAAACCAAGACTCAGTAATTATGCTTCTGACGCGGGCAGGACAACATGTTTTGCTCGCGGGTCAGTGACAGGCCCCGTAACACCGTTCTACCCCATTGCACTCACGGAGGTTGCAGCATGATCAGGAATAGATTGGGGGCATTAGGCCTTGCAGCACTGCTGGCGCTCTCGGGCGCAAGCGCATTCGCAGGCTCTACAGGCCCGACGAACCCGGTAGGCGACGGTCCGAAAGTACCCGGCACCGGAGCGGAAAAGAACGTGGACGGAACCAGTCCCGGCGCGCCAGGCACAAGCCCCGGCACCAAAGGCATGGACCCGCTGCCCGGAAAGAATGGCAGTGCGGCTGACAAGCCTCATGACTCGAAACAACCGCATGACGCCAATCACCAAGACAGTCAGGATGAACACAAAGCGCCTTGATGGCAGGCCAGCTCTTCAATGACGTCGGCAGCATGCTCAGTTGCCCACTGCACATAACACACCTCCACCGGCATACCATGCTCGGCGCAGAAATCCAGCCAGCGCAGTTGGTTGTCCTGGAGACGATCCCCTGGTCCCTTGACCTCTATCATTCGATAGCGCCGCTGCTCCGGGAAGAACTGGATCAAGTCCGGCATTCCGGTCCGGTTGGCTTTTACATCCTGCAACAGACGACGAAACCAATGACGCAGGTGCTCAGCGGGCAGGCAATACAGTGCCTGCTCCAATAGCTGCGGCGTCAACGCAGCCCAGAATACGAAGGGTGACTGCAGGCCGAATTTGCTTTGAAAATGCTCGCGAATGGTCGCCAGGTATTCACCTGACTCCAGTTGCATCAGGCAGGCATCGAACAATGCCACCCTGCGCTGATAGAAGTCCGGGCTGTACAGATCGCTGGGTGCACTGTGAAACGGGTGAAAGAATGCGCCAGGCAAGGGCGCGAAAATGGCCTTCCAGCACAGCAGACCAAACAGGGAATTGATCAGCGCATTCTCGACGTAATGCACTTCCCCACCCTGCTCTTGTTCAAGGTGCTGGCGTATCAGACGTTCGACACTTATTCCCGATACTGGCGTGATTTGAACGTCCAGCCGCGCAACGGCCTGCACATTGCGTTTGCGCGCGCCCGTGAGGCCGAGCTTGCGTTGCAGCCGTGGCAGTACGCGTGACAGGTGCTGGACCTCGGCATCACTTTCAGGAGCCAGACGGGCCTGTTCCGCCAGCGTCAGCGCCGCGGTGTACTCGGCGTTGCGCTCCAGCACGCGGATTTGCCTTGAACGCGCGCCGGGGTAGCTGGACTGACGGTACACTGCCATCGCCAGAGGCCAGTCCTGCAGGCGCTCGGCCTGCTGCCCGATGCGAAACAGCAGTTTGGCGCGACGCATATGCAACCACGCATTGCCGCACTGGACCGCGATGACCTGTTCGGCCAGCGCATGCAGATCGGTGCAGGTTTCCAGCGCTTCTCGACAGGCATGCAATTGCAGGCACACATCGATGTCGGCGCGCTGATTGATGACGCGCGACTGCACCGAAAATTCGACCTTTTCGTAGCGGTAAATACCCAGATCAGCCAGCACGAACTCTGACCACTCCTGATACAGATTGCCGAAGTACAACAATCGCAGGCGGTCACAGAGCGGCATGATGTTCAGGCCGAACACGGCGTCAGACAACGTCGGGTGCCATTGCTCAAGTGCCTGTGGCGCTTCATACAACGGCTGCAAGCGCTCCAGCCATGCCTGCTTGCGCTCTGGCCCCTTGACTGCATGGGCTTTGAAGCACTGGGTCAGCTCGTCGCGGCGCAGCAACTGGAACAGTTCGCTCAAACCCAGCGGCGGGCTGGTGACGACCCAGCCGCGATCCAGCAGCGGCTGCACTGCCTCACGAGGGTCGCCGATTTCGACGTAACTCAGTTTGCTGGCCCGAAACAATACGCCCTTGCGCATCACCATGCGTACCAGCAGACCCTGGGCACGCACGGGCACCTCGGCAAACTCGCTGATGAAACGGCGCTCGGCTGCGTCGAGCAGGTCGTCGTAGCGCAGGGCAATCCAGGCGAGGACCTGCCGGAAGTTTTCCAGGTAATAGAACGGATTGTCGAGAGGAGCAGTATTCAAGGCCAGCGTTCACATGAAAATGATCAGACTGGACAAGAATACTGGTTATCCGTACAGATTCCAGCTCAAATACCTGCTGAGCGCCGGTCGGCCGATCAATGGCACGTATCGCGGCCAGACAGTCGGCCTTAGAATCAGTGGGATAACCTCTATAGCCAAGAGTCGGATATGCAAACGCCACTGGTTTATCTCGCAGGCTTCGACGTGTTCCGGCCAGACGCCGTCGAGTACGGACGCTACCTCAAGGCGTTATGCTCGGCACACGGGCTTGAAGGTTTGTACCCCTTCGACAATGAAGTGACGCTCGGGCGCACGCCGCATGAAACTGCGCAGCAGATTTACTCGATGAATATCGCGATGATTCATCGCTGCTCTGCCGTACTGGTCAACCTGAATGTGTTTCGCGGTCTGGAGCCGGATTCGGGCAGCGCATTTGAAGTCGGTATGGCGGTGGCATTGAACAAGCCCGTTTGGGCGTACTTCGAGCCAGTGACCTCGTTGCGCGAACTGGTTTCTCATGATGAACACGGGTTTGACCGCGACGGCTTTATGGTTGAGGACTTCGACTTGCCCCGCAACCTGATGCTCGCCTGTAGCTGGGCGGGTACCAGCTCTACCGTGGAGCTGGGTGCCGAGGCACTGGCAAGGTACCTGAATGGCTTAAAGGTCATGCCCGGCGAGTAGCTGAACGCACGCGCTCACCCCCAACCCAGAAAGTCCCCGCCGTTGTCACGCAGCATCTGCAACATGCCCTCTGCCGCTGGCGACAGGTAGCCGCCCTTGCGCAGGGTCACGCCGATGGTGCGTTTGAGCGTGGTCTGTTCCAGTGGCACTTCACGCAGGTGTTGCATGGTCTTGCCAAACTCCAGCGACTCGCGGGCGATGAAGCTCAGCAGGTTGCTTTGGGCAATCAATCCTGGCAGCAGGGAGATCGAGTTCGCCTCGATCTGCACTGTCGGCAGCGGCAGGCCGTTGGCAGCAAAGGTCGCGTCCAGCCACTTGCGTGATGAAACGCTGACCGGCGGCAGTACCCAGCGATATGCGCAGAGGTCACTCATCTTCAATGAGGTCTTGAAGATCGGGTGCTTTTTGCTGGCGACCACCACGGCTTCGTCCCTGAGTATGGCAAAGCTGGTGACGTCTTCGCTGTCGGGTGCCAGTGCGCAGATGATCATGTCCAGTTGCCCTGAACGCAGCGACTCACGCAACAGGTCATCCTGGCCTATCACCAGCTTGAAAGTGACATCCGGCGTACGCTGTAACAGGGCCGAGGTCAGTTTCGGCATCAGGTATTCCGCCATCGTCGCGGCGCAGCCGACGCGAATGTTGCCCACCATGCCACTGGCGAAATCCCTTACTTCCCGCTGGGTCTGGGCAATGCTCTGCTGCAGTTCCTTGCCGCGTGCCTGCAACAGCTCACCCACCGGGGTCAGTTTGATGCGTCGACCGTCACGCTGAAACAGCCGCGTTCCGAATGATTCCTCCAGCCGCTGAATGCTTTTTGTCAGCGCGGGCTGACTGCGATTGAGCTTTTCCGCGGCTCGCCCGAGGTGGCCCAGTTCGGCAATGGTTTCAAAATAAGTGAGATCGCGCAGGTCCATATCTATCAACCAAAGTTATCAATTCATGATTATTAGAAAATAGACTTGATCGGTTGCCAAGTCGATACTGTTTGCATGTGATCCACCCGATTCAAGGAGAACGTCCTTGTCAAACGCTTCACGCTTTTCACTTTCCACCCTTGCCCCGCTCACTCAATGGGCGGGCCTGATCCTGATGGCCGGTGCTGCCGGTCAACTGCTCAAACTGTTCAATATGCCTGCTGCGATGTTCCTCGGCCCCATGCTGGTTGCTATCGGCTTTGGCGTGTCGGGCGCCACCATCCGCATGCCCAAGCGGGCGTTTCAGCTCGGCCAAGGCACCGTTGGTGTGCTGATTGCGCATGCGATGTCAGTCAGCGTATTGCTCACGGCGCTACAGTCCTGGCACGTCATGCTGCTGGCCACGATCCTGACTGTGGTGCTGAGCGCGGCGGTGGGCTTGGTACTGGTGCGCTTTGGCGGAATCCCGAGTAACACTGCCGCCTGGGGCACGTCGCCCGGCGCGGCTTCGGCGATGGTCGCCATGTCCGAGGATTACGGCGCAGACTCGCGAGTCGTTGCCACCATGCAATATGTGCGCGTGGTCTGCGTGGTCACCATCGGCGCGCTGGTCAGCCATTTCATCGGCGCACCGGATTCCGGGGCTGACCTGCACAGCACCGCAGCCGCCTTGCATAGCCTGAACCTGATCGACCTCGCCCTGAGTCTGGCAGTGATCGTAACGGGCGTAGCACTGGGCTCGCGCCTGCCAGCGGGTGCCTTACTGGTGCCGTTGATACTGGGCGGCGCGCTGCAACTGAGCGGCGTCATGCAGATCAGCATTCCTGACTGGCTGCTGCCAATTGGCTATGGTGCTATCGGCTGTTATGTAGGGCTGCGTTTCGACCGGCCGACAGTGCAATACGTGTGGCGACGGCTGCCGATGATGATTCTGGCCTCACTGCTGCTGATCGTTCTGTGCGCCCTGTCGGCCTGGCTGATTGCAGCGATGATGGGCAAGGATTACCTATCGGTGTACTTGGCAACCAGCCCGGGCGGCCTGGACACCATGGCCATTATTGCCATCGATACTCATGCCGATGTCGGCTTCGTGCTGGCCATGCAGACCCTGCGCCTGTTCGGCGTGATCCTGACCGGCAGCTTCCTGGCCCGGCAGATTATTCGCCTGAGCGACAAACGCATCCCTGCGCTCTGATTGCCGATGCCAGGCTCAGCCGTTCACTCATGCCCCGCCAGAGCACTGGCCAGGCTGGGTGCCAGCGGCAACACCGGCAACAGCGTGGCCTGATAGGCGTGATAAAGGTCCGGCTTGCCCGGCCAGATATCAGCGCTTGGCTCGTTGCGCTGGTTCAGCTCATGGCGCCAGCTACCATGCTCATGATCGATGAACAGGGTCTCGTTGAATTCCCAGAAACGGCGATACCAATCTTCATACTGTTGCTCGCCGGTACGTTGCAGCAACGCGGCAGCAGCAGCGGCCGCTTCGCAGTGGGTCCAGTGCAGGCGATGACGGACCACTGGCTGGTTCTGCCAGTCAAGGGTGTAGACGATACCCGGCGCACCGTCGACATCCCAGCCGTAGCGGCAGGCATTGGCAAACAGCTGGCGGGCGTCATCCAGTAACCATTCCGGATTTGCGCGCCCGACATGGCGACGCGCGGCCTCCAGATGCAGCACCAGCCGTGCCCACTCGAAGGCATGCCCCGGCGTGGTGCCGAACGGCCGGAAGCCATCAGCCGGGTTTTCGCGGTTGTAATCGGGCAGCGGTTGCCAGTTTTGTGTGAAGTGCTCGATGACCTGAAAATTGTTGGCCCCGGCATGTTGATGGATCACCCGCTCGACAATGCTCAACGCCCGGTCGAGCCATTGAGCATCGCCGGTTACGTCGGCCAGCGCGAGGAAGGCTTCGGTGCTGTGCATGTTGCTGTTGGCGCCGCGATAGGCCTCTTCGTTGCTCCAGTCCTGCGCAAACGACTCACGCATGGCACCTTCCTGCTCGCTCCAGAAACGGGTCTGGATGACCTGGATGGCGTCAGACAGCAACGCCTGCGCGCCAGGCCGCCCCGCCACCACGGCAGAGCTGGCCGCCAGTGCGACGAAAGCATGCAGATACGCCTGTTTGTCGGTTTTACCGCCGTCTTCGAGCGCAGCACTGAACCAGCCATCGTGTTCGGCATCGCGCAACGGGCCACGCAATGCGGCGATGCCATGATCGACCAGTGCGGCACAGCCGGGGATGCCTTGCGCATGGGCCATGGCAAAACAGTGGGTCATACGTGCGGTATTCATGGTTTCGGCCGTGGCGCCGACCATCAGACGGCCGTAGTCATCCAGACTGCCAAAACCGTTGTCGAGCCGGGAAGCCTTGGCGAAGGTCAACAGACGGTTGCCTTCCAGTGCCAGCCATTGATGATGGGCTGGCGAGCGCAGCCAACTGCTGAAGGTGTGATTATTATTATCCATGACGCGATGCCGCCCCCTTCGATAAGGTTGTGCCCAGACTGTACCGGAGGTCATTTCGACCGAGGGCATAATGCGCGCCCGGTCGATCGTCGGCAAGCGGACACAACCTGTATCAATGTAGGGTTTTACACCTTGAAGCGTGAGACCACCTGATTCAGGTCAGCAGCAAGACGCGACAATTCATGACTCGACGCACTGATCTGGTTGGCCCCCTGAGTCGACTGCATGGACAGATCGCGAATGTTGACGATGTTGCGGTCGACTTCACGCGACACTTGCGCCTGTTCTTCCGCAGCGCTGGCAATCACCAGATTACGCTCGGAAATCTGATTGATCGACGATGTGATCTCACTCAACGACTCGCCCGCGCCCTTGGCCAGCGCCAACGTCGAATCGGCCCGGTCGCGGCTGGTGTTCATCGAGTCGAGCGCCTGCGCAGAACCGCTGCGCATGGCATTGACCATCGAGTCGATTTCCAGCGTCGACTGCTGGGTGCGATGCGCCAACGCACGGACTTCATCCGCCACTACCGCGAAACCGCGGCCCGACTCGCCCGCGCGCGCCGCCTCGATGGCCGCGTTGAGCGCCAGCAGGTTGGTCTGTTCGGCAATCGAGCGGATCACGTCCAGCACCTTGCCGATATCCTGAGACTGATTGGCAAGGTTCTGCACCAGTGTCGAGGTGGCCTGCACGTTGTCGGTCAGTGTCTGGATCGACTGCACCGTCTCGATCACCCGCGTCTGGCCTGCCAGTGCCGAGGTACTGGACTGGGTGGAGGCGTCCGACGTGGACACGGCGTTACGCGCAACTTCCTCTACTGCCGAGGTCATTTCATTGATCGCCGTGGCGGCCTGATCGATCTCTGCATTCTGCTGGTTCAATCCGCGATAGCTGTCCTCGGTGACCGAGTTGAGTTCAGTGGCCGCCGACGCCAGCTGGGTAGCCGAGCTGCCGATGTGGCGCATGGCTTCACGCAGATTGACCTGCATCATTGCCAAGGCACGCAACAGTCGGGTGACTTCGTCTTCGCCGTCGACCTCGATGGTATGGGTCAGGTCGCCGTTGGCAACCTGCTCGGCAGCAGTCACGGCACGTTGCAACGGCCCCACGATACTGCGGGTCAGCCAGAGCGCCAGACCGATGGTGCACAATGCAGCGAGAACGACAAAGACAATGACGATGTCACGTGATTTGTCATATTGGGCTTCAGCCGACTTGCCTTCGGCATCGACTTTGGTGACATAGAAATCAGCCAGATCATTGAGCTGTTTACCGGAACCGTCGACGATCTGTTTCATATCGACCAGCAGCAGCTTGTTCAGACCGGTGCTGTCGCCCTGCCCGGCGAGAACAAAAGAGCGATCCAGCGCGCTGCGGTATTGACCCATGGTGACCATGAACTGGTCAGTCAGGGTCTTCTCTTCAGGGGTGTCGACGAACGTCTTGAGAATGCCCAGCTTCTTGTCCAGATCACCCAGACGTACGTCCAGTTGCCCGCGATAGGTCGGAATGCTCGCAGGGTCGGTGTCCAGTGCCATGCGCAAGGAGATGGTCCGGATACGCAGCATGATTTCCCGGATATCGTTGACCACTCGCATGCTGGGCAGCCAATTGGTCTCCACTGCCACTTCGCTCTGGCGAATGGTCGACATCTGTGCCAGCGCGAACCATCCAAGTAAAGCCACCAACAGGGAAATCAGGGTAAAACCCAGACCGGCACGACGAGCGATTGTGAGTGTGCGTAGATTCATGACCAGTGCTCTTTTGTATTTGGAGGGCAGTATCTGACGCCAAGTTGTCAGACAACCGAGAGCATATCGCCCTTGTCCGACAATTCTTTAGGATTGCTGGTGATAATCAGGTTTTTTACTCAAAAGGCCGATCGGCCAACTGGACCGAGCCTGTGCAAGGCGCTGCCCGAAGGGCAGCCTTCAGCGTCCTGCCGCCATTTGCCAGAGCCGCGCCAGGTCACGCGCGCGGTCGTGCAGCAGGCGACTGGCATCGCGACAGGCCTGTTCAAGGCTCATCGGCCCGCTGGCCAGCGCGAAGGCTGCGCCAATGCCGTGCGGGTAAAGCTGCTCGTAGCCTTCGCCCAGCGTTCCAGCCAGCACGATCACTGGCACTTGCTGGCGCTTCGCGACGCGCGCGACGCCAAGCGGCGTCTTGCCGCGCAAGGTCTGCGCATCAAAACGGCCTTCGCCGGTGATGACCAGGTCGGCCCCGGTCAACGCCTGCTCCAGCCCGGTCAGCTCGGCAACCACCTCAACGCCTGCGCGAAACGAGGCATTCAGATACGCCTTGGCAGCAAAGCCCATTCCGCCTGCCGCGCCGCTGCCAGGGCTGTTGCGCTGGTCCAGACCGAGGATCCGCGCCGAATGGTCGGCGAAACACCCAAGTGCGGCATCCAGCGCCACAACCTGCTCGGGCGATGCGCCTTTTTGCGGGCCGAAGATATGCGAGGCGCCATTCGGTCCACACAGAGGATTATCGACGTCGGCGGCAATCTCGACGCACACGTCAGACAAGCGCGGATCAAAGCCGCTCAGGTCGATACGGGCCAGATCGGCAAGCGCGAGACCGCCCGATGGCAAGGGCTGATCGTCGACATCGAGAAAGCGTGCGCCCAATGCCGAGAGCATGCCGCTGCCGCCGTCGTTGGTTGCGCTGCCACCGATGGCCAGAATCACGCGACGGGCACCCGCATCCAGTGCCGCCGAGATCAACTGGCCCGTACCTGCTGTGCTGGTCACACAGGCGTCGCGCTGTGCCAGCGTCAGTAATTGCAAGCCGCTGGCCATGGCCATTTCGATGATTGCCGTTCTGCTCTCGGCCAGCCAGCCCCAATGAGCCTGGACCGGATCGCCCAGCGGTCCGCTGACCCGGGCGCTCATCAGTTCACCATTGCAGGCTGCCAGCAGCGCTTCGATGGTGCCCTCCCCGCCATCTGCCATCGGGCATTTGATCAGTTGGGCATGCGGCCAGACCTCGGCCAGACCACTGGCGATGGCGTCGGCAACGGCCTGTGCACTGAGGCTGTCCTTGAACGAGTCGGGGGCGATGACTATTTTCATTGTTGTTCTCCATATCCGATGCTCGCATGCTCTCATCCGCCACCAGGTTTGCCGCCAGCCCTTCGCACAACGATCGGCAACCGTTATCGGGCATTTGAACAAAAACCGTGTTCAGTCGTGACGAGTGATCATCTGCGCGCCCAGATACAGACGCAGCAGGTCATCGGTCTTGTAAGGATCGCAGCCGGTCAGCTCGCCGATCTTCTCCAGCCGGTAACGCAGGCTGTTGCGATGGATGCCCAGGGCTTCGGCGCAGGCCTGGCTTTCGCCGCTGTACTCGAACCATTTGCACAGGGTGTCAAGCAGTTGTACGTGGTTATGCAAACGGCCAATCGGCTCGGCGACGTCTTCAGCCAGCCAGTCGTGGCGGTAGCGCCAGAACAGCACCGGCAAACGGTACGCCTCAAGACGCAGCAAGCGTTGCCCCGGCAGAGCCTGACTGGCGTAATCGAGCAGATCCCGCGCCGCCGCACAGGCATGACGCAAGGCAGGCAGATCAGCAGACTGAGCCACGGTGGCCATGCGCAGCACCGGCCAGCGGTGCTCATCGAACTGCTTGAGCAGCAGCGCATCGTCACGTTCCTTGCCCGTCGCACGGCACCAGTACAACAAGGTGGGCTCGCGCAGCACGCACCAACTGTCGGCGTAACGCGTGCCAAGCCAGGTTGCCACCTGGCTGGCAACCTGCCCTTGCTGGTCAAACTGGATCAATACCACCTGACGCGCCACATGCGGCTGCAAACCAAGCTGGCGGGCTTCATCCACCAGGCTATCGGGGCAATCCGGCAGCAGCAGGCGAGCCAGCAGGTCTTCGCTGCGCTGTGCCCGCCATTGCAGGTCAGCCTGCTGACGACGATGTTCCATAAGCATCTCGGCGGTCATCTTCACCAGCTCGCCGTACACCCGGACCTCGTCCGGCTCGCCGGTGATGCCGAGCACGCCGACCAATTGATGGTCAAGCATCAGCGGCAGATTGACCCCCGGCTTGACGCCACCGAGCTGCAAAGCCGCCTGCGAATCAATTTCCACCACCTGCCGGTTGGCCAGCACCCGCTGCGCGCCCTCATGACGGGTACACAAGCGCTCGGGGTCGCCACTGCCGATGATGATGCCCAGGTAGTCCATGACATTGACGTTGTAGGGCAGAATGGCCATGGCCCGGTCGACGATGTCCTGGGCCAGCGCCCGATCAAGGGCGAACATGAAAAGCTCCAGACGCGTGGCAAGGCTTGCAATGGTTAGGCATATGGATACATGTTGTTGAAGTTATAGAACGCCCGAGTGTGCCTGAAAGTGGTCACCGGCGCGACGTACATGGCAGAGTGCCCGCGTCGACCTTTTGAACTTCCACACACACGTGCACAGGCCCCTTTTGATCAAATCCCGACTCGCCAGCCTGCTCTCGCTATTGACCCTGCAAGCCTGCACCTCAATGGCGGAAAGCGAAGCACCGACGCAGCGTTTTGAAGACTACCGTCAGCAAACCATTGAACTGATCCGCAAGCAACGCAACTTCCAGACCGCCGACCATGAGGCCGAACTGGGCTGGAACGCGCCGCGCCAATGGACCCCGACTGGAACGCCTAAAGGCGGCGTTCTGCTGGTGCACGGGCTGGGTGACTCAGCGTGGTCCTTCAATGATGTGGCACAGAAACTCGCCGCTCAGGGCTATCTGGTCAGGACTGTGCTGCTGCCGGGGCATGGCACCAGGCCCGAAGACATGCTTGATGTGCGTCTGGAGCAGTGGCAGCAGGTGGTGCGAGAGCAAACGCAACAGCTGAGCCGCGAGGTGCCGAAAGTCTATCTGGGGGGCTTTTCAACCGGGGCCAATCTGGTGCTCGATTACGCCTATGACCACGAAGAAATTGCCGGGCTGGTGTTGTTCTCGCCGGCATTTCGTTCCAACAGCGGCTATGCCTGGCTGACCCCGTGGATCGGCTGGGCCAGGCCGTGGCTTGCCGCCCCCAACGACGGCCTGCGCCCGATGCAGACGCCGGTTCGTTACATGAACATGCCCACCAACGGTTTCGCCCAGTTCTATCGCAGCAGCGCGCTGGCTCAGGACCGCCTGCATCAACGTCGCTATGACAAGCCGGTGTTCATCGCCATCGCCGAGCACGACTCGGTACTCGACACTGATTACGTGCTGGACAATTTCAGCCAGCGCTTCAGTAACCCCGCCAGTCGCCTGATCTGGTACGGCGACCTGCCCGCCCGCGCTGCCAATACGCCGCGCGTCGAGGTGCGCAAGGACTACCTGCCGGAATACCGCATCAGCCGCTTTTCCCACATGGGCCTGCTTTTTTCAGCGGATAACCCGCTTTATGGCGTATCCGGTAGCCAGCGCATCTGCTGGAACGGCCAGAGCACACCGGACACCGCGAAATGCATGGCGGGCGAGCCGGTGTGGTATTCGGACTGGGGCTATACCGAACCGGGCAAGATCCACGCACGCCTGACCTTCAACCCGTATTTCGAGTGGCAAACCCAAGTGATGCTCGGCGTGCTGAATGCAACACAGTAAAACTCAAAGGCTCTTACTCCAGCGGCACCAGTCGCTCACGGCTGTTGCTCAGGTGCGTCCACATCGCCGCACGCGCTGCATCCGGGTCCTTGCGGCGAATAGCGCTGAGCAGTGCTTCGTGTTCAAGGTTGGCCAGATAGCCTTGATGCGCGAGGTTATTGCCCGCCCGCTCGCTTGACGCAATGCGGCTACGCGGAATGATCGCGCTGCCCAGGTGCTGCATGATTTCCATGAAATACGGGTTGCCGGTGGCTTCGGCGATGAGCATGTGAAAGCGTTTATCGGCCTCCACACAGCTGTCGTCATTGGCCAGCAGGTCCTGATAATCGTCCAGTGCCTGACGCATGGCCGCCAGTTGCTCATCGGTGCGGCGCACAGCGGCCAGCGCGACGGCCTGGGTTTCCAGGCCAATACGCAGTTCGATGATATCGCGCACCCGTGAAACGGTTTCAACCTTCAGACGCAGGCCGGTCTGGTCACTGCGCTCCAGCACAAACGTACCGATACCGTGGTGGGTCACCACCAGCCCTGACGCCTGCAACTTGGAAATGGCCTCGCGCACGACAGTGCGACTGACGCCGTGCTCACGAACGATCTGGTTTTCGGAAGGCAGCTTCTGACCGGGTGCGATTTTGCCCAGCAAAATACGCTGGCTCAGTTCGGTGACCAGATCGGTGGCCAGGCTGTGCTGACGACGTTTGGGCGCTGCGCTGACAGGCTCTTGCATGGCGAATGAATCCTGACTTGTCTGGTCGGGCTGCCGTATCACGGTCATAACAGCGCGAATGTTAGGTTGAGTGCGCAAAAAGGCCGGTGGAATCGGCCTGCGCGGTTGTCTTACTTGTATTACAAGCTATCTGTCACTGTCAAAGCTCTTGATTTACCTCGAAGCGTTTTTTCAACAGCACAGCTTGAAAGAAACGGCTCGTGAATAGGTCATACCCGACTCATTAAAAAGGCTAATACCCAGCAATCAATGGGTAAAAATATTAAATTAACATCGTCATACTGACGCGCCCTGCGCACGTACCTGCATCCAGAAAAACTTTCCCAATCGTCCAAATCATCAGCATCAGGGGATTGCACAAGCCTTTTTTACTTGTATGATGACCGACAATGCGAAGGACACACTTCGCACATACCCGCATAAAAACAACGAGTGGGAGATTCAACTGTGAGCACATCCAATTCCAGGATGGCCGACGGCACTGATTCGGTTCTGAGTTCAGCCGTATCGAAGGTCAAACGTCACGTCCTGCCGCTTTTCGTCATCATGTTTATCGTCAACTACATCGACCGGGTGAACATCGGCTTTGTGCGTTCGCACATGGAGCATGACCTGGGTATCGGTGCTGCAGCCTATGGCCTGGGTGCCGGACTGTTCTTCATCGGTTATGCCCTCTTCGAAGTCCCTTCCAACATTCTGCTGCAGAAAGTCGGCGCACGTATCTGGTTGACGCGGATCATGCTCACCTGGGGCATCGTTGCTGCCTGCATGGCCTTCATCCAGAACGAAACCCACTTCTACATCCTGCGCTTTCTGCTGGGCGTGGCCGAGGCAGGCTTCTTTCCAGGCGTGATCTACTACTTCACCCGCTGGTTGCCCGGGGTTGAGCGCGGCAAGGCAATTGCCATTTTCCTCAGCGGCTCGGCCATCGCTTCGCTGATTTCCGGACCACTGTCAGGCCTGCTGTTGCAGATCACCGGTTTCGGAATGAAAGGCTGGCAGTGGATGTATTTCATCGAAGGCATGTTCTCGGTGGGCCTGTGCTTCTTCGTCTGGTTCTGGCTGGACTCCAAACCGCACGACGCCAAATGGCTGACCCGCGAAGAACAGGACGCGTTGGTCAGCGCCATCGATGCCGAACAGGCTGCCCGCGAAGCGGCGACGCCAGTCAAAGCTTCCATCGGCAAGTTGCTCAAGGACAGCCAGATCATTCTGTTCTGCCTGATCTACTTCTTCATTCAGTTGACCATCTACGCAGCGACCTTCTGGCTACCGAGCATCATCCGCAAAATGGGCAGCCTGACTGACTTTGAAGTCGGCATGTTCAACTCCATTCCATGGCTGCTGTCGATTATCGGCATGTACGCTTTCGCCACGCTGTCCGCCAAGTGGAAGCGCCAGCAGGCGTGGGTAGCGATTGCGCTGCTGATTGCCGCTGCCGGGATGTTCATGTCCACCACTGGCAGCCCGATCTTCGCCTTCGTTGCCATCTGCTTTGCAGCACTGGGTTTCAAGTCGGCTTCGTCGCTGTTCTGGCCCATCCCGCAAGCGTATCTGGATGCACGTATCGCCGCAGCGGTCATTGCGTTGATCAACTCGGTGGGCAACCTGGGTGGCTTCGTGGCGCCGACCACTTTCGGCTTGCTGGAAGAGCACACCGGCTCCATCCAGGGCGGGCTGTATGGCCTGACGGTCACATCGATCATTGCCGCAATCATCGTCTTCGCTGCGCGCAATACGCCCAAGCCAGGCGCGACGCCGGTAGCCGCCATCCATACCCCGGCCACGCATTGATGCAGGTTCGAAGCGACGCCATTACAGGCCATATTTTTTTACGGGATCAGCTATGAACATTCAACAAGCCAACATCACCAGCAAGGCCCCTGTCATTACCGAGATGCAAGTAGTGCCAGTGGCTGGCCATGACGACATGCTGCTCAACCTCAGCGGCGCGCATGGCCCTTACTTCACCCGCAATATCGTGATACTCAAGGACAATGCCGGGCATGTCGGCGTCGGCGAAGTGCCGGGTGGCGAGTTGATCCGCCAGACGCTGGAAGACGCACGCTCGCTGGTGGTCGGCAGCAGCATCGGCACTTACCAGAAGATCCTCAATGAGGCACGCAAAGCCTTCGCCGATCGCGATTCGGGCGGCCGCGGCCTGCAGACCTTCGACCTGCGCATTGCCATTCACGCTGTCACCGCGCTGGAAGCCGCCCTGCTCGACCTGCTTGGTCAGCACCTGGACGTACCGGTTGCTGCATTGCTGGGCGAAGGTCAGCAACGTGATCAGGTCGAGATGCTCGGCTACCTGTTTTATGTCGGCGACCAGCGCAAAACCGACCTGGCCTACCGCAGCGAGCCCGACGCCGATAATGACTGGTTCCGCATTCGTCATGAAGAAGCGCTGACTCCGCAGGCGGTGGTCCGTCTGGCTGAAGCTGCGCACCAGCGTTACGGCTTTCAGGACTTCAAGCTCAAGGGCGGCGTACTGAGCGGTGACGCAGAGATCGAAGCTGTCACGGCGCTGGCTGAGCGTTTTCCCGATGCGCGTATTACCCTTGACCCCAACGGAGCCTGGTCGCTCAAGGAAGCCATCCGCCTGTGCCGCGATCAGCATCACGTGCTGGCGTATGCCGAAGACCCGTGCGGCGCGGAAAACGGTTATTCCGGTCGCGAAGTCATGGCCGAGTTCCGGCGCGCTACCGGGCTGAAGACTGCCACCAACATGATCGCCACCGACTGGCGGGAAATGGGCCATGCCATTCAATTGCAATCGGTGGACATTCCACTGGCTGATCCGCACTTCTGGACCATGCAGGGCTCGGTACGTGTGGCGCAGATGTGCAACGAGTGGGGTCTGACCTGGGGCTCGCATTCCAACAACCATTTCGATATTTCTCTGGCGATGTTCACCCACGTTGCCGCTGCGGCGCCGGGCAACATCACGGCGATTGATACCCACTGGATCTGGCAGGACGGCCAGCGCCTGACCAAGGCCCCGTTGCAGATTATCGGCGGCAAGGTCGATGTGCCCAAGCAGGCGGGGCTGGGCGTCGAGCTGGACATGGACCAACTGGCCAAGGCTCACGAACTCTACAAAGGCATGGGCCTGGGCGCACGCAATGACGCAGTGGCCATGCAGTTTCTGATCCCGGACTGGAAATTCAACAACAAGCAGCCTTGCCTGGTGCGTTGAGCCAGCTTAAAAAACCACTCGCCGCCTGCTGACAATCTGGCTGGCACACGGCGCGCAACCCCCTTGCGCGCCGTTTTTTTCAAATCCGGCTTGGCATGCAAAATGGGCATGCTACTGTCTCGTAATCTCCTGTAACGACTAGACCGCATGCGCCATCTTGCCCGCACCCGCCCTCGCCTGACGCTCGCAGCTCTGGTTGGCCTCACCGCCGGCATTGCCTGGGCCTGGCTGATCCCCCACGCAACACTCACGCAGAGCCTGCTGACCGGCTGGGACACAGGGGTATGGCTGTATCTGATCCTTATTTTCGTTCGCACACTGCGCAGCAACGCCGACGATGTCCGCCGAGTCGCGATGATGGAAGACGAAAACGCGGGCGTCATTCTGGTAACGGTCTGCGTGGCGGCACTGGCGAGTCTGGCGGCGATCATCTTCGAAGTCGCGAGCAGCAAGGGCCTGTCCAGCGACGCCAAAATGCTCCATCACGCCTTTACCGGTCTTACCGTCATCGGCTCCTGGCTGATGATCGGGGTGATCTTCAGCCTGCATTACGCACGCATGTTCTATACCTGGAAAGGCAAGGAGCCCGCGCTGGCGTTTGTCGGCGGAGAAAAGCACCCTGACTACTGGGACTTTCTGTACTTTTCGTTCACCCTCAGCGTTGCGGTACAGACCTCCGATGTCGGCGTCGCGACCCGCGAAATGCGCAAGGTTGTGCTTGGTCAGTCGTTGATCTGCTTTGTGTTCAACACCGCGATTCTGGGCTTTTCGATTAATATCGCTGCCAGCCTGTTCAATTAGTGCTCGGTTTCATACAAACCCGTCAAGAGGCCTTCAGACAATGACCCCGTTGAAAATCGCAGTGCTCGATGATTGGCAAAACATAGCCAGCGATGTGGTGGACTGGTCGGTGCTCGACTCCGTGGGCGACATCAGCTTTCTGCACGACTTCCCGGCCGACACCGCAACCATGGTGCAACGCCTGCAAGGCTTCGACATCATTTGCCTGATGCGCGAGCGAACCCTGTTCGATGAGGCACTGCTCAGCCAACTGTCTGCGCTCAAATTGCTGGTCACAGGCGGCATGCGCAATGCGGCGATTGATATCCCTGCGGCCAAGCGGCACGGCATTGTGGTGTGCGGAACAGAAAGCTATAAACACGCGGCACCGGAACTGACCTGGGCGCTGATCATGGGCATCACCCGCAATCTGATGGCCGAGGCCAGCTCTTTGCGCGCGGGCAACTGGCAGGTCGGGCTGGGCAGCGACCTGCACGGCAAGACCCTGGGCATTCTCGGGCTGGGCAGTATCGGCAAATGGATTGCCCGCTACGGTCAGGCGTTCGGCATGCAGGTCATTGCCTGGAGCCAGAATCTGACACCCGAAGCCGCTGCCGAATCGGGCGTCACGTACGTCAGCAAACAGCAACTGTTCGAACAGGCTGATGTGCTCTCGGTACACCTGGTACTCAGCGACCGCAGCCGTGGCCTGGTGGACGCGGAGGCACTGGGCTGGATGAAACCGAGCGCCTACCTGATCAACTCGTCACGCGGCCCGATCATCGAGCAGACTGCGCTGCTTGAAACACTGCAACAGCGCAACATCGCAGGCGCCGCACTCGACGTGTTCGACATCGAACCGCTGCCGGCCAATCACCCGTTCCGCACGCTGGACAACGTGTTGGCAACACCGCATATCGGATACGTCACCGAAAACAATTACCGGACCTTTTATGGGCAGATGATCGAAGACATTCAGGCCTGGCATGCGGGCTCGCCGATTCGGCTGCTTGGCTGACACCTTGTACGCCGTCAAAACGGTAATCTGTCGACTCAGTCACTCAGACTTTTTGTTGCTCTAAAAACCCTGTTTATGCGACCCTGCTCCGCTAACAGATAACGCTCAAAACAGGATTACGCCAGGACGCCATATTCCAAGGAAGAACAGAAAAAGAAAAACGTTAATAAAAGCGTCATCTTAAGTTTCCCTCCCCGTTATATGAATACTGCAATCCACTAAGTTATAGCTGGTCTGGCGACTTATTCTCCTGTTTCGCAGGGCGCAGCCACTTGTCGCACGGAGCCTACAGAGACATTCGATGAATATTCGCTCAGACAGGTCATATGACCCCCTCATGGCCGCCAGGGAAAAGCCTGTAATGGCCGGTAGAACCACGCGTGCTGTGGGCGCTGGCGCTACTGAAGCGAATCCGGATACGCAGGCGAAGCTCGACACCTACACCGCCTCTGACAGCCGCTCCGCCGAGGCACCGGAAGCTTTTCCGGTCTACACGAGAACCATGCTCAGTCGAAATGCTCGGTCACTGGAGAGCGAAGCATCCCCGTCGGATAGGGCATTGCTTGCCAGTCAAAAAGCGCTTGTCAGCCAGAACGATACAAAGGCTGTTGGAAGCGAAGTGGCCGCGGTGAAGGACAGCACGGCCCTTTCGGACGCAGAAAAAAAAGCCAAGGAAGCAGAAAAGGCCGCTTCTTCAGAGGCAGCCAAAGCTGCCCAGACCGTCGCGCGCGGGGGAGCCAACGCCAATCCTGATGACATCGCCACACCTGCTGCTGCCACGAAGATGATTCAGGACCTGAAAACGATTGGAGGCGGGACCTTACGCTTCCAGATGACGCATGATCAGATCAAGGACGCCAGGCAGATGGATAAGCTCAGGGCATTGCTTAGCGAAGGAGACAAACAGGGTGTGAAAGTTCAGTTCACCTTTCGCGACAATGCGAACCAGGGTGGCGGAAACGTGCTGACCGGAGAAAAGTTGAAGCAGGCCTCGGCCGACATCAGTAATGTGGTCAAAAAGTTTGGCAGTCGTACCAGTTTCGTACTGGACACTTTCAATCAGGGCGGCAAAAGCGCCAGTCAGGACTGGGCTGACATGCAGACCACATTAATTAAAGCCGCGCGCAATTCCGGCTATAAAGGAACTATTGTTGTCGAGGACAGCAACTGGGGAGGTGGCCTGACTGCTGGCCCGCAAAGCGGCCTGGTCAAGTTTGCCGATCAATTAAAGGCCGCCAATGGCGAAGGCAACCCTGCCCTGATTGGCAGTTTTCATGTGTACGCCAGGGAAAGCGAAGCCTCTTCCCGGCTCGGAAAACAGATCAAGGCACTGCGAGAGGCTGGTTATAAATTCCAGATTGGCGAAGTGGGTAACGCCAAATTTCTGGTAGGAAACACGTTCCAGCAAAAGGACGAAGCCACCAAAGCCTTGCAGGATAATATGACCGCTCTCAAAGCAGCCGGAGCGGACATTCTACCTGGCAAGGACCAGTTCCAGGATGGCAAACTTCGCCGCCGTGCCGGCTTTTCAAAGTCAGATCAGTTCTTATGATTCAATACGGCGCGTGATCAGGGTCCGGTATCCATGACACACGCTGCTGAACCTGACCCTCAAAGGGTCAGGCTTTGCATCTCAGGTACTTGCACCATCACAACGTATAAGCAATCCCCACCTGCACCGTCCGCGGCGCCCCCGGATACGCATAGACGTTGCCAAACGCACCTTCCTCATACTCGGTATCGAAGACGTTCTTCAGGTCCAGGTTGAGCTTCACGTGCTGGTTGACCTTGTAGTACGCCAGCAGGTCGAACACGGTGTAGCTGTCCATCGAAAAGGCGACATTGGCGGTGCGCCCGGCGCGCTGGTCGACATAACGACCGCCGCCGCCCAGACCCAGGCCGCGCAAGGTCCCCTCCTGAAACTCGTAGACGTTGAGCAGGCTGAAGGTCTGCTCAGGGATGTTCATCAACCGTGTGCCGGAGCGCAGGGTGTTGTCCTTGGTCACTTCGGCGTCGACGTAAGCGTAGCTGCCCATCATCCGCCACTCGGGCGTCAGGTTGCCGACCACGTTGAGATCCAGGCCACGGCTGCGCACTTCGCCTGCCGCTACACTGAATGTGGAATCAACCGGGTCGGTGGTCAGCACGTTACGCTTCTCGATCTGGTAGATCGCCGCATCAACACTCAACTGGCCTTCCAGCGCTTCCCACTTGGTGCCGATTTCGTAAGACTTGCCCTCTTCCGGCTTGAAGCCGCCACCCAGCCGGCTCGCGCCGCTGTTGGGTTTGAATGAACGTGCGGTATTGGCGTAGACAGCGATGGTGTCGGTCAGGTCGTAGCTCAGGCCCACACGCGGTGTGACGGCATTATCGCTGGCGGTCCAACTGCTGGTGCCGGGCAGGAAGGAATCGTAGTCATGTTCAAAACGCTCCAGACGCACGCCGCCCAATAGCTTCAGACGCTCGGTCAGCGCCACCTGATCCTGCACAAAGGCAGCCCAGGTCTTGAGGTTTTCCTTGTCGTGGGTCGTGGTCCGGGTAAGTGCTGGCCGGGCCTGACCATAGACAGGGTTGAAGATGTCTATCGGGTAGGCACCGACGGCGCCGCTGGAACGCTGGATGATCGACTTGTAGTCATAATCCTCATACTCGACCCCGGTCAGCAGCGTGTGGTCGAAACCACCGACGGAAAAGTGCCCGGTCAGGTTCAACTGCACATCGCGATCTGTCCATTCCAGCTTGCGATAGTTGAAGTTGCGCCCGAGGGTGCGACCATCTGCCGCCAGGCCGTTGGCCTCGATGGCATTGCCTTGCAGGGAACCGTCGAGAAGCTGGACGCCGCCACCCAGCTTCCAGTCGGCATTGAGGTCATGTTCGAAGCGCAACTGAGCCATGTTGTTGTCGTTATGCAGCTTGCCCACGCTCTTCTCGCCGAAGAACGTATCGCGCGAGGCGGTACTCGTCTGGTTGGCATAACGCGTCAGGCCACGATCCAGCGGTGCATTGTTGCGCATGAAGTCGCCTTCGAAGGTAATGCGCGTGGCGTCATTGACCTCCCAGCTCAAAACCGGAGCCACGCCATAGCGTTCGGTCTCGACGTGATCACGAAAGGTATCGCCGCCTTCGCCCACGACGTTGAGGCGATAGGCGAAACGCCCTTCGTCATCGAGCGGACCGGACGCGTCCAGCGTGCCGCGCTTCATGCCCTGATCATTGAGCTGGCTGCCCAGCGTGACCTTGCGCTCGGCCAGCGGCTGCTTGGAGACCACGTTGAAGGTGCCGCCCGGATCGCCCCGGCCGTACAGCGTAGTGGCCGGACCGCGCAACACTTCAAGGCGCTCGATGGTGTTGGCATCCGGCATGTTCGGATAGCCGCGATTGATCGGGAAGCCGTTGCGATAGAACTCGCCGGTGGTAAAACCGCGCACCGTGAATGTAGTCAGCCCTTGACCGCCGAAGTTGTTGGCCCGCCCGACGCCACCCGCGTAGTCCAGAGCGTCCTGCAATCGTGTGGAACCGATGTCTTCTACCGCGTCGCGGGTCACAACGCTGACGGACTGTGGCGTTTCATGCAGCGAGGTATCGGTGCGCGTGGCGCTGGCGGAGCGTGTGGCCCGATAGCCTTCGACCGGCCCTTGCGCCGTTTCGGCATTGGCAGCGCCCTGGATGTCGATATTCTGCAACTCTACGGAAGGTTGCCCGGCAGTAATCTGGTCAGCCCAGGCGGCTTGAGAGATCGCTTGAATGACGCAAAGTGAAACGAGAGTACGACGCATCGACGTGCAGCCCTTGGCAAGAAACCAGGCCTCTTGGGACCCGGCAGGATTTTTCGCGAATAGTACAGATTCGTATTAACACCTGATACAAATTCGCAAAAATATCTTTTGCCCATGCTGCGCATCACACTTCGCAACCGTGGGGACAAACAGGCAAACTGGCGCTCATCGCACCTGACAAGAGAACCGACAATGCCTCTTTCCAACAAGCCCGCCGACCCGCGCTGTGCTTTGCTGGTGATCGACATGCAGTACGACTTCATGCCCGGCGGACAACTGGCGGTGGCTGACGGCGACGCGTTGCTGCCGTTGATCAATCGTCTGGGCACGCGTTTTGCCCAAGTGATCATTACGCAGGACTGGCATCCTGCCGGGCATATTTCGTTTGCTTCAAGCCACGCTCAGCGCCTGCCGTTCGAGAGCATCACCCTGCCCTACGGCCCGCAAACCCTGTGGCCGGACCATTGCGTGCAAGGCAGCCACGGTGCGCAGTTGCACGCTGATCTTGACCTGCCTCACGCACAACTGATCCTGCGCAAGGGCTGCAATACGCATATCGACAGCTATTCGGCATTTCTGGAGGCAGACCGCAAGACCAGCACAGGACTGGCCGGGTATTTGAAAGAGCGCGGCATCGACAC
The DNA here is from genome assembly GCF_032587875.1 of Pseudomonas syringae group sp. 243L2. NCBI lineage: Bacteria > Pseudomonadati > Pseudomonadota > Gammaproteobacteria > Pseudomonadales > Pseudomonadaceae > Pseudomonas > Pseudomonas syringae group sp. 243L2. The sequence continues at coordinate 610,526 of NZ_JAWHPL010000021.1, forward strand.
GGTATTCGTGGTCGGTCTGGCGCTGGATTTCTGCGTCGCCTGGTCTGCTCAGGATGCACGCAGTGCCGGTTTCAATACGTATGTCATCGAAGATGGCTGTCGCGCCATCGACATGGACGGCTCGCTGGAGAATGCCTGGAAGAACCTCCTGAGCATGGGTGTAGAACGCGTGCAAAGCGCAGATCTGCTGGGCTAGACGGGCGCACCCTGCAACCGGCGCAAACAATCGTTGATACGTCCCGCTGTTAGCGAACGACCGCGCGCGGCGCCTGTCTGAACCATCGGACCGGCAATGCCCGTGCCGGTCCCTTTCATCACTGGCGCTGAGGATGTTGTATGGATCACGAAGTAGACGGCAAGACCCCCGGCCTGTCAGCCGAGGAAGAGCGCGAGATTGATGAGAACCAGCCGCCCCGCGCGGCGGTGCTGCACGAAACCATCCGTATTCAGGGCGATCACGAACTGGAGCGCAGTGTTGCCGCCCTGTGGTGGTCGGCGCTCGCGGCCGGGCTGACGATGGGCCTGTCGTTGATGGCGATGGGGCTGTTCAAGTCGCGGCTGGAAGGCATACCCGGCAGTCACGTCATCAGCAGCCTTGGCTATTCGGCCGGGTTTCTCGCGGTCATCCTGGCGCGCCAGCAATTGTTCACTGAAAACACTATTACCGCCGTGCTGCCGGTCATGAGCAAGTTGAACCTGGCCAACATCGGTCGATTGTTTCGGCTCTGGGGTGTGGTATTGGCGGGCAACCTCGCAGGAACGCTGCTGGTGGCGTATGTCATGCTCAATCTGCCGATTTTCGACACCAGTACAGACAAGGCATTTCTGGAGATTGGCCACAAGGTCATGGAAAACGACGTCAGTCAGATGTTTTCCAAGGGCATCGTGTCCGGCTGGATGATCGCAACCATGGTCTGGATGATTGCATCCATGGAAAATGCCAAGATTGCCATCATCATTCTGATCACTTACCTGATGGCGCTCGGGGACTTCACGCACATTGTCGTGGGCTCGGCCGAAGTGTCCTATCTGGTATTTGCCGGAGAGCTGGGCTGGAAGGATTTCTGGTTTACCTTTGCCGGTCCTACATTGGCAGGCAATATCATTGGTGGCAGCTTTATCTTTGCCTTGATCAGCCATGCACAGATCCGCAGCGAAAAAGACACGACCGCCAAACTGGAACGCGATCGTCAGGACAAGGCAGAAAAAAGCCGCCGGGAAAAGCAGCAGCAAACGCTCAAGGACGCGGATATCAGCATGCAGAATGACATATGATCCCTATCATTAAACTTTCTTTCAGGAAGCGCAGTGGCTTTTAAAGGCAGAATGAGTTTTTGAACGCACTTATTCAGGCAGGGACCATGACCCGAATTCTGGCAATCGAAGATGATGCCATCACAGCAAAGGAAATCGTGACCGAACTCAGCAACCACGGACTGGAAGTGGACTGGGTGGACAACGGCCGTGACGGTCTTGCACGTGCAGTGAGCGGCGACTATGACTTGATTACTCTGGACCGCATGCTTCCGGAGATGGATGGTCTGACCATCGTCACCCATCTGCGCGCCCAGGGTATCGCCACGCCAATCCTGATGATCAGCGCTCTTTCCGACGTGGACGAGCGGGTGCGCGGGCTGCGTGCAGGTGGGGATGATTATCTGCCCAAACCGTTTGCTTCCGACGAAATGGCGGCGCGTGTCGAAGTGCTCCTGCGCCGCAGTAACCCGGTCAGCGCGGGCAAGACAGTGCTACAGGTCGCTGATCTGGAACTGAACCTGATCAGCCGCGAAGCCTGCCGTGGCGGTGAGCCGCTGACCCTGCTGCCCACCGAGTTCAAGCTGCTGGAATTCCTGATGCGTAACAGCGGCCAGATCATCACCCGCATGATGATTTTCCAGGAAGTCTGGGGCTATCACTTTGATCCGGGCACCAACCTGATCGACGTGCACATTGGCCGTCTGCGCAAGAAGATAGACCAACCTGGCACCGCACAGCTGATCCAGACCGTGCGAGGTTCAGGTTATGTTATTGCCGAACCCGTCTAAGGGCTGGCGATCTTCAACAAGCCGATTACTGGCGCTATACAGTTCCCTGTTTGTCGCCTGGAGCGTGATGCTGCTGGGCGTCCTCTACTGGGAGGTCAACTCCTACCTGGACAACCTCGCCCGCCAGTCACTCACTCACCGCCAGCAGCTGTTTTCGCGCTTTGAAGGCCAGGCCCTGGTTGATGCTCTGGCCACCAGCATGACCTTCGATACGCGCGCAGTGGACGCCTATGGCCTGTTCGACCGAAACTTTCGTCCCGTGGCAGGCCCCATCACCCGTGTGCCGAAAAATCTGCCCATCGACGGCCAGATCCATGTACTGAGCGACTGCATCGAATCGGATGACCCGGGCCTGCCGCAAGGCAGCTGTGATGCGATAGTCAACCGAACGTCCGACGGGCGCTGGCTGGTACTGGTGCGCGAGAATGGCTCGTTGCTTGCCGTCAGCACTCTGATCCTGCACGCCTTGCTGTGGGGCATCTCACTGACCATTATTCCCGGGGTCGCCGGCTGGCATTTGCTGCGCCGCCGCCCGTTGCGCCGCATACGCGCCATTCAGGCCAGCGCCGAATCAATCATCGCCGGCGACATGGCTGGCCGACTGCCGGTCTCGAACAGACGTGATGAGCTGGACATGCTGGCGGTGATCGTCAACGCCATGCTCGACCGTATCGAAAAGCTCATGAACGAGGTCAAGGGCGTCTGCGACAATATCGCCCATGACCTGCGCACGCCACTGACCCGGCTGCGCGCCCAGCTTTATCGCATTCAGCAGCAATCAGCACACGATTCGCCCCATTCCACCCAGATTGCCCAGGTCATCAGTGAGGCAGACACGCTGATGGCGCGTTTCCGCGGGCTGCTGCGCATTTCGGAACTGGAAGACCGCCAGCGACGTTCGGCGTTCGTTGAGCTGGAGCTGCAACCACTGCTGCAGGAACTGCATGATTTCTACCTGCCACTGGCCGAAGAAGACCAGATCACCCTGCTGCTGGACCTGCACGACACATTACCCACGCTGGTAGGCGACCGAGCGCTGCTGTTTGAAGCGCTGACCAACCTGCTGGGAAATGCAATCAAGTTCACCCCTTCCGGCGGGATTGTAAAAATCAGCGCCTACCCCTCCAGCGACGGCATCACGCCGTGCATTGAAGTACAGGACTCTGGGCCCGGCATCCCCGTCGCCGAGCGCGCAGCCGTCTTCCAGCGCTTCTATCGCAGCGAAACCGGCACTGAACAGAGCGGCTTCGGGCTCGGTCTCTCCGTAGTCGCCGCTATCGTCAATCTGCATGGTTTTACGCTGCAAATAGGCATCAGTGAATACGGCGGCGCAAGCTTGTTGCTGGAATGTCGCACCGTAAACACTCTGGCCTGAGATTCAATCGCGATCCCCTGCGCAAAACACTACGTGCCTGCTTTTTGACGAGCTTGAAGCGTCTGGGTCAGTGGTTCCAGAGCTTTCGATAGTTATCTGGCGCAGCCTGCCAAGCGCTAATTTGTAACAATATATTTCAAAAACCGCTGTAGCTTGACCGTTTCAGCGCTCACAAGTTCCACTCAATAAATGCGCTTTTCTGGCTTTATATGACGGTTTTCCCCGAATAAATCACCCCATCGAGCAGATGGCGGTTCTTCGCCTTCCAGGCAAAATGTGAACGAATAGACATTTTTATGACGTCAGCGTCTTGTCGCTTCGCTGGCACTGCGCTATCTATAACCGGGCAAACAAGGTTCCTGCTGCACCGCTTGGCTGCACCCAAAATAATAACTCACCGGATTTCGCCACTAACAAGGCGAGGCTTTGACATGGCTGCCAAAGCAGAGAACGCTGTACTAATTAGTTGGATCAACATCGGCTGGGAGGCTGTTATGGGCGCACAATCAAAGATTTTAAGCGTAGGTCAGTATAAGGTTTACACCGAGACTTACTGGAAAGGCAGCGAGGCCAAGACCATCTTGCTGGTCAACGGTGCGTTATCGACCACCGGCTCTTTCGGGCAGACCGTCAAGTACCTGCAACCGCACTACAACCTCGTGCTATTCGACCTGCCGTTTTCGGGGCAGTCCCGAGCCCACAACCCGGACGACATGATTGTCAGCAAGGAAGATGAAGTAAACATCCTGCTGCAGTTGATCGACCTTTATCAGGTGAACCACCTGCTGTCGGTATCCTGGGGCGGTGTATCGGCCCTGCTGGCCCTTTCCGAGTGCCCGCCATCCGTGGAAAAGGCGATCATCAGCTCGTTCTCGCCGGTCCTCAACGAGGCCATGCTCGATTACATCGATAGCGCCCAGATCTATCTGGCCGCCCGCGAGAAGCGCAAGATCGGCTCACTGCTCAATGACACCGTGGGCAAGTACCTGCCGCGCCTGTTCAAACTCTATAACTACAAGCACCTGATCAGCCTTGCCGAACACGAATATCGCCAGATCGACTTTCACATCAGCCAGATTCGCAAACTAAGCGCCACTAACTACGTCGAGCGTTTTTCCTCGATCAAGATTCCGGTGCTGTTCATCAACGGTGAAAAAGATGAGTACACCACCGTTGAAGATGCGCGGATGTTTTCCAACTACATCGCCAAAAGCAGTTTCAACGTAGTTCCGGACACCGGGCACTTTCTGGACCTTGAGAGCAAGGCGGCGTGGCACCACTCGCAACGCACCGCACTGACTTTCCTGGGCACCGAAGCCACTCAACAGGTGTGGCCAAGCGTCACCGCGATGGCCTGAAATACGCTCGCCTGCGCCCGGGAAGCCGTGCAGCTTTTCCGGCGTAACGCAGTGGTTCACCGGTGTTGGTTTCTTTGATCGGGCAGTGCTATTCGTTGATGACTTTTCCCTTTGCAACGCGCTTGCGTTGGTACTGCCGTGCTACCGGAAATGTCCGGCTATCGCACCTCATACCTGTTCAGCCCGGCCTGGTGCTGGGGTTCATTTCACTGCTCTCGCTCAGCGCTTGTTCCGCAGGGAAACCTGCAGAAAAGGCGCTGGTGCGAGTCGAGGTACAGCCAGTTGCCTTGGTGGACGTCTCAAGCAGTGTGACGCTGACAGGCGATATCCAGGCGCGCAAAGTAACCGAGCAAGCGTTTCGCGTGTCGGGCAAGCTGATCAAACGCTACGTGGATGTCGGGAACCGCGTGCGTGCCGGGCAAGTGCTTGCCAGGCTGGACCCGCAAGAACAGAAGAACGAGCTGGCGTCGGCCAATGCCGAAGTCGCCATGCGACAGTCGCGCTTATACCTCGCCGAACAAAATTACCTGCGTCAGCAGTTACTGCTGCCCAAGGGCTATACCAACCTCAGTGAATACCAGAAGGCACGCTCCGGCCTTGAGAGTGCGCGAGCTGAATTGGCAGCGCTGCAAGCTCAACAGGCCAATGCACGTGATCAAGTCGGTTACACCGAACTGCTCGCAGTAGCTGATGGCGTCATCACTGCACGGCATGCCGAAGAAGGTCAGGTGGTCCAGGCCGCCGCACCGGTGTTCAGTGTCGCTCACGATGGCGAACGCGAGGCCGTATTTTCCGTGTATGAATCGCTGCTGCGCTCCGATCAGACAGGCACCACGGTAATCATCAGCCCTATTGCTCAGCAGGGCATTCAGTGGACCGGCATCATCAGGGAAATCACGCCCATCGTTTCCGCCGCTAACGGCACATTGCGAGTGCGCGTTGCGCTGCCGGACGTCGCCGTTGCACCTGCACTCGGCTCAGTGGTCAGCGCCCGCCTGCAGGTTCGGTCACAACGGGCGTACGCTCTGCCCTGGTCAGCGCTGAGCCGCGCCAAGGGTCAACCGGCAGTCTGGCATGTGGACGCTCAGGCAAGGGTCAAGCTGACGCGGGTCAACGTGCTGCGCTATGAACAGGGCCAGGTGATCGTTTCCGAGGGGCTGTCCGAGGGCGATCGGGTGGTTTCCCGAGGGCTGCAGTTTCTCTACCCGGGGCAACGGGTCGAGGTCGCCGAGCGAGTGCCAGTCGAGGTGGTCGTCTCGTTGGCGTCATTGGCACCAGGGCAATGAGCAGCACACCTGCAGAACCACGACCGACACATGCTTGCTGGCTGCTCTGTTTGCTGATCATGACGCTGCCGGGCTGCCGCGACAAACCGCTTCGCGAAGCGGTCGAGCGGCCCGTGCTGTTCACCGAAATTGCCGATCAGCACAGCGCCTCTTATGCACGCTTCGCCGGAGTCATCCAGCCGCAATACGAGGTAGCACTGGGTTTTCGTGTGGCCGGACGACTGGCAACCCGGCATGCAGAGGTCGGTGACCGAGTGCGCAAAGGCGATCTGCTCGCCACGCTGGAGCCAGGCGATCAGCAACATCGTTTGCGTGCCCGCCAGGCAGAACTCGGCAGAGCCCGGTCTGCCTGGCAGCAGGCGCGCGATGAGCAAACGCGTTACCAGCAACTCTACGAGCGCGGTATCGGCTCGCGGGCGCGTCTGGACCAGTTGAACAGTGAAGTACGCACTCAGGACGCACTTCGCAGTCAGGCCAGCATTGCGCTGCAACAAGCTACTGACCATGTGTCCTACACGCGCCTGTCAGCCGAATTCGACGGCCTGATCACCGAATGGCAAGCCGAAGTCGGTCAGGTCATCGCGACCGGTCAGGCAGTGGTCAGCCTTGCGCGTCCGGAAAGCCGCGAAGCAGTGGTCGATTTGCCGCTGGGAGCACTGGATGACAATCAGCGCATCAGGGTGATTTCGCAACTCGATGAGCAAGTCTCAGTGGCCGCAAAAGTCCGCCAGCTTGCACCGCAAATCAACGCCGAAACCCGCACTCAACGTGTCCGTCTGGCCTTGCAGCACATGCCCGACAGCTTTCGTCCGGGCTCGACGGTCACGGTCGAAATCAGCGGCGACGCACCGCCGTTTCACGAGCTGCCCGGCAGCGCCGTTGTGGAGCGCGACGGCCTGTCTCAGGTATGGGTCATCGACCCATCGACCTCGACACTCGTTGCGCGCACGGTGCAGGTACTGACGCGCACGGGCTCGAAGGTACGGATCAGCGGCGAGCTGCACGAGGGCGAAAAAGTGGTGACTGCCGGCGTTAACGGCATGCAGTCCGGACAGAAAATACGCATGCAGCGAGAGGTCAGTTTGTGAGGGAGCGTTTCAATCTGTCGGCCTGGGGGCTCAGGCATCGCACGCTGGTCTGGTACATGATGTTCGTTTCACTGCTGATGGGCAGTTGGTCGTTTCTGAATCTGGGCCGCGAGGAAGACCCTTCCTTTGCCATCAAGACCATGGTCATTCAGGCGCGTTGGCCGGGTGCTACGTTGCCCGACACCTTGCAACAGGTCACCGACCGGCTGGAAAAGAAGCTCGAAGAAATCGACGCGCTGGATTACGTGAAAAGCTACACGCTGGCCGGCGAATCGACGCTGTTTGTCTTCCTCAAAAGCGAGACCCGTAGCGCCGACATCCCGGCAGCGTGGTATCAGGTACGCAAGAAGATCAGCGATGTACGCAGCGAATTGCCCAGCGGCATTCAGGGCCCTGCATTCAACGACGAGTTTGGTGATGTGTTCGGCAGTATCTATGCGTTCACCGCTGACGGCCTGTCGTTCCGCCAGTTGCGCGATTACGTCGAACAGGTGCGCGCCGATATCCGCAGCGTGCCCAACCTGGGCAAGATCGAGCTGCTCGGTGCCCAGCGCGAAGTCATTTATCTGAATTTTTCGATCCGCAAGCTCGCGGCGTTGGGCATCGATCAGCGCCAGGTGCTGCAAAGCCTGCAAGCGCAAAACTCGGTAACGCCCGCCGGGGTGATTGAGTCAGGCCCGGAACGCATTGCGGTACGCGCCAGCGGTCAATTCAGCAGTGAAGAGGACCTTGAGGCCGTCAATCTGCGCTTCGGCGAGCGGTTCTTTCGCCTCAGCGATCTGGCGACTATCGAACGCCGCTACGCTGACCCGCCCTCCTCGCTGTTCCGTTTCAACGGCCAACCGGCCATCGGGCTTGCGGTGGCCATGAAGCAAGGCGGCAACATTCAGGCATTCGGTACGCAGTTGCAGCAGCGCATCGACCAGCTGACCACCGAGCTACCGTTGGGCATCGACGTGCATCTGGTGTCCAGCCAGGCCGACGTGGTTGAAAAAGCCATCGGCGGCTTCACCCATGCACTCTTTGAAGCAATCCTGATTGTGTTGGTCGTGAGCTTCATCAGCCTCGGCATTCGCGCAGGTCTGGTGGTGGCCTGTTCGATCCCACTGGTGCTCGCGCTGGTCTTTGTGTTCATGGAGTACAGCGGCATCACCATGCAGCGCATCTCGCTGGGTGCGCTGATCATCGCCTTGGGGCTGTTGGTGGACGACGCAATGATTACCGTCGAAATGATGGTGACCCGCCTGGAAAGCGGCGATTCGTTGCCACAGGCCGCGACCTTCGCCTATACCTCGACGGCCTTCCCGATGCTGACCGGCACGCTGGTGACGGTTGCCGGTTTCGTGCCCATCGGCCTGAATTCCAGTTCAGCGGGCGAATACGTGTTCACCATGTTCGCAGTCATCGCAGTGGCGCTGTTGCTGTCCTGGCTGGTGGCGGTGCTGTTTGCGCCACTGATTGGCGTGCACATTCTCAAGGCGTCGGCGCCGCATGCCGCGCCGGGGCGCTGGATGCGCGGTTTCAGCGGCCTGCTGGTCAAAACCCTGGAGCACCGCTGGTGGGTGATCGGCATCACGTTACTGATGTTCATCGGCTCACTGTTTGCCACCAGAATGCTGCAGAACCAGTTCTTTCCGGACTCCGACCGCCCAGAAATTCTGGTGGATATCTATATGCCGCAAAACGGCTCCATCGAAGGCACACGCCAGACCATGGATCGCTTTGAGGCCACGCTCAAGAACGATCCCGATGTGCTGCGCTGGAGTTCCTATGTAGGCAAAGGAGCGGTGCGTTTCTACCTGCCACTGGACCAGCAACTGAGCAATCCCTTTTATGGGCAACTGGTGATCGTCAGCCAGGGCGGCGCAGCGCGTGATCGCCTGATCGAGCGTCTGCGCCAGCGCTTTCGTGACGATTATGTCGGGGTGGGCGGCTACGTCCAGCCACTGAACATGGGGCCGCCAGTGGGCTGGCCGGTGCAATACCGGGTCAGCGGCCCGGACATCGAACAAGTGCGCAGCCAGGCGATGGCACTGGCGGCCATCCTCGACGCCAACCCAAACATCGGCCAGGTCATCTATGACTGGAACGAGCCGGGCAAAGTGCTGAAGATTGATATCGCGCAGGACAAGGTGCGTCAATTCGGCCTGTCTTCGGAAGACGTGGCGCAAATCCTCAACAGTATGGTCAGCGGAACGACCATCACTCAGGTGCGCGACAGTACCTACCTGATCGACCTGGTCGCGCGCGCAGAAAACGATGAGCGCAACTCGGTACAAAGCCTCGGCAACCTGCAGATCCCGACACCCAACGGTGCGAGCGTGCCGCTGCTGGCGTTCGCCACGCTCAGCTACGAGCAGGAACAGCCGCTGGTCTGGCGTCGCGACCGGCTGGCGACCATCACCCTTAAAGCCAGCGTGCTCGGAAAACTGCAACCGGCCGCGCTGGTCAGGCAATTGAAACCGGAAGTCGACGCCTTCAGCGCCAGCCTGCCACTACGCTATTCGCTGGCTACTGGTGGTGCGGTCGAGGCCAGCGCCCGCTCGCAAGGGCCCATATTGAAGGTCGTGCCACTGATGTTGCTGCTGGTGGTGAGCTTTTTGATGATCCAGCTGCACAGTGTCAAAAAACTTCTGCTAGTGGTCAGCGTGGTGCCGCTCGGCCTGATTGGCGTGGTCGCAGCGTTATTGATATCCGGCTATCCGCTGGGCTTCGTCGCGATTCTTGGCGTGCTGGCGCTGATCGGCATCATTATTCGCAATTCGGTGATTCTGGTCACACAGATCGACGAGTTCATCGCTGCCGGTGAGAGTGCCTGGACATCGGTGGTCAAGGCCACCGAACATCGCTGCCGGCCGATTCTGCTGACCGCAGCAGCCGCAAGCCTGGGCATGATCCCGATTGCCCGCGAGGTGTTCTGGGGCCCGATGGCGATCGCCATGATCGGCGGTATCGCCATCGCCACCTTGCTGACGTTGTTTTTTCTGCCTGCGCTGTATGTGGTGAGCTACAGGATCAGGCCGCCTGCGGCTTAGCGGGTCAGATTTCGATTGGCAGAAAATCGAACAGCGCCTGAGGAGCCTCGACCAGCAACATGTTTTTGAGCGGTTCCGGGCACTCAAGCGCCCGGAACTGCTCGACCACACTGGCGTAACTGACCTCTTGCTCATGCTGGGTGTGTGGCCAGTCGCTGCCCCATACCAACCGGCGCGGACCAAAGCTTTGCAGCAGCAGAGGCAATGCAGCGTGGGCAAACGCCGCATTTTGCTCGGCAGTGCCGTCCAGTCGATAAATTGCCGAGACTTTCATCCACAGCTGCCCGCTCAGGCCCAATTCCAGCAATGCCTGGAACGCCGGGTCATCAATACCAAGGCGCGCATCGGGTCGACCAAAATGGTCGATCACAATCTTGCAACCGAATGGCAGCAACTGCCGGATCAGCCCCGGCAAGTCCGCAACCTCACGGTGCAGTTCAACATGCCAACCAAGGGTCCAGACGTTCTTGAACAACGACTTCCATTCAGGTGCGGTGAAGTCAGGCAATGCCCTGCCGATGAGGTTCAGGCGAATACCGACAATGCCCAGCCCCGCCATACGCTGCAAGGCACCACGGCTGATATCGGTATCAACCACCGCCACACCGCGCAACCGATCAGGGGCCTGCGCCAGAGCGTCGAACAGAAATCGGTTATCGGTGCCCAGAAAACTGGGCTGCACCAGCACGCCATGACTCAAACCATGTTCGTGCAGGTGGGCCAGATACGCTTGCACAGTGGCATCGTAGTCCGGGCTGTAACGTCGTCCTGACGTCAGACTCAAATCCTTGCTGAAGACATGAGCATGGGCATCAATGCCCAGGATTGGCGTGGTACAGGGGTCGGTCATGAGTTCATCTGTAGTCAACGCAGTGCCGTAACACCGCGGGTGAAAGGATATTCAAGCCTGCTGCGCTGCGCCCTTATCCAGCGGGTCGGCAGCAATCAGCGTGGCATCAAGATTGCGTCCACGGGTTTCCGGCAGGCAGAAAGCAGCCACCATCGCCACGCCATAGGCAATACCGGCATCGATGCCGATGGCAGTGCCCAGCGACATCGATTCGCTCATATGGCCCACCAGAAACGGGAACACCGCCGACAATACGCGCCCGAAGTTGTAGCAGAAGCCAACCCCTGCCCCACGTACGTCTGCCGGGTACAACTCGTTGAAAAACGAACCCAGGCTGGCCGGAATGCCAGCGGCGAAGAACCCCAGTGGAAAGCCAAGAAACAGCATTTGCGTGTTGCTCAACGGCAGCATCAGATAGCACTGCACCGTGACCACGCAGCACAGCGCGAACAGCATGATGTTCTTGCGTCGGCCAATGCGGTCGATCAACAGACCGCTGCATACGCAACCGCACCAGAATGCAACGATAATGACCGCCAGATAGCCGCCGGAGCTCAGCACTGACAGGTTACGTTCGGTCTTCAGAAAGGTGGGCAGCCACGTCATGACCGCGTGATACCCGCCGTGCGCACCAAGGCCCAGCAAGCCGCCAAGCAAAGTGACGCGCAATAATTCGGGGCGAAAGATTCCGGCCATCGACTTGAAGAAATTACCCTTCGGCGCAGCGTTTTTCTGCATGCGCTGGAAGCTGTCCGGCTCCTCGACGTTGCGGCGCACCCAGATAATCATCAGTGCCGGCAGCAGGCCAACGAAAAACATTACCCGCCAGGCAATATCCTCCGGCACAAACGAATAGATCAGGGTAAACAACACCACCGACAGCCCCCAGCCGACAGCCCAGGCGCTTTGCACCGTTGCCATGACCTTGCCGCGGTAGCGCGACTGGATCGTTTCGGCCATCAACACCGCGCCTGCCGCCCACTCACCGCCAATGCCAAAGCCCTGCAGCGCTTTGATGATCAATAACTGATTGAAGCCGGCCACGAAGGCAGACAGAAAGGTGAAGAAGGAAAACCACAGGATCATCCATTGCAACGTGCGAACCCGGCCATAGCGATCCGACAACGTTCCGCCGACCCAGCCACCCAGTGCCGACGTCACCAACGTCACGGCGCTGATAAACCCTGCGTCGCCTTTGGTCAGGGCAAAGGCGGCAATCAAGGCAGGGATGGCCAGACCGAACATCTGCACTTCCAGAGCGTCCAGCGACCAGCCGCCGAAACAGGCCCAGAAGGTCTTGCGCTCCTTGGGAGTGACTTCGCGATACCAGTTGAACATGGCTTCCTATCCTTATGAGCGTCGAATGAGTCGGGGTGATTGCAGTGCGCTCAGCGAATTTCCACGCTGTAGCGGAAATGGCTGGCGTGCCCTCGTGAACGTCGCCACTCCAGAGGTTCACCGGCGTAATTACGCGCCAGTCGTTCAATGACCACTACCGGGCTGCCGGCCGAAACCTGCAGCAACCGGCCGTACACCTCGTTGACCGCTTCAGCCGTCAGGCTCTCTTGCGCATAAGCCACAACCTGACCGCAAGCCTCTTCATAGATCGGATAAAGCAACGGCCCCTGAGTATCGAGATCCAGATCCAGCAACGCCTGGAAGCGGATCCGAGGCAGCCAGATTTCTTCAGCCAGCACCGGCTGACCATCCAGCAAGCGCAGCCGGATCATCCGAATGACCGGCGCATTGGCCACCAGACCCAGCGCCTGACTGACCGCTGAAGGCGCAGCCACAGGCTCTATTGATAAAATCCGGCTTTCCGGCACACGGCGCTCGCCCGCTTCGGTCTGAAAACGGAAAAAACGAAACAGCGACGACTGAAACCCGGCACGCCGAATAAACGTGCCACGCCCCTGCTGGCGCTCCAGAACGTTGTCGCTGACCAGCAGATCAATGGCCTTGCGCACGGTGCCGGTGGACAGGCAATACTCAGCGGACAGCGCCGCTTCAGTAGGAATGGCTTCACCCGGACGCCAACGATTATTGGCAATCTGTTCGGCCAGACTGTCGCGCAGGCGTTGATAAAGCGGAAGGCGTTCGTCGCTGGAGAGCTTGTTCATTGTTGTAGTTATCCAGTCATATATATGAATATTTGAGCGGATTATTGGCACGTCGCCGTTGGGCGTCAAGGGCCGATAGTCAGGACGTCAGATCAAGGATATGAATTCAAAAGGTTTCTTGGTGGTGCGGAAATAGCCTTGGTCAACGCTGACGAGCGCGTTGGATGCCGATAATTACATTCACCAAAACCGGAGAAAAGGGCTGAAGAAACTGCTGAGCATCTACCTCAAGCAGGTCATTTTTTAACAGATCGAGAACATCATCTTCCTCAATAAACAGCTCAGCAGGGTCAATGCTGCAAGAAAACAGCAGCGCATCAATCATCTGCTTGCGCTCTCCCACAAGACCCCGGTTCGACTCATGGGTATCGCCTAAATTGAGCACGTTGATACTTGCGCACGCCCGAAGCGTGGTGCCTGCCACCAGGCCCGAAAGCTCAAACTGCAACTCTTTTTCACATTCGATCATCAGCGGCGTAAGCGGCAAAAGCTGACGGCCATGAGCCTTGTCACACCGCTTGGCGTTAGTGCAGCTCGCGACAATATTGCCGAAATCCAAAGTGCGATGCGGTGCTAGATGCTGCGCTTCAACATGTTCATTGCAGGCACTGCCTTTCTCTGCGGTGATCCTGCAGCAGCAATAGGCGCACAAGCCATGCTGCTCAGTGACACAGGCGTGGCGAATGGCATCCTTTATATCTTCATGCCCCACCAGGTCGCCGTATTTCTTTCCCTTGTTCGCGCGCTTCCATTTTTCCAGCACCGCGAGACTTCCCTTTTCAATCTTTCTCACGGCGCACTTCCAGCTTACGAATCAGCAGCGAAGCTTTCGCCAGTTCGATGTGATTTGCAGGTAGTTCGTCAGTCAACCCTGCGTAGAGCGTCCGAGCCTCATCGAGCTCTCCTCTCATCAAAAAGTGCTGCAGTTTATCCAGAACTGTTTGAATCTCCTCATTTCGAATATCAGTGTCCATGACACTCGACAGCACCTGATTGGCATCAAGGCCATAAAGACTGTCCTGCTCATGTAACTCGCCATTGTCCATGACGTACACCAGCACATCCTTGCTGTCGCTGATGACCAACGGCGAATGCGTGGTCAGGAGGAACTGGCAATTGGGGAACGTTGTAGTGAGTTGTGCGATGAGACTGCGTTGCCATTTGGGGTGCAGGTGCAGATCAACTTCGTCGATCAGGACGATGCCATTGCCGTGTAATGGGTTTTCCAGCGCCGGGTTCATCATGGCGAGGCGTCTGGCGATGTCGCCGACGAGCGCCATCATCGATTTTTCGCCTTGGGACAGCTGGGATACGTTTAGCGTCTTGCCTTCTTTATCAATAGCCATGTGCAAGCGCGGCTTACGCTTGACACGCAGTTTTGTGAAACCTGGCATGAACGCCTCAACCGCAGTTCTGACCGCAGTCAGCTGGCGGTCACGTGAAGAGGCATGCTCCCTGGTCAGCACTTTCCAGAGTTCTGTATCAATCAAGATCTTTTGAGACAGCTCATTCAGCAACTCTGTCGAGATACCCGTTTCATTCTCGCTGTCTTCGCGCTCCCGAAACCACTCGAAAAAGCGGCGAAAATCCACGCCACGCCCCAAGGCGTTGTCGTAGCCGTCGAGTTGATCAAAGGTATGTCTGGCGTGGACTTTGAGCGGTATCTCGATGACAGAGCGCTCGACGGGGTAGAAAGCCAGAAGAGGAAGAGACGTATCACTTTTTTCAGTCAACTTTGAGCGATAGCCATCAGCAAGTCTGTTGAGCTCGCTTAATACTGTGGATGAGGTGGCGTTTCGGCCTTTCCGAGTAGCGGTAATTGCCCATTCAGATTCAAGTGGATTGATCTCGTCATCCGAAATCAACACATCCTCTATCCGAATGGTAATCGAGGAGGTAGCGGTGCCGTTCTGAACCATACCCTCATCGATACGACTGCCAGCACCTTTCGGCGTCCTGACTCTCGCCACCAACCAGCTCAACGATGTAGCGACAGACTTGAGCAGCGTAGTCTTCCCCGCTCCATTATTGCCGACCAGCACGGTCACCTTCGACGCATATCTTTCGGTAGGCGCCAGAGCGACTTCAAGATCGCTGAAACGCCCCACATTAACGAGCCTGAAGCTTTTGATTTCCATGAAGGTCTCTGAGGGGATTGATCCAGAACACACTGACGGTCGGCATTATGGCACTCCTGCACGCTCCGTGAAGACCTCGCCATAAAACGACTTACATCAAATCATCATTCCTGGAAATATCCTGTATCAACTCGCCGCACCTACTTAATCCCCGACAAAACCGTTAGCCTGCTTGCCATCAGTCAAAAACCCGTCTGACAGATGCGCCTCGCGTGCCTGTCAGGTATACGCTCAAGCGAGAATCCTCATGCCCCACTCGTCCCACGCGGCGCACAAAGCCGTGAGCATGACCCCGGCCATGGTCATGCTGTTTGCCTTCTGCTGCGGCGCGATTGTCGCCAACATCTACTATGCGCAGCCGATCATCGAGCTGATTGCCCCGGACATCGGGCTGTCGAGTACGGCGGCGAGTCTGATCGTTTCGTTAACGCAGATCGGTTATGCGCTGGGCTTGTTCTTTCTGGTGCCACTGGGGGATTTGCTGGAGAACCGCAGGCTGATGCTGATCACCACTGCGGTTGCGGTGCTCAGCCTGCTGGGCGCTGCGTTTGCCGAGCAGCCGAATCTGTTTCTGCTGGTGTCGCTGCTGGTGGGTTTCAGTTCGGTGTCGGTGCAGATGCTGATCCCGCTGGCGGCGCATCTGGCACCGGAAGAATCCCGCGGCAGAGTGGTGGGCGGAATCATGGGCGGGCTGTTGCTGGGGATTCTGCTGGCGCGGCCGATTGCCAGTCTGGTGGCCGACCATTTCGGCTGGCGCGCAGTGTTCGGGGCAGCTGCCGTGGTGATGATCGGTATCAGTGTGGTGCTGGCAACCACCATGCCCAAACGCGTTCCGGATCATCGTGCATCCTACGGCCAGTTGCTGTTCTCGCTCTGGACGCTTTTGCGCACCCAGCCGGTGCTGCGCCAGCGGGCTCTTTATCAGGCATGTATGTTCGCGACCTTCAGTCTGTTCTGGACCGCCGTACCCCTGGAGCTGTCACGCAATCACGGGCTGTCGCAAAGCCAGATCGCGATCTTTGCCCTGATCGGCGCAATCGGTGCCATTGCGGCACCCATCAGCGGACGCCTGGCAGACGCCGGTTACACCCGCATCGCGTCTTTGGGCGCACTTCTGTTCGGTGCACTGAGCTTTCTTCCGGGCCTTATTCATCCTGCCTACAGCGTGATAGGCCTTGCGGTAACGGGCGTGGTGCTGGATTTCTGCGTGCAGACCAGCATGGTGTTGGGCCAGCGAACCGTCTATGCACTGGATGCCGCCAGCCGCAGCCGGCTCAACGCCCTGTACATGACCAGCATTTTCATCGGCGGCGCGATTGGCTCGGCGGTGGCCAGCCCGTTGTTTGATCATGGCGGCTGGACCTGGGTGCTGATCGCAGGCACGGTGCTGCCGTTGACTGCCTTGCTGGCGCTGCTCAGGGATCGATCCAGGCAGAATGCGTAAACGCTGCACTTTGTAACTGATTTGCAGGATAATGCCGCGGCGATGGCATGGCTCATCGCCCTTCTGGCTCTCTCGCACCTCAAGGCTCGCGTATCCGGCACCTCTGGATCTGCGCGATTGAACACGGATTGTACAGACGCCTCATCCCAAGGCCCCGAATCCGCCGATACTGCTTTTCAAGCGCATCGGTACGCACTTGCGCAACCCGAACAAGGCAAAACAGCAATGGACGCAGCACCACGAACAAGCAAAATTTCCGCGATTTTCGCCAGGATATCGCTCGGCATCAGCGGCATGATCGGGGCTATCTGGAGCATCTTCACCTACCTTTTCCCGGACCCGGCCGTTCTTGGCCTCAGCATTGACTTCATCAACTGGAAGACACTGGTCATTATCGTCGGCACCGGTATGGTGATAAGCGGGCTGTACATCGCAATCATGGCCAGAAAGCTTCCATCGCCGCTCAAGCTCGGCGTGTGGCTGGCGCTGTCACTGTTTCTCTGCGCGGTGTTCTTCAAACTGGGCGGCGAATACGCTAAACCTTCGGTCGATTTCGCCCGCGGTCAAACACTGTTCACCGAGAATGAAAGCGCCAACCTGTTCGGCAAACGCTCCGAGACGGTCGACAACGTGAGTATGGAGTTGCTGGGTTGTGATCAGAATGGCCAGTCGCCTACCTGCATGCTGGAGCTGACCAACAAAAGTACAGACCGCGACTTCCGTTTTCTGAACCCGATCAGCCTGTTCGAAGAAACAGGCGGCGCTCTGGGCCTTTCGCAACTGCGTGTCGGCGATGCGAAATACGACCGCTGGGACAGCTTCCAGTTGATCCGTAACGTCCCTACCCGCGTGACGCTGATCTTTGAAGCGGCCAAGGGCCGGGTCAAGCAGTCACCTGCTTTGAAGCTGACCTTCCGTGATCGCGAGAACAAGGACAACGTGCTCAAGTTCAACGAGGTCAAGGTCAATTAAGTAGCAAACATAGAGGGTGCGTCGTCTTGAGTATGACGACGCACGTATTCGCTACCGGACTGACTGCTGCAGCCAGTTAGCCAGGTCAATGACTTCGGCTTCGTTGATGCTGTGCCCCAGCCCTTCATACCCATGAAATTGCGGTGACAGGCCAAGCGACTTCAGCGTGGCTTCGGCTTGCGGGCCGCTGGCGTAGGCCACCTGGCGATCCTGTACCCCGTGACCGATGAAGACGTTCAGTCGCTTGAGGTCATCAGAGACTTTTAGCTCGGACTGCACCACCGGCAACAACCGCCCGCTCAACGCCGCAATCCCCCCTACCAGCTTGGGCTGACGCAGGGCGACTTCGTAGCTCATCATCGCGCCCTGGCTGAACCCGACCAGAAACACCTTGCCCGGCTGCGTGTGGAACTTGCCGGTGGCCTGGGTGATGAATGCGCTCAACTGCTTGCCGCTGCTCTTGAGGTCTTCGGTCACGCCATCGTAGTCAGGCACGCCTGGTTTCTGGGTGAACCACTTGTAACTGTCAGCGCGCAACTCCGCTGGAGCCTGCACCGACAGGTAGTTGTAATCGGCCGGAAGATGTTCCTTGAGCCCGAACAAGTCAGCCGCATTACTGCCGTAGCCATGAATGAAGATCACCAGCGGCCGGTTCGGGGTTTCGACGTTGACCTGTGCCAGGTAATCCAGCGGCAGATCAGTGTGCAGGGTGTCCTGCGCCTGCGCCATGCCGGCAACGGCAAACAGCAAGGCAGTGAAAAATTTCAGCATCGGTTCATGACCTCTGTTTGACGCTGCCAGCAAGCAGCGTCGTGAGTGGGCTCGGAAGCAGAAACTGACACAGCCTCAGTTCTGCATGCTGGTCCGCGAAACTTCCGGCTTGATCAACTGCATCTGCTGACGGTAGTCATCCGTCACCTGACGTGCCTGGCTACTGCTGGTGATGACTCGCGGCGTGATCAGCACGATCAGCTCGGTACGGCCCTTGGACTTACTGGTACTGCCGAACAGCCACCTCAAGCCCGGAATGCGTCCCAGATACGGCACAGCGTTGACCGTCTCGGCGTTATCCTGCTTGATCAAACCGCCCAGCAGCACGGTCTGGCCACTCTGCGCGGCCACCTGCGTAGCGACAGAGCGCGTGGAGATACGCGGATTGCCGTTGGCGTCGTTGTTAGTGGAATTGGTGTCGGCGCTACTGACCTGCTGCTGAATGTCCATGTACACCAGTCCGCCCGGATTGATGCGCGGCACGACGTCGAGAATCACACCGGTCTGCACATATTCGACGCTGCTCAATGTGGTGTTGGTGGAGGTGTTAGTGTTGATCGAAGTCTGGCTGATCGGGATGTTGTCGCCGACCTGAATCTGCGCCTGCTGGTTGTTCATCACCACCAGCGATGGTGCCGACAGGACCTGGGTTCGACCATTGGTTTCCAGCGCACGTAAGGCGACCTGCAAGTTGTTGCTGACAAAGGAGTAGAAGAACGCGTCAGTAGAAGCAAGCGCAGCCCCGCCGGTACCAATCGCACCCTGACTGCCCGCAGTGTTGGTAACGTTGCCGGTTGTACCCGAGTTGCCCGCCAAGCGTCCCAGATACCACTGCACGCCCATGTCCAGCTCGCCAGTCAGCGAGACTTCCAGAATGCGCGTCTCGATTTGTACTTGTAGCGGCGGATTGTCGAGGCGCTTGATCGCCGACTCGATTTCCTTCCACTGCGCCGGACGGGTGCGTACCAGCAACTGGTTGCTGCTCTTCTGCGCAGTGATGCGCGTGCTGGCGTCCAGCGACTTGCTGTTGCCGTTCGCGCCTCCACCTTCCTGGCTGGCCGAATCCGATTCACCGCCGCTCTGATCGTCGCTCTCGGATTCACTGTCGCCACTGTTCTGGCTGTTGTTCATGCCCTGGCTGTTGCCAAAGCCGCCGCCATTACTCATGCCACCGCCGTTGCTGCCCAGCCCGTTGGAACTGCTCATGCCGCCAACACCGCTGCCGCCATTGGAGTTGAGCGATGACAAGGTGGTGGTGCGCAGCCCCGGCGCGACCTTGGCTGCCGAGTCTTCCTTGATGGCACCCGACCCGTAGATCTGCCGCAGGTATTTGGCCAGATCGGTAGCTTTCATGTTGCGCACGTCGTACACGTACATCTGCGGCTCGTTACCGCCGCCTTCATCGATGGTATGAATCCACTCGCCGACTTCGCGCAGGTATTCAGGCTGCGAGGAAATCGCCACCACCGAATTGGTCCGCTCGATCGGCAGGAAACGCACCATGCCCGCCAGCGGCATGCCGCTCTCCGGACCGAACATTTTCTGCAACTCAGGCATCAGTTCACCGACCGAGGCACGTTGCAGACCGAATACGCCGACCGACATGCCCTTGAGCCAGTCCACATCGAACGTGTCGATGGTGTCCTGATAGTTGGACAGCTCTTCGGGCGTACCCGCCAGGCTCAGTACATTGCGCGCCGGATCAACCAGCAGGAACGCGTTTTCCCGGGCGAACGGCTTGAGCAGCTTCTGCATTTCGGTCGCCGAGATATAACGCAACGGAAACAACCGCGCCGACATGCCCGCCGACGGTTGCGCCACCGGCATTTCCGGCACCAGCTTGCCGGCAACGGCCTGATTCGAGGGCAGGATCACATAGCGATTGCCCTGTTTGATCATGGCGTTGTCGGTCCAGGACAGCAACGTTTCAAGAATCGACAACGCTTGCTGCTTGTTGACCGGCTTGGAGGTCGAGAAGCTGACATCGCCCTTTACACCTTGGGCAATGCTGTAATTCTCGTGCAGCAGATCACCCATGATGCTGTTGATCACCGCCTGAATCGGCTGATTGGTGAAATTGAAGACGATGTCACCGGTTTCGGCCGGACGCGCCGCCGGAGCAGCAGCGGGCTGGCGGATGAAACGCTGGTTGCCCTTGATGATCTGGCGCTGCGGCGAGCTCGCCGGTTGCTGTGAAGGTGGCTCGACTGGCGGTCGTTCGCTGCGCGGGTCTACCGGCGGGCGTTGTGAACCGGTTCCCTGGAGCGCTTCCTGCAGCATGCCATTGTCGGGATCGAGAGTGTCGGGCTTTGACGCGCAGCCGCCTAGGGCGACGGCGGTAGCCAGGCAAAGCAAGGGTGTGCGCAAGGTAGCGATGGCAGAAACTCCAGAAAAGGTACCCATCACAGGGTGGAATCGTTGGTTAAGGTAATCGGCGGTGTACTCGACGGCGGCGGCAGACGCAACGCGGGCAGGCGTAGCATTTGCGTACGGCCATCGAGTTGAAAGGTGGCCTGGGTAGGCTCCAGACGGTCCAGCGTCCAGCCGTTGGGCAGGCGATCGCCCTGACGGATCTTCAACGCTGGACCGCTGGCTTGTTTGATCAGTGCGACACGCAGCGAGCCGTCCATGATCACCCCGGTCAGGGTCAGGCCGGCCAGGCTAGTGGCCTGCGCGTCGGCTTTGCGAACCGCCACATCCGGGCTGCGGTCAGGACTGAACAGCGGGGTTTTCCAGGTATTGGCCAGGCTGTCCAGCGTCGCCGACGGCGCATTGTGGGTCTGCGCCTTCTGATCGATCGGGTTGCGCGGTGCCTGCTCCGGCAGCCAGTCGGGCGAGTGTGCAGCGCCACTGAAAATCAGGGCGATCAGCCCCGCCAGCAGCGCGGCCAGAGCCAGTAGCGACCACTCCAGCGGGCGTAAGGAACCGATCATTGCTCACCCTCCCCGGCGCTGGCCGGTTGCAGGTAGCCGCGCACCAGCAGGTGCACCACCAGTTTGCCGGCGGCACCGCTGGCCGGAGCATTGGCATCACGACGCATACTCATCTCGTCAATGAACAGAAACGGGCGCTGGTACTCCAGCGCATGCAGAATGGCCGTCAGTGGTTCGATGGCGCAGTTCAGGGTCAGGCTGACCTTGACCTGCCGATACGGCTCGGCGCTGTCCTGCTCTGGCGTGATCGGCATGCGTTGGGTCAGCTCGCAGCCGCCGCCGGTGCTGGCCTGACTGCTGATCAGGTCGGCAATACGCTGCATCAGATCCGCCGCCACAGCGCTCGGGTCTTCGCCCGGCAACAAGCTGGTGCTGCTGGCCGGGTCACGACGGGCCTGTTCCAATTGCTCACGCAATGAGTCGCCCTGCTGCAGAAGGCCGGCGTAACGCTGCTGCTGTTCGCGCAACTGGTCGGTCTGCTCGCTGATGTCGCGCAAGGGTCCGGCGAACCAACTGTCGATCAACAGCCAATAAGCCAGGCACAGCACCAAGGCAAGAATCATCAGGGCCGCGCCCCGCCGCTCACGGCTTGTCAGTGGACGGCGCATCGGCGTTCTCCTGATGCTGGTTCTGGTGCAAATGGGCACGCAGTGAATACTGATCCTTGCCGGTCTTGGTGTCGGGCTGGATCACGCCCTGAAACTGCGCGTTGTCCAGACTGTGACAATCCTTGACGCGGCCGATCAGGGCACTGGCCTTGGCGCTTTGCCCGGAAAACGCAACTTCGGCGCTGTCACTGATTTCCAGATGCTCGATCCAGGTGTCCGAAGGCAGGCAAGCGGTCAATTCACTGAGCAGCGCCGACAGCGGCGGTTGCGCAGCCTTGCGGCGGATCAGGTAATTGGCTGCGCCCAGCGTGTTGGTCAACTGTTGACGCAGCTGTTGAATCTCACCCACCTGGGCCTTCTGCGCCTGGACACTGGCCTGCATGTCATCGAGCAGACTCTGCCGGTCATTCAGCCACAACAGCATGGCGCTCAGCAGCAAACCGGCACACAGCCAGAGCAGCCAGCGCTGCAAACGATGACCGGAGTGCGATTGCTGCGGGCGCAGTGGCATCGGCAACAGATCGATGCCCATGCGCTGCCCGGCAGTCCCCATGTCAGTGACGACATCTACCGCATCGGGACGCAAACCGCGCTCGGCGCACTCACTGAGTATCGCGTCCAGCCGCTCGCGCAATATCGCCACCAGTGTGACCTGCACAAAGCTGGCGCTGCGACTGTCCTGACGGGCCACAAAATACAACTGGCCAGCGTCGAACGGGGTGAAGCGGTCCAGCTCGTAACCGACGACAGTCGACAGATTGCGCGCCGCGGCAGCTGGCAGTTGCAGGGGCTGCACCAGCACCGCCGACGCTGGCAGCAACAACACGCGTCGTGCCTGAGGCGATGCATCGGGCAGCGGCTCGACCAGCGGCCAGAAGTGCGCCTGCTCCAGGGTCTCGCGGCCCAGCCAGCGACGCACACGCGGCGGCAGGCAGGCGCGAAGCTCCGCGACCCACCATTGCCAACCGTGTTGCGCCGGACTGCCACGCCACTGCCGGGCGACCTGTTCGCGTAACGCGTAGACAGGCGCCAGACGTGCAGAAACTGATGAATTCATTCTTGCCAACGCAACACCCTGTAGGGCTGTGCGCCTCCCTCCGATGGGCTCAATAAAACAGTGGTTTGTAACAGGGCAGTCACACCGCCCGGTCGTTCTGCGCGGCTGTCGATGGCCAGCACTTCACCTGGATCGGCCCCGACCGCGCTCTGGTTCGGCAGGTTCAAGGCCCGTCGCAGCAACGCCGAAGCGAATGCCGGGTCGGGCCGATCCAGGCCGCTCCATAATGTTATTTCCGGCAGCAGCCGGGCATAAAGCGCCTGACTCATGCCCGGCAACTGGCGTACTTCCTCAACCACCCGCAACGGTGACTGACCGCCGTTGCGCTGCTCTTCCAGCACCTGGGCAATACCGCTGGCCTGATTCTTAGCTGCGCCGCAGGCCTGCAACAGCCGCGATATATCCGCCACCGGCGCGCTGTTGAGGTCCAGCTTGCCGCGCTCGCTCCTGATGCTGACGAGCAATTGCGTATCATCCATCCGCAACGACACCAGACGCCCATCGGCAATCCAGCGTTTGCGCTGCGCAGGATCAAGCAAACCCTGCACAGCCATATTCATGCCAGCTTCGGCGGCCATCAGTGCCTGAGTGTTCTGGCGCAACCAGAGTGCCTGCCGGCTTTCCAGTTGCACCCACCCAGCCAGCCCGCCGAGCAGCAGGCTCAACAGCGCGAGCACCCAAAGCACCACCAGCAGCGCAACACCACGCTGCTGTCGACTGGCTATATTCATTCGCCGCCCGCCCCACCGGACAGGTCCAGACGCAAAGCGACTACTTCAGGAACCCACTTCACCGCCCCGCTGGTCTTCAGGTCGATCCTTACAGCACCGGGCAAACGATTCGGCCAGGGCCATTCGGCCATCCAGCCTGTCGGCTTGCCCTTGGGAGTCAGCCCGCGATAACTGAACGTCAGTGACTCGACGTTTTGCAACAACACCTGAGGCTCACCCCACGGTTTCAGGGCAATGCCGTTTGCACCAGACTGGACCTGAGCAAAAGACACTTGCAAAGACCGATGGCCTTGCGGCCCTCCAAGTTCCAGGCTGTGCACCTGTATGCCACCGCCCAGCTCACCGGGCAACGTGGCGACAAAGCGCAACTGCTGCGCCGAGCCTTCAAAAAAACCGCTGTTGACGTCGTCTTCGGCAGACGTATCCAGCGGCAGGGCCTGACCAATCGAGCTACGCAGAAACGCCTGCGCGGCGCGGACTTCGTCCAGGTTCACGGTGTAACGTTCGGCCTTGAGCACCGCACGGTTGGCACCCAGCAGCGCCCCCGCAACCAACACCAGCAGCACGCCCAACAGACTGATCACCAACAGTACTTCCAGCAGCGTGAAACCACGTTGGGTACGGGTCATGATCCGGCCCCGCTGACAGCGCCGCGCAGTTTAAGCGTACTGAACTGCGCTTTGCGCTGGTGCTCGCTGAGCATCAGGTCGAGGCGAAACATCCGTGCCTCACCATTGGCACCCGACAGTTGACGGATATCCAGGGTCCAGTCGATGCCTGCGAGTGTTCCCTGACGCGTACCGTTTTCCAGTAGGCCAGCGCTTTCCTGATCCATAATCGTGCGTGCTGCATGGCTGATCCGGTCACTGCGCGACACCTGTTGCAGGGAGCGGGCGCTCTGCCCGAATGCAACCAGTAGAACGCCGCTGCACACTGCCATGACGGTCAATGCAGCAAGCATCTCCAGCAGGGTGAACCCCGACTGCGATGTTTTCATTAAAGCGACCGTACCTGAACGCTACCGGTCAGCCAGCCAATATCAATACGCCAGCGCCGGTCGCCGTCGGCGACAACCACGTTGCCGCCACTGGAACCGCCATCCGGGTAGAACTCCACGGACGAGCCGAGATCCGACGCGGTCTGCATGGTCACATGCAGATTTTCAGGCCAGTGCACCTCACGCTTGCCGGGCGCCTTGAAAGTCGCCTTGCGCAGATTGAACTCGGTGCGCGCAGGCTGACCGGTAACAATCGCGCGCACTCTGGTTGCCCTTAGCGCCTCGACCATGTCGCCGACCGCGCGTCGCTCACTGGCGGTACTCAAACCCTGTTGCAGACCGAAACCCACCAGACCGACGGCAATGCTCATCAACACCAGCACTACCAGCATTTCCATGAGGGTAAAACCCCGGCTTGCGACAGGCGTTCTCATGCTGAACGTTACTCCCAGTTGCCCAGGTCGGCGCTGTACCCTTCGCCGCCCGGCTGACCGTCCTGGCCGTAGAAAATCAGGTCGAAACTGCCGTGCTGGCCCGGGAAGCGGTAGCCGAACGCGTGGCCGAACGGGTCTTTAAGGTCCGAAGGCTTGGCGTAAGGGCCATTCCAGTTCGAGGCGTTGCCCGGTCTCTCGGTCAATTGCTGCAAAGTCTTGGGTGGCGAACCGACGTCCAGCGCATAGCTTTCGATCTTCATGCCCAGGCTGGCCAACTGAGCCTTGCCTGCGCCGTATTTGCCCTTGTCGACGTTGCCGCCCACCTGACGCACGACGATGGTCGCAACGATGCCCAGCAATACAATAACGGCGAGCATTTCCAGCAAAGTGAAACCGCCCTGTCGGCGTGCGGGTTTGAAGCGTGTGCGGCTAAAAGTCATCGGAGTGGTTTCCTCTTTCATGGATTCAGATATTGCTGGTCAGGCTCATCAGCGGCAGCATGATCGCCAGCATGATCACCGCGACCATGCCCGCCATCACCACCGTCAGCGCCGGTACGAGCGCGGCCAGCATGCGGTCGATACCGCGCTTGGCCTCGACGTCGAACACATCGGCGACCTTCATCAGCATGGTGTCCAGTTCGCCCGCCTGTTCGCCGACCTCGATCATTTGCAGCGCCAGATCCGGCAGCAGCGGTTGCGCGCCGAACGCACTGGCCAGCGTGCCGCCGCCCTTCACCGACTCGGCAGCCTGCTCCACCTGCGCCTGCAAGGCGCGGTTGGTGCAGACCTGGCGAGCGATCACCAGCGCCTGCAACAACGCCACTCCATTGGTCAACAGCGTGCCAAGCGTTCGAGTCAGACGCGCTGCTTCGATGCGTTGCAGCAAGGGACCGATTACCCGAATGCCGAGTATGCGGCGGTCGCGGCGTTCACGGCGCTGTGGGTCGCGCATGCGAATGGCCATGCCCCAGATCAGCGCGATCAGGCTCGCCAGAACAGCCAGGCCGTAGTTGCTCAAAAATTGTCCGAGGTTGAGAATGACCTCGGTGATCAACGGAATCGGCACGCCGAGATCCTTGAAGATCGGTACGAACTGCGGCACTACATAGGCCAGCAACAGGGCCAGCGAGCCCAGTACGCCGACCACTAGAAAGGCCGGATAGATCAGCGCGTTGATGACCTCGCCACGCAGCAGTTGGCTACGTTCAAGGTAATCACTCAATTGACGCAGCGTGCTTTCCAGCGCGCCCCCGGCTTCACCGGCGCGGACCATGCTTATATAAAGTGGCGAAAACTGTGTGCCCTCTTCTTCCAGCGCAACGGACAATGGCTTGCCGGCCTTGACCTGTTCGCGGATGCGCTCGATCAATGCCTTGGTCTGCGGTTGTCCAGGCTGTTTGAGCAGAATTCCAAGAGATCGTTCCAACGGCTGTCCGGCACCGAGCAACGTTGCGAGCTGCTGCGTGAAACTGACCAGCGCTGCCCCATTGAGCAAGCCGCTGCCCAGTGCGCGGCGCAACCCGCCCATACCGGCCGCGTCAATCTGCAAGACCATCAGGCCACGTTTTTGCAGCGCGGCGATTGCAGCATCCTGGTCGCGGGCTTCCAGCGTGCCGTTCTGCGGCGCACCTTGAGCATCCAGTGCGCGGTACTTGAACAGGCTCATGTGCCTTCACCTCGGGTGACGCGCAGCACTTCCTCCAGCGAGGTCACCCCGGCCACGGCCTGGCGCAGGCCCTCTTCATGCAGCGTGCGCAAGCCGCCACGTCGGGCAGCCTCTTCCAGCGTCGAAGCGTCGGCGTGGCGCATCAACAGACTGCGCAGCTCTTCGTTCATAACCAGCAACTCGGTGATTGCACTGCGCCCCCGGTAACCGCCGCCAGGTGCATCGGCACGCGGGCGATACAGGCGAATCGGGCGTTCGTCAGTGAAGCGCTCCAGCCCGTGCTCGGCAATCAACTCCGGCGGCGCATCGAAGGCTTCACGCGTTGCCGGATCAAGACGGCGGACCAGACGCTGGGCCAGAATGCCGTTGACCGTCGAGGCGATCAGGTAGCTTTCGACGCCCATGTCCAGCAGACGGGTAATACTCGCCGCCGCACTATTGGTGTGCAGGGTCGAGAGCACCAGGTGACCGGTCAACGAGGACTGAATGGCGATGCGGCAGGTTTCCAGGTCGCGCATCTCACCGATCATGATGACATCCGGGTCCTGACGCACGATGGAGCGCAGTGCCCCGGCGAAGTCCAGGCCGATGGAAGGCTTGACCTGAATCTGATTGATGCCCTCGAGCTGATACTCGACCGGGTCTTCGACGGTGATGATCTTGCGCTCGGCGGTATTGAGCCGTGAGAGCGCAGTATAAAGAGTGGTGGTCTTGCCGGAGCCGGTCGGCCCGGTGACCAGCAGAATGCCGTGCGGACGCTCCAGCACGTCGAGAAATTCATCCAGCCGCTCGCCGTCGAAACCCAGGCTGGGGAAATCGAAATTGATGGTCTGCCGGTCCAGCAAACGCATGACCACCGATTCGCCGAAGCTGGTGGGCACCGTAGACACCCGCAGGTCCAGCTCCTTGCCCTGGATGCGCAGCATGATCCGGCCATCCTGCGGCAAACGACGCTCGGCGATGTCCAGCCGCGCCATGATCTTCACCCGGGAAATAACCGCCGCCGAAGAACTGGACGGTGGCGCTTCGGCCTCATGCAACACGCCGTCGATGCGATAGCGCACTTTTAACTGGCTCTCGAACGGCTCGATATGAATGTCTGACGCACGCTGTTCGACCGCGCGTTGCAGAATCAGGTTGACCAGACGAATGACCGGCGCTTCGGAGGCCAGATCCTTAAGGTGCTCGATGTCTTCCAGCGAGCCGCCCTCCTCATCCAGGTTCTCGATCAGGGTGCCCATTGCCGAGCGACCCTGTCCGTAATAACGCTCAATAAGGGTTTCGACTTCATTGCGCGGCCCGATGGACAGCCGCACCGGCACTTCGCAGGCATAAGCGATGGCCTGGAACGGGTACAGCGTACCGGGGTTGGCGCTGAGCACTTGCAGCCCTTGATCGCTCCAGCCTACGGGCACGACTTGATAGTGGCGCATGAAGCGCTCGGTCAAAGGCGGCAAGGGGTCGAGCAGCGGCGGCACAGCGTCAGCAAGTAGCAGCGGTGCCTGCAACAGGGCTGCCCATGCGCGGGCCAGTTCAAATTCGGAAACCAGACCCAGACGAGTCAACAGCCCGAGCAGCTCGGTGCCTTCAGACTCTTGCTGCAAACGTTGCGCCCGCTCCAGATCGGCCATTTTCAGACCCGCGTGCTCGGTCAGCCAGGCGCAAACCTGCGCGGCATCCGGAATGAGGAGGCGGGAAACATCGACGGGAACTGGCGGCATGAATGAGGGCATTTTGCTACTTCGGAGGGACATGTTACAGCACTCTCCGACTGGAAAGTGCTGTGCTCAAAGGCTTCAAACGATCAATTTGACTGCTTTTGAGGGGTTGCGTTCTGCGGGCGACCACCTTTTGTCGTTTCGGTCTTCTGGTTTTGCGCCTTCTGCGCTGCCTTGGCGTCCTGGGTCTGAGTCATGACCGTCGAATCGCTTGCACCGGATGTTGCATCGTCATCGGTCGCTTCAGCGGCAACTACTGCACCACTAAGGGCCAGACCCAGAACAACGCCCGCACTGATTACAGAGAATTTCATCGTAGTTAACTCCACAGAAAAAAGAAGTGAATTCTGCAAAAGGCAGAAATCGGATAAAGACCGGGCAAGAAATAGCGTACAGCACGCATCGCAACTTGCGAGCTGTCTTTCTTCGTCCTGAAAAATCTTAAACCCATCGACCAGTAGGTTTAACAAGAGTTCCTAAATTGTAAAGAAAAAATACGAAATGAAAGAAAAATACGCTTTTATTTGACATTTATGCCTTGTTTTAGGGTTAATTGTAACGGTTTTGAGATTCAAAGTGCCACCATGTGATAGCGATTTGATGGCGCTTGAGAAGTAGAAAAGATAATAAATAAAACATCGAAACAGTAATTAAACAGCCATAAGTCGCTCCCCTGTTAAGAGGGGAAAAAACGCGACAGCGGGCAACTTTTGCCCGGAGAAAAGAGTAAGCCGCAAAGGCAAATGACGACGAGTTAGTCCTTCGCACGTGCGCAGGCAACCAGTTAATTGAAACGTAGTTGGAGAGCAATATGAACAAGCGAAAGATGATAGGCGCGCACTCGGCGCTGGCCTTGCTGGCATTGGCAGTATCCCAGGTGCACGCCGCTGACCCTACTGTGCAACAAGGTCGCGAGGACCGCGCTGAAAAAGCCGCGCAGAAGACCCTGGCGAAGATGACCATGGAAGAAAAGCTGGCCTACATCGGCGGCACCGGCGGCTGGGATGTCAAGCCGCTGACCAACTACGGCGTTCCGCAGATTCACGGTGCCGACGGCGGCGTGGGCGTGCGCTACACCAGCGAAGGCAACGATCAGGGCGTGGTCTATCCGTCCGGCCCTAACCTGGCAGCCACCTTCAACCCGCGTCGTGCCATCGACCTCGGCCGTGCGCTGGGCTATGACACTGCCGTCGGCGGCTACCAGTTCATCACTGGCCCCGGCGTCAACCTGTACCGCATGCCTTACGGCGGCCGCGCGTTCGAATACCTCTCCGGTGAAGACCCGTTCCTGGGTGCCAGCCTGGCACCGGGCGTCATCAACGGTATCCAGTCTCGTGGTGTATGGGCCAACGCCAAGCACTACGCGGCCAACGACCAGGAAAGCAACCGCTTCAACCTGGACCAGAAGATGCCAGAGCGCGTCCTGCGCGAAATGTCGCTGCCTGCATTCGAGTCGTCCTCGAAGAACGGCAACGTTGCGATGATGATGTGCGCCTTTCAGAAAGTGAACGGTGATTTCGCTTGCGAAAGCGAGCACCTGATCGCGCAGATCCTGAAAAAGGAATGGGGCTTCAAGGGCTTCGTACAGAGCGACTACAACGCTGTCGTGCACGGCTTCGAAGCCGCCCGCGCCGGGGCCGATCTGGACATGATGGGCTACCAGATGAACAGCTCCGTGCTGAAGCCTCATCTGGACGCCGGTGACCTGAGCGCTGCGACCATCGACGACAAGGTCCGCCGCATCCTCAAGCAGATCTACCTGTACAAGTTCGACAGCAAGACGCCGCTGACCACGCACAACATGAACAGCTCGACCAGCAACAAGGTTGCTCTGAATGCTGCGCGTGAAGGCATCGTGCTGCTGAAAAACCAGGGCGATCTGTTGCCGCTGGACAAGCAGAAGGTCAAGAAAATCGCCGTTGTCGGCACCCTGGCCAAGTACTCGCCACCGACCGGTTTCGGCAGCGCCAACGTCATGGCCAGCCATTACGTCAGCGAATTGAGCGGTCTGCAACAAATCGCGCCCAACGCCAAAGTCGACTTCATCGAAGGCCTGTCGCTGGACCCAAGCACCAGTGCCTGGACCACCACCGACGCAACTGGCAATGAAGTCCAGGGCATGAAAGTCGAGTACTTCAGCAACACCAACTGGTCTGGTGATGCAGCGGTCACCCGTACCGAGAAGCATGTTGACCTGGACTGGGCCAACGACAAGAACCTGCCGTTCGAAAGCAACACTTCGACGTCCGATCCGTACACCAGCAAAGGTTCGACCGCTGGCGAACTGAATGGCGATACATCGTCGACTTCGATTCGCTACACCGGCAAGGTCACCCCGACCCAGAGCGGCGAGCAGGTGTTCAAGGTTCGTGCCGACGGCGCCGTGCGTCTGTGGGTCAACGGCAAGAAAATCATCGACAACGGTGACGGCAAGCCATTGCCGGGCAACAGCATCCCGCCGACCATTCCAGAATTCGCCAAGATCAATCTGGAAGCTGGCCAGTCTTACGATGTGAAGCTCGAGTACTCGCGTCGCGCCGGTTACCTGTCGACCATGGGTGGCCTGGTAGGTGTGCAGCTGAGTTCGGCTTCGCTGAACGCTCCTCAGGACCTGTCCGGCTACGATGCGGTCGTGGTTGCAGTGGGTAACAGCAACGAATACGAAGGCGAAGGTTTCGACCACAGCTTCGATCTGCCTGAGTTCCAGAACGAGCTGATCCAGAACATCGCCAAGGTCAACCCGAACACCGTGGTGACCATGTATGGCGGTACGGGTCTGAAGATGAGCGACTGGATCGAACAGGTTCCGGTAGCGCTGCATGCCTTCTACCCGGGTCAGAACGGTGGTCAGGCCCTGGCCGAGATTCTGTTCGGCAAGGTCAACCCATCGGGCAAGCTGCCGATCAGTATCGAACGCAACATCGAAGATAACCCGGCTTACGCTTCCTTCCCGAAATTCGACAATCAGAACACTCTGACCGACATGGATTACAAGGATGACCTGATGCTGGGTTATCGCGGTTACGAGAAGAAAGGCATCAAGCCGCTCTACCCGTTCGGTTACGGCCTGTCGTACACCACGTTCGGTTACAGCAACATCAAAGTGACGCCGGGCGTTGCGGTGGGCAATACGCCGATCAAGGTGTCCTTCGATCTGACCAACACCGGCAAGGTTGGCGGTTCTGAAGTCGCTCAGCTGTACGTGGGCCAGCAGAACCCGAAAGTCGAGCGTCCGATCAAGGAACTCAAAGGCTACAAGAAAGTGTTTCTCAAGCCGGGCGAAAGCAAGCGCGTGACCATTGAGCTCAATGACCGCTCGCTGGCCTACTTCGACGTGAAAACCAATCAGTGGGTGGTCGATGCCGACACCTTCAACCTGTCGCTCGGTGGTTCGTCGCAGGACATCCGCCTGAACGCCAAGCTGGTCAACTCGTTCCGTCAGGAACTGTCGACCACCACCAGCAACCCGCTGCCACGCTCCGCTCTGAACTCGGTTCTGGTCGAGAAACCACCGGTCAAGACCGGCGGTGTATTCAAGCAGACCGTCGAGTAAGCGTTAGCTGACTGAAGGGTAAACGGACAAATAAAGGCTCAGGGACGAGCCCTTACCGCTGCATCGACCTGCGCAATGTAGGTATCGAAACACTCGACCAGGTCCACCTGATCGGGAAAGCGTAGCCACTGAATCTGCAAGCCATCCATCATCGCCAGAATCTGCCGGATGATCTTGTCCAGATCCACATCCGCACGCACCTCCCCGCGCTCCACCAAACCTGCAAACTGTCCCATCAAGTGCGCGTGAATACGCTCGTAGCGCGTCTGGAACCATTCAAAGGCTGGCTGGTTTTCCAGCAGACTTTCAGCATTGAGAATCGAAAAGGCACGCACCACGCCGGGCGCCGTGGCGTTTGAACGGTTGATTGCGCGCAGGCCGCCAAGCAGGCCGGTCAACGTGTTGTCTGTGCGCACCTCGGCAGCAATTCGGCTATTGACCTCATCGCGTCGGTCCAGCACGCCCATCAACAGCGAAATCTTGCTGGGAAAATGGTGCAGCAGCCCGGCGACGGAAATACCGACGATGGCCGCTACCTTAGCCACCGAAGCGCCGGTATAGCCCTCAAGGGAAAACACTTGCAAGGCCGCATCAAGCAGCTCTTTGCGGCGCTTTTCACCCTTTGGCGCGCGCCGCTGCCGGGTGACTGCCGTGCCCGTTTCCGTGGGGTCATGCAGAGTCATATCAGGCTCCTTCTTGAACAGCCGCGTACCCTAACCATTCAGGCGACTACTGGCAACGCTATTGAACCGGATTGTTGGACAATTTCATTTTGCGCGGCCATTTAGATTCAATGCAATTGCCACTGTAATCAACACCAGGCTGATCGCCAGCGACAACCACAGCAGGCCGCTGCCGCCCTGCGCTTCACGCACCCACGCAAAAAACCACGGAGCGCCAGCTGACAGCAGAAAGGCAGGAGCCAGCAATCGGCCCTGCAGGTGTACGTAATGCGAATGTGCAAACAGCTCAAAGGGTAGATTCGCCCTCAGCAATGTGGCCAGCCCGTTCATCGCGCCATAACCGAACAGGAACATGCAGGCCAGCAGGGTATGGCCCTGACTGAGCAGCCCCAGGGTAAAACACAGCACCATTCCGGCAGCGACCCAGACATTCAGGCGTAGTGCAGGCATCGACTGCGCCAACAAAGCCTGCGCCAGACGCGCGCAGGTCTGACCGATGCCCCACAGCGCTGCCAGCACGACCGGCACGCCCAAACCAGCCAGCAACGCGGGTAAATGGGCAGACAAGCCGGCTGACAGGAACGCGATCAGGGACATGCTCAGGGCGTAGCCGAACTGAGGTATCCAGGCCGTGGTGTCAGCGGGCGCAGGCGCGGCTGACCCGGCGTTCAAGACTGGCAACCGGGAGTCCGGCAGGCCGCTGACCAATAACCCGCTGAGCAATGCCAGGCAGCCGTAGACAGCAACCGCACTACGCCAGCCCAACGCATTCAACAAGCCGTGGCCCAGCGGCCAGAATACCGCCGAAGCCAGCCCGCCCAACAAGGTAATCTGCACCATCAGCGCCCGAGAGCGTGCACCGAACAGCGCTGCCAATGCAGCAAACAGCGCATCGTAAAGTGAAAGACGCATGCCGACGCCCAGCACTGCCCAGCCAAAAAACCACGACTGAGGTGTCTCGCACACAGCCAGCATGCAGCAGCCAAGCGCGTTGAGCCCGGCCCCGTATTGCAATACCTGCCGTGCACCGAGACGCTGGAGCAAACGCGCACTGAAGATCGAAACCAGGCCCATGATCAACAGTGCGACTGACAGCCCGGAAAAGACCTGCTGGCCGCTCCAGCCCAGATCATCGGCAATCGCATTGCCGAAAGCCCCCGGCAGATAAAACGTCACACCCCAACTGATCAGTTGCGCGAGCCCCAGTTTGACTACCGCCAGCCTGGACAGATCAGCGCGGTCCACGTCAGTCAGGCCCGCTCGGAAGGTGCACTGCCCGAGCCGTCGCCGAGCATGCGCTGCATCAGCACGGTGTCCACCCAGCGACCGTGCTTGAAGCCGACTGACTCGAATACCCCGACACGGCGAAAACCCAGGCGCTCGTGCAGACGCAGCGACGCGATATTCTCGCTATTGCCGATCACCGCGACCATCTGCCGCCAGCCGCCCTGATCGCAGCGCTGTACCAGCTCGCCAAGCAATGCCAGACCGATGCCCCGCCCGCCCATACCGTCCCGTATATAAACCGAGTCTTCTACGGTAAAGCGGTAGGCAGGACGCGGACGATAGGGTGTGGCGTAGCCATAGCCAACCACCTCTCCGGCGAGCTCGGCCACCAGATATGGCAGGCCGTTGACGAGCACCTGCGCACGGCGCTGCAGCAGCTCGGCGACACTCGGCGGATCGAGTTCGAAACTGGAAATGCCATGCAGCACATGATCGGCGTAGATCGCCTGTACGGCAGGCATGTCTTGATCACACGCATCACGCAGGATAAAGGTCGGGGTCATATCGGGCTCTGGGCAAATGTCGTTGAATGAGTGCAATCATGCCGCTCACCAAACCGTTAAAAAAGCTATGATTTATCATTCACAGCATAAGAAATACTTTGCCATGCGCCGACTCAACCTGAATCACTTGCACACCTTCTCGCTGGTCATAGCGCACGGCAGCTTCTCCGCAGCGGCCGAGCGACTGCACCTGACCCAGCCAGCGGTAAGCCTGCAAATTCGGCAGCTGGAGGACCAGTTGAACCTGAAATTGATCGAGCGCGTAGGCAAGCGGCTCAAGCCCACCTCGGCGGGCACTACGCTGCTGGAGCATATTGCGCGCATTGATGCGGTGGTCGAAGACGCCCTGCTGGAGTTGTCCAGTCACGCCAGCGGCGTTGCCGGAAAGGTTGCGATCGGTACCGGCGCGACCGCCTGCATTCATCTGCTGCCGCCCATGTTGCAGGCACTGCGCCGTCGCTTTGCACAACTGGATGTGCGGGTCAGCACCGGCAACACGGACGGCATTCTCAAGGCTGTGGAAGAAAACCGTCTGGATCTCGCACTGGTGACGCTGCCCGCCTCGGGTCGCAGTCTGCATATCACCCCGCTGCTTGAGGATGAGTTCGTGGCGATTTTCGCCAGCAGCCAGCAGCCGATTGCCGCTGAAATGACCCCGGAGCACCTCTGCGAACTACCGCTGGTGGTTTTCGAAGCAGGCAGCAGTACGCGGCTGCTGATCAATGAATGGTTCTTGCAGGCCGGGATCCGGATAAAACCGGTCATGGAACTGGGGAGCATCGAGGCCATCAAGGAAATGGTCGCTGCGGGCCTGGGCTACAGCATCGTGCCGCGCATGGCGGTTGCTGCAGTCCATCACCGCCGCGGTTTGCAGGTGCTGCATCTGGTGCCGGGGTTGAGCCGTACGCTGGGAATTGCATTGCGCCAGGACAAACCGGTCAGCAAGGCGTTGCGCCAGGTGCTGGATGCATTGCACAACCTCAACGCCACACCACCTTAAAAGGTCACAAAAGCGCGCCACGATAGAAGCCTGATCGCGCCCATGCGCTATAAAGAGCAGCGGCGCTTGACTTGGCAAATCAGGCCGACAGTTGCATCAGCAGCGAATCAGGTTGTACGATGACTGCCCACTGGTTTTAGAAAAAATGATCGCTGGCCTGCTTTTACACGCCACATCACTGACAATCTGTAAAGCAACTCGGCAACCCATAAGGAGCGCCGGTCCGGATACCTTCCATACCGACCTCCAACCTCAAAACAACAGGAGATACCGATGCCTAACATTCTCGGCCAGAATTTCATCGCTGGCGGCCGCAGCGCTCTTGGCCAAAGCCTGCAAAAAAGTCTGGATGCCACAACAGGCGAAGAACTGCCTTACAGCTTCCATCAGGCTACCGACGGCGAAATCGACGCTGCCGCCCTCGCCGCCAAGGCTGCCTTTCCAGAATTCCGTCAACTGAGCCCGGCCCGTCGCGCCGACTTCCTCGACGCCATTGCCGATGAACTGGATCAGTTGGGTGATGATTTCGTCGCCATCGTCTGCCAGGAAACCGCTCTGCCCCAGGCACGTATTCAGGGTGAGCGCGGTCGTACCAGCGGCCAGATGCGCCTGTTTGCCAAGGTTCTGCGTCGCGGTGATTTCGTCGGTGCACGCATTGACCTGGCCCTGCCGGATCGCAAACCGTTGCCACGCGTCGACCTGCGCCAGTACCGCATCGGTGTGGGCCCGGTTGCCGTGTTCGGCGCGAGCAACTTCCCGCTGGCGTTTTCCACTGCTGGCGGTGACACCGCTGCTGCACTGGCTGCCGGTTGCCCGGTGGTGTTCAAGGCGCACAGTGGCCACATGGCGACTGCCGATCTGGTGGCCAGCGCTATCATCCGCGCCGCAGAACGCACCCAAATGCCGAAAGGCGTATTCAACATGATCTTCGGTAACGGCGTGGGTGAAGGTCTGGTCAAACACCCGGCTATCCAGGCCGTCGGTTTCACCGGCTCGCTGAACGGCGGCAACGCTCTTTGCAAAATGGCCGCCGAGCGTCCACAGCCGATTCCGGTGTTTGCCGAGATGTCCAGCATCAACCCGGTAGTGTTGCTGCCAGGTGCCCTGCAGGCACGCGGCGAAACCGTGGCCAAAGAGCTCGCCGGTTCAGTGGTGATGGGTGCCGGTCAGTTCTGCACCAACCCTGGTGTGGTCATCGGCCTGCGCTCCCCGGCGTTTTCGACGTTCGTCGAACAACTGACCGAACAGATGGGCAGTCAGGCACCGCAGACCATGCTCAACGCAGGCGGTCTGCGCAGCTACAGCAAAGGCGTCGAGCATTTGCTGTCGCATCCGGGCGTGACGCACCTGGCTGGCAAGCCGCAGGAAGGCAAACAGGCGCAGGCTCAGTTGTTCAAGGCTGACGTCAGTCTGCTGTTGAACGGCGACCAGTTGTTGCAGGAAGAAGTCTTCGGACCGACCACGCTGATAATCGAGGTCGCTGACGATGCGCAGTTGAAAGACGCGCTGCTGGCCTTGCGTGGTCAGCTGACTGCGACCGTGATCGGCGAGCCTGCGGACCTGAGCCAGTACAGCTGGCTGCAACCGATACTCGAAGAGAAAGTCGGGCGCATTCTGTTCAACGGCTACCCGACCGGTGTCGAGGTCTGTGAAGCCATGGTTCACGGCGGTCCATATCCGGCAACCTCGGACGCACGCGGTACTTCGGTAGGCACTCTGGCCATCGACCGTTTCCTGCGTCCGGTCTGCTATCAGAACCTGGCCGACAGCCAGTTGCCGGCTGCATTGCAGAATGCCAACCCGCTGGGTCTGCGTCGTCTGGTCAACGGTGAATGGAGCGATCAGCCTCTCGTGTAACAACCATCGCTTGACTCGTAAAAAAAGCAGCGCGACCTGATGAGGGTCGCGCTTTTTTTTGAAAAATATTTCTTTTTTGTGCTTTAAATCGCTTATAGCGGACCTGTTTTCCAGCCTGGTGGCAGCACCATGGAAGTGCAAAACATGAGCTGTTCATAAAATAACCACACAGCTGTAAGCCACGTGTAACAAGGGTTTCAAAAAGTTACCCACAGACATACCCACGATTTCCGTGGACAACTTTTCATCAATTTCGGACCTTAAAAACCCTGAGCAGCGCAAGCGTAAATTTTTACAGGTTCCCCACACCCTCATGTGTGATGGCACTGGCAATGGCCCTTGGGGCTCCGTGACATAACCTTATGCACGTTTGGCGGTTGATTCGGCAGGCTGTCCGGCGTGAAATAAGAGATTTATCGAGGCATTCCGATTATGCAGCAGCGTTGTGAAGTGGCCGTGCTCGGTCTGGGTGCCATGGGTGCAGCCACTGTCTATCAACTGGCGAAGGCCGGAGTCGATGTAATTGGCGTCGATCGCTACGCCCCTCCGCACACACAAGGCTCCAGCCACGGCGATACCCGCATCACACGACTGTCGGTTGGCGAGGGCCCGCAATACCTGCCGCTGGTACGCAGTGCGCACAGCATCTGGCGCGAACTTGAGGCGCTGAGCGGCGAGTCGCTGTTCGAGCAGTGCGGAGTGCTGGTGATGACCTCCAGCCCTGCGTACGATCCTGAGGACAGTAACGACTTCACCCACCAGACCATCGCCCTGGCCCGCACCTATGGCGTGACGCACGAAGTGCTGTCGGCGGCGGCCATTCGCGAGCGCTTTCCCCAGTTCACCCCTGTTCTGGACACCGCCGTTGGCTACTTTGAGCCTGAAGGCGGATTTGTCCGGCCAGAGCGCTGCATCGAGGTACAGCTGCGGCTGGCGAGGCAACACGGCGCAAGGTTGCTGACCCATGAGACGGTTACGCACTTACAGGCACAGGGTGATCAGGTGCGCATTACCACTGACAAGGGCTCGATCATCGCTGACAAAGTCGTGGTCAGTGCGGGCATGTGGTCAGCCGAATTGCTCGGCGCACCGTTCAGCGACCTGCTGCGGGTGTGTCGGCAAAAGCTGTTCTGGTTCGAATTGCAGGAGAATGCCGCTTTTGCACCACGTTCGCCGAGCTTCATTCTGACTCACGGGCCCGGGGAGGATGATGTCAACTATGGCTTCCCGCCCCTGCCCGGTGAAAACAGTATGAAGGTCGCTACCGAGCAATACATTGAAGCATCCGCTGCCGACCAGCTGGATCGCACTGTTACGGCAAGCGAGGAGCAGGAAATGTTCCAGACCCAGGTGCAGGGCAAGATTGCGGGACTGACGCCGAACGTGGTCAAGTCTTCGGTCTGCGCCTACACCGTCACGCCGGACTGCCACTTCATCATCGATGAACACCCCCATCTGAAGAACGTGACAGTGGTTTCGGCCTGCTCCGGTCACGGCTTCAAACACTCAGCCGGGCTCGGGCTGGCCCTTGCGCAACGCTGTATTCACGGCACCAGCGATGTAGACCTTTCAGCCTTCTCGCTGGCGCGTTTCACTGCGCAGAACTGACCAACGACACTCAGCGCGCCACAACGAAGGCCTCGTCAATACGCGCCAGATCGGTGTCGCGCAACGTACCGGCGTAGTAATGCAGTTTGATCCAGGCCATCAAGTAATCGTAACGGGCTTTCGCCAGATCACGCCGGGTGCTGTAGAGCTGCTGTTCGGCGTTGAGTGCGTCCAGGCTGATGCGCTCGCCGCCGAGAATGCTCTGACGTGTCGACTCGACCAGTGCCTGCGCAGAGACCAGTGCTTTCTGATAAGCGCGCAACTTGCTCACCCCTGACGCACAGGCGTTGAACTGGCGACGCAGCTCGATCAGGGTTTCGCGGGTCTTGCCCTCCAGCTCGTATTCCGCCTGCTCGCGCTTGCTGTTGGCCTGACGCACCGAGGCGCTGGTGCCGCCTCCGGCGTACAGCGGCAGACTGAGCTCGATACCTATCGTGTTGGTGTCGTAACGCTGATTGTAAGTGTTGCCGCTGTCCGATTCGTTCTGACGGATACTCGCGTAAGCATTCACCGTCGGCAGATGCCCGGCGCGGTTGCGCTCCACCTCGTATCGCGCCACTTCCAGCGACTGGCGTTGCGAGGCCAGGATCGGGCTGTTGGCCATGGCCAGCGCATGCCACTCGGTAAAGCTGGACGGTGCCAGCACCAGCGCCTGAAAACTGTCTCTCAACGGCTCCAACTGCGCAACATCGATACTCGACTCGCCCAGCAACGCGGCCAGTTCGCGCAAGGCCGCGTCCTGCTCGTCGCTGGCTTCTATCTGCTCGGCAATCGCCAGCTCGTTGCGCGATTCCGCTTCAAGAATGTCGGTGCGGGTACCCTCGCCTTGCTGGAACATTTGCCGGTTCTGTGCAAACTGGCGTTCGAACGCCTGCTGTTTGGCGCGGGCTATATTGATCTGGTCCTGCGCGAACAGTGCCTGGGTATAAAGGGTCAGAACCCGCACCAGCAATTCCTGACTCTTGCTGCGAAAGGTCTCGTCGGCAAACAACGCCTGAGCCAGGCCTTTGCGATAATTGGCGTAGGCTTCGTAATCGATCAGCGGCTGCTGAATCGTCAGGCTTGAACCAAAGCTGTTGTAGTGGCGATGGTCAGTGGTGTCTTCACGGCCGCCTTTGAGGGTGGCCTTGGAGTCGTTGCGCCCTTTGTTGTAGCTGTATGAAACACGCGGCAGCAAGCCTGCACGACCAATCA
The DNA here is from genome assembly GCF_032587875.1 of Pseudomonas syringae group sp. 243L2. NCBI lineage: Bacteria > Pseudomonadati > Pseudomonadota > Gammaproteobacteria > Pseudomonadales > Pseudomonadaceae > Pseudomonas > Pseudomonas syringae group sp. 243L2. Next base: position 650,839 of record NZ_JAWHPL010000021.1, read on the forward strand.
CCCGGTTTTCCAGGCCCGCATCGCGCTCCTTGAGCGCGCCCAGGTAAGTCGGGTCGTTGCGAAGCGCCAGCTCATAGACCTGAAACGGGCCCATCGCATGACTCAATGAAGCAGTGCCCAGCAGGATGGCCGTCAGCAAAGCGGCTTTCAGGGGATGACGAGACATCCTATTCCTCCGTCAACGCGGAGCCGGCACGGTCCAGCAAAGGTTTGAACAGATAATTGAGCAGCGAGCGTTCACCCGTGCGCACAAACATTTCAGCGGGCATGCCCGGCTTGATCACCAGCCCGTTGAGTTTTTCCAGTGCCGCATCGCCCACCGAAGTGCGCAGCACGTAATAGGGCTGGCCGGTTTTCTCATCCTGCATCTGATCGGCGGAAATCAGGTTTACCTCACCGGAAACCCGCGGCGTGCGACTTTGATTGAACGCAGTGAAGAGGATATCGACCGGCAAATGGCTGGCGACCTTGTCGATCAACTGCACCGGCAGACGCCCTTCGACTTCAAGACGTGTGCCCTGCGGTACGATTTCCAGCAGGGTTTCACCGGCACGCACCACTGCGCCTTCGGTGTGCACGCCCAGGTTGACGGCGATGCCATCAGCAGGGGCAAGAATTGCACTGTGCTGCAGACTGAAACCTGCCGAAGCCAGTTGTTGCTCAAGGGTAAGCGCCTTGACCTGGGCATCGGCCCACTGGCTGCGCACTTCTTTCTGATACTCCTCGCGCTGCTGCTGAAGACGCAACCGCGACTCGACGATCCCCTGCTCTATCCGCCCGGTTTCGCCTGCGTTCTGCGCCAGGCTCTGCTGCACTTGAGAAAGCTGGCGTTGAAACTCCAGCAGACGGTTGCCCGGAATGAAACCGTTCTGCGCCAAGGGTTCCAGGTTACTCAGTTGCTTGCGTAGCGAGTCAGCCTGAGCCAGCAGGTCCGATCGAGCGCGGCGCATACCGGCGAGTTGCAGCCCGGCACCTTCGATACTCGCCTGCAAACCTGATTGCTCTCGAGCCAGGGCCTGTCGCCGACTGCTGAACAGTTGCCGCTGGCCCTCAAGCACCAGCGCCAGACGCGGGTCGGGGTTCTGCCCCTGCCCGGCGGCAATCAGTTCTGCGGGAAAGTGCACCTCATCCAGGTTGTCGCGCTCGCTCTGCCAGCGGGCCAGGCTGGCCCAGGCCATTCGATACTGGGCACGCAGCGATTGCACGTCGGCCTCGACCTGAGTCTGATCAAGGCGAAACAGCGGCTCGCCCTCCTTTACCGACTGGCCTTCGCTGACGAGAATTTTGCTGACAACGCCGCCATCCAGCGACTGCACGGCCTTGCGCTTGCCCGACACCACGACGGTGCCTTGCACGGCAATGCCCTGATCCAGCGGGGCGAGACTGGCCCACAGAAAGAAGCTGCCCGCCCCTGCCAGCATGAGAATCCAGCCTGCGCGAACGAAGAACTGCACGCCGCGCTCCTTGCCCGGCACGGCGTAATGAGTGTCAATGGGGCTGTTCATACGTCGGACTGCCTGTTCTGCGTGCCGTACTGACGGCTCATGGAAAGCCCGGCGGGTGCCGAACGAAGTTGCGCTTGTGAGGGTGCAGCGGGTTGCCCCGACAGGGCTTGCAAGACCTGCGCGGTAGGGCCAAAAGCCTGCATGCGCCCCTCACTCAGTACCAGCAGCCGATCAGTCTGGGTCAGTGACGGGGTACGGTGAGTGACCAGTACGACGGTACATCCGCGAGCCTTGAGCTGACCGATTGCCTCAGTCAGGGCAGCTTCGCCTGCAGTGTCGAGGTTGGAGTTGGGCTCATCGAGGACCACCAGCTTCGGCTCGCCATACAGGGCGCGAGCAAGTGCTACCCGCTGTTTCTGACCGCCGGACAACCCGCCGCCGTCATCACTCAGAACCGTGTCGTAGCCCTGCGGCAGACGCAGGATCAGCTCATGAACCCCAGCGAGTTGCGCAGCCGCGACCACGGCACTCGCCTCGCCGCTGCCATCGCCATCACGAAAGCGCGCAATGTTTTGCGCAACGCTGCCGCCGAACAACTCAATGTCCTGCGGCAGATAACCGATGTGCGGCCCCAGTGCCTCGCGGTCCCAGCGATGCATGTCAGCACCGTCAAGCCGAACTGCCCCGCCCAGCACGGGCCAGACGCCGACCAGCACACGAGCGAGGGTCGACTTCCCGGAGCCGGATGCACCCAGCACACCGAGCACTTCCCCGGCCTGCAGTTGAAAGCTGACGTGTTGAACCGTAGGCGAGGTTTTGCCAGGAGGCGCGGCACTGACCTGCTCCACGCTGACCTGCCCGCGGGGCGTCGGCAACGCCATGCGCTGCGCGGGTTCAGCGTAGGTTTTGAGCAATTGATCAAGACGGCCGTACGCCAGACGCGCAGAACTCCATTGCTTCCAGACCGCGATCAACTGATCTATGGGGCTCAGCACCCGGCCCATCAGTATCGAACCGGCAATCATCATGCCCGTAGTCATTTCGCCGCGAATCACCAACAGAGCCCCCAGGCCCAAAACCAGCGATTGCAGGCACAGACGCAGGGCCTTGCTGATCGAACTGATTACCGCGCCTATGTCGCTGGCACGGTTTTGCAAGGCCAGAAAGCGCCCATGCACATCAAACCAGCGACGCCGCAGCGCTTCGAGCATGCCCATAGCCTGAATGGCCTCGGCTTGCTGCAAATGGCGGGAAGCAAGCTGCGATGACTGCTGAGAATAGCCACTGGCTTCGGCCAGCGGTTTGCGGGTCAGCCACTCGTTCAGACACGCCAGCGCCACCAACAAAACGGCGCCGATACTGGCTAGCAGGCCTAGCCAGGGGTCGAAGAGGAAAATCACCGCCAGGTAGATCGGAAACCAGGGCGCATCGAAAAATGCAAACAAGGCAGGCCCCGTCAGAAACTGGCGGATGAACGTCAAATCGCCCAAAGCCTGGCCAGCCTGACGCTGCCCGGCGTGCAGGTTGCTTTCGAACGCCGCCTGATACACCCGCAGGTTGAACCGTCGCTCCAGCTCGCTGCCGATGCGAATCACGACAAAGCTGCGAATCATCTCCAGCAAGCCGATGAAGGCGAAAAACCCGACCACCATCAGGGTTAACATGGCCAGCGTGGTCTGGTTCTGCGATGTTAGTACGCGGTCATAGACCTGCAACATGTAAATCGACGGGGCGAGCATCAACAGATTGATCAGGGCAGTGAAGCAACCCACGCCGATCAGAGCGCTCTTGTAATCCGCCAACGCCTTGTACAGCGGCGGTTGGTTGCCTTGGGGCGACGTACTCATGGTTCTTCCTTGAAAGCCGCGCTTGCGGCCGGGGGACATCCGGGGATGCATTTTTTCCGGGGAATATGATCGCGCAGCGTCTATGGGGCCACGCGTTCCAGCATCAGCACCTCACCATCCGGTAAACGCGCCTGATAATGCTGCTCTCCCATATGGTTGAAGTGGATCAGTCGATTGCCCTCTTTGCCGGTCAACGCCAGGCCATCAGGTGTAGGGAACCAGCCGACTGGCACTTCGTGCAGCCATTTTGCGGCGCAAGCGGGATCGCCCCCCAATTGCGGCATATCGGTATTGAGCTGCAGTTCGCAGGCTTGATCGGCCCGCGCCTTGATAAATAATCGCCACTTGCCGCTCAGTTCGGCGGGACTGGGAAGTTTCAGACTCATGGCCATGCTTGCTCCAGAAATACTCACCAGCAGCGCAAGAGCAGCTGGAGCGAATTGAAAAAAACGGTTGAGTTTCATAGGGACGAACGTTCTCGATCGTGGGCGGATCAACCGACCCGCCCACGAGTATTACCGATTAAACAATGATGTCAGCAGCGACTGCCTGACCGACAGTGCCGACCAGGAAATCGCTCACACCCTGACCTGTGAAGTCGATCGCCAGGCTACCCAGATTGCTGCTCTGGTTGTAGCTGAGGATCGCTTCGCCGACATGGCCGCTGAACGCGTTGACGAACTGCAGAGCGCTCAGCGTGGAAATGGCCGATACATCGATTTTGTCCTGACCGCTGACAAAGTCACGAATCGTATCCTGCGCTGCACGGTTGGAATCGGAACTGGCACCAAACACAAAAATGTCTGCACCAGCACCACCGGTCAGGCTGTCGGCACCGCCACCACCGTAGATGATGTCGTTGCCGGCACCACCTTTAAGGTCGTTGGCAGCGGCATTGCCGATCAACAGGTCGTTGCCCGAACCGCCCACCGCGTTTTCAACCACCACGCCTTTGGCAATTGAAACGTTACCCACCATGCCACCCACGTCCGAGAACGAGGCCGCATTGAGGTTTATCTTCTGGTTCTGGGTGAAACCCGAGAAGTCGAGGGTATCCTTGCCCCCGCCGTCCCACACCGAGAACACCACCTTGGAAGAGGCAGAAGTGGCGCTGTAGAAATCACGCCCGGCGGTGGAGTTGAAACCGTAGACCGTATCACCGGCACGGGTGCTCATGTTCGCGCCATAGAGCTGTTGAACAGCCGCAATATCGTCCAGCAACGGTGCCGAGGAGTACGCGGCAACGCCGCCCTTGACGAAGTTCTGGTCGGTGTTGGACTCACTCCAGTAACTCATGACGCTGTAGCCACGCGTATCTTCTGCGTAGCTGGCATCCTTGTAGGTCGGGTTGCCTTCGCCAGCGTTGTAGTCGCCAGGGTGAGACAGGCCCAGGGTGTGGCCAATTTCATGGGTCAGGGTCTGACGACCGTAATTGCCATTGTCCGGTGTCGTGTTGACCTTGTAGCTGTTATCGACAAGGTACCAGGACTGACCGTCAGTACGGCTGTTGCCGCTGGGCAGATAGGCAAAAGCCGCTCCGCCAGCGCTGCCGTTACTGTAGTTGCCAAAGGTCATGTGCCCGTCGCCGCCGGAAGCCGCCTGGGTAAAGCTGACTTTGGCAACGTCTGCCCAGGATTGCATCGACAATACGGCCTGTGCTTTCTGCTGTGCGTTGAACGCACTGAAAGTCCCCAGCGAATTGTCGAACCCGGCAGGTTTGGCGGTCAGGAAGGTGTATGTGAGGTTGATAGTGCCGTTGCCATCGCGATCAGTCCACGCAGCGTTGTCGCGAAGGATGTAATCGGCGGCCTGATCGACCGAGTACGAAGGCTTGCCATTGATCGTGAGGTTACCGCCACGGTCATACTGGTGAGCGAACGTATTGATCTGGTCGAAAGAGGTGCTGGTAGCAGCAGAGAGTTGAATTGCAGCATTTTCTTTGACTTTCGTCATGACACTTCCTTGTTTGCTGATTAACAGGTTAGGTACGGCGGGACTCCCCCTGTAGCGAGAGAGTCCAGTCACTCGCCTTGTGGTGCGTAATGCATTGAAGCGTAACAAAGCTGACACATTTAGAAATCTTGTGTCCAGCTCTGTTCCATGATGTCAATTAGCCCAAAACGAGGAAGTGCCCACAGGCCTTGGGGAATCGTCCGATATTATTTTTTGTGATGATCAAAAGCTGATAAGTGCTTGAGCAGACGAGGACAATCTTGATAAAGATGACTGATCGGTCAGGTGTCCTACGATGCGTAATTTGACTGGACGGACAGTCTCTGGCCAATCCGGCTTGCCCTTCCCAGGCTGCCGGAAAGGCATATCGCCATCATCTGAGATCCTGACACTTCTTAAATCCCGGAAACGCAAAAGCCCCGAAAGATCGGGGCTTTTGTTTAACGCGTTTGAAGCGCAACGGCCTGAGTACTCAGGCCGAAGTCATCAGTCGTCGCGGCTCATGATGCCGAAAATCTGCAGCAGGCTTATAAACAGGTTGTAGATCGATACATACAGGCTGACCGTCGCCATGATGTAATTGCGCTCACCACCCTGAATAATCGCGCTGGTCTGGAACAGAATGCAGACCGAAGAGAACAGCACGAAGCCTGCGCTGATCGCCAGTTGCAAACCGCTGATCTGGAAGAACATGCTGGCCACTACTGCGCCAAGCAGAACGAAGAAGCCTGCGGTGATGAAGCCACCCAGGAAGCTCATGTCCTTGCGGGTGATCAACACGTAAGCCGACAGACCGCCGAAAACCAGTGCGGTCATCGCGAAAGCGGAGCTGACGACTTCAGCGCCACCGGCCATGCCCAGATAACGATTGAGGATCGGGCCTAGCAGGAAACCCATGAAACCTGTCAGGGCGAAGGTCGAAACCAGGCCCCAGACCGAATCACGCAATTTATTGGTCAGGAAAAACAGACCATAGAAGCCGATCAGTACCACGAAAATGTTCGGATAGCCGACGCGCATCTGCTGAGCGACAAATGCCATGACACCGCTGAAAGCCAGCGTCAGAGCGAGAAGACCGTAAGTGTTGCGCAGGACACGACTAACCTCTAGCTGGTCGGCCTGCATGCCGGTTTTAAGGCTGTAATCCTGTTCGCGCATGGCGAAACTCCTTCCTGTTGAAATGTTGAGTTGCAAAGATCATAACAGAGGCGCTGCAACTGGCTAGTCACAGAGTTTGACAGCTTGTTTCATTCCGGTATTATGGCGCCCGCAACGATAGTGGAGGTATGGCCGAGTGGTTTAAGGCAGCAGTCTTGAAAACTGCCGACTGTAACAGGTCCTAGAGTTCGAATCTCTATGCCTCCGCCATATTTGGTAGCGCAAAGCCCTGATTATTCAGGGCTTTGTCGTTTCTGGGGTTTGGCTAATGCAATCGCAAGCTCATCCGCCCACGCTTGGCCCGCGCTGACAAAATGTGGATACTGCCAGTTTGCCAGCCGATGAACCATGGAAGATCCCAATGGCACCCAGCCGAACGCTTGTCCATCCTGTTGGAGGCACGCAACCCCACGCGGGCGAGATTCGGCATGCTGCCGAGTCTGACAGTCACGGCTCAGTGTCAGACACCTTTGAAATACGCCTTATCGATGAAGAGCTCGAACGCCTCGCGATCGGTCGATATGCCCGCTTCAGTCGAGCGTCAGGCAATCTCGCGGGCGGCACTCAGCCTTATCCCGACCGTATCCATACAACGGCTTCCGATGAGGACTTCTCCGACCTGGCCATAGGGCGCTATGCGCGCTTCAGCAGACCGTCTCCCAACCTTGTTGGCGGTACACAACCGCAGGCGGACATAGCGTCGGAACAGGCGCCCTCGGCCTTCGCTCCGCAAATGCGCCATCCAGAGCGCGAGTCTGAGTTCTTTACCATCCGGCAGGACTCTCCCGGCACCAACTCTTTCAGCATTCCCAAGGCACCTGATCGTCCGGCGAAGGCCAGATGGCTGCGTCCAGGGGAGCCGTTCAACGTGGCCGATATCACCTTGCCCGGCGGCATGATCTACACAGGAACGCAAAACCCGGAATTCAGGCTATCCGAACCTTCTTTCATAGACGCTGCCTTGCCGGTGGCCGGTTCCGATGCGCCTCCCGCTGCACGGTCGGCATACTATTGGTCGACCTATAAAGACCTCGAACCTGCGGCACGCCGGGGCTATCTGCAGTGGCTGGCAGGGGGACGTTGCGATCCTGAAGCAAGCAGCGGTTACCTGTTCATGTTTTTCCACGGCCTTGAACGGCGTTTACTGATCGACAGCCTTTCTGATCCCGACGCACGAAAAGAAATTCCCGCGTTAAGAGAGGAAATCGAGCGTTTGCGGACTGTTTATCATCGGGATTTTTCGTTTTGCAACCAGGCTTCGCGGCTTCTCGAATACCTGAGCATGCCTGTCATTTCAGGGCAGATGTATTTGCGCGAGCCACCAATGGAGTCGGCCGACTACTATGAAATGCCCATCGTGCTGCGAGTGGCGCTAGGTCAGATGGCCATCGACAAACACCCGCTGAATGCATCCTGGGCCTTGTCTTGGGCGCTGACGGATCCGAATATCTCGCGTGGCAAACCTGTTGGCAGATGCACAGATCTGTTTCAGCGGCTGTTCAGGGCCGAATATGAAGAACAGTTTCCCGATGGCCTGAAGCTGCTGAGAAACAAGACCAGACTATGGGTCGCCTATCGCCCATCGTCCGCCTACCTCGATGTACCGGAAATACCGGTGGGCGACCTGCCAGACGTCAGCATTACGTCCGCCACTCGCAAGAAAATTCAACTCCTCGTGCAGAGCTGTGCTTCAGTACTTGCTCCATTCAGTCGGTACATGGGCCGCAATGCCGATGATCTCGATAAGCATGAGTCATTGGAGGCGCTGCTATTGCTGCCCGTGTCGCTATGGCCCGAATACGCCAGACATGAACTGCGACAGCTTCAATCGGAGGTCAGGACTGCTACGAAGCTGACGACGCTTGATCAACTGGCCATACGTTTCAAGTCTGACGGTGCCCAGGCACGCAACCAGATCGTCGCGCTGACAAAAGTGCTTGAAGGTATGCACATAGGTATGGAGCCGGATGTGCTGGCAGGCAATCGTGCGCCCAAACCTGAGGACAGCATCGTTCTGTTTGTGACCGAGCCAGATCCAGGCATGTCGAGGGTGACAGTGGATTACAATGCGGCTGTTGTCACTCTGGATCTCGCCAGCAGTGTTGCAACGGTTGATAGAGGCACAAGCCAGCGTGCAGTTGCACTGCTCGAACAGCATATCGACTCATGGGGTCATCTGCGTATCTCGCATCGAACACGTCTCAAGGCATATCTGTTGATGCAAATGCAGCAGCCGCCCAACCTGGCAAGCCTGAAAAAGAAGCTGAGCTCGCTAAATCAGGACGAAAAGCAGGCCATCGTCGGTTGCCTGACTCACCTGGCCCACGCTGACGGAGCGGTTACGCCTGAGAAAGTCAGACTGCTTGAGCGGATATACAGGGCACTTGGACTCGATCCTCACACCCTTTACAGCAACCTTCATGGTGCTGCGGCCGGTTCGCAGACAGGCCCGGTATCGACAGCGCTGTCAGCCACTACAGCAACAGGGCCCGACAAGAAGCCAGGCTCCGGAATCGTGCTGGACATGGGCAGGGTTGCCCAATTGCGACGTGAAACGGCAGAGGCGTCGGCGCTGCTGGCTGATGTTTTTCGCGACGATCAGGAGGACGAGCAGCAGGATGACAAGCAGATAGCCAAAGACGATGCATCACAAGACACTCCAGACACTGACGCCCATCTTCATGGGCTTGATGCGGGCCACTCTGCGTTTCTGCGCCTGCTGGTTTCGCGCAACCAATGGAGTCGACGAGAGCTGGAAATCGCAACGGCAGAGATGGCGTTGATGCTCGACGGCGCGCTGGAGCAAATCAACGATATGGCATTCGAATTGTTCGACATGCCGGTTTCCGAGGGCGATGACCCTATCGAAATCAATCCGGATATTTTAAGCGAGCTTGCCCTATGAACAAGATACGAGCCAAGGATCGCGATGCGGTCATTCAATCACTGCGCGCGGGTGTCGTTCCTCGTGTCGGGCAGCACTTGATCCAGGTCGGACGGGCGGGTGAGCTGGCAGCTCTTATCAAGGATGTAGACCGGCTGGCCGAAGGCGGTTCTGCCTTTCGCATCGTGGTCGGCGAGTATGGCGCGGGCAAGACTTTCTTCCTCAACCTGGTCAGAGGCATTGCGATGGAACGCAAGCTGGTGACGATGCACGCCGATCTGAACCCCGATCGACGCCTGCACGCCTCGGGCGGTCAGGCCCGCTCCCTGTACGCCGAGCTTGCCAAGAACATGTCTACACGCACCAAGCCGGACGGTGGCGCACTTCAGGGCATTGTCGAAAAGTTTATTTCCCAGGCCAGAACCCACGCGAGTAGCAAAGGCGTAGACAGCGAGACGGTCATACGCCAGAACCTCGCCGAGCTTACGGAAATGGTCAACGGCTATGACTTTGCCGAAGTCATAGCCGCTTACTGCCGAGGCTTTAACGAAGGGAACGAACAGCTGAAAGCCGATGCAATCCGCTGGCTTCGGGGAGAATTCACAACCAGGACGGACGCTCGCGCGGCCTTGGGAGTCAGAAGCATCGTTGACGACGCGTCCGTTTACGATCAGCTCAAACTGCTTTCCCGATTTGTGCGTCTGGCAGGCTTCGGCGGGCTTATGGTGTGCCTGGACGAATTGGTCAACCTCTACAAGCTTGCCAACACGCAGGCTCGCAATGCGAACTATGAACAGATCCTGCGCATCCTCAATGACTCCCTGCAAGGATCGACTGACGGGCTGGGCTTTGTTCTGGGCGGCACGCCGGAATTTCTGATGGACACTCGCCGCGGCCTCTACAGCTACCCGGCCCTGCAATCGCGCCTTGCAGAAAACACCTTTGCCAAGACAGGCTACGTTGATCTTTCCGGCCCTGTCATTCGGCTGACCAGCCTGACCCCGGAGGACTTCTATGTCCTGCTGCTGAACCTGCGTAACGTTTATGCATACGGCGACGCGAAACAATACCTGCTTCCGGAAGAGGCGATCCCGGCCTTTATCGAGCACTGCGGTCAGCGTCTGGGTGAGGCTTACTTTAGAACGCCACGCACCACCATTACCGCGTTTATCAACCTGTTGGCGGTTCTGGAGCAAAACCCTGAGGCCAACTGGAGAAACCTTCTGGGCGCCATTGACATTGCCAGGGATGACGGCGGCAAAAGTGATTTCACTGTAGAGGCCGATGATGAACTCACAAGCTTCAAGCTCTGACTCATCCGCATTCCAACGGCTTCACCCCAATGTACAGCAATGGGTGTGGTCGCAAGGCTGGACATCGCTAAGGGATGCTCAGGAATGGGCCATCCCTGCGCTGATCGACGCTGATCGCGACGTTATAATTGCGGCCTCCACCGCAGCGGGCAAGACCGAGGCGGCATTTCTGCCCATTCTGACCCATTTGCTCAACAATACCGATGCGCCGGGCGCTGTGCTCTATATCAGCCCGCTCAAAGCCTTGATCAATGATCAGTGGGACAGGTTGACACGTCTTTGCGAGCGTCTGGAGATCCCGGTTGTCGGCTGGCACGGGGATGTTTCGGCAAGCAGAAAGCATCGTTTTCTGAAATCGCCCAGCGGTGTACTGCTCATAACCCCCGAGTCGCTGGAAGCCCTGTTCGTGAACCGGGGCTCGGCGCTTGCAGGCCTCTTTCAGCCCCTTCGCTACATCGTCATCGACGAATTACATGCTTTCATCGGCAGCGAGCGGGGCAAACAATTGCAGTCCCTGATGCATCGCGTGGAAACGGTCGTCGGCAAAAAGCTGCCACGCGTAGGGCTGTCCGCAACCCTGGGCGAGATGGCGCTCGCGCGCGAGTTCCTGCGTCCGGGGCAAGGCCAGCGCATGGACGAAATCATTTCTCAAACGTCGGGCCAGGACCTTCAGGTTCAGGTACGTGGTTACACCATGCTGCCGATGAAGAAACTGGCGGCAAACCTGCAGATGGTCGTCACAAAAGACGACGACAACGATCAGGATGAAGAGCAGGAAGAGGATGTCTCCGGGACCAGACACGCTATAGCCGCGCATATGTACAAGGTGTTACGTGGCAGTAACAATCTGATCTTTCCCAATAGCCGCGACAAAGTTGAATGGTACGCCGACCGGCTGCGGCATTTGTGCGAAAACGACGGTTTGCCGAACGAGTTCCTGCCTCACCACGGAAGCTTGTCCCGAGACTTGCGTGAAGATACGGAGCGAGCACTAAAGGCCGGCAGCCCGCCCGCCTCGGCCGTCTGCACCACGACCCTCGAACTTGGCATCGATATCGGTAACATCAAGGCGGTCGCGCAGATCGGACCTCCGCCATCAGTGGCGAGCCTGCGCCAGCGACTAGGCCGCTCCGGGCGTCGCGCAGGTGAGCCCGCCACACTTCGCGCCTACTGCCAGGAAGACACCCTGACACCTGATTCAGACCTCTCGGATCAGCTCCGGCAAAACCTGGTGCAGACAATCGCCATGATTCGATTGTTGATCGAAAAGTGGTTCGAACCTCCAAGAGCAAACGGCCTGCACGCCTCTACGCTGGTCCAGCAATGCCTGTCTACGATTGCGCAGCAAGGTGGTGCACATGCTTCACAGCTCTGGAATGAGCTGATCGCGAGCGGAACATTCGCGGCCGTTGATAAAAACGACTTCATGGCCCTTCTCAAGGCTCTGGGTGAAAAGAAACTGATCGTCCAGGACAGCTCTGGCCTGCTATTGCCTGGCGAGATCGGCGAAAAGCTGGTCAACCACTACGAGTTCTACAGCGCGTTCAGCAGCGACGAAGAATTCAGGCTGCTTCTCGATGGCAAGCCGCTAGGTTCCATTCCTGTCAGCCGCCCGCTGACCCTCGGGCAACGCATCATCTTCGCAGGCAAACGCTGGCAGGTCATGGATGTGGACCTGGAAAAGAAAGTCATTACTGTCAAACGCGCCCGTGGCGGCGAACCTCCGGTATTCGACGGACTGGGCGCAAAGATCCATGACCGGGTGCGTAAAGAAATGCGCGCGGTACTGACGGAGGTCACCCCCTGCCCGTTCCTCGATGCCAATGCACAAGTCCTACTGGCGGAAGCGCGCCAGACATTTCACCGGCTGGGACTAGCTGACCAGTGTCTGACGGGATCGACCTCAAACAGCTATCTGCTGACCTGGGCGGGCGACTACACCAATGATGCGCTGTGCTTGCTGCTTAACCAGGCTGGGGTCATGTGCACAGCTTCGGGACTAGTACTCGAAATCAGCGCCTCTCAGGAAAGCGTGCTGACAGCACTGGGCAGGATTGCGGAACTGGACGCAACCGACGTGGAACCACTGCTGAAAGATGTGAAGAATCTGATACGGGAGAAGTGGGACTGGGCCCTGCCAAATTCGTTGCTGATCAAATCATTTGCCTCCAGCCAGCTTGATATACCGAACGCGATTGCGCTTGCGAAGACCTTGACGGCCTGACTGCCCTGCCCGCGCAACCTGATATATTGATGTCCATACCGAATCAATAATCCTGGTCATGCAATGCCCATCAATTTCGACCTCAACGACCTCCAGGCATTTCGTGCCGTGGTCGAGAATGGCAGCTTCCGCAAGGCCGCTGAAACCGTACAGATCACCCAGCCTGCACTCAGCCGCCGTATAGAAAAGCTTGAGTCTGCGCTGAACGTGAAGCTGTTCGAACGGACCACCCGCAGGGTCAGCCTGACCACGGTGGGCCGTGCATTTCTGCCTCAGGTCGAGCGAATACTGGATGACCTCGATATCGCATTGATGACCATCGATGGCGTCGGTTCCACCCGGATGGGTAGCGTCACCATTGCTTGCGTGCCGTCAGCCGCCTACTACTTCATGCCGCAGGTCATCAGCGAGTTTCATAAGCTGTTTCCAAAAATCAGAATCCGCGTCATGGATGCCAGCGCCAACGAGGTCAACAGCGCAGTTGCCCTTGGCGAGGCAGATTTCGGGGTGAGTTTCAGCGGCAATCTGGCACCGGAGGTCGACTTCGAATTGCTTCTTCAGGAACGCTACGTGATGGCCTGCCGCCGGGATCACCCGCTTGCGACCTGCGCCAGCGTGAGCTGGGAGGAAATGTACCGCCACGACTACATCGCTCTGGACATAACGTCAGGTAACCGTCTGGTACTGGATCAGGCACTGGCGCTCTCACGCCCGAACAAGGAGAGTATCTGCGAAACGCGGCATGTCACCACCATGATCGGCCTTGTGGAGGCCGGCCTCGGCGTGGCGGCGGTGCCCTCGATTGCCATGCCGATGACCGCTCACCCGTTTCTGGTGAGCGTGCCATTGGTTGCACCTGAAGTGGTTCGCAACGTAGGGCTGATCAAACGTCGCGGGAGGACATTGACGCCTGCAGCCCTTGAACTGGAACGACTGGTCAGGAAGATGCCGCTACGTTCAGCGGGGAACTGAATCCAGCCCGGTAGACTGCACCGTGGCCTGCGCTTTTGGGGACGCCAGGTAATCGAGCAATGCCTTCGCCTGCTTCGGGTGCTCGGCATTGACCGGAATGCCAGCGGCGTAGCGGGTAACCGACTGAACGTCTTCCGGAATCTTCGCCACGAATGTCACGCCGGGAACCGGCAACAGTTCGGCCACCTGTTGAAAGCCCACTTCGTAGTCGCCCTTGGCAACCACTGAAGCAACCGGGATGCGCTCGATCATCTTGCCCTTCGGCGCGAGTTCCTTCTCGATACCGAGCTTTTTGAAAAGCTCTTTTTCGATGTACACACCACTGGCGCTGTCGGAGTAAGCAACCGACTTCGCCTTGAGCAGCGTGTCTTTCAACTCGCTGTCGGTACCGATTGCAGGCTTGGCGGCGCCCTGTTTCACGACCATACCAATACGCGAATCCGCCAGCTCGACACGTGATGCCGGGTCTACCTTGCCTTGCTTGATCAGATCATCCAGCGCATAGCCGACCATGATCACCACATCGGCATGCTCGCCACGAGCCAGGCGGTTTGGAATGGCCTCGGGGGCCTTGCCCATCGACGGGCCAAGGATGGTGTCCAGTGTATCCCCGGAAGACGTCGCGTATTGCGGCCCCAGCAGTTTATATGCAGCAGTAAAGCCGCCTGATGTCATGACCTTGAGCTCTTCAGCCTGAGCGGCAACGCTGACTGCCATACAGCCCAGAAAAAGCACCGCCAATTGATGTTTATGCAACAGTTTCATAGTTTTTTCCTTTATTAAACAGCCAGTTGCGGGCGAACCGAAAGGTGCCGGTAGAGCACCAGGGTCGCGCCAAGCGCGCAAGCTGCAGCGAACGTCATCCAGTAAGCAGGTGCAGCCTTGTCACCGGTCAGATGGATCAACCAGGTCGAGATTGCCGGGGTGAAACCGCCGAAAACTGCTGTCGCCAGGCTATAGGCCAGAGAAAAACCGGCCACCCGCACCTCTACCGGCATGATTTCAGTCAGCGCCGGAATCATCGCGCCGTTATACAAACCGTAGAGAAACGAGAACCACAACAGCACTTCCAGCATATGAGCAAAGCTTGGCGCCTGAGCGAGAAAGGACAGCGCCGGATAAGCGCTGATGATGGTCAGCAGCGTCATCGCTACCAGCAGCGGCTTGCGTCCGAAACGGTCGCTCAACATGCCGCCGACCGGCAGCCAGATAAAGTTGGAGACACCGACCAGCAACGTCACCAGCAGCGCATCGGAGGTACTCAGATTGAGTACGGTTTTGCCGAATGTCGGTGCATAAATGGTGATCAGGTAAAACGTGGTGGTAGTCATCGCCACCATCAGCATGCCGGCAATCACCACGCGCCAGTTTTGCAGCAGCGTCGCGAACACCTGTCGCATGGTCGGACGGTGAGCGCGCGTGGCGAACTCTTCGGTTTCCTGCAGGCTGCGGCGTAGCAGGAAAATGAACGGGATGATCAGGCAGCCGATGGCGAACGGAATTCTCCAGCCCCAGTCGGCGACAGCAGCAGGTGTCATCCATTGGTTCAAGCCGTAACCCAGCGCGGCGGCGACAACGATTGCCACCTGCTGGCTGCCTGACTGCCAACTGGTGTAGAAGCCCTTGCGGCCGGGTGTCGCCATCTCTGCCAGATACACCGACACGCCGCCCAATTCCGCGCCTGCGGAAAAGCCTTGCAGCAAGCGACCGACCAGCACCAATGCCGGTGCCCACAAGCCGATGCTCGCGTAACCGGGCACCAGGACAATCAGTAACGTGCCACTGGCCATGATCGACAGAGTCACGATCAAGCCTTTGCGCCGGCCCACGTCATCGATGTAAGCGCCCAGAATAACGGCACCCAACGGGCGCATCAGGAAGCCCGCACCGAAGACCGCGAAGGTCATCATCAGCGAAGCAAACTCACTGCTGGCCGGGAAAAATGCGGAGGCGATCTGGGTGGCGTAAAAGCCAAACAGGAAGAAGTCGAATTGCTCGAGGAAGTTGCCTGAAGTGACGCGAAATACTGCTCCGGCCTTCGACCGGGTGTTGCCTGTTCCTGATGGGGATGAGCTGTGCATCAGTGTTCTCCAGCGATCTTATTAGAGTGTTGTAAGCGCTTATGGGGAAGGAGTCTGCCGGACACACTTTGAAACGATAAGTGCTATGTTTTCATCGATTGATGCCCGATTAACATCAATCGACACTCAGACGGTTGCGCCCTGACCCAGCGCTTACAGGTCGAACCGCGCCAAACTCACACGTCGGCCCTTGAATTCTTTATCATTGCGGATGTTTTGTTGGCAGAGCCGATCATGAAATTCGCCATCTCACTTTTTTCCGCCGCCCATGCGCCCTCCTCGCGAAGAGCCTTGCTGTTCGCCAAAGCCGTACTCGCAGGCGGACATGAGATCGTCCGGTTGTTTTTTTATCAGGACGGCGTACACAGCGCGTCGGCCAATGTCGTGACGCCTCAGGATGAGCAGGATATGGCCCTGCAATGGCGTGACTTCATCGCCGAACACCACCTGGATGGCGTGGTATGCATCGCCGCCGCGCTGCGTCGTGGCGTGCTTGATGCCCAAGAGGCCGAGCGTTATCAGCGGCCAGCGGCGAATCTGCGGGAGCCTTGGGAATTGTCTGGGCTGGGGCAGTTGCACGATGCCGTGCAATCGGCTGATCGTTTGATCTGCTTTGGAGGGCCGTGACATGCCCAGATCATTATTGGTAGTCAGCCGCCAGTCGCCGTGGTCCGGTCCCGGTGCCCGTGAAGCGCTGGACATCGTGCTGGCGGGTGGTGCATTCGATCTGTCGGTCGGACTGCTGTTTCTGGATGACGGGGTTTTCCAGTTGTCGCCGAAGCAGTTGCCCGCCGCCCTGCAACAGAAAGACCTGACCGCAAACCTCAAGGCCCTGTCGATGTTCGGCGTTGAAGACCTGTATGCCTGCGGGCAAAGCCTGACCGAGCGCGGCATCCCTGCCAGCGCATTGAGCGAAGAAATCAGTCAGTTGTACACACGCTCCGAACTGTCGGCACTTTTTGACCGCTACGACGAGGTGATTACGATCTGATGGCTACTTTGCACGTTCTCTCCCATTCGCCTTTTGCCGACACCCGACTGGACAGCTGCCTGCGCCTGCTGGGCCGTGACGACGGCGTATTGCTCTGTGGCGACGCTACTTATGCACTGACGCCGTCATGCGCACCATTGAAATCCCTACAGCCCCTGGTCGATTCATTGCAGTTATTTGTGCTTGATGAAGACATCAAGGCACGCAATCTGCCACTGCCCACCGGAGTAAACAGCATCGACTACCCTGCCTTCGTGGAACTGTCCTTACGCTTCGACAAGGTCAATACCTGGCTATGAAACAGTTGACGATTGACGGGCACAGCATCGAACTGGACAAGGATGGCTTTCTGCAGGACCTCAACGACTGGTCGCTGGACGTCGCACACGCCCTGTCCGCCGAGGAAGGTATCGCCCTGAGTGCCGAGCACGTAGAAATCCTCCAGTTGCTGCGGGATTTCTACGCCGAGTTTCAGCTTTCGCCGGCCACTCGGCCGCTGATCAAATACACCGCACTGAAGCTGGGTACGGAAAAAGGCAACAGCATGCACCTCAACCGCCTGTTCAACGGCACTCCCGCCAAACTCGCCGCCAAGCTGGCGGGCCTGCCTAAACCGACCAATTGCATATGAACGATTACACCGCGCTTGTTACCGAAACACCTGAAGAACATCCCTTTGCGACATTTGTGCGCATCCTGGGCAAAGGCAAACGCGGTGCGCGCAACCTGACGCGCGAAGAAGCGCGAGAGGCCATGGGTATGTTGCTCGATGAAAAAGTCGAGGACACCCAGCTCGGGGCTTTTCTGATGCTGCTGCGCCATAAGGAAGAAAGCCCCGAGGAACTGGCGGGGTTTACCGAAGCCGTGCGCGAACGCCTCAATGCTCCGGCGATTCAGGTCGATATCGACTGGCCGACCTACGCGGGGAAAAAGCGTCATCTGCCGTGGTACTTGCTGGCGGCCAAGTGTCTGGCGCAAAACGGCGTGAAGATCCTCCTGCACGGCGGCGGTGCCCATACTGCGGGACGCCTGTACACCGAACAATTGCTCGGCCTGCTGAATATTCCCCTGTGCCGCAACTGGTCGGCAGTCGAAACCTCGCTTGAGCAAGGCAATATAGCGTTCATTCCGCTAGGGGACTGGGCACCACAGCTGCAACGCATGATTGATCTACGCAACACGCTGGGCCTGCGCTCCCCCATTCATTCTCTGGCACGCATTCTCAACCCGCTTCAGGCCCGTTGCGGCCTGCAAAGCATCTTTCATCCGGGCTATCAGAGCGTGCATCGCGATGCCAGCAGCCTGCTGGGCGACAACGCCATTGTGGTCAAGGGTGACGGTGGCGAAATCGAGATCAACCCGGACACTATCAGCCATTTGTACGGCACCACTGGCGGCCAGCCTTGGGACGAGGAGTGGCCAGCGCTTTCGCCGCGCCGTCACGTAAAACCAGCGACACTCGACCCGCAGCAACTGTTGGCCTTGTGGCGCGGGGAAATCGAAGACAGCTACCCGCAACTGGCGTTGATATCGACCATCGCGCTTGCCCTGCGCGGCCTGGGTGTCGCTCGCGACGAAGCGTTCGAGCAAGCCCGAGTGTTCTGGGATCGCCGCGACAAGAACCTCTGACCTATCGGCTGTGACGATCACCAGCCCCCATAATCTTGCGCTTTTTCGGTCGAACCGATGCGCCCTGGCTGACCTCCAAGCTCTATAACCTGGAAATGGGAGTCAGACATGGGCCTTCTGGTCGAAGGACACTGGCAAGACCAGTGGTACGAAAGCAGCAAAGATGGCGCCTTTCAGCGAGAAAACGCGCAACGACGCAACTGGGTCACAGCCGATGGACAAGCGGGGCCATCCGGTGAGGGCGGTTTTGCTGCACAGGCCGGCCGCTACCACTTGTATGTCTCACTGGCATGCCCGTGGGCACACCGCACGCTGATCGTACGCAAGCTCAAAGGCCTGGAAAGTCTGATCGGTGTTTCAGTGGTCAGTTGGCTGATGCTGGAAAATGGCTGGACTTTTGATCAGCAGAAAGGCTCCAGCGGCGATGCGCTGGATGATTTCCAGTTCTTTCACCAACGCTATACGGCCGATGATCCCAGCTATACCGGACGCGTTACTGTCCCTGTGCTGTGGGACAAACAGCGGAAATGCATCGTCAGCAATGAGTCTGCGGAAATCATTCGCATGTTCAATGACGCATTCGACGAACTGACCGGCAACACGCTGGATTTTTATCCGCAAGCCTTGCGGGCGAGCATCGACGAGCTCAACGAGCAGATTTATCCGAACGTCAACAACGGTGTCTACAGGGCCGGGTTCGCCACCTCACAGGGGGCATACGAAGATGCATTCAATGATGTGTTTGCCGAACTGGACGTGCTGGAAAACCTGCTCGGGGAAAAGCGCTACCTGACAGGGAAGCACCTGACCGAAGCCGACATACGCCTGTTCACCACCATCGTGCGCTTCGATGCGGTGTATTACAGCCACTTCAAGTGCAACCTGCGGCGCATCGCGGATTACCCGAACCTCAGCAATTGGCTACGTGAGTTGTACCAATGGCCAGGTATCGCGGAGACCGTGAACTTCGAGCACATCAAGGGCCACTACTACGCGAGCCATCGCACCATCAACCCGACCGGCATCATACCCAAGGGGCCAGCGCTTGATCTGCAGGCAGGTCACGACCGGCAGCGGCTGTCCGGTGAGGGTGTCTGGAGCAATTGACAGATTGGCAAAAAAGGATGGATAGCCCGAACGGGCTATCCGCAATCGGCTTCAGACAGTCGCCTGAGCCCCTTCGAACCATGCCAGTTTTTCACGCAACTTGACCACTTCGCCGATGATTACCAGCGTTGGCGCATGCACCTCATGCTCGGCAACCAGTTGCGGCAGATTGGCCAGAGTGCCGGTAAACACACGCTGATTGACCGTCGTGCCCTGCTGGACCAGCGCAGCAGGCGTATCGGCAGAGCGACCATGCCTGATCAGCTCTTCACAGATGACCGGCAAACCGATCAGCCCCATGTAAAACACCAGCGTCTGAGCAGGCGCAACCAGCTCTGACCAAGGCAGGTCTGTTGTACCATCTTTCAAGTGACCGGTAATGAAACGCACAGACTGTGCATGATCACGGTGCGTCAGCGGTATACCGGCATACGCCGCACAACCGCTGGCGGCGGTAATACCTGGAACCACCTGAAACGGAATGCCATGCGCAGCCAGTTCTTCGATTTCCTCGCCGCCACGGCCGAAGATAAACGGATCGCCGCCTTTGAGGCGCACTACCCGCTTGCCTTGCTTGGCCAGTGCAACCAACTGCTGGTTGATCTGCTCCTGCGGAACAGCATGCTCTGCACGACGCTTGCCGACATAGACACGCTCGGCATCGCGACGGCACAGGTCAAGAATCGTCGGCGCGACAAGGCGGTCATACAGCACCACATCCGCTTGCTGCATCAGGCGCAAGGCACGGAAGGTCAGCAAGTCAGGATCACCGGGGCCAGCACCGACCAGATACACCTCGCCGGTCTCCGGCGGCGGCTCGCCAGCGATCTTGGCGATCAGCAGACGCTCGGCCTCGGCCCCCTGCCCGGCCAACTGGCGGTCGGCAATGGCACCCTGAAAAACATCTTCCCAGAACGCTCGGCGTTGCTGCACATTCGGAAACAGACCTTTGACCTGATTGCGAAAGCGCGCAGCCAGCCCGGCGAGCTGCCCGTAGGTGGAGGGAATCCAGGTTTCCAGCTTGGCACGGATCAGACGTGCCAGCACCGGCGCATCGCCGCCACTGGACACAGCGATCACCAATGGCGAGCGGTCGACAATCGCCGGAAAGATAACCGTACACAACGCCGGGGCATCCACCACATTGACCGGAACGCAGCGCAGCCGGGCGTCATGGGAAACCTGGGCGTTGAGCGGCTCGTCATCGGTCGCGGCAATAATCAGCACACAACCATCAAGGTCGCTTTCGCTGTAGCCACGCAGGATCATCTCACCGCCGCTCTGGACGACCAGCTCGCTCAGTTGGGCCTCGATTTCTGGCGCAACCACGCGCAGCACTGCGCCAGCGTCGGCAATCAGGCGTGATTTGCGCAGGGCAATTTCACCACCGCCGACCACCAGCACCCGGCTGCCACGCAGGTTATGGAACAGCGGCAGAAATTCCATTTAACCGATGACCTCAAGGCCGCCCATGTAAGGCTTGAGCACCTCGGGCACACGAATCGACCCATCCGCCTGCTGGTAGTTTTCCAGCACCGCGACCAGTGTACGACCCACCGCCAGCCCCGACCCGTTGAGGGTGTGGACCAGTTCCGGCTTACCGGTTTCCGGATTGCGCCAGCGGGCCTGCATGCGGCGCGCCTGGAAATCACCGCAGTTGGAGCACGAAGAGATTTCGCGGTACTTGTCCTGGCTTGGAATCCACACTTCCAGGTCGTAGGTCTTCACGGCACTGAAACCCATGTCGCCGGTGCACAGCGCCAGCGTACGGTACGGCAGTTCCAGCAACTGCAGAACGCGCTCGGCGTTGCCGGTCAGCGATTCAAGCGCAGCCATGGAGTCCTCAGGCGCAACAATCTGAACCATCTCGACCTTGTCGAACTGGTGTTGGCGGATCATGCCCCGCGTGTCACGACCCGACGCGCCCGCTTCGCTGCGGAAGCAAGGGGTATGGGCAACAAACTTGAGAGGCAGCTGTTTGGCATCAAGAATTTCACCCGACACGATGTTGGTCAACGATACTTCCGCGGTCGGAATCAGGTACAGATCAGCTTCGCCTTCGCGGGTGATCTTGAACAGGTCTTCCTCGAACTTGGGCAACTGGCCCGTACCCTGCAACGCAGGTGCCTGCACCAGGTAAGGCGTGTAGGTCTCTTCGTAACCGTGTTCGTTGATATGCAGATTGATCATGAACTGCGCCAGCGCACGGTGCAGGCGCGCGATTGGGCCACGCAGCAACGCAAAACGCGCACCGGACAGCTTGGCAGCGGTCTCGAAATCCAGCCAGCCGAACTTCTCGCCCAGAGCGACGTGATCCTTGACCTCGAAATCGAAGGCAGTCGGCGTACCCCAGCGACGCACTTCGACGTTGCCTTCTTCGTCAGCACCGACCGGCACCGATTCGTGAGGCAGGTTCGGAATGCTCAGCACCAGCGCATCCAGCTCGGCCTGAATGCCGTCCAGCTCGACCTTGCCTTCGCTCAGCTCGTTGCCCATGCGCTCGACGTCAGCCATCAACGGCGCAATGTCTTCGCCGCGCTGCTTGGCCTGACCGATGGACTTGGAACGTGCATTGCGCTCGGCCTGCAGCTGTTCGGTGCGGGTCTGCACCACCTTGCGCTGGGCTTCCAGCGATTCAATGCGCGCCACATCCAGTGTAAAGCCACGGGAAGCCAGGCGATCCGCTACGTCCTGAAGTTGAGTACGTAACAGTTTGGAATCGAGCATATCGTTCTCTCGTCTATCAAAGTCTGGTCAGGGACAGGCCAACCCAGGTTGCGAGCAGCCCGCCGAATACGCTGATACCGGCATAACCAAGGGCCAGCGGTACTTGCCCGCTTTCCAGCAGGCGCAGCGTATCCAGTGAAAAGGATGAAAAGGTCGTCAGACCGCCTACAAAGCCGACAATCAAGCCGGCACGAATTTCGATGGGCACTTCCGGGCGCAGCAAAAACAATCCATACAGTACGCCGATTATCAGGCACCCTACGATGTTGACCGCAAGCGTTGCTGCGTAAAAATGTCGTGGCCAGTTGGCGCTTACCCAGGTACCCGCTGCAAAACGCAATAATGTACCAGCGATCCCGGCAATCGACACCGCAAGAATGGTCTGAATCATCACTTTCTCCGCTGGCGGGGACTGGCATCGTCCAATGCGCTCAGATGCCTGAGCTTCTCACCGATCTTGAGTTCCAGACCGCGTGGCACAGGCTGGTAATACTGCCGTGGTTCCAGCTCGTCCGGAAAGTAGTCCTCACCCGCCGCATAGGCTTCAGGCTCGTCATGGGCGTATCGGTATTCTTCGCCATAACCGAGCTGCTTCATCAGCTTGGTCGGCGCATTGCGCAAATGCAGCGGAACCTCCAGCGAACCATGCTCGCCGGCTTCGCGCATTGCTGCCTTGAAGGCCATGTAGACCGCGTTGCTTTTTGGCGCACAGGCCAGATAGACGATGGCCTGCGCTACCGCCAGTTCGCCCTCGGGGCTGCCCAGACGCTCCTGCACGTCCCAGGCCGACATGCACAGCGGCAAGGCGCGCGGATCTGCATTGCCGATATCTTCACTGGCCATGCGCACCACGCGACGCGCCAGATACAGCGGATCGCAGCCGCCGTCGATCATCCGGGCAAACCAGTACAGGGCTGCGTCGGGGTCAGAACCACGTATTGATTTGTGCAAGGCCGATATCTGGTCATAGAACGCCTCGCCGCCCTTGTCGAAGCGGCGTCGGCTGTCACCCAGCAGGCTCTGCAGCAGCTCGACGTCGATCTCGCTGCCGTCTTCGGCAAGATCGGACGCGTTTTCCAGAAGATTGAGCATGCGCCGACCATCGCCATCAGCGGCGGCCATGAGAATCGTGAAGCCTTCATCGCTCAGGGTCAGTTGGCGCTTGCCCAACCCGCGCTCCTCGGTCAGAGCACGATGGACCAGTTTGCGCAGCGCCGCCTCGTCCAGGCTTTTGAGCACATAGACACGGGCACGGGACAACAAGGCATTATTGAGTTCGAACGAAGGATTTTCGGTAGTAGCGCCGATAAAAATCAGCGTGCCATCCTCGACATAAGGCAGGAACGCATCCTGTTGCGACTTGTTGAAGCGGTGCACTTCGTCGACGAACAGAATCGTGCGTTTGCCATATTGCCCGGCCTGCTGTTTGGCGACTTCCACTGCCTGACGAATTTCCTTGACCCCCGCCAGCACGGCGGAAACAGTCTCGAAATGCGCGTCCGACACCTTGGCCAGCAGCCTCGCCAGGGTAGTCTTGCCCACACCGGGCGGGCCCCAGAAAATCATCGAATGCAGCGCACCCTGCTCCAGCGCCTCACGCAGAGGCTTGCCGTGGGCAAGCACGTGCTCCTGACCGACGTATTCATCCAGATTGGTAGCACGCAAACGTGCAGCCAGAGGCTGAGCTATCGGTTCGCGGCTGAACAGATCCATGATCAGGAATTAACCCTTTTACTCTTGA
This sequence comes from Pseudomonas syringae group sp. 243L2, assembly GCF_032587875.1. NCBI lineage: Bacteria > Pseudomonadati > Pseudomonadota > Gammaproteobacteria > Pseudomonadales > Pseudomonadaceae > Pseudomonas > Pseudomonas syringae group sp. 243L2. The sequence goes on from NZ_JAWHPL010000021.1 coordinate 674,911, forward strand.
ATGACATCAGCACCCTTGGGAATCTGGAACTGAAACTTGCTGGCCGCAACAGGCTCGTTGGCCTTGACGCCGGTGAACAGGATATTGGTGCGCTGGCCCACGCTGTCGATCAGTTGCATGTCGTTGATGATGCCGTTACGAAATGACAAACGCAGGCTGTCGAACAGGGTGTCCTTGGTCTTGGGCTTGAGCACGAAGTCGATCACACCACCCGCCTCTTTCGCCGTGATATCGAAGCTTTCGCTGATCTTCGACACGTCACCGGACAGCAACAAGGCTGGGGTCTGGGTCAGGCGCTGATCGAGTTTCTTGATGGTGACCTGCTCCAGATCAGGGTCCCACAACGACACTTTCTTGCCGTCGGAAACCATCAACTGCTCCTGTGGCGCATCGGTGTGCCAGTTGAACAGGCCTGGACGCTGCAACGTCATTTCGCCGGTAGTCTCTTGCAATTGCGTGCCGCCACCGTCCAGTGTCAATTGCGAGAAGCGTGCGGTCAGGGTCTGGGATTTCTCCAGCAACTGGGTCAGGCGTGCCACGTCCTTGCTGTCGGCATGGGCGGACATCACGGAGAAGGTCAGTGCGGTGGCCAACAGCATGCGGATAAGACGCATGGGATTCCTCTTTGAAGTCGATGATGATGCGGCAGCGTGACTTGCACGCTGCCGCCGCAGTTCGGGGTGATAAAAATCAGTCGCGCACCGGTCCTGGAGCCAGAACTTCACGCGATCCGTTGGTATTCATGGAGGTCACGACGCCAGCCATTTCCATCGCTTCGATCATGCGCGCTGCGCGGTTATAGCCGATCTTCAGCTTGCGCTGCACGGCGGAAATCGATGCGCGGCGGCTTTCGAGTACAAACTTGACCGCCTCATCGTAAAGCGCGTCGCTTTCGCTGTCTTCACTGCCTTCGCCGCCACCGCCATCAAAGCCGCTGCCGGGCTCTTCCACACCGGCGAGAATATCGTCGTTGTAGTCAGGCGAACCACGCAGTTTCCAGGCCTCTACCACGCGATGCACTTCCTCGTCGGAAACAAACGCGCCGTGCACGCGAATCGGCAGGCTGGTGCCCGGCGGCATGTATAGCATGTCGCCATGGCCCAACAGTTGTTCGGCACCGCCCTGATCGATGATGGTCCGGGAATCGATCTTGCTCGACACCTGAAACGCCATGCGCGTCGGGATGTTGGCCTTGATCAGACCGGTAATCACATCCACCGAAGGACGCTGTGTCGCGAGGATCAGGTGGATACCTGCCGCACGAGCCTTCTGGGCGATACGGGCGATCAGCTCTTCGACCTTCTTGCCGACGATCATCATCATGTCGGCGAATTCATCCACCACTACCACGATGGTCGGCAGCTTGCTCAGCAACGGCGCTTCGTCATGAATGCTTTCCCGCTTGTACAGCGGATCGGCAAGTGGCTCCCCGGCATCCTGCGCATCCTTGACCTTCTGGTTGAAGCCCGAAAGGTTACGCACACCCATTTTCGCCATCAGCTTGTAACGGCGTTCCATCTCGGCAACGCTCCAGCGCAAGGCGTTGGCAGCGTCCTTCATGTCGGTAACGACCGGACACAACAGGTGCGGAATACCTTCGTAGATGGACAGCTCAAGCATTTTCGGATCGATCATGATCAGCTTGGCGTCTTCCGGGCCGGACTTGAACAGGATCGACAGGATCATGGCGTTGACACCAACCGACTTACCGGAACCGGTCGTACCGGCCACCAGCAAGTGGGGCATCTTGGCCAGGTCGGTAATCACCGGCTTGCCGCCGATGTCGTGGCCCAGCGCCAGGGTGACCGGCGACTTGGCATTATCGTATTCAGGGGTCGACAGCACCTCGGAGAAGCGCACGATCTGGCGGTCTTCGTTGGGGATCTCGATACCGACGGTGGTCTTGCCCGGGATCACCTCGACCACGCGCACGCTGGTGACCGCCAGTGAGCGGGCAAGGTCCTTGGCGAGGTTGGCAATGCGACTGACCTTGACGCCAGCGGCCGGCTGAATCTCGTAACGGGTAATGACCGGGCCGGGATGGATGGAGTCAACCGAGACCTCGACACCAAATTCCTTGAGCTTGATTTCCAGCAGATGACCGACCGCCGCCAGGGACTCTGGCGAGTAGTTGAGCTGCTTCTTTTCTGCCGGATCAAGGATGGAGATGGGCGGCAAGGTGCCTTCGACTGCGCTGTCAACGAACAGCGGGGCCTGTTTTTCCTTCATGACCCTCTTGCTCGGTTCTGCAGGCTTTGAAGGGGCTGGCGCAATAACCGCAGGCACGTGCTTTTCACGCTCGGTCATGTGTTTGCTCAGCGACACTTCGCGCTCCATCAGGCGCTCTTTGGCCTTGGCCTGCTCGCGACGGTCAGGGGCAACGGGCGCGACCACATCGTTGACGCGCATGTCGACTTCACGCAACTGCGCGACCATCTGCTTGCGCTCGGCACGGGCGGTCCACCAGCGGTTCGCCGCCCCCTGGAACAATTCGAACAGGTCAAGGGTGATCTTGCCGGTGACGTCCATGACCTTGAACCACGACAGGTCGGTAAACACTGTCAGACCGAATAGAAACAGGGCGATGAACAGCAAAGTGCTGCCCTGGATGTTCAGGGCTTTCTTGGCCAGATCGCCCAGCACTTCGCCCAGCACGCCGCCAGCAGAGCCCGGGAAGCCTGCCGAAAAGTGAAAATGAATGTGCGCCAGCGCCGCGCCCGCCAGTATCAGGAATACCAGCCCGATCAGACGCCAGGAGAAGAGCCAGCCGCTCCACTGCCAGGGTTCGTGACGATGACGAAACACCTGCCAGGCCTTGATTGCCAGCAGCAGCGGGAAAATATAGGCGAAATAGCCCAGGATCATGAACAGGATATCGGCACAGAAGGCACCGGCAAGCCCCGCAGCGTTCTGCACCTGCGCGGCGTTACTGCTGGTGTGGCTCCAGCCGGGATCACTCTGATCGTAGGTCAACAATGCCATTATCAGGTACAGGCACAGGGCGCCAAAGGCGATCAGGGCCCCTTCCTTGAGCCGGTAGTGCAATTGCTGCCGCCAAAGCGGAACAGCGCTGGGTGCTGGGGTGGATTTCTTCAAAACGCTTTAATTCCTGCGCTGTAGCGCGAACATCTCGTTGATTGACCAGAAACGGCTGTCGGACGGCGCTGAATGCTCCCGCATGAACAGGGATAGCAGACATCGGGAAGCCCGTTCGGCAGACGTTTGAATGATAACGCCCAAAGCAGGCATTGTACGGCTTTACGGGCGCTTGGGTCTGTACGAAAACGCGTCAGACCGACTTCAGACAGTTCCGCAATGCGGGACATGCTTTCATGTTCGCTGATGATGTTCAATTTGAGCACGCATTCCGTTTTGTGACAAAGGCTTATGACGTGTTTCTATCAACCGCCCACAACTTCAAGGGCTACACCATCATCGCCGCGCTCTTGCCCTACCGTATGTGCCAGGTACGCGCCATAATGACAACCGCTTGTGACCACGCCTGCCGCACAGAGTTGCACTGACAGGCCGGTGCGCCCTCCCCTTCCGCAAAGTTGTGATGCCATGCTGACCTGGTTGAACCGCAATAGCCTGGATTTCCCGCCACTGGAGAAAGCCCTCCGCGAGCCCAACGGATTACTTGCCGCCGGTGGAGACCTGTCAGCCGATCGCCTGATCAATGCCTACCGGCACGGCTGCTTTCCGTGGTTTCAGGACGGCCAGCCGATTCTCTGGTGGTCTCCCGATCCGCGTACCGTACTGTTTCCCGAAGAACTGCATGTTTCGCGCAGCCTCGGCAAAATGTTGCGCCAGTCTCGCTACCACGTGACCTTTGACCGGGATTTTGCGAGCGTGATCAAGGCCTGCGCTGCGCCGAGAAGTTACGCCAATGAAACCTGGATCACCGGCTCGATGCAGGATGCCTATCTTGAGTTGCACCGACGCGGCCATGCGCACAGCGTCGAGGTCTGGGATCAGGATGAACTGGTCGGCGGGCTGTATGGCCTGGCAATGGGCCAGCTGTTCTTCGGTGAGTCCATGTTCAGCCGTGCAGACAACGCCTCCAAAGTCGGATTCGCCACACTGGTGCAGCACCTGACTGACTGGGGTTTTGTATTGATCGATTGCCAGATGCCGACCCAACACCTTCACAGCTTCGGCGCACGCTCGATTCCTCGGCAGACTTTTGCCGACTATCTGTCCCGGCATCTTGATCAGCCAAGCGGTGCCGACTGGTCATCTAGGCGAGTTTGACAGGCTGGCATACACTCACAGGTAAGGATTTACCATTAGGCGACGACCATGACAGAGCTGGCGAGGCTGAAGTTTTATGCCACTCAACCGCACACCTGCAGTTACCTGCCTGAAGAGCAGGCGACGACCCTGTTTCTGGACCCCAGCCAGCCAATGGATGTGCAGGTCTACGCCGACCTCTCGGACATGGGCTTTCGCCGTAGCGGCGATCATCTTTACCGCCCCCACTGCCAGAACTGCAGCGCTTGCGTGCCCGCACGCATCCCCGTGAACCTGTTTGTACCCGACAGACAGCAAAAAAGGATTTTGAAACGTAATGCCGATGTACAGGTGCAAAGCGCCAGACCGGCTTTCACCGAGGAATATTTCGATCTTTATCAACGTTACATAGAGCAACGGCATGCTGACGGCGACATGTTTCCACCCAGCCGCGAGCAGTTTTCGACATTTCTGGTTCGCGACCTGCCCTTTTCGCGTTTTTACGAATTTCGCGTCGACCAACGACTGCTGGCAGTTGCGGTCACCGACCTTTTGCCCAACGGCCTTTCCGCGGTCTACACGTTCTACGAACCTGATGAAGAGCGCCGCAGTCTGGGCCGTTACGCGATTTTGTGGCAGATCGCCGAAGCCGCCAGACTTCAACTGCAGGCGGTGTACCTGGGTTACTGGATCAAAAACTGCAAAAAGATGAATTACAAGACCCAATATCGGCCCATTGAGCTACTTACCAATCAAAGATGGGTCACTCTGTATTGAACCCCTTGGCTTAAACTGGTTTTTTCGGGCACAATGCACGCCGCTTTTGCCTGGCGCCACTTGCACCGGGCCACTCATTTGTATACCGAGGGCTTTACTGCATGTCGAAAGAAGACAGCTTCGAAATGGAAGGCACTGTCGTCGACACCCTGCCCAACACCATGTTCCGCGTGGAGTTGGAAAACGGGCACGTCGTAACCGCGCATATCTCCGGCAAGATGCGCAAGAATTACATCCGTATTCTGACCGGTGACAAAGTGCGTGTAGAACTGACGCCCTATGACCTGAGCAAAGGGCGCATCACCTACCGCGCTCGTTAAACAGGCATTGACGAAAACGCCCGGCATAAGCCGGGCGTTTTTGTTTGCCTGTTTCATACAACCAGAGGCCTCGGCCTGCCCCGCATCCATTCACGATGCGGAGCGAGGCTTGGGCGTCAGGCCATTTCTGCTGTGGTTTCGAAGTCGAAGGTAATCTCGCCATCCTTGATATCGATGTGAACCACACCGCCGTGCTCTGACAATTCGCCGAACAGGATCTCTTCGGCCAGTGGCCGCTTGATCTTGTCCTGAATCAGGCGAGCCATCGGTCTGGCACCCATCGCCGCATCGTAACCACCCTGCGCCAGCCAGTTTCTCGCCGCCTCGGACACTTCGAGCAGTACGCGCTTGTCTTCCAGCTGGGCCTGAAGCTCGGTAAGGAACTTGTCGACCACGCTCTTGATGACTTCGTGGCTGAGACGGCCAAACTGAATGATGGTGTCCAGACGGTTGCGGAACTCCGGCGTGAAGCTCTTCTTGATCACTTCCATCGCATCAGACGAGTGGTCCTGATGCGTGAAACCGATCGAAGCACGCGCGGCGGACTCAGCCCCGGCATTGGTGGTCATGATCACGATCACATTGCGGAAATCTGCCTTGCGTCCATTGTTATCGGTCAGCGTACCGTGGTCCATCACCTGCAAAAGCAGGTTGAAGACTTCCGGGTGAGCCTTTTCGATTTCATCGAGCAGCAGCACGCAATGCGGTTGACGAGTGATGGCTTCGGTCAAAAGACCGCCCTGATCGAAACCGACGTAGCCCGGAGGCGCGCCGATCAGACGGGAAACGGTATGCCGCTCCATGTACTCGGACATGTCGAAACGAATCAGCTCGACACCCAACGCCTTGGCCAACTGGCGAGCGGCTTCGGTCTTGCCGACACCGGTAGGGCCTGCGAACAGGAACGAACCGACCGGCTTGTCAGGCGACTTGAGGCCTGCACGCGAAAGCTTGATCGCCGTCGACAACGAGTCAATGGCTGCATCCTGACCAAACACGGTGAGCTTCAGATCGCGCTCCAGGTTACGCAGCAGCTCCTTGTCCGAGCTGTTGACGTGTTTTGGCGGAATACGCGCGATCTTGGCGACGATGTCTTCGACCTGAGGCACATCGATGCGCTTGACGCGCTGCTCGACAGGCTGCAGACGCTGGTAGGCACCGGCTTCATCAATAACATCGATCGCCTTGTCGGGCATATGACGGTCATTGATGTAACGCGACGCAAGCTCAGCTGCGGCGCGCAGCGCTTCGTCACTGTACTCGATGCTGTGATGCTGCTCGAAACGGCTTTTCAGGCCACGAAGGATGCCGATGGTGTCTTCGACCGAAGGCTCGGACACATCGACTTTCTGGAAGCGACGCGCCAAGGCGCGGTCTTTTTCGAAAATCCCGCGAAACTCCTGAAAGGTCGTAGAGCCGATGCAACGGATCTCGCCAGACGACAGCAACGGTTTTAGCAGGTTAGAGGCATCCATCACCCCGCCTGATGCCGCACCAGCACCAATGATGGTGTGGATCTCGTCAATGAACAGGATCGCCTGAGGACGCTTGCGCAGCTCATTGAGCAACGCTTTGAAACGCTTCTCGAAATCGCCGCGGTATTTGGTCCCGGCCAGCAGGGCACCCAGATCAAGCGAGTAGACAACGCTGCTGGCGAGTAAATCAGGGACCTGATTGTCCACGATACGCTTGGCCAGGCCTTCGGCAATAGCCGTTTTACCAACCCCAGCCTCACCGACCAGCAACGGGTTGTTCTTGCGACGACGAGCCAGAATCTGAGCTACGCGCTCGACTTCGCTTTCGCGACCGACCAGCGGATCGATGCGCCCCTGGCGCGCCAATTCGTTCAGATTGCTGGCATAGGCATCCAGAGGATTGCCTGAGGAAGATGCTTCACCGCCCTCGTCGTCCTGCATATCCTGTTCACCTTCAGAAGAGTGTTCGCCATGCCCCGGAACCTTGGAGATACCGTGGGCGATATAGTTGACGACATCAATCCGGGCCACGCTCTGCTGCTTGAGCAGAAACACGGCCTGGCTTTCCTGCTCACTGAAAATTGCAACCAGCACGTTGGCGCCGGTTACTTCGCGCTTGCCGGAGCTCTGCACGTGGAAAACTGCCCGTTGCAGCACACGCTGGAACCCGAGCGTCGGTTGTGTCTCGCGATCCTCGTCATGAACGGGGATCAGCGGAGTGGTGGAGTCGATGAACTCCTGCAGATCATGCTTGAGTTTATCGAGGTTTGCACCGCAGGCACGCAGAACAGTGGCTGCAGCCTCATTATCCAATAGAGCCAGCAGGAGGTGCTCGACCGTCATGAACTCATGACGCTTCGAACGTGCCTCCTTGAAGGCAAGATTGAGGGTGACTTCGAGCTCACGGTTTAACATAGCTTCACCTCATACCCAAGTGGTCGGCGTTTAACCGTCCTTCTCGATCTCACAGAGTAGCGGATGCTGGCTCTCCCTGGCGTATTGATTGACCTGCATTGCCTTGGTCTCGGCGATGTCGCGGGTAAACAATCCGCAGACTGCCCGTCCCTCTGTATGGACGGCCAGCATGACTTTGGTGGCCAGCTCACGATTCAGGTTAAAAAACACCTCGAGTACTTCTACGACGAAATCCATCGGGGTGTAGTCATCGTTGAATAAAACCACCTTGTACATCGGTGGCGCCTGCAGGGTCGGCTTGGCGTCCTGCACCGCGATGCCTGCCGCGTCGTCCTCGTGCGACTGCGGACTGTCCTGATTGAATGTTAGTCGAATCTTGCTAAATGCATGCATGGAAAGAAATGTTCGTTTGAGGGCGGATTGAGCTGTCAGTCGCAGTTTGGACGCTTTTCAAACAGACCGCCACATGACCTTGACTATCAGCTAAACGGTGTTACAAACAATAGAGCCCACATTGGGTAAAAAGGGTCCGCGCAGTCAACCAAAATTTTTGGGGAGGCGGATTGAAGTGGATGATACTCCTGACGGAGTCCTTTGCAGAGGGATATGGCGATGCTTAACGGAAAAGTCAAGTGGTTCAACAATGCAAAAGGTTATGGATTCATAATCGAAGACGGCAAGCCGGATGACGACTTGTTCGCCCATTTTTCGACCATCCAGATGGAAGGTTACAAGACCCTCAAAGCCGGCCAGCCGGTCAGTTTTGAAATCATTCAGGGGCCAAAAGGGCTGCATGCCGTGAATATCGCGCCATTGCTGGCTAAAGCAGGTGAGCCCGTGAAGGAAACCCATGCTGCGTCTGAGCATGAACCTGAACATGCACACGCTTGAAGTCCTCCATGGAAACAGCCTGACAGCAGATCAATGGCCTTTCGCGCCAGTTGACTGAGTAATCAGAAACACGCAATGAGCCTGTACCGGATCTTAAGAAACCGCAGCTTTGGTAGCTTGAACCGATGCGACTCCACAGGGTATCGAATTAGCGGTTATTGCACCGCGGATGCCCCTACCGTGACAGAGCCATCAGCGCCCCACTCCTCCGCCAGATCCCGCCTCTTGACGCCTGATTGACACCTCGTAGACATCCCGGTCGTTCGACCAACGGCGGATGTTCATTATTCGATAGCACGCATAGCATTAATGCCTCGCGCCAATGGTTTGATATACTCGCGCCGTGACCGAAGAGTCATAAAGGCTGACCCGTCTGAAATCAGACCCTCAACCTTCCTATGCGTCGGGTCGCTACCTGGCCTGACAGCTTGACGCTCGACTGATGCACCCAACATCACCGCGAATGAACCTCGACCTGGGCCCATGGCCGAACCGTGGGCAAGAGTGCATACCCTGCGCGTATCGAGATTTTGTGCATGCTCAGCAAAACAGAGAGTTAATACGAATGTCCAACCGCTCGAAGATCATCTACACCTTCACCGACGAAGCTCCGGCCCTCGCCACCTATTCGCTGCTGCCTATTATCGAAGCTTTCACAGCCTCCTCCGATATCGACGTGGAAACGCGCGACATCTCCCTGGCGGGCCGTGTTCTTTCAAGCTTCCCGGAGTCGCTTGGCGCCGATCAACAAGTGCCGGATCATCTCGCCGAGCTGGGCAAACTGGCCACTACGCCAGAAGCCAACATCATCAAGCTGCCTAACATCAGTGCCTCGGTCCCTCAATTGAAGGCGACCATCAAGGAGCTTCAGGATCAGGGCTACAAGATTCCCGACTACCCTGAAAACCCTGTCACTGACGCGGAAAAAGAAACCCGCGCACGCTACGACAAGACCAAGGGCAGCGCCGTGAACCCGGTGCTGCGCGAAGGCAACTCCGATCGTCGCGCACCGTTGTCGGTCAAGAACTACGCTCGCAAGCACCCACACAAGATGGGCGCCTGGTCTGCCGACTCCAAGGCCCACGTTGCGCACATGAGCAACGGCGACTTCTACGGCAGCGAAAAAGCAGCCCAGATCGCAGCCGACAACACCGTTAAAATCGAACTGATCGCTCAGGATGGCACCACCACCGTTCTGAAGGAAAAAACCGCCGTCAAGGCTGGCGAAGTCGTTGACTGCTCGGTAATGAGCGCCAAAGCTCTGCGCGGCTTCATTGCCGCCGAGATCGAAGACGCCCGCAAGCAAGGCGTTCTGTTCTCGGTGCATCTGAAAGCCACCATGATGAAGATCTCCGACCCGATCATGTTCGGCCAGATCGTTGATGAGTTCTACAAGGATGCATTGACCAAGCACGCTGACACGCTGAAGCAGATCGGCTTCAGCCTGAACAACGGCATCGGTGACCTGTACGAGCGCATCACCAGCCTGCCTGCTGAAAAACAGGCCGAAATCAAGGCTGACATCGAAGCGGTCTACGCCACTCGCCCACAACTGGCGATGGTCAACTCCGACAAGGGCATCACCAACCTGCACGTGCCGAGCGACGTAATTGTCGACGCATCGATGCCAGCGATGATCCGTGACTCCGGCAAGATGTGGGGCACAGATGGTCAACTGCACGATGCCAAGGCAGTGATCCCGGATCGCTGCTACGCCACCATCTATCAAGCGGTCATCGAAGACTGCAAGAAAAATGGCGCATTCGACCCGACCACTATGGGCAGCGTACCGAACGTTGGCCTGATGGCTCAAAAAGCCGAAGAATATGGCTCCCACGACAAGACTTTCCACATCCAGACCAACGGCGTGGTTCGTGTAACCGACAGCCAGGGCAACCTGCTGATGGAACAGAACGTCGAAGCGGGCGATATCTGGCGCATGTGTCAGGCCAAGGACGCGCCGATCCAGGATTGGGTAAAACTGGCCGTCAACCGCGCTCGCGCCAGCAACACACCGGCTATCTTCTGGCTGGATTCGTCTCGCGCCCATGACAGCGTGATGATCGAGAAAGTCCGCAAGTACCTGGGCGACCACGACACGTCGGGCCTGGATATCCAGATCCTGTCACCTGTCGACGCGATGAAGCTGACCCTGGAACGCACTCGCGCCGGCAAGGACACGATCTCGGTAACGGGCAACGTGCTTCGCGATTACCTGACCGACCTGTTCCCGATTATGGAACTGGGCACAAGTGCGAAAATGCTGTCGATCGTTCCGCTGATGAACGGCGGCGGTCTGTTCGAAACCGGCGCTGGCGGTTCGGCTCCCAAGCATGTGCAGCAGTTTGTTGAAGAAAACTTCCTGCGCTGGGATTCGCTGGGCGAGTTTCTGGCTCTGGCGGCGTCCCTGGAACATCTGGGCAATGCCTACAACAACCCGAAAGCGCTGGTTCTGTCCAAGACCCTCGACCAGGCCACTGGCGAGTTCCTGGACCGCAACAAGTCGCCTTCGCGCAAGGTCGGCGGCATCGACAACCGCGGCAGCCATTTCTACCTGACCCTGTTCTGGGCTCAGGCACTGGCTGCTCAAAACGACGATGCAGACCTCAAGGCACAGTTCACGCCTTTGGCCAAAACCCTGACTGACAACGAAGAAAAAATCGTTGCCGAGCTGAACGCTGTTCAGGGCAAGCCGGTAGAAATTGGCGGCTACTACTTCCCTAACCCGGAAGTCACCAGCAAGGCCATGCGCCCAAGCGCCACGCTCAACGCAGCTATCGATGCGTTGAAAGCGTAAGCGGCATGAGACCGGTGCGACGCATTACTGCGTCGCCCAGCCAAAAGCCCCGGCCCGCGTGTCGGGGCTTTTGCATTAAAGCCAAAGACAGACCGGCAGGCCACATACTGAACATTCTTATCTGGCAGCAGAGGATCAATCCATGACCTGGCAAGCCCACGTTTCCGTCGCCACCATCGTCGAAGATCAGGGACGCTTCCTGTTCGTCGAAGAAATGAAAGGCGGACGCGCCGTACTCAACCAACCCGCCGGGCACCTCGACCCGAACGAGAGCCTGCAACGTGCGGCAGTGCGGGAGACTCTTGAAGAAACCGGCTGGGATGTCGAACTGACCAGCGTGGTGGGCATTTACCTGTACACCGCGCCGAGCAACGGCGTGACCTACCAGCGGATATGTTTCGCCGCCAAGGCCATACGCCATAACCCTGAATATCAGCTGGACGAAGGCATCATTGGCGCCGTCTGGCTGACTCGCGAGGAACTGCTGGCCCAACAGGAACGCTGGCGCAGCGAGCTGGTACTGCGCTGCCTGGACGATTACCTCAATGCCGAACATTTCAGTCTCGACCTGCTGCGCGACAAGGCGTGAGACTCGACGCCCTCAGCCTGATAGAATCGCGTCCTTTTACAGGTCAGCCGTTGAATCCCCATGCGTGATCCAGCCCCCTCGAACTCAGAAATGAAGCGCGTCATAGTCGGCATGTCCGGCGGCGTGGACTCTTCCGTTTCCGCCGTACTGCTCATGGAGCAGGGTTATCAGGTGGAAGGCTTGTTCATGAAGAACTGGGAAGAAGACGACGGAACGGAATATTGCACCGCCCGCGAAGACCTGGCAGATGCCCAGGCCGTGTGTGACAAGATCGGCATCAAACTGCACACGGCCAACTTCGCTGCCGAGTACTGGGACAATGTCTTCGAACATTTCCTTGAAGAGTACAAGGCCGGGCGCACCCCCAACCCGGACATCCTTTGCAACCGGGAAATCAAGTTCAAGGCGTTTCTCGACTATGCGCTGATGCTGGGTGCCGACCTGATCGCCACTGGTCACTACGTGCGCCGTCGCGATACCGATGGCCGCACCGAACTGCTCAAGGGCCTGGACCCGAACAAGGATCAAAGCTACTTCCTGCATGCCGTCGGTGGCGAACAGATCGCCCGGACGCTGTTTCCGGTGGGCGAGCTGGAAAAACCGGAAGTACGTGCCATTGCTGAGAAACACGGCCTGGCGACGGCTAAAAAGAAGGACTCCACCGGAATCTGCTTCATTGGCGAGCGCCGTTTCACCGACTTCCTGCGTCAGTACCTGCCCGCCCAGCCCGGAGAGATCAAGACCACCGAAGGTGAAGTCATCGGTCGTCACAGCGGCCTGATGTATCACACCATCGGCCAGCGCCAGGGCCTTGGGATTGGCGGCCTCAAGGACGCCAGCGATGATCCGTGGTACGTGCTGGTCAAGGATCTGGACAACAACGAACTGATCGTTGGCCAGGGCAACGACCACCCGTGGCTGTTCTCCCGCGCACTGGTGTCTTCGGAAATCTACTGGGTCAACCCGATTGATCTGAGCAGCCCGCGCAAACTCACGGCCAAAGTCCGTTATCGTCAGGGCGACCAGCCATGCACACTGGAAAAGACCGCCGACGGCTACCGAGCCACATTCGATGATCCGCAGCGGGCCGTCACACCCGGACAGTCCGTGGTGTTCTACGATGGCGAAATATGTCTGGGCGGCGGCGTGATCGAAATTGCCGAACCCTGGACCAGCAAGGACAAGCGTTGATGACCCCGATTCAGGAACAACTGATCGCTCTGGGTGGCGTATTTCAGGCCGCCGTACTGGTCGACCGGATCGCCAAGACCGGACAGGTCAGCGAAGCCGCGCTGAGCTGCATGCTCGGCAGCCTGCTGGTGGTTGACCCGAAGGATACGCTGGACGTCTACGGCGGCGATGACCTCAACCTGCACGAAGGCTATCGCGCCATGGCCAGCGCTCTGGAACGCGATCCTGCAACACTGCAGCGCGAACCGCTGCGTTACGCCCTGTCGATGCTCGGCCTGGAGCGACAGCTGGCCAAGCGCGACGACTTGCTCGAAATCATCGGCAGGCGCATCCCGGTGATTCAGTCTCAGGTCGAACATTTCGGCATCGCTCACGAAAACGTGATCGCTGCGACCGGCGCCCTTTATGAAGACACCCTGAGCACCCTGCGCCAACGCATTCAGGTCCAGGGCGACATGCGCAACCTGCAGCAACCGAACAACGCGTCGAAGATTCGCGCCATCCTGCTGGCAGGCATTCGCTCCGCACGCCTGTGGCGACAAGTTGGCGGTCATCGCTGGCAACTGGTGTTCAGCCGTCGCAAGCTATTGAAAGAACTCTACCCATTGCTGCACGGCTGATCCGCCACGCACCAATGACCTTCACCACCACAGGCACGGCGCTGTCTACGCTGGTCAGCGGGCTCCGGTCCGAGTGACTTTTCATGTATGATATGCGCCCTTTTCGTTGCCCGACTGTCCGAGAGCATCCCATGCAGCTTTCTTCGCTCACTGCGGTTTCCCCTGTTGATGGCCGCTACGCCGGCAAAACCCAGGCCTTGCGCCCTATTTTCAGCGAATACGGCCTGATCCGTTTCCGTGTGATGGTTGAAGTTCGCTGGCTCCAGCGTCTGGCGGCCCACCCGCAGATTACCGAAGTCCCGGCGTTCTCTGCGCAAGCCAACGCCATCCTCGACACCCTGGCTGAAGACTTCTCGGTTGAGCACGCCGAGCGCGTGAAAGAGATCGAGCGCACCACCAACCACGACGTCAAAGCCGTTGAGTATCTGCTCAAGGAGCAGGCTGCCAAGCTGCCGGAGCTGGACAAGGTCAGCGAGTTCATCCACTTTGCCTGCACCAGCGAGGACATCAACAACCTGTCTCACGCCCTGATGCTGCGTGAAGGCCGTGACACTGTGATGCTGCCGCTGATGCGCCAGATTGCCGATGCTATCCGTGAACTGGCGATCCGCTTCGCCGACGTGCCGATGCTCTCGCGTACCCACGGTCAGCCAGCGTCCCCGACCACGCTGGGCAAGGAATTGGCCAACGTGGTTTACCGTCTGGAACGCCAGATCAACCAGATCGCCGCAGTGCCCTTGCTGGGCAAGATCAACGGTGCGGTCGGCAACTACAATGCCCACCTCTCCGCTTATGCCGATATCGACTGGGAAGCCAACGCACGCGCGTTCATCGAAGACGAGCTGGGGCTGGGCTTCAACCCGTACACCACCCAAATCGAACCGCATGACTACATCGCCGAGCTGTTTGATGCGATTGCGCGTTTCAACACTATCCTGATCGACTTCGACCGCGATATCTGGGGCTATATATCCCTGGGCTACTTCAAGCAGCGCACCATTGCTGGCGAAATCGGCTCGTCGACCATGCCACACAAGGTCAACCCGATCGACTTCGAAAACTCCGAAGGCAATCTGGGCATCGCCAACGCGCTGTTCCAGCATCTGGCGAGCAAACTGCCTGTCTCTCGCTGGCAGCGCGACCTGACTGACTCCACCGTACTGCGCAACCTGGGCGTCGGTTTCGCCCACAGCGTTATTGCTTACGAAGCCAGCCTCAAGGGCATCAGCAAGCTGGAACTGAACGAGCAGCGCATTGCTGCCGATCTGGACGCGTGCTGGGAAGTTCTGGCAGAGCCGATTCAGACCGTCATGCGTCGTTACAACATCGAAAACCCGTACGAAAAACTGAAAGAACTGACACGCGGCAAGGGCATCGGCCCGGAAGCGCTGCAGACTTTCATCGACGGTCTGGACATGCCTGCCGAAGCAAAGGCCGAGCTGAAAAAGCTCACGCCAGCCAACTACATCGGTAACGCAGCGGCTCAGGCCAAGCGCATCTGACACGCAAAAAAATTGCACACGCCCGGCTGTGCCGGGCGTTTTCATTTCAAGGGCTTACACATGAATCCTGATATTCCTCTGCAACTTCTGGGCGGCATCAGTGCACGCGTTTTTCTGCGTGACTACTGGCAGAAAAAACCACTGCTGATCCGCCAGGCTCTGCCGGACTTTCAAAGCCCGATCGATGCGGACGAGCTGGCTGGCCTTGCTCTAGAGGAAGAAGTCGAGTCCCGCCTGGTCCTCGAACACGGCGAGCGTCCCTGGGAGCTGCGTCGCGGTCCCTTTGCGGAGGATGAATTCAGCAAGCTGCCCGAACGCGACTGGACCCTGCTGGTGCAGGCCGTGGACCAGTTCGTTCCAGAAGTCAGCGAACTGCTGGAAAACTTCCGCTTCCTGCCCAGCTGGCGCATTGACGATGTGATGATCAGCTACGCCGCCCCAGGTGGCAGCGTCGGCCCGCATTTCGATAACTATGACGTGTTCCTGCTTCAGGGCCACGGCAAGCGTCATTGGCAGATCGGCCAAATGTGCGATGCAGAAAGCCCGCTGCTGCAGCATGCCGACCTGCGCATCCTTGCCGAATTCGAAAAAACCGAAGAGTGGACGCTGGAACCGGGCGACATGCTTTACCTGCCGCCACGCCTGGCTCACTGCGGCGTTGCCGTCGACGACTGCCTGACCTACTCGGTCGGTTTCCGCGCGCCAAGCGCTGCCGAGGTCCTGACTCATTTCACCGATTTCCTCAGCCAGTTCATCCCGGATGAAGAGCGCTATACCGACGCGGACGCGCAACCGGTCAGCGATCCGCATCAGATCCAGCACGATGCGCTGGACCGACTCAAAGCGCTGCTGACCGAACACATGAGTGACGAGCGCCTGCTGCTGACCTGGTTCGGCCAGTTCATGACCGAACCGCGCTACCCTGAACTGGTGACCGGCCCGGAACTGGAGGAAGACGACTTGCTCGACAGCCTCGAACAGGGCGCGGTGCTGATTCGCAACCCGAGTGCAAGACTGGCCTGGTCTGAAGTCGACGACGATCTGCTACTGTTTGCCAGTGGTCAGAGCCGCCTGTTGCCGGGCAGTCTGCGCGAATTGCTTAAACTGATCTGTGCTGCCGACGCATTGCACAGTGAAAACCTCGGCCAATGGTTGGCCGATGACGATGGACGCAATCTGCTTTGCGAACTCGTAAAACAAGGAAGTCTGGGATTTGCCGATGAATAAAGTCACCGTAGCTGTCGCACAATGGCAGAAAAACAACGCCGACATCCGGCGCATACGCGATTCGGTATTCATCGCCGAGCAATCGGTGCCACCGGAGCTGGAGTGGGACGCTGAAGATGCGACTGCCGTGCATTTTCTCGCCTATGAAGGGGAATACGCAGTAGGCACCGCTCGCCTGCTGCCCGACGGTGAAATCGGTCGGCTGTCGGTTCTCAAGGACTGGCGCGGCATGAAAGTCGGTGAAGCGTTGCTCGGTGCGGTGATCCACGAGGCCGAACAACGTGGACTGGAGCCGCTGAAGCTCAGCGCTCAAGTGCAGGCCGTCGAGTTTTACCAGCGCTTCGGGTTTGCCGTGGTCAGTGACGAGTTTCTCGAAGCCGGTTTACCGCACGTCGAGATGCGCCGCGAGACACCTGAAACCTGATTATGTAGGCACGTTTCAAAGCACTACATGATGATCGCCCTGCCCTTTTTCGCTAGACGCTTTTCAGGTCGAGACGAAAAATGCCAGGGCGTTTTTGTGTCGCCCCATTCAGCTTGCCCGGCTATAGCCGATACACTGGCAAACTCATGCTTTACGCGCTTATCGCGGAGAATGATCATGTCAGTCCGTAACCTGCTTAACGTGGTAATCACCTCAGTGCTGATCGCATTCAGTACTCAGGCCCTTTCAGCGACCGAAGTCGTTCCTCTCAATTACCGCACCAGTGCCGATCTACTACCCGTAGCTAAATCCTTTCTAGGCACCGAAGGCTCCGTCAGCGCTTATGGCAATCAACTGATTGTCAATGCAGAGTCGCGCAAGATAGAAGAGCTTCGCAGCCTTATCGCGCAACTCGATACCGCGCCTAAACGCCTGCTGATCAGCGTCGACACCAGCGAAAACGCGGCGCGCAACAGCAGTGGCTCACGCGTCATAGAATACGGCACCACCAGCCGTGAGGGCGGCGTGCAGCAAGTGCAGACCAGCGAAGGTACGCCAGCACTTATCCAGATCGGCCAGAGCGTTCCACTGACCTCCTCGTCCACGGATTCCTATGGCTACTCCCAAAGCAATACTGAATATCGCAATGTAACCCAGGGCTTTTACGTCACTGCCAGTGTGACCGGCGATACCGTTCACCTGAGCATCAGCACCAACCATGACCGCATGAGTCAGGAGCGCGCTGATGCCATAAAAGTGCAAAGTACCGATAGCCAGGTCAGCGGCCGGCTCGGAGAATGGATCACGCTGGCGAGTAATAGCGATCAATCGGTTGCTGATCAGCGTGGCCTTGCACAACGCTACTCCACCCAGGGTCGTGAAGACATGATTTTGCGCGTAAAGGTCGAAACCCTCGAGTAGCCTGCGCTGGCGCGAAACCCAGCACCTACGGGCCTTTTAGTGACTCACCAGTCTGATTACGCAATTATGTAGTGATACTTAAAAAGCACTACAAATCGTTTGACGACCCCGATACCCCGAGGCATGATTGCCTCGCTCCCGCTGATCGGAGGCTGCGCAAAAAGCCTTTGATTGTCGCTCTCCGAGCAGCGAGCAGCCATCTACAGTGCCTTCGATAAACGAGGCGTTTTGGCGGAGCAGGACTTCTAATCAAGACCTACTTCTCGGGGTTTACAAAATGGCACTGACACGCGAACAACAAATAGCCGCTCTCGAAAAAGACTGGGCCGAAAATCCGCGCTGGAAAAACGTGACCCGTACCTACTCCGCAGCCGATGTGGTCCGCTTGCGTGGCTCGGTTCAACCCGAACACACCTTTGCACGGCTGGGCGCTGACAAACTGTGGAACCTGGTGACCCAAGGCGCCAGGCCGTCTTTCCGGCCAGACAAGGACTTCGTCAACTGCATGGGCGCTCTGACCGGCGGTCAGGCCGTGCAGCAGGTCAAGGCCGGTATTCAGGCCATCTACCTTTCCGGCTGGCAGGTTGCTGCCGATAACAACTCTGCCGAATCGATGTACCCGGATCAGTCGCTGTATCCAGTCGACTCGGTGCCAACCGTGGTCAAACGCATCAACAATTCGTTCCGCCGCGCCGATCAGATCCAGTGGAAAGCCGGCAAGGCTCCGGGTGACGAAGGTTATATCGACTATTTCGCGCCCATCGTGGCCGACGCAGAGGCCGGATTCGGCGGCGTGCTCAAT
Source organism: Pseudomonas syringae group sp. 243L2 (assembly GCF_032587875.1). NCBI lineage: Bacteria > Pseudomonadati > Pseudomonadota > Gammaproteobacteria > Pseudomonadales > Pseudomonadaceae > Pseudomonas > Pseudomonas syringae group sp. 243L2. The sequence goes on from NZ_JAWHPL010000021.1 coordinate 693,595, forward strand.
GCGTACGAGCTGATGAAAAGCATGATCGAGGCGGGGGCCGCCGGGGTGCATTTTGAAGATCAGTTGGCATCGGTGAAGAAATGCGGCCACATGGGCGGCAAAGTACTTGTCCCGACTCAGGAAGCGGTCCAGAAACTGGTTGCTGCGCGCCTGGCCGCCGATGTGGCCGGTGTGCCGACGATCATTCTGGCCCGCACCGACGCCAACGCTGCCGACTTGCTGACTTCCGATTGCGACCCCTATGACAAGCCGTTCGTGACCGGCGAACGGACTCATGAGGGCTTCTACAAAGTACGTGCCGGTCTGGATCAGGCAATCTCCCGCGGCCTCGCCTACGCGCCTTATGCCGACCTGATCTGGTGTGAAACCGCCAAGCCGGATCTGGACGAGGCACGCCGCTTCGCCGAAGCAATCAAGAAGGAGTACCCGGACCAGTTGCTTTCCTACAACTGCTCGCCGTCCTTCAACTGGAAGAAAAACCTCGACGACGCAACCATCGCCAAGTTTCAGCGCGAGCTTTCGGCCATGGGCTACAAGCACCAGTTCATCACCCTGGCGGGCATTCACAACATGTGGCACAGCATGTTTAACCTGGCGCACGACTACGCCCGCAACGACATGACTGCCTACGTGAAGCTACAGGAACAGGAATTCGCCGATGCTGCCAAGGGCTATACCTTCGTGGCCCACCAGCAGGAAGTGGGCACGGGGTATTTCGATGACATGACCACCGTGATTCAGGGCGGCGTATCGTCGGTAACCGCACTGACCGGCTCGACGGAAGAAGAGCAATTCCACTGAGACACCGCGCAACGCGTTGAAAACACAGACCGTCCGTAAGGGCGGTCTGTGTTTTGTATCAGATAGTGCCTGTATTGATTTCGGACAATGTGCAGCTCACGAACAGATGCTACAAAAACCGCACTTTATAAGCGGTGTCCTTCATAACTATGCTCCGAGTATCCTTTGGCGAACTATACAGGTCCATTTAAATGATATTAATTATCATTCAAATTGCCTTTCGTTCCTTTTCGTCACCGAGAAACATAATTAGCCAAAACCTTGCTGACGCCCGGCTGGCATGCCTTACAGCCCTGATAAAGGACGGCGGGCGATTAATTTCGTAAATAAATTTCATGTAGAAAATTTACTTGCCAACTGTTTGCACATAAAATCAATCCGTTGACCGCACTGCGACATTTCGTCACTGCCTCGACTCTTTATCAAGCACAGAGACCTTTGCTCTCTAACAAGGACTGCCAGCATGCCCGAATCGACAGGTCTGATTGCCCACAACTGGGGCTTCGCCATTTTCCTTTTGGGTGTTGTCGGCCTCTGCGCCTTCATGCTCGGCCTGTCCAGCCTGCTCGGAAGCAAAGCCTGGGGCCGCAGCAAGAACGAACCTTTCGAATCCGGCATGCTGCCTACCGGCAGTGCGCGCCTGCGGCTCTCCGCAAAATTCTATCTGGTCGCGATGCTCTTCGTGATCTTTGACATCGAAGCCCTCTTTCTCTTTGCCTGGTCTGTGTCCGTCCGCGAAAGCGGCTGGACCGGATTCGTCGAAGCTCTCGTTTTCATAGCAATTCTGTTGGCAGGTCTTGTCTACCTATGGCGGGTTGGCGCTCTTGACTGGGCTCCTGAAGGTCGCCGTAATCGGCAAGCGAAGCTGAAACAATGAGGCTTTGGCGATGCAATATAATCTCACCAGGATCGACCCGGACGCTCCTAACGAGCAGTACCCCATCGGCAAACGGGAAACCGTTTCCGATCCGTTAGAAGATCAAGTCCACAAAAACATCTACATGGGCAAGCTGGAAGACGTGCTGAATGGTGCGGTCAACTGGGGACGTAAAAACTCCCTGTGGCCCTACAATTTCGGCCTGTCGTGCTGCTATGTGGAAATGACCACCGCCTTCACGGCCCCTCACGATATCGCGCGTTTCGGTGCGGAAGTTATCCGGGCGTCGCCACGGCAGGCGGATTTCATGGTCATTGCCGGTACCTGCTTCATCAAGATGGCACCGATCATCCAGCGTCTCTACGAGCAAATGCTCGAACCCAAGTGGGTCATCTCCATGGGTTCATGTGCCAACTCCGGTGGCATGTACGACATCTACTCAGTGGTCCAGGGGGTGGACAAATTCCTTCCCGTGGATGTCTACGTGCCCGGCTGCCCGCCCCGCCCCGAAGCATTTCTGCAAGGCTTGATGCTGCTGCAGGAATCCATCGGCAAGGAGCGTCGCCCTCTTTCCTGGGTCGTTGGCGATCAAGGCGTATACCGCGCCGAGATGCCGTCGCAAAAGGAACAGCGCCGCGAACAGCGTATTCAGGTGACCAACCTGCGCAGCCCCGACGAAGTCTGATCCAGCCCGTTCTTCTTATAAAAAAGACAGGAACCGGGGTTGATTCTGTACGTTGACCGAAGTGATTGAGACCTATGACTGCAGACAACGCTCTGTACATCCCGCCTTACAAGGCTGACGACCAAGATGTCGTCGTTGAACTGAACAACCGTTTTGGTGCTGAGGCTTTCACTGCCCAGCCGACTCGCACCGGTATGCCCGTGCTGTGGGTCGAGCGCGCCCGACTGTTTGAAATTCTGACGTTCCTGCGCAACGTGCCCAAGCCCTACTCCATGCTCTATGACCTGCATGGCGTGGACGAGCGTCTGCGTACCAACCGTCGCGGCCTGCCCGGTGCAGATTTCACCGTGTTCTATCACCTGCTGTCGATCGAGCGAAACAGCGACGTGATGATCAAGGTAGCGCTGTCTGAAAGCGACCTGAGTGTGCCAACCATCACCAGTATCTGGCCAAATGCCAACTGGTATGAGCGCGAAGTCTGGGACATGTTCGGAATCGACTTTCCGGGACACCCGCATCTAAGCCGCATCATGATGCCGCCAACCTGGGAAGGTCACCCGCTGCGCAAGGACTTCCCTGCCCGCGCGACGGAGTTTGACCCCTACAGCCTGACACTCGCCAAACAGCAACTGGAAGAGGAAGCCGCACGTTTCCGTCCGGAAGACTGGGGCATGAAACGTTCTGGCGCGAACGAGGACTACATGTTCCTCAACCTGGGGCCGAACCACCCTTCCGCTCACGGTGCGTTCCGTATCATTCTGCAGCTGGATGGCGAAGAAATCGTCGACTGCGTTCCGGACATCGGCTACCACCACCGTGGTGCAGAGAAGATGGCCGAGCGCCAGTCCTGGCACAGCTTCATCCCGTACACCGACCGCATCGATTATCTCGGCGGGGTGATGAACAACCTGCCTTACGTACTCTCGGTCGAAAAACTGGCAGGCATCAAGGTGCCGGAAAAGGTCGACGTCATCCGCATCATGATGGCCGAGTTCTTCCGTATCACCAGCCACCTGCTGTTCCTGGGTACCTACATCCAGGACGTGGGTGCCATGACGCCGGTGTTCTTTACGTTCACCGACCGCCAAAAAGCCTACACCGTGATCGAAGCCATTACCGGTTTCCGTCTGCATCCGGCCTGGTATCGCATCGGCGGGGTTGCCCACGACCTGCCTCGTGGCTGGGAGAAACTGGTCAAGGACTTCGTCGACTGGCTGCCCAAGCGCCTCGACGAATACACCAAGGCTGCCCTGCAGAACAGCATCCTAAAGGGCCGTACCGTGGGCGTTGCCGCGTACAACACCAAAGAGGCCCTGGAATGGGGCGTCACCGGTGCAGGCCTGCGCTCCACCGGCTGCGATTTCGACTTGCGCAAGGCACGCCCTTACTCCGGCTACGAGAACTTCGAGTTTGAAGTACCGCTGGCCGCCAATGGCGATGCCTACGACCGCTGCATGGTCCGCGTAGAAGAGATGCGCCAGAGCATCAAGATCATCGATCAGTGCATGCGCAACATGCCGGAAGGCCCGTACAAGGCGGATCATCCGCTGACCACGCCGCCACCGAAAGAGCGCACCCTGCAGCACATCGAAACCCTGATCACGCACTTCCTGCAGGTTTCGTGGGGCCCGGTCATGCCGGCCAACGAGTCCTTCCAGATGATCGAAGCGACCAAGGGTATCAACAGCTATTACCTGACGAGCGACGGCGGCACCATGAGCTACCGTACCCGGATCCGCACCCCGAGTTACCCGCACCTGCAGCAGATCCCTTCGGTGATCAAAGGCAGCATGGTCGCGGACTTGATCGCGTACCTGGGTAGTATCGATTTCGTTATGGCCGACGTGGACCGCTAAGCATGAATAGCCCGCTAATCCAGACTGACCGTTTCGCCCTGAGCGAAACCGAGCGCTCGGCCATCGAGCACGAGATGCATCACTACGAAGACCCGCGCGCGGCGTCCATCGAGGCCCTGAAGATCGTTCAGAAAGAGCGTGGCTGGGTGCCCGATGGTGCCATCTACGCAATCGGCGATTTGCTCGGCATCCCCGCCAGCGACGTCGAAGGTGTTGCCACCTTCTACAGCCAGATCTTCCGCCAGCCGGTCGGACGCCACATCATTCGCGTCTGCAACAGCATGGTGTGCTTCATCGGCGGCCACGAAAACGTGGTAGACGAGATCAAGAGTTCACTGGGCATCGGCCTGGGTCAGACCACCGCTGACGGTCGCTTCACCTTGCTGCCGGTCTGCTGCCTCGGCAACTGTGACAAGGCGCCGGCCGTGATGGTCGACGACGACACTTTCGGCGATGTACAGCCTGCTGGCGTTGCCAAGATGCTGGAGGGTTACCTATGACCATCACTTCCTTCGGCCCTGCCAATCGCATTGCGCGCACGGCAGAAACCCATCCGCTGACCTGGCGTCTGCGCGACGACGGCGAGCCGGTCTGGCTCGACGAGTATAAGGCCAAAGACGGTTATGCAGCAGCGCGCAAGGCGCTGACGCAACAGTTGCCTGACGATATCGTCCAGTCGGTCAAGGACTCGGGCCTCAAAGGCCGCGGCGGTGCGGGCTTCCCTACCGGCGTTAAATGGGGCCTGATGCCCAAAGACGAATCCATGAACATCCGCTATTTGCTGTGCAATGCGGATGAGATGGAACCCAATACCTGGAAAGACCGCATGCTGATGGAGCAACTGCCCCATCTGCTGGTCGAGGGCATGCTGATCAGTGCGCGTGCGCTGAAAGCCTATCGTGGCTATATCTTCCTGCGTGGCGAATACGTAACGGCCGCCAGGCACTTGAACCGCGCCGTGGCCGAAGCGAAGGCTGCCGGTCTGCTGGGCAAGAACATCCTAGGCACCGGCTTCGACTTCGAATTGTTCGTACACACCGGTGCCGGTCGTTACATCTGCGGTGAAGAAACCGCGCTGATCAACTCGCTGGAAGGCCGCCGCGCCAACCCGCGCTCCAAGCCGCCCTTCCCTGCTGCCGTAGGCGTCTGGGGCAAGCCGACCTGTGTAAACAACGTCGAAACCCTGTGCAACGTGCCCGCCATCGTCAATAACGGCAACGACTGGTACAAGTCGCTGGCCCGCGAAGGCAGTGAAGACCACGGCACCAAGCTGATGGGCTTCTCCGGCAAGGTTAAAAACCCGGGTTTGTGGGAGCTGCCATTTGGCGTACAGGCTCGCGAACTGTTCGAAGACTACGCCGGTGGCATGCGCGATGGCTTCAAGCTCAAGTGCTGGCAACCCGGCGGCGCCGGTACGGGTTTCCTGCTGCCAGAGCATCTGGACGCCCAGATGTACGCAGGCGGTATTGCCAAGGTCGGTACCCGGATGGGCACCGGTCTGGCGATGGCCGTCGACGATTCGGTCAACATGGTTTCACTGCTGCGCAACATGGAAGAGTTCTTCGCTCAGGAGTCCTGCGGCTTCTGCACCCCATGCCGCGACGGTTTGCCATGGAGCGTAAAAATGCTTCGCGCCATCGAGAAGGGTCAGGGGCAGCCGGGGGATATCGAAACCCTGCTGGGTCTGGTCAATTTCCTCGGCCCAGGCAAGACCTTCTGCGCCCATGCACCGGGCGCTGTTGAACCGCTGGGCAGTGCGATCAAGTATTTCCGTTCGGAGTTCGAAGCAGGTATTGCGCCAGCCAGCGCAACCACGCTCGTTCCGGGCAAAAGTCCGACCGTGGTCGGCGCATAACAAGACACAACGGTCGGCGGCTGTTCGGGCTGCCGTCCTCGTACCTGCTGACGCCCTCCGGGCTGAACGATACGGGTACTACCGAGATTCCATTAGCCACGCCCGCTGACAACGGGCCAACGAAGACCTTTGAACCATGGCTACTATTCACGTAGACGGCAAAGCGCTCGAAGTCGATGGTGCAGACAACCTGTTACAGGCATGTCTGTCGCTGGGCCTCGATATCCCTTATTTCTGCTGGCACCCCGCCCTTGGCAGCGTTGGCGCCTGTCGCCAGTGCGCGGTCAAGCAGTACACCGACGAGAACGACACCCGTGGTCGTATCGTCATGTCCTGCATGACGCCAGCCACCGACAACACCTGGATCTCCATCGAAGATGAAGAGTCCAAGGCCTTCCGGGCCAGTGTTGTCGAATGGCTGATGACCAACCACCCGCATGACTGCCCGGTCTGCGAAGAAGGCGGTCACTGCCACCTGCAGGACATGACAGTGATGACCGGCCACAACGAGCGCCGTTATCGCTTCACCAAGCGTACTCACCAGAATCAGGAGCTGGGGCCGTTCATCGCGCATGAGATGAACCGCTGCATCGCCTGTTATCGGTGCGTACGCTTCTATAAAGACTACGCAGGCGGCACTGACCTGGGCGTTTACGGCGCTCACGACAATGTTTACTTCGGTCGCGTTGAAGACGGCACGCTGGAAAGCGAGTTCTCCGGCAACCTCACCGAGGTCTGTCCGACCGGTGTGTTCACCGACAAAACCCACTCCGAGCGCTACAACCGCAAGTGGGACATGCAGTTCTCGCCAAGCATCTGCCACGGTTGCTCCAGCGGCTGCAACATTAGCCCGGGTGAGCGCTACGGTGAATTGCGCCGCATCGAAAACCGCTACAACGGCTCGGTCAACCAGTACTTTCTCTGCGACCGCGGCCGTTTCGGCTATGGCTACGTCAACCGCACAGACCGTCCACGTCAGCCACTGCTCGCTGAAGGCCAGGTCAAACTGAGCCTTGACGAAGCACTGGACAAGGCAGCGGATCTGTTGCGCGGCCGCAACATCGTTGGTATTGGCTCACCTCGCGCCAGCCTCGAAAGCAACTACGCACTGCGCGAGCTGGTCGGAGCCGAGCATTTCTACAGCGGCATCGAAGCCGGCGAGCTGGAGCGTGTGCGCCTGATCCTCAAGGTGCTGAATGACAGCCCGCTGCCGATCCCGACCCTGCGTGACATCGAAGATCACGATGCCATCTTCGTCCTCGGCGAGGACCTGACCCAGACGGCGGCACGTATGGCCCTGGGCTTGCGCCAAGCCGTCAAAGGCAAGGCTGAAGACATGGCTGCGGCGATGAAAGTCCAGCCGTGGCTCGACGCGGCCGTGAAGAACATCGGCCAGCACGAGCTCAATCCGCTGTTCATCGCCAGCCTGGCTGAAACCAGGCTCGACGATATCGCAGAAGAATGCGTGCACGCTGCACCTGACGACCTGGCTCGCATCGGTTTCGCCGTTGCACATGCACTGGACGCCAGCGCCCCGGCCGTAGAAGGTCTGGACAGCGAGGCGCTGGAACTGGCGCAACGTATTGCCGATGCCCTGCTCGCGGCCAAACGTCCGCTGATCATTTCCGGCAGCTCGTTGGGTTCGACAGCGCTGATCGAGGCGGCGGCAAACATTGCCAAGGCCTTGAAGCTGCGTGACAAGCAAGGCTCCATCAGCCTGATCGTGCCGGAAGCCAACAGCATGGGTCTGGCGATGTTTGGTGGCGATTCTGTCGATGCCGCCCTGCAAGCAGTGATTTCCGGTCAGGCCGACGCCATTGTGGTACTGGAAAACGATCTGTATCGCCGTGTAGACGCCAAAATCGTCGACGCTGCGCTGAGCGCTGCGAAAGTCGTGATCGTCGCCGACCACCAGAAAACCCCGACCAGTGATCGTGCGCATCTGGTCTTGCCAGCTGCCAGCTTCGCGGAAGGCGACGGCACGCTGGTCAGCCAGGAAGGCCGCGCCCAGCGCTTCTTCCAGGTGTTCGATCCGACCTACCTGGATGCCAGCATTCTGGTTCACGAGGGCTGGCGCTGGCTGCATGCCCTGCGCGCCACCTTGTTGAACAAGCCGGTCGACTGGACGCAACTCGATCACGTCACCGAAGCCTGCGCCAGCAGCACCCCGCAACTGGCGGGTATCGTCAACGCTGCGCCGTCTGCCTCGTTCCGGATCAAGGGCCTTAAACTGGCTCGTGAACCACTGCGCTACAGTGGTCGCACGGCGATGCGCGCCAACATCAGCGTGCATGAGCCGCGCACCTCGCAAGACATCGATACAGCGTTCTCCTTCTCCATGGAAGGTTATTCAGGTTCCGCCGAACCTCGTCAGCAAGTGCCGTTCGCCTGGTCTCCGGGTTGGAACTCGCCGCAGGCCTGGAACAAATTCCAGGACGAAGTCGGCGGTCACTTGCGCGCCGGCGACCCGGGCACTCGCCTGATCGAAAGCCAGGGCGATGGTCTGTCGTGGTTCTCCAGCGTGCCACGTGCGTTCTCTCCAGAGCGCGGCACCTGGCAGGTCGTGCCGTTCTTTCATCTGTTCGGCAGCGATGAAACTTCGTCTCTGGCCGCTCCGGTTCAGGAACGTATCCCGCAGGCTTATGTAGCGCTGGCCAAATCCGAAGCCGATCGCCTGGGTGTCAACGATGGTGCCCTGCTCTCCTTGAGCGTTGGCGGTGAATTGCTGACCTTGCCGTTGCGCATCAACGAAGAACTGGGCGCGGGCCTTGTGGCATTGCCGGCAGGACTGCCTGGCATTCCGCCAGCACTCTTCGGCAAATCCGTTGACGGTCTGCAGGAGGCAGCGCAATGACCTGGTTTACCCCTGATGTGATCGACGCAATCATTGCAGTGGTCAAGGCCATCGTAGTGTTGCTGGCGGTCGTGGTTTGTGGTGCCCTGCTGAGCTTCATCGAACGTCGTCTGCTGGGCTGGTGGCAGGACCGTTATGGTCCGAACCGTGTGGGTCCGTTCGGCATGTTCCAGATCGCAGCCGACATGCTGAAGATGTTCTTCAAGGAAGACTGGACCCCACCGTTCGCCGACAAGGTGATCTTCACCCTGGCGCCGGTGGTTGCCATGAGCGCCCTGCTGATCGCCTTTGCGGTCATCCCGATCACCCCGACATGGGGCGTGGCGGACCTGAACATCGGTCTGCTGTTCTTCTTCGCCATGGCGGGTCTGTCGGTGTATGCGGTGCTGTTCGCCGGCTGGTCGAGCAATAACAAATTCGCCCTGCTGGGCAGCCTGCGAGCTTCGGCACAAACCGTATCCTACGAAGTGTTCATGGGCCTCGCGCTGATGGGCATCGTGGTTCAGGTCGGCTCGTTCAACATGCGCGACATCGTTGAATATCAGGCGCAGAACCTGTGGTTCATCATTCCGCAGTTCTTCGGCTTCTGTACGTTCTTCATCGCGGGTGTTGCGGTCACTCACCGCCACCCGTTCGACCAACCGGAAGCCGAGCAGGAACTGGCTGACGGCTACCACATTGAATATGCCGGCATGAAATGGGGCATGTTCTTCGTGGGCGAATACATCGGGATCATTTTGATCTCGGCACTGCTGGTCACGCTGTTCTTCGGTGGCTGGCACGGCCCGTTCGACATTCTGCCATCGCTGGCATTCTTCTGGTTCACCTTGAAAACCGCGTTCTTCATCATGCTGTTCATTCTGCTGCGCGCTTCCATCCCGCGCCCGCGTTATGACCAGGTCATGGATTTCAGCTGGAAGTTCTGTCTGCCGCTGACCCTGATCAATTTGCTGGTGACTGCTGCGATTGTGTTGTTGAACACACCGGCAGGCTCGGTTCAGTGAGGATTTGACCCATGTTCAAATATATTGGTGACATCGTTAAGGGTACAGGTACCCAGTTGCGCAGCCTGGTCATGGTCTTCGGCCACGGCTTCCGCAAACGCGACACCCTGCAATATCCCGAAGAACAGGTATATCTGCCGCCCCGCTACCGCGGCCGTATCGTTCTGACCCGCGACCCTGACGGCGAAGAGCGCTGTGTAGCCTGCAACCTGTGTGCAGTGGCATGCCCGGTCGGCTGTATTTCTCTGCAGAAGGCCGAGACAGAAGACGGACGCTGGTACCCGGACTTTTTCCGTATCAACTTCTCGCGCTGCATTTTCTGCGGCCTGTGTGAAGAAGCGTGTCCGACTACCGCAATCCAGCTTACGCCGGACTTCGAGATGGCCGACTTCAAGCGTCAGGATCTGGTGTACGAGAAGGAAGATCTGCTGATCTCCGGTCCCGGCAAGAACCCTGACTACAACTTCTATCGCGTTGCCGGTATGGCCATCGGCGGCAAGCCCAAGGGCTCCGCACAGAATGAAGCCGAGCCTATCAACGTCAAGAGCTTGCTGCCTTAAGGAAGTAAAGATGGAATTCGCTTTCTACTTCGCATCCGGTATCGCTGTTGTATCCACCCTGCGGGTGATCACCAACACGAATCCGGTGCATGCCCTGCTCTACCTGATCATCTCGCTGATCGCTGTGGCCATGACTTTTTTCAGCCTCGGTGCGCCGTTTGCCGGTGTGTTGGAAGTCATTGCCTATGCGGGCGCGATCATGGTCCTGTTCGTGTTTGTGGTGATGATGCTGAACCTCGGCCCAGCCTCGGTTCAGCAAGAGCGTGCATGGCTCAGACCCGGCATCTGGATTGGTCCGGTGATTCTCGGCACGCTGTTGCTGGCCGAGTTACTGTACGTACTGTTCGCCAATCCAACCGGCGCTGCAATCGGTCACACCACAGTCGACGCCAAGGCGGTCGGCATCAGCCTGTTCGGGCCTTATCTGCTGGTGGTGGAACTCGCCTCGATGCTGCTGCTTGCTGCAGCCGTCACGGCATTCCATCTGGGCCGCAACGAGGCCAAGGAGCCAAGCCAATGAATGCTATCCCTCTTGAGCACGGTCTGGCGGTCGCCGGGGTCCTGTTCTGCCTAGGTCTGGTCGGCCTGATGGTGCGCCGTAACATTCTCTTCGTTTTGATGAGTCTGGAAATCATGATGAACGCCTCTGCACTGGCGTTCGTAGTTGCCGGCAGTCGTTGGGCGCAACCGGATGGGCAGGTCATGTTCATCCTGGTGATCAGCCTTGCGGCAGCCGAGGCCAGTATCGGCCTGGCGATCCTTATGCAACTGTATCGCCGCTTCCACACTCTCGATATCGATGCTGCCAGCGAGATGCGCGGATGAATCTTCTCTTTCTGACTTTCGTATTCCCCCTCATCGGCTTTCTGTTGCTGTCGTTCTCTCGCGGACGCATCTCGGAAAACCTCGCGGCGCTGATTGGCGTCGGCTCTATCGGCCTGTCAGCCATTGTCACGGCCTGGGTCATCTGGCAGTTCAACGTTGCACCACCGGAAGGTGGTCACTACACCCAGGTGCTGTGGCGCTGGATGGACGTTGATGGCTTCCAACCCAACTTCGCGCTGTATCTGGACGGTCTGTCCGTCACGATGCTGGGCGTAGTGGTTGGCGTCGGTTTCCTGATTCACCTGTTTGCGTCCTGGTACATGCGCGGTGAAGCGGGCTACTCGCGCTTCTTCTCCTACACCAACCTGTTCATTGCCAGCATGTTGTTCCTTGTTCTGGGCGACAACCTGCTGTTCCTCTACTTCGGTTGGGAAGGTGTGGGCCTGTGCAGCTACCTGTTGATCGGTTTCTATTACAGCAACCGTAACAACGGCAACGCAGCGCTCAAGGCATTTATCGTTACGCGTATCGGCGACGTGTTCATGGCCATCGGCCTGTTCATCCTGTTTCAGCAATTGGGTACGCTCAATGTGCAGGAGTTGCTGGTCAAGGCACCGGAGCACTTCAAAGTCGGCGATTTCTGGATCGTGCTGGCAACGTTGATGCTGCTGGGCGGTGCTGTCGGTAAATCGGCACAACTGCCACTGCAAACCTGGCTGGCAGATGCGATGGCCGGTCCTACACCGGTTTCGGCACTGATCCACGCAGCAACCATGGTTACCGCGGGCGTCTACCTGATCGCGCGGACTCACGGCCTGTTCGCACTGGCACCGGACATACTGCATCTGGTCGGCATTGTCGGCGGCGTGACGCTGGTTCTGGCGGGTTTCGCCGCACTGGTACAGACCGACATCAAGCGTATCCTCGCCTACTCGACCATGAGCCAGATCGGTTACATGTTCCTGGCATTGGGCGTAGGCGCATGGGAAGGCGCGATTTTCCACCTGATGACACACGCCTTCTTCAAGGCCCTGCTTTTCCTTGCTTCCGGTGCGGTGATCGTTGCCTGCCACCACGAGCAGAACATCTTCAAGATGGGCGGCCTGTGGAAGAAATTGCCATTGGCCTACGCCAGCTTCATCGTCGGCGGTGCCGCACTGGCTGCCCTGCCGCTGTTGACAGCAGGCTTCTACTCCAAGGACGAAATTCTCTGGGAAGCATTCGCCAGCGGTAACAATGGCCTGTTGTATGCCGGTCTGGTGGGCGCGTTCATGACGTCGCTGTACACCTTCCGTCTGATCTTCATCGCGTTCCACGGCGAAGCCAAGACCGAAGCACACGCAGGTCACGGTATTGCTCATTGGTTGCCGCTGTCGGTACTGATCGTGCTGTCGACGTTCATTGGCGCGCTGATCACCCCGCCACTGGCAGGTGTTCTACCGCAGAGCGTCGGCCATGCCGGTGGCGAAGCCAAACACAGTCTGGAAATCGCCTCTGGCGCCATCGCCCTGGCCGGTATCCTGCTGGCAGCGCTGCTGTTTCTCGGCAAGCGCCGCCTGGCGACGGCTATCGCCAACAGCGCTCCGGGCCGTTTCCTCTCGGCCTGGTGGTTCGCGGCATGGGGCTTCGACTGGATCTACGACAAGCTGTTCGTCAAGCCGTATCTGGCAATCAGCCATGTACTGCGTAGTGATCCGTTCGACCGCACCATCGGCTTGATCCCACGTCTGGTCAAAGGCGGTCATGACACCATGAGCCGCACCGAGACCGGCCAGTTGCGTTGGTATGCTGCCTCGATCGCCGTGGGTGCCGTTCTGGTACTCGGTGCCGTCGTTCTGGTTGCGATCTGATATGAACCTTGCGAATTTGCGAAAGGAATTGAGCCCGTCATGATTCTGCCCTGGCTAATCCTGATCCCCTTTATCGGCGGCCTGCTGTGCTGGCTGGGTGAGCGCTTCGGCTCTACCCTGCCGCGCTGGATCGCGCTGCTGACAATGACCCTCGAACTGGTTCTCGGCCTCTGGCTGTGGGCTACCGGCAATTTCGGCTATGCGCCGGTGCCTGGCGCCGACCCGACCTGGGCCCTGGAATTTCACCACCCGTGGATCACCCGCTTCGGCATCGACGTGCATCTGGCACTCGATGGCCTGTCTCTGCTGATGATCCTGCTGACCGGCCTGCTCGGCGTGTTGTCGGTACTGTGCTCGTGGAAGGAAATCCAGCGCAAGGTAGGCTTCTTCCACCTGAACCTGATGTGGATTCTGGGCGGTGTGGTCGGCGTGTTCCTGGCCATCGACCTGTTCATGTTCTTCTTCTTCTGGGAAATGATGCTGGTGCCGATGTATTTCCTCATCGCGCTCTGGGGTCACAGCTCTTCGGACGGCAAGAAGACTCGTATCTACGCCGCAACCAAGTTCTTCATCTTCACTCAGGCCAGCGGCCTGATCATGCTGGTGGCGATCCTGGGTCTGGTGCTGGTGCACTTCAATCAGACAGGCGTGATCACCTTTGCCTACGCTGACCTGCTGAAGACCAAACTGGCACCGGGGACCGAATACATCCTGATGCTGGGCTTCTTTATTGCCTTTGCCGTGAAGCTGCCAGTGGTTCCGTTGCACTCCTGGCTGCCGGATGCGCATGCCCAGGCACCGACTGCCGGTTCTGTCGACCTGGCAGGTATCCTGCTGAAGACCGCGGCCTACGGCCTGTTGCGCTTTGCCCTGCCACTGTTCCCCAACGCATCGGCCGAGTTCGCACCGATTGCAATGACGCTGGGCCTGGTCGGTATCTTCTACGGCGCATTCCTGGCGTTTGCCCAGACCGATATCAAGCGCCTGATCGCGTTCTCAAGCGTCTCGCACATGGGCTTTGTACTGATCGGCATCTACTCCGGCAGCCAGCAAGCGCTGCAAGGCGTACTGATCCAGATGATTGCCCACGGCCTGTCGGCTGCGGCACTGTTCATCCTCAGTGGCCAGTTGTACGAGCGCCTGCACACTCGTGACATGCGCGAGATGGGCGGTCTGTGGTCGCGTATCGCCTACATCCCGGCCATCAGCCTGTTCTTTGCTGCCGCCTCTCTGGGTCTGCCGGGCACGGGCAACTTCGTGGGCGAGTTCCTGATTCTGCTGGGCAGCTTCGCCAGTTCGCCATGGATCACTGCAATTGCCACGTCCGGCCTGGTGTTCGGCTCTGTCTACTCGCTGATCATGATCCACCGCGCCTATTTCGGCCCGTCGAAGTCCGACGAGGTTCTGAAGGGCATGGACGGACGTGAAATGATCATGGTGCTGGGCCTTGCCGTGTTGCTGGTCGTGCTCGGGGTTTTCCCGCAGCCGTTCCTCGACACATCGGCAGCGACCATGCACGGCGTGCAGCAATGGCTAGGCACTGCCTTCACTCAACTCGCTTCGGCCCGGTAAGAGCGCTATGGACCTGACGATTCAACACTTTATTGCGCTTGCGCCACTGCTGATCACCAGCCTCACCGTTGTAGTGGTGATGCTGGCAATCGCATGGCGCCGCAATCACTCGCAAACGTTCCTGCTTTCGGTAGCAGGTCTCAACCTGGCCCTGCTGTCGATCTATCCGGCGCTGAAAGTTGCCCCGCTGGTCGTGACACCACTGCTGCACATCGATAACTTTGCCTGCCTGTACATGGCGATCATCCTTGCCTCTACCCTGGCCTGTGTGACCATGGCACACGCCTATCTGGGTGACGGCAAGGCTGGGTATCCAGGCAACCGTGAAGAGCTTTACCTGCTGATCCTGCTGGCGGCTGCCGGTGGTCTGGTGCTGGTCAGCGCTCAACACCTGGCCGGGCTGTTCATTGGTCTGGAGCTGCTCTCGGTGCCGGTCTACGGTCTGGTGGCGTATGCCTTCTTCAACAAGCGCTCGCTGGAAGGCGGCATCAAGTACATGGTGCTATCGGCCGCAGGTTCAGCGTTCCTGCTGTTCGGCATGGCGCTGCTGTACGCAGAAGCTGGCTCGCTGAGCTTCGAGGGTATTGGCAAAGCCATTGCCGCGACAGGGATGCCAAGCCCGATTGCCAGCCTGGGTCTGGGCATGATGGTCGTCGGCCTGGCCTTCAAGCTGTCGCTGGTGCCTTTCCACCTGTGGACACCGGACGTTTACGAAGGCGCCCCTGCGCCGGTAGCGGCCTTCCTGGCCACGGCCAGCAAGGTGGCGGTATTTGCGGTACTGGTGCGTCTGTTCCAGATTTCACCGGCAGCCAGCAGTGGCGTACTGCATGACGTGCTGGCAGTCATTGCCGTAGCGTCGATTCTGGTCGGCAACCTGCTGGCGCTGACTCAGACCAACCTCAAGCGTCTGCTGGGCTACTCCTCCATCGCCCACTTCGGTTACCTGATGATTGCGCTGGTGGCCAGCAAAGGCATGGCGGTCGAGGCGATTGGTGTCTATCTGGCAACTTACGTCCTGACCTCGCTGGGCAGCTTCGGCGTGATCACCATGATGTCTTCGCCTTACAGCGGACGTGATGCCGACGCGATGTTCGAATACCGCGGTCTGTTCTGGCGTCGCCCTTACCTGACGGCAGTCATGACCCTGATGATGCTGTCACTGGCAGGTATCCCGCTTACCGCAGGCTTCATCGGCAAGTTCTACATCATTGCCACCGGTGTCGAGTCGCAACTGTGGTGGCTTATCGGAGCACTGGTGATCGGTAGCGCCATTGGCGTGTTCTATTACCTGAGAGTGATGGTCACCATGTATCTAGTCGACAACAAGCTTCCACGCCACGATGCAGCGATCAACTGGGCGCAGCGCACTGGCGGCGTTATGCTGCTGGCCGTCGCGATCCTGACCTTCGTGCTGGGCGTGTACCCGCAACCGCTGCTGGATCTGGTGGTCAATGCCGGTCTGCACGTGGCAGGCTGATCATCTGCAAACAAAAAACCCTGCTATCGAGCAGGGTTTTTTTTGCCTTCGGAAACAGCTGAAATGGTTACCCGTCGACGCTTTTCGCGGCCCGCACAGCGCCTGGCGATATGCCCACCGTTCTTTTGAATGCGCGACTGAAGGCCGCCAATGAACCGTACCCCAGCTGATTGGCAACGGCCTCCACCGAATGCTGCTCGCGGCTCAGGCTGTGCAATGCCAGACGCATTCTCAGCTCCGTCAGGTACTGCAATGGCGGCTTACCCGTTGCTTCGAGAAAGCGCTGTGCGAACACTGATCGAGAATGCCTGGCCTCATGGGCAAGCGTAGCTACCGTCCAGCTTCTGCCTGGATGCTGGTGCATCATAACGATGGCTCGACTCAGCCGAGGGTCTTGCAAAGCACCGAGCCAGCCCGTGGCATTCCCACAGCCGCCTGCAACCCAGCCACGCACCAGCAGCGCGGCCACGACTTCAGCAAGACGTGCCAGAATGCCTGCGTGCCCAGCCTGTAGCATCAAGGCTTCACGCTCCATTGCCTCGAGCATGGGCCGCAGCTCGGGACACGTCTCCAGCAGAGTGCTGACCTGCATAACATCCGGCATGGCGGCAACAAGCGGCTGCATGCCGCCCAGCTCCAACTCCATGCAACAGCTGAAGATAATCGCCTGATCAACAGCTCCGCCCTCCCCGGCATCTGCTTGATCTTGAACGCCATCGCTGATGCCAGTAGACGGATCAAACCGCTGTACATCGCTTGCAGACGTGTTTTCGATCGTCAACATAGCGTGGTGCCCACCGCGCGGAATAAGAACCGCGTCTCCGGTATCGAGCTTGTATAGAACGTTCTCAGCGCTGCGTAGCCAGACAGGCCCACGTCCGACGAAATGAAACTGTGCTCGTCCGATTGCGTTAGTGAAGCCAACACCCATAGGCGGCACAACTTCCAGCCTGCGGAATTGAACGCCGAAAAGACGCATACCGAGCAGCAGCTCGCTGATGGGGTCATTTGACGGGGATTGCATGGAGAAAGGCCACTTCGAGTTCAGGACGATCAATCAATTTATCAGGATCTTACGTCATAGACCGTCCTACATCATCGACCTACAGTGCGCCCATCACTTCTGCCGCGTGGAAATAGCCTCATGAATCACATTCGCTTCGTTCACCTGCTGCGCAATACCTTGCTTGCTGCGCTGCTGACAGGACTATCGTCACTGGCCCTGGCAGTAGACAAACACTACACCGTCACAGCCCCTGACGGCGTCGAACTCGCTGTGCAGGAATCAGGCGATCCGAACGGGCAATCCCTGATTTTCATTCACGGTTTGTTGGGCAGCCGCCTCAATTGGGAAAAGCAGATCGTTAGTCCGCAGCTGCAGCGTTATCGAATGATTACCTATGACCTGCGCGGTCACGGGCTTTCCGACAAGCCCGCTAATACCGAGGCGTACCGTAACGGGCGCCGTTACGCGGACGATCTGGCAGCGGTACTTGAAGCCACGAACAGCAAGCGTCCAGTATTGGTCGGCTGGTCATTGGGGGGCGTGGTCATGTCTAACTACCTCGCCGCCTATGGTGACGCGAAGATCGGCGGCGTTGTGTATGTTGATGGTGTCATTGAGCTTAATGCTGCTCTGATTACAGCCCATCCTCATGTATATGCCGGCCTGAGTTCAGAGGACCTGAAGACACACCTTGATGCAGTACGCACTTTTCTCGGACTGTGCTTCCACACACAGCCAGATGCACCGACTTTCGAACGACTTTTGTCCAATGCTGCGATGGCATCGTGGACGATGACCCGTGCCACGCCTGCAATGACTGTCGATGTGGCCAAAGGCTTGCCCAAAGCAAAGGTGCCGGTATTGATGCTGTATGGTGCCAAGGATGAGCTGGTCAACGTTCAGCCCAGCATCGCACGCGCCCGGCAACTCAATGCGCGGATTCTATCGAAGGTGTACGAAAACTCAGGTCACGCGCCATTTCTGGAAGAAGCATTGCGCTTCAATACCGATCTGGCAGCCTTCATGGAGTCGGCTGTCATTGCCGCAAGGGGCTCTGAATGAAGTCTGTTCCAGGCCTGTTACATAAATGAATAACCCGCGCATCCCCCTGCCTGATAACGACAGGGGCATTCGCGGGTCTGTATCGGCCACGCGTAACGGTATGTTAGCCTGGCAGCCTGACGGGCTTCTTGGCACCGCTGAACAAACCCCAGCTGGAGATGAACAGTGCGGCCACCAGAGGCCCTATGACAAAGCCGTTCAGACCAAAGACCGACATACCGCCCAGCGTGGAAATCAGGATCAGGTAGTCCGGCATTTTCGTGTCCTTGCCCACCAGGATCGGACGCAGCACGTTATCCACCAGACCGATCACGAAAACACCGAACAACCCCAGCACTACACCTTGCCAGATCATGCCACTGAGCAGGAAGTAGACAGCCACTGGCGCCCAGACAATCCCCGCCCCCACAGCGGGCAACAGCGACAGGAAGGCCATGATCACCGCCCACAGCAACGCACTCGGGATGTCCAGCGCCCAGAAGATAAAACCGCCCAGCGCACCTTGCGTCACCGCGACCACGACGTTGCCCTTGACCGTGGCACGTACCACTCGAGTGAACTTGAGTTGCAGACGACGCTTCTGCTGTTCGCCCAACGGAAAGGCCGTACGTATCTTGCGTACCAACTCCTGCCCATCTCGCAGGAAGAAGTACAGCAGGTACAACATGATGAACACGCTCACCACGAAATCGAAGGTGCCCTGCCCGAAGCTGAACGCTTGAGTCGCCAGATACTGACTGCCCTGCATTGCCCCTTTGGTGATCTTGTCGCGCAATCCTTCAAGATCGCCCATGCCCAGTCGGTCGAGCAGTGCCTGGATCGAATGCGGCAGCAGGTCCTTGAACTCGGCGAGATAACCGGCGATATCCAGTTGCCCGGTCTCGACATTCTTGTACAGCGTGGTGCCCTCCTGAACCAGCAAGGCGCTGATGACGATCACCGGCAGAATCGCAATCACCAGACAGATGGTCAGGGTGCACAGGGAGGTAAGATTGCGTGACCAGTTGAACTTGATCTGCAACCTGCGCTGCACAGGCGCAAAGATGATCCCGAGAATGACCGCCCAGAATACTGCGCCGTAAAACGGCAGCAGAATCCATATGAAGGCAATGGTGACCAGCACCAATAGCATGATGAGGGTTTTATATTGCAACGTGGTTTCGTTCATGTCCTGTCCATGTCAGTAGACCGCGCCTCGCGCCCGGTCTACAGCTTAGTCAGCACTTGAACGTACGAGTGCCATCTTCTATGAAGGCAATATGACCGCGATGGCAGGCGCAGGCTGTTGCGGACATCAGCGCCCCTGCCACGCAAGCATCAGACACGGAACTGGCCGACCAGACTGTCAAGGCGCGAGCCCAGTTCGGCAAGGCTGCGTGAGGTCTGTGCACTTTGCCGGGTTTCGTCGGCGACGCTTTCGACTGCACCTGCGATCTGATGAACACTGCGATTGATTTCTTCGGCAACTGCCGTTTGCTCTTCGGCTGCGCTGGCAATTTGCGCGTTCATCGAATTGATCGTCGCGATCAACTCACCTATGGTCACCAGCGATGTGCCTGCTTCGTTGGCTTGCGCAGAGGTCCCGTCGCCAGCTTCGCTGGAACGGCGCATTGCCGTAACAGCCTCCTGAGTGCCCTGCTGCAGACGGTCGATCATGCCTTGAATTTCCTGCGTGCTTTGCTGGGTGCGGCTGGCCAGCGCCCGAACTTCGTCGGCAACCACAGCAAAACCACGCCCTGCTTCCCCTGCCCTCGCGGCCTCGATGGCTGCATTGAGTGCGAGCAGGTTTGTTTGTTCGGCGATAGAGCGAATGACGCCCAGTACGCTGACGATCGAAGAAACGTCCTTTTGCAGAACATCCAGTGACGAGCCACTTTTGCGGATGTCGTCTACCAGCGCATGAATCTGTCTGATACTGCCATCCACAACGCGCTTGGCGGCGCGCCCTTGCTCGTCGGTCTGCTGAGCAGCCACGGAGGCACCCTGCGCGCTCTTGGCGACCTCTTGAGCCGCAGCCGACATCTGATTGATTGCGGTCGCCACCTGATCTGTTTCGTGGCGCTGACGGTCCATGGCGGTTTCCGAGCGCTGTGCCTGGGATGACACTTCTCCGACCAGTCCATTGAGTTGCCCGGTCATTTCACTGACCTGACGAACCATACCGTGGATCTTGTCGACAAACCGGTTGAACGAACCAGCCAGATCACCAAGCTCGTCATTACTGGTAATGGCCAGACGCCGAGTCAGATCGCCTTCACCCGCCGCGATGTCATCCAGATTGTTTTTCATCAAACCGAGCGGACGTAGCAGAGTGCCGGCCATCAATATCCCGATGACGCCAATGATGACCAGCACCAGGACGGTGATACCCAAAATGCTGTACAGCATTTCCTTCAGGCGCGCTTCGACGTTCTGCCTGACTTCGGCAACTTTAGCGTCAATGCCGTCTATATTGACGGCAGAACCGATGATCAGATCCCACTTTGGCAGATAATCCGTGTAGCCAATCTTGGGCACAGGTTCAGTCTTGCCAGGCAGGGCCGAGGAGTACATCACATAGTGAGTGCCCGCCTTGCCGACCGCCACCAGTTCGCGGTTGATGTAGACCCCGTTCGCATCGCGGGCGTCATTGAAACTCTTGCCCACGCCATCAGGACTGTTGCTACGGAATATCCGGATTACCTGAGAGTCATAGCCAAAGATATAACCATCCTTGCCATAACTGATGGAAGAAAGCAGCTTGATCGCATTAGCGCGCGCAGTTTCATCACCCGGCGCTGCCGCCTCGTAAAGCGGCTTGATGGCCGTCATGGCGATCGCAACGTAGTTCTGCAACGTTGCTTTGGCTTCAGAGAGCAAACGCTCTCGCGTATCGCTGACCTCGCGCTCGGCCTGTCGGTGCAGCATGAACACCGTGGTAGCACTGATCACCAGCGCAAATATCAGAACCGGCAGAACTGCCAGCGACAGAACCTTGGCTTTCAGACTGAGACGCATAGGAGTGGCCTTATGGTTATTTTTATGAGTCAGAGATACCTGTCAGGCTATCGGCGGCATCCGACGGACATTAAGACCTGGCGTATTTTTTTGTATGAACACTCTGAGAGTTGCAGGCTGGCAACTTATGGAGCAGTGCGCTCGGGAAGATCAATGCGTACGCGAAGCCCTCCAGCGGGGCTCTCCTGCAACTGCAGTTGGCCGCCCCAGGCCTCAACGATATCGCGCACAATCCCCAGGCCCAGGCCATGACCGGTAATCTGCTCGTCAAGGCGAGCGCCACGGCTGAACACCTCTGCGCGCTGCGCTTCCGGAATACCGGGCCCGTCATCGTCCACCAGCAGGCTGAAGCCCTGAGCCTGACTGAAAATGCTCAGACGCACTTCGCTGTCGGCCCACTTGCAGGCGTTATCCAGAAGGTTGCCCAGCAATTCGAGGATATCCTCCCGGTCCCACGGCAGGTGCATGCCTGCTTCGACATCGTTGACCAAATGAAGGTGAGCACCATGAATCATGCCCAACGTGGAAAACAACCCGGGCAGTTCAGCATCACAGTCGAAACGGGCTCCGGGCAGCGCGTCCCCGGAAAGACGGGCCCGATTGAGTTCACGCTCCAGACGCAGACGGATATTTTCCAATTGCTCCTGCAACGTCTTGCGCAGTGCCGGGTTGCCGTCCAGCTGTCCACTGAGGGCCAGGCTGAGCAATACCGCAAGCGGTGTCTTCAAGGCGTGCCCCAGATTGCCCAGTGCATTGCGTGAGCGTTTCAGGCTGTCTTCAGTATGCGCAAGCAGGTGGTTGATCTGAGCCACAAGGGGCTCAAGCTCAAGGGGAACCTGATTGTCCAGTTGCGAACGCTGACCCTGCTGAAGCTGGAAGATCTGTTCGCGAACGGTTTCCAGGGGACGAAGCGCCCTGCGCACAGTGATGCGCTGCAAAACCAGCACCAGGATCAGCGCCGCGAGGCCGAGCCCAAGCCCGATCTGCTGCATGAGACGAAAGCTCGCCCTGACCGGCGTGTAATCCTGGGCGACGGTAATTGAAATCTGCTTGCCGAACTTTCGGTATTCGCTGGTCAGCATCAACAGCGATTGCCCGGTCTTGCCGAGCTCAAGGTTAGCGTGCAACCCCACCCCAGGCTGAGGCAGCTCAAAATCCCACAAAGAACGGGAGCGCCAGTGGCCATGCGGCAAGTCCATGCGGAAATAGTGGCCGGACAGCGGACGCTGATAAGCACCCGACAAACGATGTTCATCCAGTTGCAGCCCGGCAGGACCCCGCACCAGCGCCACCAGCAGGTTCTCGCTCTCATTGCGTAAGCCAGACTCCAGATAGCGCTGCAGGCCCACTTCAAACAACCAGAGACTGGTCTGCGCCATCACCAGGCCGACAACGACCATAACGGCGATAAGACCCAGGCTCAGACGCCGTTGTATGGATTTCAACCTCCGGCTCCGCCGTACAGATAGCCTTGGCCACGGCGTGTCTCGACCACTGCGCGGCCTAGTTTGCGCCTCAGGTGATTGACATGGACCTCGATGACATTGGAGTCACGCTCGTTTTCGCCATCGTACAAGTGCTCAGAGAGATGGCTTTTGGAGAGAATCTGTCCAGGGTGGAGCATGAAATAGCGCAGCAGACGAAACTCTGCAGACGTGAGCTGGATATCAACGCCATCCCGGCTGACACTCTGGCGACCTTCATCCAGATTAAGGCCGGCAGACTCCAGGGTTGGCTGGTTGGCAAGCCCGTGCGAACGCCTCAACAGGGCCTGAATACGCAACTGTAGTTCTTCAGGATGAAAAGGTTTGGTCAGGTAATCGTCAGCCCCCGCCTTCAAGCCTTCTATACGCTCTGACCACGAACCTCGTGCCGTCAGAATCAGTACGGGGGTAGCCAGGCCCTTGCCGCGCCATTGCTGGAGAACCTCAAGCCCGGGCATGCCGGGCAATCCCAGATCCAGAACAATGAGGTCGTAGGGCTCGGTTGCGCCTTGATAAACCGCGTCACGACCGTCAGCCAGCCAGTCGACTGCGTAGCCTTGCCGTCCCAGCGCAGCGAGTAACTCATCCGCGAGAGGAACATGGTCTTCAACCAGTAGCAGGCGCATCAGTCATCATCCTCGTCTTTCAGCAATCGGCTATCGCGCGCATCGAACTTGAGCTCACGGACAACACCCTGCGGGGTCAACAACTCAAATTCATACACGTACATGTTATTTTTTTCCTCAAGCTCAGCCTCCAGCAGGCGAGCGCCGGGATGAAGACCCAGCGCGCGCTCGATAAACTGTTCGAGAGGCAGTATCACCCCACGCTGCCGCAGACTGAGCGCTTCATCCTGGTTCAGATCTCTGGCATAGACAAAAGAGCAGGTCAGACTTAAACCAAGGATGACACAGAGACGCTTGTCGACATTCATTAGTTATCCTGATGATTCCTGTAGACCTGGCCCGTAGCGGCGTCTATTTCTAGAACCCACTCAATATCGTGCTTGTCACGCAGCTCGACATTGTAAACGTACCTGCCGTATATATTCTTGAACTGTGTATCAAGAATGCTGGCACCAGGGTGCTTGCTGAGGGCGTTAGCATCGAGCTTTTCAGCAGACTGGAGAGTGCCGGCATTACTGAGGCGCAATACCTCCTGCGGATCGACACCACGCGCCTGGATGACACAAGACGTCAGAACACATGTCAGGGCCGTCAGCAGGGTTGTCAGCGTTTTCATTACTGGAGGTGTCCATAGCGGTCGATGCTTCTATGGCGATTACCTTACCCCGTACAACTTAACTCAAACTGAATTAATCTGGCCGAGTGCCATCAATCGCACTTGAAAGAATCGTCACACCCAAGCCCTGCATGGAGTTTCAGGCCATTGCTGTTAAACTCGTCGACTGCATTTATCGCGTCTGCGATCGCCATTTTTCCGGGGCCAATACACAGTGGAAATTTTCAAAGAGTTTACCTTCGAGTCAGCACACCGCCTCCCTCACGTACCAGAGGGGCACAAGTGTGGACGTCTGCACGGCCATTCGTTTCGTGTCGGCATACATCTGGCAGGCAAGGTTGATCCTCACACAGGCTGGATCCGCGACTTTTCGGAAATCAAGGCTATTTTCAAACCGCTGTATGAACGCCTTGATCATAATTACCTGAATGACATCCCGGGCCTTGAGAATCCAACCAGCGAAAACCTGGCGAAATGGATCTGGGATGAGCTGAAGCCCCTGCTGCCTGAGCTGTCCGCCGTTCGTATTCACGAGACCTGCACCAGTGGGTGCGAATACCGCGGGGATTGATTCTCCCTGAAAATAAAAAACCACCTCGACCAGGTGGTTTTTTTATATCTACACGGTACGAAAATACTTTAACGCGCCAGACAAACAAAAACCCTCAACGCGTAAGCGATGAGGGTTTCTGGAATTTAATCTTGACGATGACCTACTCTCACATGGGGAAACCCCACACTACCATCGGCGATACATCGTTTCACTACTGAGTTCGGGATGGGATCAGGTGGTTCCAATGTTCTATGGTCGTCAAGAAATTCGGGTACCGAGTCGTGCCTTGCGGCGCGCTTCAGCAAATCGGGTATGTGATAACTCGGTGCGTTTGTGACGCAAACTTTCGGTTCGTGTCATCTTCACAGTCACCGCAATCTGATGCTCCTGTCAGGAAGTCCACTCAAATTGCTTGGGTGTTATATGGTCAAGCCTCACGGGCAATTAGTATTGGTTAGCTCAACGCCTCACAGCGCTTACACACCCAACCTATCAACGTCGTAGTCTTCGACGGCCCTTTAGGGAACTCAAGGTTCCAGTGAGATCTCATCTTGAGGCAAGTTTCCCGCTTAGATGCTTTCAGCGGTTATCTTTTCCGAACATAGCTACCCGGCAATGCCACTGGCGTGACAACCGGAACACCAGAGGTTCGTCCACTCCGGTCCTCTCGTACTAGGAGCAGCCCCTCTCAAATCTCAAACGTCCACGGCAGATAGGGACCGAACTGTCTCACGACGTTCTAAACCCAGCTCGCGTACCACTTTAAATGGCGAACAGCCATACCCTTGGGACCGGCTTCAGCCCCAGGATGTGATGAGCCGACATCGAGGTGCCAAACACCGCCGTCGATATGAACTCTTGGGCGGTATCAGCCTGTTATCCCCGGAGTACCTTTTATCCGTTGAGCGATGGCCCTTCCATACAGAACCACCGGATCACTAAGACCTACTTTCGTACCTGCTCGACGTGTCTGTCTCGCAGTCAAGCGCGCTTTTGCCTTTATACTCTACGACCGATTTCCGACCGGTCTGAGCGCACCTTCGTACTCCTCCGTTACTCTTTAGGAGGAGACCGCCCCAGTCAAACTACCCACCATACACTGTCCTCGATCCGGATAACGGACCTGAGTTAGAACCTCAAAGTTGCCAGGGTGGTATTTCAAGGTTGGCTCCACGCAGACTGGCGTCCACGCTTCAAAGCCTCCCACCTATCCTACACAAGCAAATTCAAAGTCCAGTGCAAAGCTATAGTAAAGGTTCACGGGGTCTTTCCGTCTAGCCGCGGATACACTGCATCTTCACAGCGATTTCAATTTCACTGAGTCTCGGGTGGAGACAGCGCCGCCATCGTTACGCCATTCGTGCAGGTCGGAACTTACCCGACAAGGAATTTCGCTACCTTAGGACCGTTATAGTTACGGCCGCCGTTTACCGGGGCTTCGATCAAGAGCTTCGCTTGCGCTAACCCCATCAATTAACCTTCCGGCACCGGGCAGGCGTCACACCCTATACGTCCACTTTCGTGTTTGCAGAGTGCTGTGTTTTTAATAAACAGTCGCAGCGGCCTGGTATCTTCGACCGGCGTGGGCTTACGCAGTAAATGCTTCACCCTCACCGGCGCACCTTCTCCCGAAGTTACGGTGCCATTTTGCCTAGTTCCTTCACCCGAGTTCTCTCAAGCGCCTTGGTATTCTCTACCCAACCACCTGTGTCGGTTTGGGGTACGGTTCCTGGTTACCTGAAGCTTAGAAGCTTTTCTTGGAAGCATGGCATCAACCACTTCGTGTTCTAAAGAACACTCGTCATCAGCTCTCGGCCTTGAGATCCCGGATTTACCTAAGATCTCAGCCTACCACCTTAAACCTGGACAACCAACGCCAGGCTGGCCTAGCCTTCTCCGTCCCTCCATCGCAATAACCAGAAGTACAGGAATATTAACCTGTTTTCCATCGACTACGCTTTTCAGCCTCGCCTTAGGGACCGACTAACCCTGCGTCGATTAACGTTGCGCAGGAAACCTTGGTCTTTCGGCGTGGGTGTTTTTCACACCCATTGTCGTTACTCATGTCAGCATTCGCACTTCTGATACCTCCAGCAAGCTTCTCAACTCACCTTCACAGGCTTACAGAACGCTCCTCTACCGCATCATCATAAGATGATACCCGTAGCTTCGGTGCATGGTTTGAGCCCCGTTACATCTTCCGCGCAGGCCGACTCGACTAGTGAGCTATTACGCTTTCTTTAAAGGGTGGCTGCTTCTAAGCCAACCTCCTAGCTGTCTAAGCCTTCCCACATCGTTTCCCACTTAACCATGACTTTGGGACCTTAGCTGACGGTCTGGGTTGTTTCCCTTTTCACGACGGACGTTAGCACCCGCCGTGTGTCTCCCATGCTCGGCACTTGTAGGTATTCGGAGTTTGCATCGGTTTGGTAAGTCGGGATGACCCCCTAGCCGAAACAGTGCTCTACCCCCTACAGTGATACATGAGGCGCTACCTAAATAGCTTTCGAGGAGAACCAGCTATCTCCGAGCTTGATTAGCCTTTCACTCCGATCCACAGGTCATCCGCTAACTTTTCAACGGTAGTCGGTTCGGTCCTCCAGTTAGTGTTACCCAACCTTCAACCTGCCCATGGATAGATCGCCCGGTTTCGGGTCTATTCCCAGCGACTAGACGCCCTATTAAGACTCGCTTTCGCTACGCCTCCCCTATTCGGTTAAGCTCGCCACTGAAAATAAGTCGCTGACCCATTATACAAAAGGTACGCAGTCACCCAACAAGTGGGCTCCCACTGCTTGTACGCATACGGTTTCAGGATCTATTTCACTCCGCTCTCCGCGGTTCTTTTCGCCTTTCCCTCACGGTACTGGTTCACTATCGGTCAGTCAGTAGTATTTAGCCTTGGAGGATGGTCCCCCCATATTCAGACAAGGTTTCTCGTGCCCCGTCCTACTCGATTTCATTGCAAAGGGATTTTCGCGTACAGGGCTATCACCCACTATGGCCACCCTTTCCAGAGTGTTCCGCTAATCTCAATACAACTTAAGGGCTGGTCCCCGTTCGCTCGCCACTACTAAGGGAATCTCGGTTGATTTCTTTTCCTCAGGGTACTTAGATGTTTCAGTTCCCCTGGTTCGCTTCTTGCACCTATGTATTCAGTACAAGATAACCATCTTATGATGGTTGGGTTCCCCCATTCAGACATCTCCGGATCACAGTCTGTTTGCCGACTCCCCGAAGCTTTTCGCAGGCTACCACGTCTTTCATCGCCTCTGACTGCCAAGGCATCCACCGTATGCGCTTCTTCACTTGACCATATAACCCCAAGCAATCTGGTTATACTGTGAAGACGACATTCGCCGAAAGTTTGCATTCACAAACTTTACCTTAGCCCGGACACACACCAGTGAAAGAGGTGCCCGGTCTATTTCTTTCTATCACATACCCAAATTTTTAAAGAACGATCTAATCAAAGACTAGAAATCAACATTCATGCACTGATCGTCAGGATCAATGGAATGCTCATTTCTAAGCTTTCAAACAGAAGCAGTAAGTGGTGGAGCCAAGCGGGATCGAACCGCTGACCTCCTGCGTGCAAGGCAGGCGCTCTCCCAGCTGAGCTATGGCCCCGTATTTCTACATAC